>QCJH01000044.1 GCA_003216155.1 Prochlorococcus sp. AG-409-A19 | reverse complement strand
GTCTAAGCCTCTATCAAGACTGATAAATTTATCTTTGCCTAACTCGACTACGCTATTGAGATAGCTCTTTTGCCCTTGCCTATTAATTAGGCATTTGCAACCAGGCTCAATATTACCTGCATAGGATGAATTATGTGTTTCTCTAAATATCATGCTGCATCCATTTCTTTTTTGAAGATTTTTTATATTCAGCTTTTCCAGGAGGTCTGCCTTAAAGCCTGACCCTGCAAAACGCTCTTGATTATGAATTGAAAAATTTTCTATCAAGAAAAAATCGTTTCTTTTTACTATTTTATGTATTGCTTGCCGATATGGTGACCATGGTGCATAGTCATAGCTTTGCTCAGAGTAGAACCCAGGTCCATTAAGTAATCCCCAGGGTAATGGGCGAAAGTAAATATTAATATGAGCGAAGTTTCTAGGCTCACTTTGCGCTTGTTCTTTATTACTGAAATGTCCAGCCAGTAGTTTGGCAAAATGTATAATTGAATCTTTTCCCATATTAAAATATATAAGGTTGTATCTATTGGCTTAATTAGTTAGTCGAACTTCAGAAGCGAATGATGTTTGTAAAACCCCAATTCCATTTGATGTTTTTACTATAGATGAACGGCACCTGACATTCGTAGAGACAAACCAGATTCTTTCTTCGGCAATAGATTGTTCATATTGTGTGGATAAAATTAATGTCCCATCAAGTAGAATTTGATATGATGATCGAGCTTTTGTTGATTCTGTATAACCCATACTTCTTAGGATAAGGCCTTTGTCTTCAGATGTCGGAAGGGGAATTAATATGCTAGAACCTGAACTCATGCTTGAATCATCAACTTCTTCCCAGTCGCTTGATGCTTCCCAGCTCATTTTAAATGGGGAAATAGGATCTAAATTAATATCTAGATTAGCTTTTAGAAGCTCTAGGACTTGCTCATCTTTGTTTGGAATTATTGTAATTTGGATGGTGCTAATAATTTCTTCAAAATGTTGGAAGGCTAGACTATGACTACTGCGCATAGATCTCCATTTCCCAGCACTCTGAGCAATAAATTGCTCAATTTTCATCGAGGTGCTTTTGCGAGTCTTTCTTATCATTATCTGATTGATTATAACTAGCTTTTTGAATCATACGAACCATTGAATCCACCATCATAGACATGGCCATAGGTACTTTTTTCCCAGATGGAGTCTCAGAGGACTGATCGCCAGGCATTTCATCAGATGGTGGGCGAAGAAGAGACATGAATAAAAGAGTTTGAATTTTGATGTTTAGGGCTTTTGCCTTTTGAGAGAGCTCAAGTCTCTTGTGGTTTGTTCACGCCTTATCTTTTCAGGCTGATCAAGGGGCTTAAATGGGATCTTTCTCTGTCTGAACTCCTTTTGCGGATGTTGATGTTCTTAGCTTAATACCAACTGTTCCTTTGAGAGCGTGTTGAGGTATTTTGATCGTTTCTTCAATACCAAGTGCCAAGCTATTGAGGAGTTGACTAGTCCCTCCAGAAGCCTCTTCTTTAGTCATCCTTGAATGAATAGCATTATCACTTATTGCAAAGGCTCTAGTTAATGTAGCGCTTCTATTGAAGCTTGATGTTGATGCCCCACATGGTGAATCCCAGCATCTTAGATAAGGTACTGTATTACAGCCAAAAATCTCATCATATTCAGCAGAGTCCACTAAACTGTCGATATGTATCTCGAAGCCAAAATCATTCATTATTGCTATATGCTTTATTAGTTCTGATTGATTATTAAGTGGCCTTCCTAGTAGATGTTTAAAGCTTAATTCTATAAATCTTTGTTGGTTTACTGCATATAGATAATGCTTCTTGTAAAAGTCAGATTTAGCAAGTCCTCTAACAAATTCACGAATAGTTAGATCTCCATTTCTCAATCTTCTCTCTAGCTCAATCGGGCGCTCACTTTCCATTGCATAGAAATTTCCATAGACTTGCCGGTAAGAGGCATTGATTGCGAGTTTAAGGGCTTCATCATCATGAGGGTCAAACTTCTCAAATGTAATTCCATAAGGACATATATCTGAGCTGCGAG
>QCJH01000043.1 GCA_003216155.1 Prochlorococcus sp. AG-409-A19 | reverse complement strand
CTAACTATTATTTTCCTTAATAAGATAAAAATCTGTTTTTCAGTTTAATATTATAATAGTACTTGATTGAGATGATTTTTCTGTATGGCTTTAGACCAGCTGAAGGCTTTCCTTCACAAGATGCAAGCAGATCCTGCCTTGAAGGTAAAAGTAGTTTCTGCTTCAACTGCTGATGACGTTGCGCAAATAGCTCAAGAACTTGGGTATGAAGTATCTGGAG
Organism: Prochlorococcus sp. AG-409-A19; assembly: GCA_003216155.1. The sequence continues at coordinate 1,960 of QCJH01000043.1, read as the reverse complement.
ATGAGCTTCTTCGATTTTCAGGCAAAAAGGTCGGTGATGTAACTGTTAGAAAGAATGATATCCCAGGAGAATACAACTAAATAGTATTGATAAGGTCTTCTAAGTAAAAGAATAATCCTATTAAGAGTTTCCATAGGCCTTGCTTAAAATAGTTTATGCAGCATCTTTGGTTAAATTACAAGCAGTCCGTTGAGAACTACCACCAGAATTATTCTTGGGCTATTAGCAATGACCGGTGTCCATATAAAGTCAATTGCTCTTTTAGCAGAAGAAATTAAATTATATCTTCAGAATGGAGATTCAATAACAGGAATATTAGTGAAGGAAGAAAGTACCGAGCAATCAAGTGTCATTATACATCCTCAATTGGGTAAACTAGTGTTAGATAATAGTCATTTATTACCTACCAATGTAAATAATAACTGGAATAGTAGTTTTGAATTAGGGATTGATGGGTCTAATACTGGGAGTATAGGTTCAAAGGGTTATTCTATACAGGGGATGACTCATTTTAAAGATCAGTTTAAGGAGTTAGATTTTGCAGCAAGTTATGATTACGAATCATTGTTAGATAGTAATGGCCACGAATCTACCGGGGTTAAAAGAGCCACTACTAAAATTAGATATGATCGAATACTATCAAGTAGATGGTCTACTTATCTATCCAAGGATTATGACTATAACGCGCTAAATAAAGTTGGTATCAACAGCATTAAATCTTCATTCGGTTTCTCTTATAAGTTTATTGATACCGCTAGTCTTGCCTTTAGGGTATCCTCAGGTCCATTGTTTGAATGGTTGGGCGGAGGTATCGATTGTTTTAAGGATAATAATTGCGGAAATATCATGACAGGTACTCTTCTTAGGTCAGAGTTGAATTGGTCTATTAATGATCAGATTTCTTTAGGAATAGATAATATATTTTCTAATACTTTCTCTTCAGAGCTATTTCCCAGTAATTCATTGGTGACTACTTTGAAGTTCTATCCTTCAAAGTTATCAGGATGGTATACATCTATAAATTATGAGAATTTCTATAGTTCAATAAAGGAGCCTAGTAACGAACATGCTTACAAAATAAATATTGGCACAGACTTTTGAAAAGTATTTAAATTACTAACTCTCATTATAAGCTTTATTTATATAGATTGTAATAATGTTCGGCTTGTATTGATTCTCTTTTTCTAAACTCCTAAATGCTTTTAGCTGTGGTTAGTGAACACGATGCGCTATAAAGGCTGCCTAGTTTTACTTTCTCAATGGATTCTCAAGGCAGTTTCTCAGAATCAGGTCTACTTCAACGGTTAAAGTCATTTGGCATGAACAAGTGGGAAACCTTTTCTGACCGTCAGAAAGCCCTTGTAAAAAAGGCTTGGAGTATTCTTACTTACAAGTGGCGCTGGCAGATAGCCATGAATATCCCTTATTTACTGATTTTTTCCTTGGATAGGACTGTCCCTGCTGTACATGAATTTGACATGGCTCTATTGTCATCAATTATTTCTAAGGTCCCAATCCCAGCATTTATTTCTTCTTGGATAGGATTGGGATAAAGATATTTAATTATTCTATATTTAATTTAGTACACCTATCATAGCAATCTCAAATCCGATTTGTTTTAAGCTTTGAACCCTTTGGTAACTGACTTCCTGGACTTGTTTGATATTAGCTTCTCCCCTCTATTATCAAGTCATATCCATGACAAGGAGAAAGATACATAAGGCCACCGAATACCAGTGCCCAACCGATAATAGAAAAAATACCATCACGAGATTTCCCATCATAAAAACGATCGAGGCCTGCAGGCCAACCTATTGAAAGTAGTGCTAGGCGAGTTAATGCCTTCTTTTCATCTTTTCGGAACATGGTCGAATTCTAGGAATTGGTTTGGTGAAGCAATGAACTATAGGGATTTAAATTTGAATTTGCGAGCAGCTGCCTTTACGTTGTAAAAAAGAGC
>QCJH01000042.1 GCA_003216155.1 Prochlorococcus sp. AG-409-A19 | reverse complement strand
CAACTCCAGATAATCGAGTCCAGGAACTTTCAAGAATCACACGTGGGCTAAAAGGTCTGGCTAGAGAAATGAAAGTGCCAGTTGTAGCTCTTTCTCAATTGAGCCGTGGCGTTGAATCACGAACTAATAAACGACCCATGCTTAGTGATCTTCGTGAATCAGGTTCAATTGAACAAGATGCAGATCTAGTCCTAATGATCTATCGAGACGAGTACTACAACCCCGAAACTCCTGATCGTGGTATCACAGAATTAATAGTGACAAAACACCGAAACGGCCCCGTAGGGACCGTGAAGCTTTTATTTGAGCCACAATTCACAAGATTCCGTAATCTAGCTGCTTAAATCAATGCCCACTATGGGTATCAATAATGAATAAATGAAATCTTTCAGAAACCCAACTGAAACTTTCGATGTAATCGTCGTTGGAGGTGGTCATGCAGGGTGTGAAGCAGCATTAGCATCTGCACGGCTCGGAATGCACACTGCTTTATTCACCCTAAATATCGACAGAATTGCTTGGCAGCCATGTAACCCAGCAGTAGGAGGGCCTGCAAAAAGTCAACTAGTACATGAAGTTGATGCTCTAGGAGGAGTCATAGGGCGCATAGCAGACGAAAGCTCGATACAAAAGCGAATGCTCAACGCCAGTCGCGGACCTGCGGTTTGGGCACTCCGAGCTCAAACCGACAAAAGGCTATATGCAAAAAAAATGCAAAAGCTTCTCCAAAACACTCCTAACCTGGCTATTCGGGAAGCCATGGTTACAGGGTTAGAAGTCGAAGGAACAGTGAACGGTCTTAATTATGACTCTTTTGAGCCAATACATGGAAAGACGGCTCAAATAATTGGTCTGAGAACCTATTTCGGTAGCTTTTATAAAGCCAAAGCAATCATTCTCACTACTGGCACCTTTCTTGGAGGTCAAATTTGGGTTGGTAGTAAATCAATGCCAGCAGGCAGAGCTGGTGAACAAGCTGCCGAAGGCCTAACTGAAGACCTGAAAAAACTAGGGTTCCAAATGAATCGGCTAAAAACTGGTACCCCTGCAAGAATTGATAAGCGAAGTATTTGTTTAGACAAACTAGAAGAACAACCCAGCGACGCCTTCGATCGCTTCTTCTCATTTGACCCTGTTGCATGGATTAGTGGAAAACAAATGAGTTGTCATATCACTAGAACAACTCAAGAAACCCATAAGCTAATCAAAGAGAATCTCCATCTCTCACCTATCTATGGTGGATTTCTCGATAGCAAAGGTCCAAGATACTGTCCATCAATTGAAGACAAGATTGTACGTTTTGCAGACAAAAACTCTCATCAAATCTTTCTGGAGCCAGAAGGCCTTGATACACCCGAAATATATGTACAAGGTTTCTCTACAGGCTTACCAGAAAACCTACAACTTGAATTACTAAGAACCCTCCCAGGACTAGAAAAATGCATAATGCTCAGGCCTGCGTATGCAGTTGACTATGACTATTTGCCAGCCACACAACTATCACGTTCTTTAGAAACCAAACGAATATCCGGTCTTTTCACTGCAGGCCAATTAAACGGCACCACAGGTTATGAAGAAGCAGCGGCCCAAGGGCTGGTAGCCGGTCTCAATGCGGCTCATCTAATCCTTAACAAAGAGCCAGTTTTCTTCTCACGTGAAAGCAGTTACATCGGAACAATGATTGATGATCTTATTTGTCAAGATCTTAAAGAGCCCTACCGAGTACTTACTAGCCGAAGTGAGTACAGGCTTATTCTTAGAGGTGATAATGCTGATCGTCGTCTTACACCAATTGGCTATCAATTAGGCCTTATTGATGAGCGCCGATGGAAGCTATTCCAAGCCAAACAGCTTGCCTTAAGTAAAGAGAAAGAACGATTAGAAACACAAAGAGTAAAAGCAAATGACCCGCAAGCTAATGCTATCGAGAAACAAACATGTGCGCCGATACAAGGATCAATTACTCTGGGAAATCTTCTAAGGCGTCAAGGAATACATAGTAATGACCTAGTCAAATTAGGCCTAATGGATTCTTCTCTCCCTTTAGCTGTTCGTGATGGCGCAGAGATCGATATTAAATACAGCGGTTATCTACAACGTCAGCAGCAACAAATTGATCAGGTCAAAAAACACGGTCAACAACGTATACCCCTAGACCTGGATTACGAAAATATCAGAACTCTTTCGAAAGAAGCCAGAGAAAAACTATCTTTAGTGCGGCCTAGGAGTATTGGAGAAGCCGCTCATTTACCTGGGGTAAGCAAAGCAGATCTAACAGCCTTACTCATCTGGTTAAAACTAAGAAATCGTCGCTCAAAGGCTACCTCTACTTAAAGTAGATAAACAACCATCACTGAAATATAGCTATCACTCTCCTCATTATCGAAACAATCAGTCGAACGAGCTCGAGGTCTTTATACAAATTGCATTCACTTCATTTTGGATCATATATTATTGATTTGCGATTCCTGAAATCTACAGAACACCAAAACCGTTCGAAGCAGTAAGAGAAAATCAACAACCAAAAGGAGCAAGCGCCTGACCCAATCAGCTTCATTTCTACTCGCACCAAACAAGGTCTGGGAAGCTCCACCCGATTCGGTTCTTTCTGGAGATGGACCGAAGGAATTACCCGGGCCTTGGAAGCTCATGCTCCTTGGCGATGGCAGTCCCACTCGTCATCTTCGCCTCCTAACAGGACACGAAGTTGAAGTACAACTAATTGCAATGGCCGAAGAACAATGGCCTAATGCAGAAGCTCCCCTAGAAGTGAAGGAACTCAAACGACCACTTTTAAAAAGACAAGTCTGGTTGAAATGTGGCCCTAATACTCTCGCCTGGGCAGAAAGTTGGTGGAATCTCGAAGAAGCTGACCATCATCTTAAAAACAAAGATCAACCTATCTGGCGAAGTTTGACTCAAGGTCGTTCTGAACTTTTTCGTGAAGTTGATGGGATGGCATTAGTCACATCAGATTGGTTAAAAGCAAAATTTGAACATCATGGTCCTTTTT
>QCJH01000041.1 GCA_003216155.1 Prochlorococcus sp. AG-409-A19 | reverse complement strand
TATGAATTGTGCTTCAAGGTTATATGTTTATTTGGACCTTCTTTGCATTTATAATCAACTCTCCAATATATCCACCCAAAAGTAATGATTGAGCTTAGAAATAATAATATAACTTCGATTAAAAGTTCGTCATTAGGCTTTAATCTATTGAAGAGAAGGAGATTTGAGCATAGCATTTGATAGGTAAATCTTAATATTAAAGTAACTCCTATAAAGTCTAATGCTTTTCTTTTTGCTTTTGTTTTGATAAGTCCTATAAGGATGCCAATTACTAGAATTAATAATAACCCGCCTGTTATTGGGAATAGAAAGTCAATGTTATGCCTGAAATTTATTAATCCCCCTAACAATTCGTGCGCTTCATTTTTATACGGATGGCTTACAGATGATTGGTCAATATTTCTAAGTGAGTCAAGACTAATGAAACTTCCCAATATTAAAGTGAATAGCTCCCACCTTGATGTGAGAAATCTATTTAATTTACTCTGGCCCATCATATGAATACTTGGTATTCTTAGTATAATAAAAATAGTTCAATTTATGCAACCTAATGAGTGGCTTATATCTTTCAGTCTTTCTTTGATTTTAGGATTGGCTCATTGGTTTTCTTGGAGGATTGCCAAGTTGCCAAATCATACTCAGAAAACCTTGTCTTCATTAGGTGGTGGTTTTGCTATTTCATATGTGTTTATCCATCTAATGCCAGAACTTGCAATAGGTGGAACCCAACTTTCTTCCCAGTTGTATATGAAGCAATTTCTTCCATCTCCATTAATTGAATCCTTGTTGTTTTTTATAGCACTTTTAGGAATTGTTGTTTTTTTCTCTTTAGATGTAATTTCCTCATCTCATAATTTCGCTGCCAAAAATAATTTTAGACTACATATTTTAGCCTTTTCTCTTATAAATTATTTATACGCTTATACCCTTCCTTCCTTAGTATCCACAGGATGGGCTTATTCATTGCTCTATACCTTAGCTATTTCCGCACATATAATGCTTACCGACCGTACACTTGCTCTGTCTCATCCTAAATATTTTCGATCTAAGGTCAGATTGCTATTTATCTTCTTTATCTTATTAGGTTTATTTCACGCTTATCTTCTCCATCCTATCTCGGATTTGACTTTAGCAATTACCACTTCTTTTTTAGGAGGAGGAGTTCTGCTAACAGTCTTTAGAGAAGAAATGCCTAAGGCTTCTATGACTCAATTACCTTGGTTCCTTTCGGGCGTTTTTTCTATGTCATTCATGTTGTTATTATATATTGTATTAGGGCACCAATGAAAAAAATAATCTACTACTGTTTTGTCTATACTTAAAAATATTCTTAGCACATTTCAAGCTTTATCCTTTGTTTTCTCTGCTAATATCTATTGTTTTCTTTAGAATCTTATTAATCTCTGTAATTTGTCAATTACTCAAGTGAACTAATATCAATATATCTTTCCTAAGAATTTGAAATTGCTTTGATCAATTCCTATACTTGCCGTTGCCTTTAGACATGTTTTTCTATAGGTAGTTCAGTTTTGTGAATATTTGAACCCCTCTACATTCAATGGAATTCGGCTAACTACGTTTCAGTTGTAATTAACTTATATAATATTTTTACGAGATTGATAGTTAAAATAAGCTTCTCTTATATCTAAGAGAGAAAAAGGTAGCTCTAGCCTTTTTGCGTATTGTTGGTTTTTCTATCGCTTTAATCTTCTAATACCTTCCCATACCTCCTGTTGGAGGCTTTTTGCCGGTATGGCTTAGAAGTATCCTCAACTTGTTTTTCAGACCACGCATGATGCTCTCAGAGAAGGTTTAAGCACTTTCGTGCGCGGATTCCTCTAATCTCAATCTCAGGCTCATCAGAGTGCGCTACAAAGTGGTTGTAACCATCTTGAATTTTCCAACCAAAATCTACGGAATGGAAAATTTTCCTCACTATTTCCAACACGGTTGGATTCGCAATAAGAAAACTATGTCCATGTCAGAATGTGACTATTTAAATGACCAATTTCCAACTCTTTCCAGGTCTGGGAAAGGTAAAATTCAGTGGGGATGGAAATAGTGAACTTCCAGGACATAATTCTTTGTCTAAACCAATTTTGGTCTGATCAAGGTTGCTTAATTTTGCAGCCTTATGACACCGAGAAAGGAGCTGGGACAATGAATCCTCATACTTTCTTGAGAGCTATTGGTCCAGAACCTTGGTCTGTTGCTTACTCTGAGCCATGTAGGAGACCCTCTGACGGTCGTTATGGTGACAATCCAAATAGGGCGCAGCATTATTTTCAATATCAGGTATTGATCAAGCCTTCTTCTTTTGGGATACAAGAAATTTATTTATCCTCTTTAGAAGCATTAGGGATATCTCCCTCAGAACATGATATTCGTTTTGTAGAGGACAATTGGGAATCTCCAACTCTTGGTGCATGGGGGGTTGGTTGGGAGGTCTGGCTTGATGGAATGGAGGTCACTCAATTTACTTATTTTCAGCAATGTGGAGGGCTTGATTGCAAACCAGTCTCAATTGAGATCACCTATGGACTAGAGAGAATTGCTATGTATCTACAAAACGTTGAAAATATTTGGGACTTGAAGTGGAATAAGAATTTGACTTATGGAGATATATGGTTGCCTTTTGAAAAAAGTCAATGCAAATTTAATTTTGAATCCTTAGACCCTGAAAGACATCTAAAGTTATTCACAATCTATGAAGAAGAGGCAAAATCTTTAATTGTAAAGAAACTCTCATCTCCAGCACTTGATTACGTTTTAAAGTGTAGTCATGTCTTTAACCTTCTTGAGGCACGTGGGGTTATATCTGTTACTGAGAGAACTGCAATTATTGGTAGAATTAGAAGTCTCGCCCGTCAGGTTGCAGAGGCATGGCTTATTGAACGCGAGGAATTAGGGTTTCCCTTGCTTAAGTAATTAAACTTATTTAAGTCCTGTAATTCATAGGTATTGATTGATTATTTTTAGACCTTTTAATGATTTCTTGCAAAGAAAATATGATTCCTTCGTTAAACATTGACC
>QCJH01000040.1 GCA_003216155.1 Prochlorococcus sp. AG-409-A19 | reverse complement strand
GAATATACAGATAGCGACAAAATATTGCTCGAGGATTGGAATAAATACGAAGAGATATGCTTAGAGAAGGGGGAGCTTTCTATCTATCAAGGTGACTATTATCATGCACCATTTTTGAAACCTGATTCGAATAGATCAATAAGATTGTCTATAGCGATCTTTTTGATTTATGGTGATGAAATAGTAAGTTCTGTATCTAGAAATAAGATAGAGCGAAATTCAATGGTGAAGAATATGAAACACATAAGGGGATATAAACTAATTTCCTAACTAAATCTTAGTTCTTTAATATTGGTAGGTGAATTTATTGGATCCCATTGATTGGGTTCAACTAATCCTTTGCTAACTGCTCTTTGAAATAAGTATTCATTGGTAAAATACTTAGCTGGGGGACACTTAAATGGTTCTGATCTATATTCATTAGACACATAATTGAACCTACAACCTCCACGGCAAGAACCGATGAGCTTACAACTACCACAATTCTCACTATCGAAAGGTGACCATGAATTCCATTTTTCAAAATTAGAATGGTTATAAGATTGAGAAATATTATCTATAGATCCAAAAGATTCATTTTTATTAGCAATAGGTATATAACATTTATATAAAGAACCATCTGGCTTTATTGCAAAACTGTATTTGTGGCTAGCGATGCAAGCTCCTTCATGATTAGGAAGATCAACTGCCACATTTCCGCCTAGATTCAAGATATAATTATTTATTTCATACTGAATCTGAGCAAAATCTATATGAGACAAAAGAGAAGATTTAACATCTTCTTGCTTATCTAAAGAATTTAATTCTGGATCATAAACATGAGAGAGATAGATAGAGAACTGATCAGATAGAAGTATACACCTAGAATAAAGATCATCAATAAGGTGAGTTAACCTAGCTGAATTTCTTTTATCGACATTAACACGTATAACTACTTTAAGTTTTGATTGTGTTAACGCTAGGGAAATATTATTCATGATTTGGTCATAGGTTCCAACACCTTCTTTAATATATCTAGAGTTATCATGATCCGTCTTTGAACCGTCAATAGTAATTTGCGCAATTGACACTCCTGCTTCAAAAAGGGCATTAGCCATATTTCCATTCAGCATATATCCATTAGTGACTATCACTGAGGAATAATTTATAGAGAACTCATTAGTTTTACGCTTGAGAAAACTCGAGGAAGAAATAATATCTTTGGATCTAATTAAAGGCTCTCCTCCATACCAAGTTAAACTTAATGACTTTGGTGTAGGTTCTAATGTGTTTATATAATTATGGATTTTATCCATAACATTTAAACTGATATGATTAACTTGCTTGTTAAGACCTTGATTACAATATTGGCAGGAAAAATTACATGCCTCTGTCATCATGACAGTAATCATAAGATGATCAGTAGATTGCTTATGATTATGATCCTTAGCCTTAATTTGATCAATTTGATTGGCTGAAGATGTCGTAATCGCAGATATTTTAGCTAATCTTTGGAAAAGGCTATAGGGCAGGAAATTTTCTAAAGAGTCACTAGTTGAAGAAATTATCCTTTGATATTCATTGGGGTCTAATAGAATAGTTTTCTTTGAAAAGGTATTATGAAGAAGAGTAGAGTTACCTTTTAAAGGAATAAATATATTTAATTTAGATAGTTCCATTTCAAAGCTAATAGGCTTGGATTAATAAAAATTAAACGCAATATTTAACTTGCAATAAAGTATAAAGGTATCTTTTGTATTATATAAATAATTAATTAGATAAAAAATTCTAGCCAAGATTATAAATTCTTAGCTAGAAAGAGGAAGAATTTAGATGTTCTGTACTAGACGCTAACGTCTCCCATGTTGAAATAGCAGCTGCCTCCTCCGGCTGAATCTAATTCAGCATCCTCCGCGTGCTTAGCTAGATCTTCGACTGTAAAATTGAAACCAGCAGCCTTAGCGCCATTAACAATATCCTGAGGCGTTGCGTCTTTGCCTGGATGAGCAATTTCACCAGAGGTCAACTTGGCAAGATAAGCTTGAATGTCTGATGCCATAGTAAAAAATATTAGCTTTATAAATTTATCGTTGAGGATATGAATTTGAATAATTACTTTACAAGCTTAACATTAATGCACAGTGCAAGAGACACAATGAATTCATGAGAAGCCTTATAAATACGAGAGCCTTAGAAGAATTAGAAATACTGGCAGGATATATCCTTAACGATTTCTTTATATTATTCAAGTCTGTATGGATTTAATTTTATATTTGGGTTGCCAAAAAGCAAGGGCAATTTAAGATGAAATTGTAAATCCCTAATTCATGAAGAAAGAGTTAAAAATCAAAATACTTATCAAATCACTCACTCATCTAATCATTTCCTCCTTAAGCGTTAATTTGCTAGCCCAAAGTGTACTGGCGGATACATACCTAGAAGGCGAAAAGGAGAAGTTTCAAGATTGTGAGGCGCTAGGAAGCAATGGTAGCATTATCAATCAGTTGAATATAGTAATGAAAAGTGCAATAAATAACAAAAACATTCAAGCGAACATATGGCTAAATTCATCAAAATATAGTATATTTAAATCATTTAGCAAAGAATTTATACCAAAGCTCAACTTATCATTGTCTAACTCATACTTCAGAAAACCAATAGAGTCAAAGGTATCCGACGGCAACAATTTCACATACAGCGATTACACACAAGATTACGCCGTCTTTAATCCAGCGTTGACAATATCATGGAAGATTTTTGATAACCAAGCAAATAAACTAAAGGAATATTACAGATATTCATATCAATCTGGTATATTCAACAATGATTCAATAAAGATAAGTGAAGCATTGAATGCCTCTAAAGACTATACAAATTATTTAAAACTTTCAAGTGATTTAGAAGTCGGCAGATCTCTTTCAAATCTTTACAAAGAACATCTTAAAGTAACAAAGTCATTGTTGCTGGCAGGTCAAGTTTCTCAGTTAGATGTTATTAGTGCAGAATCAGAACTACTGGCCTATAAAGTCAAGGCAAAGTCCCTAGAGAGTCAAGTAAAAGATTTGAGAAATAAATTAAAAACCTCCATTTATAAAGAGATATGTCCACATAAAGTCTCAAAGTTAAACATATCAAATGTTGTTATACCTAGTAAAGTCAAAATAAGAGACAATTTAAACCTTGCATTAAATTGGTCACCTTTAATAAAGAGCTATGAAGAGCAAATAAAGGCTCAGGATTATATGTCAAAAAGCTATAGAAATCTTCCAACCGTATCGTTGAACACTTCATTTAACTATGATGCCCAATATGGGGATATAAGTGGAAATTCAAGTAATG
>QCJH01000039.1 GCA_003216155.1 Prochlorococcus sp. AG-409-A19 | reverse complement strand
TTGATTTTATCTAAGGTTTTGGATTTGCTGTGCATGGCGTTGTTGTTGAGGTCAGCATTGGTCTTATAACTCCTCGCATCTACTCCCTATCTTCTGGGCCCTGCTATAAGTAGTTTCTGTTTATCGTATATTTTCCACCACCAAAGGCCACCAAGACACCAATGGTTTGGATGTAATCAATTATCAAAGACTCAAGAATAAAATTATAGAACTAAACTTTATTACCTGTTAATTCAAACTTAAATAATGAAATAGCGCACAAAGGCAAGCTAACAAATTCTTCTGATACATTCATGCTTTTTCAGCATTAATAAATCAGTTGTTGAGCATAATTCTTTGAAGTAGACCTTTTAATTATTGACGGCAAAATTAATTCTTTACAATTGATGTATGGCATGAATCTATTGATTGAGAACGGAATAGGAATTAACATGCTCAGAAGATAATTTGCATCTATTAGGTTATTCTGCATGTATCTCAGTAGCAATTATCTAGTTAATAGATGGGTTAGGCCTAAGATTTGAAAAGTATTCTTGACTATCAGGCTTTGACTTTTTAACTCTTTTGAATCTATGTATAGATCGCTTTATACAAGAAATATATGACATAGAAATTTAAAAGCATCTTGCGCCGTAGCAAAAACTCCCTATTGAACAATGGATGATTGCATAGCGCTTAAAAGGTTAAACAGTCACTAATGGTTGCCAAAATAATACCAATGAATATCAGAACCTTGGTCATCACTAGATACTCGCTACCTTTATTTTTGCTTACATTCTTGATAGGCTAATTGTCAATTTATGGAGTTACATTGGAAGCTTAAGCCATCCAGTAATAAAGATTCTCTTTACCGAGGCCCAGAGCGTCAAGGAAGGATTTTTTTAGACTTTAGCAAACTCTTTATTGTAGTAGATTTGTTGTATGATAGCAGAACATAATTGAAAACTCTAGCTAACTTGCATTAAGAGTTTTTGAGCCTAAAATTAATTATCTAGTGTGTTATTCACTTGGATTTCGCATAGGCTACTTTTTTAAGTGTTAGACAAAATGGTTTGGTCAACTGCTCTAATACCAGATCAAGGCGGTCGCATAGCCCTGATCACTGGAGCAAATAGTGGCTTAGGGTTTGATACAGCATTGGCTTTACTTCAAAAGAATGCAACTGTGATCTTAGGTTGTCGTTCGATTGACAAATCAGAAAAAGCACGTCAGGAACTTCTTTCTAGGACTGGTTTTGGAAGGATTGAGTTGTTAGAAATAGATTTGGCTGATTTAGTTCAAGTCAATAAAGCCGCAGATCAAATAGCACGTAAATTTAAGAAGTTAGATCTTTTAATCAATAATGCCGGTGTTATGGCTCCACCTCTTACATATAGCAAGCAAGGTCTGGAGCTCCAATTCGCAGTCAATCATCTAAGTCATATGGCATTGACTCTTAAATTATTGCCATTAATGGCTAATCAGCCTGGTGCCAGAGTTGTGACAGTTTCTTCTGGTGCTCAATACATGGGCAAAATAAATTGGAGTGATCTTCAGGGAGAGTGTAACTATGATCCTTGGGCTTCCTACTCTCAAAGCAAGCTAGCGAATGTTATGTTTGCTTTAGAGCTAGATCAAAGATTAAAGAATTCAAATATAGATATAGCCTCACTTTCTGCTCATCCAGGCTTAGCTAGAACAAACTTGCAGCTCACAACTATTGCTGCAAATGGATCTTGGCAAGCCTCCATTGTTTATAAAATAATGAATCCAATCTTTCAAAGCTCTAGTATGGGCGCCCTCTCCCAATTACTTGCAGCAACTGATCTAAATGCAAAAAGTGGTGAACAATATGGACCTCGTTTTAATCTAAGAGGGCATCCCCAACTTTGTAAAGTAGCTTCATCGGCCTTGGATAAGAATGAAAGGGCGCGTTTATGGGAAGTAAGTACAGAGCTTATTGGAGATTTAGTTGAAATAAGTCGAAGCAAGGAATTCCTATGTAGAAACAAATAGTTCCTAGACTCTATTAACTATGATTTTATAGTATAGTTATAAAGTGATTGATAGTGAGAAGTTACTGATATTGAGATTTGTTAGAGGCATGGTATTGCAGCCTTTTTAAGAAGCAACATTCTACCTTCATTATTCTAACTATAGATGGTTTATCCTAGCTGTCATTATTTGGCAAAAGACATCAATATTTAATTCAATTATTATGTTTGCTTTTGGAGTATTTCATCTGGTGATAATAATAACTTAATTGCCAAAAATCTTCTTATATAAAGCATTGTTCTAACATTAAATATTGCCTGTTTCTTTGGTGTTATTGATGAAGCCTATTACTAACTTCTTTCTTCAATTCCTTATTACTAATCACAGTTTAGATGGATATTCGAAATTAAATCGAATGAAAATAATTTGCGGAGAGACTTTCACCAAAATCTAACTGACTACTTCAATTAGGTGTATATTTTTGCACAAATAGGTCCAGCTTCCTCGTCAGTGAGTACTGGAGTTGTTTCCCAATCAAGAAACTCTGCCCATTCTGCTGCGTGCTCATATATTGCTTTTGGATCATCGGCATCAACAATAATCCAACCTTCTAAGGAACCTGGTGAGTGATAACGAGAAAAAGACCTAACACCTGGATAAGGCGCGCCAGTTGCTAAGAATTTCTCTGCACTTTTCTGGTGGTAGCCAGATTTGATTTTCCAGTGCTGAACGTAGAGCATGATTTTTTGAAAAAGAAGCCATTAATAGCAGGAACTGATCTTACGAGTATGTTCAATGGGATACTAATTTTGTTTTTTAGGTGAAAATATCCCTGTGGTAGGTGTCCTTAGGTGGAAGAAAAGGATTTTTCTTCCTTTTGAGGCCTTGATTACTCTTCTTAGCTGATCGGTCAACTTGGAAATCCAAGAAAACTATTTGCCCTTTCTGGACGTTTCTGAGATGTTTATTAAATTGAATGAGCTGTTTATGCCGAATGAGTACCACACCCCTTAGTCGTATACTCTTTATTTCTATGTGCCGCTTACTACTTGCTTGTTTCATTGCGATAACATTTTTTCTTAGCCCTTTTGTGGCATTTGCATTAAGTTCAGATCTACCACCAGCGGTCTCAGATGTCACTAAGAATTTCTCAGAGAGGTTCTGCATATCTATTAGCAATGGAATGACTCCTGAAAAAGCTGGAGAAACTGCTGCTGTTCAACTTTCAAAAAAGTTACTCTTTTCGCCTGTTATGAATGAGATAATGTCTGCTTCAAAAGAGGATTTAGCCTTTTCACTATCTAATAACATTTTTGATGATTGTGGTAACGAATTGGGAGCTACTAAAGAAGAGCTTGATGATTATCTGGTTAAACTTGCAAATAAGGTCCCAAGGAAATCTAAGGGTCTGAATTTACC
>QCJH01000038.1 GCA_003216155.1 Prochlorococcus sp. AG-409-A19 | reverse complement strand
AGTATGAGTGTACTACTCAATAGCTTATGGCTCCATCCGCTTCTCCTTATTCAGTATTCAAGGCTGAAGACTGGATGGTTCCACCTGCTCCTATCGGAATAGGTCAATGCGTAAGGGTCAAACCAAGAAAGCGTTACCAGTCAAACGGTTCAACCAAGAAGAAGAGTGGGACTACCTTGAACACGGAGTCCTCAAGAAGTCACGTTCAGCTTGCGTTTGCATAACCTGCCAACACTTCAACTATTGCTGTGACAAACACTGCCGAACTCTTCTTACCTGTCACGTCCAACAACGATTAATTCCACACGGAGAACATCTCACCAGTAGATGTCCGCTGTGGCAACGACGATTAGAGAAGGAGATCGGATGGTGCCCAGAAGCTGCATGAGGAGTTTCGAACCCCGGTATGGGGATTAAAGAAACTGGTCAAACACAGGCATTCCAAGGTCATCGTGCACCCTGACATCCCGGTTGGTCAGATGCCTCTGCTCTAATAATGAAGAATGTAGGAATTGGTCTTTCCAGTGTCGATTGGATCGTGAACTCTGATGTTGCGGTTGGCTGGTGTACTAGATAGTGCATTTAGACAACAGCTAGTACCTCTTTTACAGCCTTTACACCTTTTGGCTGGTTCTTGACTTTCAATGCTGCCATTCTTTCCTCCCAAACGATATTGAAAGTTTGCACTAAAACGGGTATCAAACTCAGGGTCATAAGAAAGAGTCGCCCCAACGGTTAACCCATTACTCAAGTCATAAGAGAGTTTTCCTTTAATCCCTGAACCATCTCCTTCTCCAAGATCACCTTGTTGGTAGTAGTAACCAATTGAGGATGAGAGTTCATAGGTGAGGTCAAAGCCGACATCCAAGCCGTAAGTATCGAGTGCACCTCCTTGATAGGTGTCATTCAATTTCTTTTCGGTATCACCAGTTGGGACCAAGGCATAAGCATTGAGACTCCAATCGTCATTAACGGCTTCTAGTCCAAAAGCAATTTGCTGGAAGGTGACATCACGCTTGTCAGTAACGGTGGCATTACCTGCATCACCAGTATTCATATTGCGACTGTCATAACCAGCATTCACTCCATACATCCAAGACCGATCATCATGTAACCAGCGATAACCAACTCTGGTTGATGTACTCAAGCTAGTTCCGTCAACATCGGTATTAACAATGCTGGAGCCATCAAAATCACCAAAGTTTGCATTCAATTGAGAGTCCAAAAACCATAAGCTGTTCTCTTTGATTGAGAACGGTCTAAAGGTTCCAATACCAGCGAAGTTAGGAACACCAGCACCTTGGGTTTGACCTTGAATATTCCACCTAAATCTCACATCGTCTTTAATTGAACGTTCCAATGCACCGCTTTCTTGGACTGAACCAGTATCAGCAGCAGCAGGGTTAGGAATTACTCCAAAAGCGAGTGAGGCAGCAGTAATGAAAGCTAAGCGGCGCATAAAATAAGAGGGTCGACAGCGCAGTGCTTGGCACTCCATCGACATCAAAGCATTTTTTAAATCTAATGACTTCCTGCACCTGTTTCATGGTGTGGGTGATTGTGCTGTTAAACCTGCCATTACTAGCGATTTGGTGGGCATGCGAATCACGCCACGTCACGATTTAAAAGATGCGTCGCTGGGGATGGTCCTGGCAACAAATCGCAGATAAGTACAACATTTCAGTCACCACGGCTAGGAGGTGGTCTATCGCACCTTGAAAACTCCAGTTCGATTCTGAAATTTATTTCTTCAAATTTTTCCCAGAAAGAGAATCAATACACTTCGATAGTAACTCCACTATGTCTACGTAGTAAGAGTGAGTTTTACAAACCGGGGCAAAAAGTTAGGCAGATATGAATCAGAATTAAATAATTTCACAATAGATCCTAAAAGATCAATCCTTGTGATTTTGCAGATTAAAAATTTTTACTAATAAAATCATGACTTAACTCTCATCATTATTAGCTAAAATAGCATGCTCTAAAACCTTGAGGATGATCTATAATTTCTTATTAAGCTTAGCCTAATAAGATCGAGTTGATAAATACGCCTAATTATTATCGAATATGTAAAAAGGCAATAAATAACAGGAAGCTGAATAATATAGAAAACGAATCTAATAAAAGAGATTATATTCTTAGAAAAGACAAAACCTTTTCTAAAGTAATTCTCTTGCAGAGATCTCATGTATGACGAGATCAAAATATATCCTTTTGGTGTTGACCATTTAAAACAATAGAAACCATTAAGCATATTATAACATTTAGGTGCTTCCCTAAATATTTTAAGTGCATTTGATATATACGTAGAAATATAGCTTGATGAGATTAATTTAGCTCCCAATTCCCTTTCATATGATGTTGGAAGCAGTAACTCTAAAACAGCCTCAAAAGTATTTTCTGGATTAAATGTGCCTTGTTTTTCTAATGATTGGTATATCGTATCTAAGTGGCTAAATGGAGATTTTGTCTCTGAAAGGACATTGTCTCTTATTGAGCCTATGCTTTTATTCCATGTTTTTTCATAAAATCTTATTTTATGTGGTTTTCCCGCGAAGGTTGCCCTAACCAGAGGCTTAGGTATTGAAGATAATTTGAAATATTGATAGATTTCTGATAATGTTTTAAATTCGTCTATTACTAGCTTTTCATAGTCAACAATATATATCTTATTTTGATTTGATTGGTAAAATTTTAAAACCTGATTATGGTAATAAGCTAAACTGCTTGGTGCTAATGCCTCTAGAAAGCTACAATCTAAATCATCTAATTTAGTTTTATTTGCCGCTATATAACTTGCATATATTCTTCTATTTATATTATTGGAAGGTCTTCTAGTCGTAGAAATGATTTCTAGACTTGGAAAATCACTTAATAGAAAGTTCAGATAAGGTACATGGTGAATATGATAGAGAATAGTTGGTGGAAACTGATCATAGCTCTTAGCAAATAATTGAAAGTGTGCACTAAATGGATTGCTAGTAAAATATTTCTTGAATTAAATTCTGAATCATCAAGTAATTGGAGAATTTTGGAAATGAATAAGCTTTTATCAACTTTTAAGGTTTCGTTTCCTCCATCGCCAAGTTCGTCTAGACACTCACTCCCTGGCATTAAACTAGTATCATAAATTGATGGTAATCTTTCGACTAATTGTGCCACAAATTTGTATCCAGTAAGGCCACTTTTCTTCAGATCGAAAAAGTGAGGGTAGAAGTACATTAATGGATAGCCAGGTATTGCATATAAATCAGGATGATCATCTAAAAGGGTATGTAGATGTTTAGTTCCTGCTCCAGTACCAGCTACTAGTGCCAGCATACGCTTATTTTGTATCATTCTGATTGGATTGATCATAAAACAATCTTTCTACCTTTTATTATCCTTCGATCCATTTCAAATGAAGCATATGAATTTTCTAAATTCATATCTATCTTATTAGGATCAAATATAAAAGGACTTTTGACTTCAATTATTGATGATATCAATGCTTTTTCAAATATGGACATTGACTTCTCTAATGTTAAACTGTCCAGACCCAATGTTTTATAACCTAATTTCTCAAGAGTTATCGAATTTTGAGGTAAAATTTGGACCAACTCTTTTCTATGTCTATTATCTATCACTCCATCCTTATATAAATAAGAATTGATATACCAACAATATGGATGGTAGGCAATAGGAATAAATTTGGGTATATCGAAGACAAGAGTAGGTCTATGAAACAAAACTCCTGCAGCAGTCATAGCGCCCGAACAGCCTGAAAAATAGAAATAACATTTAGAAAGCAAGTAAAGATACTCTTCATGACTAACATTTTTGAAATTGCTTTCACAATGTAGGTATTTATTGGAAGCAATTATTTCTCTTGACT
>QCJH01000037.1 GCA_003216155.1 Prochlorococcus sp. AG-409-A19 | reverse complement strand
GAATGGCGTGAAGAATTCAAGCAACTCAAAGGAACTATCTCTATTCATTACCACAAATTACTAGATGAAGGAGCAACAACAATGAAAGAAGCATTGCGACTAGGTGTTCTTCGTGCTGAATACAAACGACTCAAGCAAAATCAACCACCAAAACTGCCAAAAACAAAACAATGAACTATTCCGATGCGATGGTCATATTTGCACCCACAATTGGATTGGCCATTCTCTTTGTCGTGATAAATATTTTGATCACAAGGCTATTCACCAAGAATCTAGACAGAAGATGATTGATACCTACACGCTTCAACAGTGCAAGAAAGATAAGGAGATTAGACAACTAAAAATCAAGAATTTAGAACATGCCATAGAACAGTCAGAAGCGATGATTGCTGAATCGCAAATGGATGGAGATACCTTGATCTTTTTGAGAAGAAAGGTTGCCGACGCAAGACAAGATCTAGAAGTACTTTATTTAATGAATGTTCAGGAATAAATTAGTGTTCAAGAAAAGATGCTTACAGAATAAGCATTAGAAAATAATTCGAATTAAAGAAAAAGCAACTTTTTTAAATCAATTTTTTTGTATTTCTCAACACCAAAATATGATCTACTGGACTTAAATTCTCTAGGTTTCACTATAAGTAGAACGTTTTGACATCGCCAGAAAATCCTGGAACTTACAAAAAGCGGAGAAGATTCGCTCAAGTTGGTACGAAACTAAACTTATAAGGGACTCCTAGGAAGAAATTGATGTGAAATGATTACATGTAGAGTGGGACTTATCCAAGTAACAAATATGAGGTTATTATTTATATAAGTGAGTATCCTCTAAATTTTAATTATTAGATTAATATAGGCATTGGTTACCATCTATTCTTCTCGCACACAATTTTGGACGATGGGCAGGGAATTTTTGCTGGCGGGAGGTGATCGTCAGTCACCTTTTTCATTAGCGTCACCTGAGTAAGGTTGAGTTCCTATCTCTGGTGGTGGATTATTGCCGAAGTCATCAACTAAAGCATCTGCTTCACTTGTGAATAGTTTCGTGAACCATTGCTTAGTTGCAATGATTGCAGTCCAGACTTTCTCTCTTTTTCTTGTCATAATTCGATCTTCCTCCCTTAATTGATCCCCATAGTAAAGCAGGTGTAGTACTTCATGTTCTCCTAATGCAGATTGATTAAAGCTTAATAAGAAGTCAGAACATGAACAGTCTGAATAAAGTGCTTGACTCAAAGGGCGAGATTGAAATCCCCAGCAATTGCAATTCACTTGACGAACAGGATAAATAGACTAGTATCTCTGTACTAGGAGATTTCTCGTGCTTAAACCGGTCCTAACCAAATGGGCGCCTGCATTTACCAGTGAGCACGTGTGCTTTTTTCATGCCGTGAATTATTGAGCTTATGACTGCTGAATTTGGGAGAGCACTACCAACCCCAACGGGATGGTTAATTCACCCAGAGAGAAAGAGAGTGCTGTTTTTTATTCGTGATCCCAAGTCCCTCATGAGAATGCCAAAGGTCATTACTCAGCTTTGGTATTCGACTGCTGAAGGCATACCAACTCGAATGAAGAACACCAGAACGATGGAACTAGAAAATGCAGTGGAGACTTGGAATGAGTTACTGAACAACGGATGGGAGTTGGTTGAACATCAAATCAATGACGATGCTGCTTAAATAGGTTTTTCTCCAAGGCATCATTTCCTCTGTAATGAACCTCATGAATTAAAAAATATCATCATGAAAAGATAAGGCAAATAATGTTACCTACAGATTCGGGTTTGTTGCTGTGAAGCCAAAAACTCTTGCAAGAGAAAATTTTTTTGCCGTTATTTAGGCTCATGAAGTACAACTTGGTCATCTTTTGATGTTAGGAAATATTTTTAGTTGAGTTATCTTTTTAACAATAATGTTCTAAAACCCATTTTCATGGTATTTCCTACTGAAGGATTGGATTCTCTAACTTCTTTGACTTGAGAAGGATATTCTTTGGATATGTTAAACCAATCTAATCGTTTTAATTCCATTACCCAGAAAGGAGACTCAGTTAAGATTCTCTCGTAATACTCATATTTTGATCTATTGGGGATTCTATTGAAATTGACATTTCCAAGAAAATCCTGAATTTCCTTCGGATTGCTTATTCCTGCTTGCATTACCTCTTTTTAGCAGTTTGATGGGCACCGCTGTTTATTCGCAGGTTTTTAGAGCGGGTGGTTCTAGTGGCACTGCTTGTCCATCAGGTGCTCAATACAAAGGCAATGGTTTTTGTCGTTCTAATGATGGCAAGCAATACTTTCCTACTGGCGGTTCTAGTGGGAGCGCTTGTCCTTCTGGCAGTCAATACAAAGGGAATGGGTTCTGTAAATCCAATAACCACAAGCAATTTTTCCGTGCTGGGGGGAGCGGCACTTCTTGCCCATCAGGTACTGAGTACAAGGGAAATGGGTTTTGTAGAAGCAACTAATCAGACATCAAAAAGGCATTAAGAAGGGCGGGGTATTTTGATCCCGCCCTTTGAGTCAAGCACTTATTTTTTAGACCGTTTGTGCTCTGACTCCTGACTTAATTCTAGATCGCTGGGATCAATATTCAATGGTGATAAACACCTGTTTTTAAGCAACTTCAGGACACCAACCAATCTCCAGAACTCGCTTCTTCTGCCATTGCCTACAACGCTTGGTCAGGTGCTCTCCTTGTTGAATGAGACGTTGGTGAATCGGACAGGTCAAAAGAGTGATGCACTGCTTGGTACAGGAATAAGTGAAGTGCTCACAGGTCATGCAAACGGCATTGCTTCTTGAGTGCTTGATTAAATTATCAAGATTTCTCCTATACAAACCTATATTTAGTTAACTCAATTTATATAATTAAAAAGTTTGATTTTTCGAGTCTTAATTTCAAGGCATCTTTCTTGATTTTTAACAATTTATAGCACCTAAAGGATCTGCAATAAAATCTTTTGTGAGTATCAACTTTGCGGCACCATTTCTTGGGTATACGAATGTGATTGGATGTAGGACAACACCTTTTTGAATGAGTTCGGGAAAGATCAACCTCTCTTTTGTTCTCTTTGTGAGAAACTCAAGATCAATTTGATTGTCCCTGCTCAGGAAACCTCTTGAAATAAATTCTTTGTGTATATCTTGAAAATCTTCCTCTCCAAGTGTCCCTTTAATTATTACCTTGTTATTATCGTCATTTAGTCGGTTGTACTGAACGATGTTTGGCAAGAGTGTCGCGCTCAAGAATGAAGACTTTACCTTGGAGATTGCAAGATCGTCGGAGATATCCAGAAAGTCGATTGTCTCACACTTTTCATAATCAAATGGATCGCAATATGGAGACTCTTTGTATCCTTCAAATAAGTTATAGTCATAGATATATTTGTCTATAAGATTGGGTAATTCCTTGATAAAGCTATTAAGCAAGATGTTTTTATCCGATACTTTACGCCCGTCATGCCTGATATGCGAATACATGCGTTGAGAGGGATCTCTTACTAGGCAGATCTTCTTGGCAGAAATTCCCGCCTCCTGAAGATTCTGATTGTAATTGCCATGCTTTCCACGGTGGTTAACAAAGAATGATCCTTGCAAGTCATTAAGTGCTTTGCCCTTAAATGCCTCTATTAAATAAGCATCATGCCTGTATTTCTCTCCTAAATTCCCGTGCCAAAGATAATGCTTTAATTCTGTATTGGGATGTCTAGTTTTATCTTGGTTCTTTAATTCAATATGTTCGAGAATTCTTGTGAGTGGTTCCTCGAAGTTTGTGCCAGCACATTTTGGAATATGAATGTAAATAAGATGCTTCCAAGATTGCAATTCATCGTCTATTTTTTCATCTGAATAATACGAAGGATGAAATGCAAATTGAATTCTTGAAAGATTTTTAGTAATGCCCTCAATCAAATCTCTTGTAACAACAATTCCACTTTTCTCTCCCAAAAATGGATCAATTTTTTTATGTGGATTGGCACGATTTCCTCTGTAATAAGTTTGCCATGTA
>QCJH01000036.1 GCA_003216155.1 Prochlorococcus sp. AG-409-A19 | reverse complement strand
CTTCATGAAGAGCAAGTGATTTATTGAATGCCTCAATTGCTGGTTGGAGTTGTTGCGTCTGGAACAGCACTAATCCAAGACCTTGGTAGGACTGCCAGTCCTCATGAAGAGCAAGTGATTTATTGAATGCCTTAATTGCTGGTTGGTATTGCTGCGTGTTTCCCAGCGCCCATCCAAGACCTTTGTAGGACTGCCAGTCCTCATGAAGTGCAAGTGATTTCCTAAATGTATCTATTGCTTCTGAATACTTTTTGCTCTGATACTTTTCTAACGCTAAAGCAAAAAAATCTCTAGAAGTCTTGAGTTCTTCCATTAAGGATTACTAGCAAGCAATCACACTAGAAGTCTATTCCTTCTGGTTCGATTGACGGACATGCATGAAAAAGGGCTTATGCGTAAAGATACCCACTGTGACGGGTTCAGATCCTCCGAGCAGTGGAAACAAGGAAACACGCGCTCTAGATCTCCAAGAGAACCTGCCTTTGAGCAGGGTTTTTTGCGCCTAATCAGTATTGCTGCGCATGACACTCAAGAGAATCGCCTGGTGATGATGTACAAGCGATTAGGAGAAAACACAGCAATATCTGCCTAAATTAAGAGAATCCTTTGTCAAGTCTTTCGTAAGTGATGAATGAACTCCGCCTGAGAATCTATGAACAGATAATTAACAAGACTCCAGGTGGTAGAACTTCTTTGTTCAATAAAATATGCGGTATTACTATTTTTATTTCGATATTTTTTGCAGTAATGGTTACTGAGAATTCAATAGATTATCGATTTGGCGATCAAATAGACCTATTGGATTGGATAATTGGTGGTTTATTTTTTATTGAATATCTCTGTCGCCTATGGGTAGCACCTCTTGAAGATAAATATGGCAAAGGATTGAAAGGGGTTTTACGTTACATGATTTCGCCAATGGCTATTATAGATATAATTGCAATCGTCCCTTCATTTATTGGTGTTCGCGCTGAGTTAAAGATCTTAAGAGTCATCCGCCTACTTCGAATATTGAAGATTGGGAGAAGCAAGAAATTTAAACAAAGTATATTTCACTTCAATTATGCTCTTCGATCAAAGAGTCAAGAACTCCAAATTTCAACCTTTTATACAATATTGCTCTTACTAATTAGTAGCACCTTTATGTATCTTGCCGAGTCATCTATTCAACCAGAGTTATTAGGATCAATTCCAAGATGTCTATGGTGGTCAATTACAACGGTATCTGCTGTTGGATATGGCGATTCAATTCCAATTACAGCTCTTGGGAAAACAATTGCATCGGTAACCTCTCTTATGGGTATTGCTGCAATAGCAATACCCACAGGAATACTGGCTTCAGGTTTTAGTGAGTCACTTAGTGTTCAAGAGAAGGTGCCTAGAGAAGAAGAATTAGACAAATAAATCAAACCAGAATTGAAGAGGAAATATCTTATTCATATAAGTTACTTTCTTTTCCCTAGCACCAAAACTGGCGACTGATCCTTTCTGGAACTAACTAAAGGGAAAATCTTCTTGAATTACCCAAATTGCAATAAGCATTGGAAGTTTTGGAACTTCCAAAGTATCTATGAAAATACATCCCAAGAAACAGGATCTCCTCTCTCAACATCTTTTTTTAATTCCTTGCCAATAATTTTATCTTGATACTTAGGAGCTAATCCAAAGCCGGGTCTAATTCTTCTAAAATCATTTTTATCAATAATTTTTCCTTTTTTTAAAGTTTTTACAAAGTACAAAGATCGGCGAAAAGCTTTACTTCCAAGTTCATTTTTGGCTCTGCCTAGTCCTTCAGAACCCAAAGCCATCCATGTTTTATTAGTAATATTTTTTAGTTCATTTAATTCATCAGGTTCAATAGAAAATTCGGCATCTGGACCTTTATCTTTTCGATTTAAAATGAAATGCTTTTCTATAGCTGAGGCACCCATTCCTATTGAAGCAATTGCAGCAGTATTACCTATTGTATGATCTGATAAACCAACTTCCACTTGAAACTCTTTTCTCAAATAAGTGATATTCTTTAGATTTGCTTGTTCTATTGGAGCTGGATATGCACTTATGCAATGAAATAGCAATAGATTTTCACACCCATTCTCCTTGGCAGTTATTACAGCATCACTAATTTCTTGATTTGTTGCCATGCCAGTAGATATAAACATAGGCTTTTGTTTACTTGCTACATATTTTATTAGTGGTAAGTCACATAGTTCAAAAGATGCGATTTTATAAGCCGGAGTATTTAAATCTTCAAGAAGATCTACAGCAGTTTCATCGAAGGGCGTTGAAAATATTGTTATACCAAGCTCTTTAGCATAGGAGAAAAGCTCATAATGCCAGTCGTATGGAGTATGGGCTTCTTTGTATAAGTCATATAGTTTGTATCCTTCCCAAAGCCCACCTTTGATAATAAATTCATCTTTCTCACAATCAATTGTCATAGTTTCTGGACTATATGTTTGAATTTTAATTGCATCAGCACCGGATGATTTAGCAGCTTTAATAGACTCCTTAGCTTTAGTAAGTGAGCCATTATGGTTAGCAGATAATTCAGCTATTATATAAGGAGAAAAATCTTGAGAAATCTTACGATTATTTATTTCAATCATTCTATAAACCCTCAATTTTCATGACTCTATCTAATCGTTTAACTTCTTCTTCTATATTAGAATTCCACCCCTTAAACTGTTTTGTTAGTTCATTAAAGTTAATATTAAACAAATATATAATAGACTTCTAGATAATCATCCTTACTATAATGGTGAGGTTTATCATTTTAAATAACTAAATTATGATTCTAGTATTTAACCAATCAATATAATATTTAGAATGCCTTTAAATTTATGTATGTAGATTCAATTTTTAAATAAATCATCCAATGTTTTTAATACCCTTTCAAAATCTTTTTTAGATATTGAAGGATAAATTGGTAGGGAAATAGAATTTTTCGAATATTCTTCTGCCAAAGGAAAGTCACCTGTAGAGAACCCTAGTTTTTTATAATAAGGTTGTAGATGCACAGGAGTATAATGAACTTGAACTCCTATATTTTTAGCCCTTAGGCTATCAAATATATGACGATGAAACTCGTCTTTTTTATTATCTAATCTAATTATTGCCAAATGGTACGATGATTTTACACCCTTAGGAACTTCTAAAAGTCTAATAGGCAAATCCTTGATATATTCTTTATATTGCTCTATTAAGTCTGTTCTTAATTTAATAAACTTTTCTAATTTTTTAAGTTGACTTAACCCTAGTGCAGCCAATATGTCATTCATTCTATAATTATAACCTAAATATTTTTGCTCATAAAACCATTGCCCTACATTAGAATTTTCAAATAAACTTCTATCGTGAATTATTCCATGTAATCGAAGGCTCTTCATTCTTGCATTAAGACCTTCTTGGTTGGTTGTTGCTATGCCACCTTCTCCACTAGTAATTATCTTTACGGGATGAAGACTGAAAATAGTTATATCACTATACTTACAACTTCCAACTGATGTGTTATGGCAGCATCCTCCAATTGCATGACTGGCATCTTCGATTATTGAAAATCCATACTTTATTGACAGTTGATATATTTTTGGCATGTCACAACTTGTTCCCGCAAGATGTACTGGAATAACTATTTTTGGAAGAGTTTCTGATATTTTTGCCTCCTTTAATTTTTGTTCAAGTTTCTCAATACACATCAAACCTGTCTGAGGATTTATGTCTACAAAATCAACACTTGCGCCACAATATAGACCACAATTTGCAGAAGCCACAAAGGTAATAGGTGTTGTCCACAGGTGATCCCCTTGATTAAGACCTAAAGAAATACAAGCAATATGAAGTGCACTTGTTCCACTATTGACCGCTACGGCATACTTTGAATTTACTGTTTGAGATATAGCCTTTTCAAACTCTTCAACCATAGGTCCCTGAGTTAGAAAATCACTCTTTAAAACCCTTACAACACTATCAATATCATCTTCACTAATCTCGTGTCTACCATAGGGTATAAAAGAGTCAATCATAAAGAAATCCTCCTGTTAAAGGATCGCTGGCAACCTAGGCAATCTAAAAAGACAATCTAGACAGGATCTAGGTCGATAAACACAAAGACATAAAAGGCACCCTCATTGAGCAGTGCCCATACCGACAA
>QCJH01000035.1 GCA_003216155.1 Prochlorococcus sp. AG-409-A19 | reverse complement strand
TGCCTCAAAAGCTGCGTAGATTAGTCCCAATGTTTTGTAATCAATGATCCTCGTAAAAATTACCAATTCGACAGAAGTGGTGGCTTCTAAAACCCATAAGCTATTTGCAAGGGTAACTCCTGAAAAGATTGATGAGAATCTGGTGGAGTCGGAAGTCATCAAGCAAATGGGATCAGATCTGGCCTCCTTTGGTCTTAAAGGCGAAATTTCGATCGTCAAAGGCATTGACGTCAAGGATGAAACCCTTGTTACTAAGAAAGGTTTTGTAGTCAGGAAGCGCCAAAGCTTTTGATTCCTAAATGGGTATTGATCAACTAATAAGACCTGATATTTTCGGCTTTATAGCTGCAGCTCTAACGACTATTGCGTTCATACCTCAGGTCATAAAGACATGGAGAACTAAAAAGGCTCAGGATGTCTCAATTGTGATGCTCTTGATGTTCATCACTGGGCTCTTATTTTGGATTGTCTATGCAATACAAACCCACGCTTTTCCAGTTCTTATCGCCAACATAGTTACTTTCATACTCAACCTGATAACCCTTACTCTTAAGTTGATCTATGGGAGTCAACCTAGTAGAAGCCTTAGAGCTGATTAATGATTTTCATATAACTTCTTACCTCAATACCAGTGGAGTTGCTACTCTTTTGACCTTGCATGATATTGGGGTGAAGAATCTCTTAAATGAAATTTCTATAATTATTTTTGGACGAGAAAAATGGTCTAAAGCGATTGATTTCCAACTACTTGCAGATTCTGGAACTTTTGCAGATGATCACCTAAATCTTTTTCAATATGCGGATACTGAATTGGAAGCCTGGGAGATAATCAGCCAGGATGCTCCTATTGAAATTGATAATGGCTTGATTTTCTTTTGGGTAATTGATATTCATTAAGTTCTGAGTGCGCAAAGAAGAATGGTTTACTAGTTTGTATCCAAAATGAAAGAATCAAAAAAAAGAGGGGCCAGCTAATGACCCCTTAGAGATTTCCATGGTGATCCCCATCATTCATTCAGTCGTAAGGATTAAGCCTTAACAGTGCACTTTTCAGTTTCTTCAGTAGGGAGGTTGTTTTTTTTGTCTGCTGGCGTTAACGATCTGAGTTCTTCTTGAAGCTCAAGCTCCCTTTCATCAATGATTTTGATGCGTGATTGATAGTTCTCCTCCAACCTCTTGCGGGCGGCCTCCAGATTGTCCAGTTCCTCTTTCCGCTGCTTACGCTTGATCTCCTCTAGTTGGCTATCAGAGACAACATAGACAGTGCTCATTGGAGAAAAAAATGAATCAGCAAAGACGTTGTCGAAAAAAGATGTGTACATGATTTCCTGTGCGGGAACACCTTTACTTTGTTCCAAGTTCTAAGAAGAAGTAATGCTGTAAACCGAAGGAGTTGATTCGGTAAATATCACCTGATTCGGTTAATAACACCTTAGTGCGTGAGAACCGTAAAGCCTAACTACTGGCGTGAAAGCCCTATATGTAATTCTTAGATATGTGTTAGAAAGGAGGTAACCGAATAGGAGGATTATGAAATTAAGAACTCCTTTTACTATTGTCGCTAACCCACTTAGAGATATTCACTATATTCACGATTTCTCTTACCAGTTACCGAATGAAAAGCAGAGTGACTTTTGGGAAAAAGAATGCAAGCTTAATCCTACTAAATTCGCTTGTAAGTGCTACGAAGTGTAGACAAGATTCTCTGCCGATATCTAGGAGATCTGCATACAGAAGTACTGCATGAGCGTTCTGGACAAAAGCTTAGAACGGATGCACCTTTGGACCATGCCGGCAAAGGAGAAGATTTTGCTCCTACAGATTTATTGGCTTCAGCGTTAGGGTCTTGTTTTCTTACCGTAATGGGAATTACTGCGAAAGAAAAAGGATGGAAATTAGATGAGATAAGAGTCGAAATTGATAAGAAGATGACAACTCATAGTCCTCGAAAGATTGAATCTTTAGAACTTCAAATATCCATGCCGGCTGATTTAACAGCAGATCAATTCAAGGTTCTTCAGAAAGCAACCGAGGATTGTCCTGTGTTGAGAAGTTTAAATAATTCAATAAAAATTAAAGTTAAGTGGAATCAAATAAAAAAGAAGAAAAATACATTCCTTAATTTTGTACCAACTCATGTCTTTAGAGAAACTCCTAAAGTCACATTCTTTGATGCTGGTATCAAAGGATCTAATGGGTCTGATGTGGTAATTCATTATGGGAGTGCATTCTCTCCTCCTAATGACGAAGACTTTGAACAGTATTACATTCATCATCATCAGATTGATCACAACTTGGTATTACACGGAAGTCGTACTTTTACCTTGCTCAACCCTGAATGGGATGAACCCCATCACGTGATTCATCTCAATCAAAAAATGGGTGCTCTTCAGATTCCTACAGGTACATATCATCGATCTGTTTCAGGAACAGAAGGAAGCATTGTATTGAATCAAGCAGTAAGAGGTAGCGATTTTGCTTCAAGCAAGGAATTTCTTCCTGTAAGTTTGCGTGATAGAGCTGATTTGCGTAAAGCAAAGGAATCCGAGCCTATTTATTGGATTTGGGATGATGGAAGGATAAGAAGATTGAAAGTAGGTAATGATTGGCAAGCCGATGGATTTAGAAAAACACCCGCTAGGCAAAATTTGGGTTATTAAATGGTTCTCTTTGTCAGGAAATCTCAAAAATGACTCTTCTGACTCTGATATTTGCTTGAAATCATGCGAACGTTTATCAACTTTTAAGAGGTTTATATGACTAAGGGATACTGGATCGTAACTACAACCGTCACGAATCCAGAAGGTTTTGGCGAATATGTCCAAGGTTTTGCTTCTTGGATTGATACCGTGGGAGGAATTGTTACCGCTAAAGATTTGAATGCAAAAACTGTTGAAGGTAAGGGTGGTCACTTATCCGTGATCATTGAATTTCCCTCTAAGGAAATAGCATTAGAGGCTTATGACAGAGCCGATTATCAAGAACTAAGTAAGCTACGTTGGGCGAACTCTACTGATACCAATATCACAATCATGGATGGTTCAGTGACTCATTAGTGGTCATGATTTTAAGCAATACAAAAGTGTTTTCTGTTTGCCTTTGAGGCCCTTGAATACTGATCGTTTACGCAGTATTCATTTATTAATTTATTCCTCAGATGCCGCAGCAGAAACCTTCTACCATATAGAAGCAAATGTGGCATCTGATACTGCTGATTTGACTGAAACTGGATGCCATATTGCTTGATCCAAGGCACAAGATGAGCCCAGACCTTATCTATGTCAGTAGCTATTGCTATATCAATCCGCTACCGCTGATAGCTTTGCTAATTCGATAGTTCAACTCAAAGCCATCGAACTTGTCTTCAGGAGCACCAGAGCTGTTGAAGTCAGGGAAGTCCGAGGATGAATACCATGCATTTTAACTGGCGGAAACTCCCAAGCGATCAGGTAGTGCTGCATTATCAAAGTAGGCTGCTCTTAGCCTGATAGCAATACTTTTTTCATTGAACAGGGGTCTTAATAACTGCATAACTAGCTATTAGTAGTTCTTTTGTATATGGAAAAAGCTAAGACTAGTGACACAAGGGCATCTACGGCTACGAATACGTTTGCAGTTGGACTTCCTGGTTCAAACCCGCCAGCCCAAAAAGTAAAACCAGCATGGCCTAATAGCCATAGAACACATAACCAAATTCCAATAATTGAAAATGCAGTCATCTATTTGCTGAACAAATTAAAAATGACTGAAACAAGCAAACTCATAACAAGGCAACTCACGATAGGGAAGTAAAAGGTTGAGTTCTCACCCCTAAAAACAATGTCGCCTGGGAGTTGCCCTAAACCCAAATTCTTTAGATAGGGATAAAGGACTCCGATGGTAGCAATCCCAAGCCCAAGAGAAATAAGCAGTTTTTGCATATTTGAATTATGCCGCTTTTAGACCAAACTTTTTATTTGCAGAATGCTTTTCTGTTGCATGTGCATGCTTTGATTTTTCTTGTCTGCTGTTGGCTCAGTGACGGTGAGGTAAATAAATAGGATTGTGAGCGGGCAGAAAACGATACGAGCGATAGGCAAGAAGTAGCGCATTAACCATCCAACCTATCTGCGTAATCTCTGAGGACCTCAGCAATTTTGTGAGGTGGTATTTCTTGCTGGTATTCCCTACATAGGTCAAAGAACTTGTCGGTGAAGT
>QCJH01000034.1 GCA_003216155.1 Prochlorococcus sp. AG-409-A19 | reverse complement strand
AAACTTACTCCATTCTCAAAGCTGCCTTTAAGCTTTAATTGCCTCAAAACTAGTTCTCCATTAGGTCCAAATGATTGACTAGACCCTAGGTATTGTGAATCTGAGGTTAGGACAATAATTTCGTGTCCTCGTTGTTGCAGGCCCCATGCAAAGTCTGCAAGAGATCTTCCATATCCTCCAAGCTCTTGAGGTGGATACAGATTGGTGACGATCATTAATCGCATTACCATCTCCTTTTGATGGGCTGGCCTATTAACCTGCCCGTAATCCTTGCGAACCTATGCGGATCCTGTTGGCCATTGTCCACTACTGGGATCCAAATGGCGATGGCCACCATCAGTCCACTAGGCCTAATGCAGCGCCTCGCATTGCAGCGCTGCAAGATCAACTCTTGGCCTTGCGCCGACTAGGGATGAGGCGTTCTTATTTGCATATGGGAGATTGTTGTGTATATCCAGCTGATGATGTCATGGGCCATGAGATTGATGTTCGCGTCATCACAGATGGTGAGCACCATGTTTTAAATAATTTAGCTAAGCCTTATACAAATTTGTTTCAAGAGGTAATTACTAATCCTCAGTCTGGGAAAATGCTTGGCTTTGAAGCACAGAAGTTTTTAGGAGAGCATGTTGATAGTGGTTATGATTTATTGGGCTATTTTGAAGATGATCTAATTATTCATGACCCGCTATTTTTTCATAAAATAAAATGGTTTGAGGATGTTATGGGTTCAGAAACAGTCTTACTTCCTCAACGGTTTGAGATGCCCAAAAACCCAAGCATTGTTGATAGGTTCTATATTGATGGTCCTCTTGGAGAAGAGGATTTGTCTCCTTTAAACCTTAAAAAAGGACCAGTTGTTGTAGTTCCTTTTTTAAGTGATGAAATGGTTTTTATAACTCCCAAAAATCCACATGCAGGATGCTTTGTTTTGTCAAATAAGCAACTTAGTAAATGGATTGATAAGCGATATTGGCTGGATTTAGATTGTAGCTTTATCTCTCCACTTGAAAGCTCTGCAACACTTGGAATTTCTAAGACTTTTCGTATATATAAACCTTCCCTTTCGCATGCTGCATGGCTTGAGATTGAACATTGGGGTATCAGTTTTCACAGCTTGATTGAGGGTGAATAATTGATCCAAGAATTTATAGGGAATCCATCGATGCCTATACAGGTGATTTGGGGTTGTGAGCCTCATAAGCAATTTGAAGTTGCTTGGATTTATTCATTGTTGGATAAGATAAGATTTCAGGAATTAATTGCTTTTTCTGGCCTTTCTGATGACCAATTATTACCGACTAATCCTAAACTTTTAGTTGAATCTGGCTTACTGTGTTTGGAGAAATATCCTGATCCAGACAAAATTGCCAAGCAAAAACATTTTAGAATTAAAAGAATTAATGCCTTGTCTCAATCTGGCGAATTTACACTTGTCCATATAAGTGATGAAGAAGGGTTTGATGCTGATGAGCTTTATCCTTTGTTGCCTACTGGGACTATTATTTGGCGAAACTTTCCTCATTTTCGATTGACTAGAAAATATGATAAGTTGTTTTCTTTCCCTATTGGACCACGTCAAGAGTTTCTTTCTCTCAAATCATTAAAAAGATCGACCGAGAGATCATTCCCTTGGGCTTTTATGGGGACAATTTGGCCAGGTGGATCTAGGTTTTTATCCACTTCCTTGTTCCTGCGAGGTTTGCCTTCTGGTTATTTTTTTGGAGGAAATAATTTTGGTGTAGGCCTGCCAATTGCAATCTATAAGCAAAAGCTTGGTGAAAGTATTTTTGCATTATGCCCTGAGGGCGATAGACATCTGGACACTTTTCGTTTGTATGAAAGTCTAGAGATGGGTTGCATACCTTTGGTAGTTGATTATTGCAGGCAAGCATCGTCTCTTTTGGGAGAGAATCATCCAATACCTTTGTTTGATGATTGGTACCAGGCGCTTAGATATGCGAGCTCATTATTGAGTCAAAATGTCGAACTTGATTCATTGCAAGATGTAATTCAAAATTGGTGGTCTATGCGCAAGAAGAATATGAGTAATTTGTTGTTAAAAAGCATTTATCGACATAATTTATTTTGAAGAAATTCAAGGGGGTATTCCCAGCAACCAAATTTCTTTTGTTGAATTATTTCGATATATTTCCCATAGCAATTATGTTCTTGATGAAGCTCTTTCCATCGCTCATCTGGGAAAAATGGAAGCAGCATAATTGAATTCTGTCCAATGCATGCACAAAGATGTGATAATGCTGTATCTATACTAATTACTTCACCGCCATTTATTAGTTGAAGTAATTGCTTGACATCGCCACTTGAGGGATCGTAAAAATTGATTCCTATAGAGTTTAATGAACTTTTTTCCCATCTCCTCCAATTCGTTATATCAATAATTTTTTGATTGGGCTTTTTAGTTAATATTTCTCGATAGAAATTAAGTACCTTATTAAAAGGCACAGACCTACTGAAACATGAGAATTTGTCGTCGGCTCCATTAGATTGCCAGCAAAAAATAAGTATTTCTCTTTTTGCTTTTGCTGGATACTTTTTTTGAAGCCAAGGCGAATAGATGATATTTTCTTCGCAGTAATGTAAAGTCCCTTCAAATCCAAGAGATGTCATGGGGTGATTCTCAGGAGCGGCATCTGTCGCTATTAGTTTTAGATGTGGATCATCTTCTATCAGTGAATTGAGTTGCTTTACTCTTTTCTGCTCGGTCTCGAGTTGTATTTGTACTTTATGGCTATTATTCCACCAATGTATGAGAGCTATATCCTGCAGGTGATCACCAATACCGCCATTTAGACGGATCCGCCAACCACAACCTTGCTTATTCCCTTCTTGAAATTCTTTATTTGCAATCTCTAATTTTTCAGGACTGCTCATAGCAAGGTGTGGACACTTTGTACCTCTATATCGAGCAATCCTAAAAAAAAGTTGCTGTTTTTTTAGTTCGCTTATGTTTGACTTATTAGAGAAGACCCATCTTTCCACTTCTTTAATTAGTCCCAGACTTAAGCCCCAATGAAGTAGTTGTGGGTCTAGTGGTTCTTTTGACCAAGCACTCTGAAGCCAATTTCTGGCTAGTTCGAGGTCTTTGGTGAAGAGTGGCCATGGAGAATGGTTCACGATTGCTCGTAGTGCTTTTGCGGCTGCTGCTTATCCATCAAAACTTTCCTGGCCAGTTTCGTCAGCTTTCCCCTTACCTACAGTCACGTGGGCATGATCTGACTGCGATTGGCTCTCATGATCGCCCATTGCCTTTCAATTGTCGCCTGCTTCGGTATGAAGCTCCTCCTGCACCTAAAGGCCCAGTGCATTTTGGATCGCATCTTTGGCATGAAGGCCTTAGGAGAGCTGAGGCAGTGGCAAGGTTGTGTGATGCACTTAATCGAGAAGGGTGGAGGCCAGATCGAATATTGGGGCATTGTGGGTGGGGAGAGACCTTGGGCATTCATGAAGTGTGGCCAGATGTTCCGCAAATTTTATGGCCGGAACTATGGGTCTTGCCTGAGCATGGTGGATATGGATTTGATCCTGATAAACCTTTGCCTAACCTCAGCAATAGGATTGAGCAGTTGGGAAGGAACGCTCTTACAAGAGCTGCCTTGGCTCATGCAGAATCTTGGGTCTTGCCTACGCATCATCAAGCTAAAAGCTTTCCTTCTGAATTCCAAGGATCTCGGTTACATGTAATTCATGAAGGCATTGATACTAATGTCGCTAGTCCTAATTCAAATGTGACTTTGGTTGGTCATGATTTCAATTTAAATCGTTCAATACCAACCCTTACGATCATTAATCGTAATTTAGAGAGACTAAGAGGCTTTGATGTATTTATGCGTGCCCTTCCTGAAGTTTTATCGCAAATTAAAAATTTAAGGGTGCTTATTGTTGGAGGAGATGAGCTTGGTTATGGCGGCGGCGATCCAGCAGCAGAACCTCTAAGAAAAAGAATGCTAGAGGAATTAGACGGTCAATTAGATTTAAACAGAATCCATTTTTTGGGGCGAGTACCATATGAACATTTTTTGTCAGTAATGCAGCTAAGTTGGGTTCATGTATATCTTAGTTATCCATTTATTCTTAGTTGGAGCTTGTTAGAAGCAATGTCATGTGGTTGCGCAATAATTGGTAGTAAAGGTATGCCTGTCGAAGAGGTTATTGATAATGGAGTGGAGGGCCTTTTAATTGAACATAATAGGCCAGAAATACTTGCAAAAACAATTATTGGATTGATGACTAAACCTGATTTGCGTTTACGGTTAGGTAAAGCTGCTCGTCAAAAAGCGCTTCATTTTGATCAAACGATCACTTTACCTAAATTGGCTCAATTAATTGAAGCTTGATTTCTCTTGAGGCCTTTCACATCGCCACTGAAGTTAAAACTGCGCCATGCATGGATTAGAAGCCAGTGGAAGAAATGGTTATTCCCTTTTGTTTGTTCTTTGCCATATTTGCTTTCGATTCTCTGG
>QCJH01000033.1 GCA_003216155.1 Prochlorococcus sp. AG-409-A19 | reverse complement strand
AGTTGACTAACTTCACTGGTCTTCTATCTACTATCCAAATCTTCTTAGTAAGGTGGTCCTGTGAGGAGTAGAGATCCTCCGAGCAGTGGAAACAAGGAAACACATGCTCTAGATCTCCAAGAGAACCTGCCTTAGAGCAGGTTTTTTTGTACCTTGAATCATTCAAGATTTCCAATATTCGTCCAACTCGAATTGCAGTTCAGCCCGAATTGAGTTGACTAAGGTCCCATTCCTTAAGTGCTGTTTGAGCCCCTGATAGGGAGTAAAAAATCGCCATTTCTTTTCTTGATTAGGGACAATTGTAAATAATGTCGCCATAAGGTCTATTGCCTTTTTCTGGCCAAAAGATTTGCCTTCATCAGATTTGAATATCAATTTACTGGGCCAAGCAGTGCGGCACACTTTTGAGTCATGCCTCATCCAACAGGGAGAGCATCTGATCAAGCCTTATTGCCAATGGAAGATGAGAAGCAAGTGCTTTAGATTGGATGATGTCCTGAGGATGCTCAAAAATAGGAATTTTTTTAATCTTGCGCCCAGCTTTCTAAACCCAAATGCGGAGTCAGAACATTTAACGTCTAAAAGGAAGATGGTTGACTCAAAGGTTCGAATCGAAATACCTCATTCTTCTTAACACCTGACCGAACGCAAAGAAATCGATTAAAACGGAATAACCGCGAACTACCAATCAATGCCTCTAATTCCTCGATGGGAAGTCATGACTGACGATGCGAAAACAATGACTAAGCGGATTGCTTTCTCTGCCTTAGTTCTTCTGCTTAGTCTTTGGATCATAAGAGTACTAATTCCTTGGGTGATAGTGGCTTTGTTGGGCTATTGGGCATTTAAATGGTTGTCAAAGGGCAGTTGAGTTTGATGCTGCAATACATTTGCTTAAAGGGATACTGATTGAATTTGTTTGTTTTTCAACTCATAAATGCCTTTCTTTACCCAAATGACCGGATAGGATCAAGAAATACTTATCCTTTCAGATGGTCTCTCTTTTGTATGAGGCATGACTCAAAAGAGAGAGGAAATGCTTGATCTAATAATTTCTAAAAAAAGAACTCTTAAAAGATTAGATTCTCCTAGACTTAGCAATTAAAGCAACCTACTGATTCAGTCCTTGGTCTTTACTTTCCTCAATGAATCCAATTATGATATTGTTTAGACAAATAAGTTCTTATATACCTGCTCTAGATTTTATTCCAAAATTCATCTAATTAAAGTTTTTTGAATGAGATTTACTTTGTGAATCATTTTCATTCGTAAGCAACAAAATAATTTCAATGAATTCTGATCTAATGACTAGCTTTATGATGGCTTTAAGATAAACCCTACTTACGCAACATTGTTATTGGTTTGGTGTTCAACCAGCTCCCAACCATTGACCAGTAACTCATTCCACGACTCTATCGCATCTTGAAGCTCGACCGTTCTGGTGTTCTTTATGCATGTAGGAATACCTTCTGCAGTCGAATACCAGAGTTGTTTGATTACTTTCGGAACCCGCACCAGTGGCTTTGGATCGCCAATGAAAAAGAGCACCCTCTGACTCTTTGGATGGATCAAACATCCCGTCTGAGTAGGAGGGTTCCGACTAAGATCAGAAGTCATTAGCTTAAGGATTCACGATATAAAAAAGACACCTCGCTCCCTAAAAATGCAGGTACAAATTTAATTAGGAAAGACAGCGAGCAGCTATTCCTCTAGTGCATAGATATTATTTCACTAAGTCAAGAAAAAACAAGGAAGAGTAGCATTTAGAACCAAATATTTGTCATTCATTTATTTTTGTCTTTAATATTTTAAAATCAAATGTACATTTAGTGAGCTTACGCGAAGACTAAATAGGGAAAATCCCGACCTGATGTATTAAGAAAGGAACCCTATTGAATGGGAACCTGTGAGTTCCTATATCTTTAGGCAGAGCTGATTATCTCTAGAATTAGCGTCCTGACTTATTTGTTCTCGTTAAGCATTAGCAAGATAATCAGTAGGTAAAAGTTCTTTACTTAACCTCCATTGCAATAACGTACAGAATCTGCTGAACTTTTTCCAGCTTCTTTTGCCTCTTCAACGCATGCGGTAAATACCTTTGCCTCCTTTTTGATCTCACAAAAAGTAAGTGCAATTGCCATAAGGGAGACCGCAGAGACCACTCTTGTGCCGAGAGTGGTAAATCCAAAGGCAAGCATCACTCCTCTTTTGCTTTGGCAACTCTTTTTCCCTTTCTTGGTTTTTCTTTCGTCTTTGCTCATTGGGTTGAATTGAAAACAATCAATATAATCCTATTGGCTGCTCTTGTTTTTCGCGAGAAAGACAAAAAAGGAAAACAGCTTGTAGGTATTCTACAGGAACCTTAAGCAAACAACTAATTTCTAGCAATCGATTCTGTTAATGTAATTCAAAGCATATAGTCTGATGCTCTTCTACTTAAATAAAGCGTCTATAGTTTTGCTAAGAGCATGTAAAGTGTGTGAGATTATAAGTATCAAACAAAGAAGTGATATATTTATTGTTGACCTAAAGATTTTCAGTTCTTAAAACTGTTTAGAAATGGGTGATCAACTAATATAAAGAATAAAAGAAGAGGCTCTCTTCTTTTTAATTTTGCAAGTGAGAATATTTATCTATTCTAATCATGAGGTCAATTGCAGGTCGCAGCATTTTTCTATAGTTTTTCCAACTCTCAACAGAATTTGGATTAATTGGTGAACGTACTTGAATGCTACTTGCCGTTGAAACTGAACGGGTGTTGAGATGCGGTGTTAGATATGAATCATCCCAATCCCAACCCAACCAAGAGATTAAAGATTTAACTTCGGCTTCAGTTTTGCTAACTAATAAGTCATAATTCAAACTGTATATTTTCGAACCATATTGTTTTTTGTACTCTGCCATAATCTCATCTTGATCTAAATAAACCCTTGCACAATCAATTAGTGAAGATGAGTATTGATTGCCGTGTGCAAAGTTTGCTCGATAAATTGATAGAATATTGTCCAAGGGATTCCTATAGCAATGGATAATTTTTGCAGTAGGAACTTGATTTAAAATTATACCTGCATATTGATAGTTATATAAAAATTTATTTGTTGCTGCTTTTGAAGCTTGAGCATGATCATTCAATTTACCAATGTAGACTTCACCAAGGTTTTTTTTAGCAGCTTCATGCTGATGACTCTTCCATTCTAAAAATGCCTCTTCAAAAATATTGACTTCTCCTAAACTATAAACACCAGGATTCATGCCTATAATCGATTCCAAAAGTGTTGAGCCACTTCTAGGCATCCCAACAATAAAAATGCAATTAGGCTGGATACATTCTTTGGAGTAATTTATCTTTTGATGCTTGGATTCATATAGCAACTCTTTAGATTTTTTAAGCAAGTAATTGGCATTAGATGGTTGCATTTTTATTTTCATATCATTTGCCAAAATAAGATTATTTGAACTGCCCTGAAAATCATTGTCTTTATGCATTACATTTGCTCTTGCAAAATAAATATTAATAAGAGCCTTTTGATCCTGACGGTGTAATATTTTCTCGGAAAACAAATGTTTGCTCAATTCATTTTGCAATGGTGATGATCCTAAAAGAGATAAGACATAATGAGCAACTGCTAAATCAGGGTTTAATTCTATTGCTTTGTGGATTGAAATCTCTGCTTCTTTTAGTTTACCAAGATCACTTAGTATGCCGCCTAGGTTTGAATAAGCATCTGCCAGTCTAGGGTTTAATTCTATTGCTTTTCGCGTAGATATTTCTGCTTGTTTGAGCATGCCTAGATCATTTAATATATTTCCTAAATTAAAATAAGAATCTGCTTGAATAGGATTTAATTGAATTGCTATTATCGCGTGGAGTTTTGCGTCTTTTAAATTTCCTGACTCTTTGAATATATTTCCTATATTAACGTAAGCAATTGACAAGCTAGGATTCAATTCTATTGCTTTGTGAGTAGATATTCCTGCTTCTTTAAGTTTACCAAGATCAATCAATATTCCACCAAGGTTAGAATAGGCAATTGCAAGGTTAGGATTCAACTTAATTGCTTTGTGAGTAGATATCTCCGCATCTTCTGTCCTGCCCAAACCTCTCATTATATTACCCAAATTAGAATGAGCAGTTGCTAAATTAGGGTTTAACTCTATTGCTTTGAGTGTATAAACTTCTGCTTCTTCTAATTTGCCAAGATCATTCAATATTCCACCAAGATTAGAATACGCAATTGCGAGGTTAGGATTCAACTTAATTGCTTTGCGCGTATAAACTTCTGCTTCTTCTAGTTTGCCTAATTCCTTTAGGATTTTTCCCAAATTAGAATAAGCTTCTGTACTACTTGGAAAAAACTCTATAGATTGTCGATATAATTGTATTGCATTTTGAGTTTGACCTGATTGTTCAAGTATAATCGCATAATTAGATAGAACTGTTGGATTTACAAAGCCTTTGCTGAGAAAAAATTGATAGTACTTTGACGCCTCTAAAGTATTTCCCTGTGAATGATATTTTAGTGCTTGCTCAATTAAATTCTCTGCTAAAATATTATTGAAATCGGCTATCACTTTGTTTTGAGTCTTTTAAGTTTTCTGCGATGCTATACCGCTGTTTCCACTCTTACTATAACTTACTGACACACTGTATTACTTGGCTTTCATTCATTTATTAAGTTAGGAGCATATAAGTTCACTGTAAACATGAAATGGCCTCTTCTACTTAAGCAGATCGAATTTAGAA
>QCJH01000032.1 GCA_003216155.1 Prochlorococcus sp. AG-409-A19 | reverse complement strand
ATGCTTTGTAAAGTTCTTCGCCGAGATAATTTTCTATATATGAAAAACGATCTATGAAGCGAATATTAGTACTCGCCAGGCCTTCCTCTGGGTCTAATTTGCACCATCTTGCAACATTAACCAGGGTGAAAAGCACATCCCCTAGCTCTTGTTCGGCATGTTCTTTATCATTATTTTCTATTGCTTCTTTTAGCTCATCAATTTCTTCATTTACCTTTTCAAAGACATTATTAATTGTTGGCCATTCAAACCCTGCTTGAGAGATTTCTTTAGAGATGCGCATTGCTCCAGAGAGTGCGGGTTGTGAACGTATTTTTCTTCGAAGATTATCACTTATTGGACTTTTAGATATCTCTAAGCTCTGTTCTGATTTTTTTATTGATTCCCAAAGTTTCTTAACTGACTTAATATCCTTTGCTACTGTGCTACTAAAAACGTGCGGATGTCGTCTGATTAATTTTGTTTTGATGCTTTGTGCAATCTCTTTAAGTGAGAAACGCTGCTCTTCTTTTGCTATTTGTGCGTGCAGAACTACTTGTAATAGAAGATCTCCTAATTCTTCGATTAGTTCCTTGTCTTGTTCATGCCTGATTGCATTGACAACTTCATATGCTTCTTCTATTAGAAAAGGAATTAGTGAGTTGTGATTTTGTGCAAGATCCCAAGGACAGCCATTTTTCGGATCTCTTAATTGAGCGACAACATCTACTAACTCTGAGATTGCATTCATTGCAGTAGGCTCTTCCATTATTTTTCTTGATTTGAGTCATTAAGGTTACCTTCCCACTGATGGCTATTAATTGCTAATTATTTAGAGATTGGATCACCATCTTTAATTAAATGAAGCATTGCGCTAGCTTCAATGCCAATAAATAAGGCTAATGCTTCTTGAAAGTAGGTTTGGATTTGTTTCTGCACTATTTCAAAGATAGCTATTGGAGGAATTAGGCCTAGGAATTTCATGATATTAATTATGATTAATAACCATGCAATCAGGTAGCTAAGTCTTAGCGCAGTCCCTATGAATGGTGCATGCGAAAAAAAACTTCTGTGGGGCAATAATTTCCTATAGGGCAACCAGATTTTTTGGAGGATGCCCCAACGTTTCAGTGATCTTGATTTTGTATCTAAATCTGGAGACAGCCAAAGTCCTCCTATGAAAAATCCTAGGCCTCCTATTAAGCCAGCTCTTACATCCATTAAAATTGCTAAACCTATACCAAAAGGAATACTCCATAGTTTGGTTGATCTGTCATGCTCTTTACCGGAAGCCATATGGATTTATTGGTTAATGTGGCTAGGCTGCATCATTAGTGCAGAATTGCATGTATGGGCGATTAGCTCAGCGGTAGAGCGCCTGCCTTACAAGCAGGATGTCCCTGGTTCGAACCCTGGATCGCCCATTCTCTCAATTTCTCCTCACGAAACAAATTTTTTTTGTATTACTCCCTGACCTAGCTCTGTTCTATTGAAAGTTTTTGCGGCTTCTCAGTTATAAACTTTCAATATCTATGACTTTCTTCTATGCCGCAAAGGGATCGCATTCTCAGTATTACGCCAAGAGCAGCCGCAGAGTTGGGTCGTCAAGCTGCTAATGGAAAGAATCCTGGGATTATGCATTTAGATTTGGTTGAGGATACTTGCGGAGAAGGTTGGTTCCATATCAGGCTGCGCCCAGGAGATTTCTCAGGTGTACCAGTAGTAAGAGTGGATGGGGTAACACTATTTGCTCCAAAAGAGCAGTTTGCAATTTTTCAAGGCCTTTGTCTTGATTACTATGGTGATTTAAGTGGAGGTGGTTTTTTAATTACTTCTCCTATTGGCAGTGAAAGTTGTGCATGTGGCGCAGGTTTTCGCCAACTTCCTTGCACCTAAATTTTGGCAAGTTGATTATCAGGTCAGGTATTTCGTAAAGTTAATTTCTTTTATTATACTATTAATTTTCTATGACTGATTTAGCTTTCATTGCCATATGAAGATGAGCTTGTAAGGCGCCCAGAGCCATATTCTGCTTTGGCTCTAATTCATTCAATATTGCACTATTTTCCATTTCAAGAGTCTTTAATAATTTCTTACTGGCATGACTCCATTCATTTAACATCGCTTTAAATTCGCTGGTTTCATTGGGTTTTTGTTGGTGAGCTTCATTGTCAGGATTATTTTTTTTAACAGCATTCATTAATGAGTGAAGCTGTTTATGGCTTATGGCGTTTGGAAGAGAAGGAAATTCACTCAAAGTACTGCCCCAGCTCTATTTGTATCAATCTATCAATTGCCCTATGTACCCTCCTAGTAATGTTTATGGAGAGATAACCGATCCAAATAGGGTTGTACCTCTTTTGCAGAAGGGATTACTTAAAGAATTTCTTGCTTTTCATTGAAGTTATTCTTCCTCTGGGAAAAGAAGGTTTGCAAGTTCATCTGGGTCCACTTCATAGACACGAGCAAGACTGGTTTCAATAGCACTTGTTACTTCTCCAGGTAGAAATCTCATTGCATTGAGCGCTTCTTCTGTAATGTCGTCTGTTAAGAGCTTTTCTTCTCCTTCTAGTTTTTCATCATTGATCATTGCAATGACCCAGCTTTGATAGACATAGACCAGATCCGAAAATTCGAGTTCAGGGTCATTCAGATCTAGAGACATTTCAGTACCTCGTTTGAGCTAATACCAGTTTGACCTTTTGTTGAGAAGATGTCTCCTATGAAAGATGATTCAAAATTGGCCATACAGGCAAAAATGTGTGAATTTGCTTTGACTGAATTGGTTCGTCAGCATCGCAATAGTTTTGAGCCGTTATGGACAATTGATAGTTGGGCTAAGTTATTGATATGGCTAGCTTTGAACTGTGGTTTATCTGGGGAGCAAAAGAGCCTTCAATTGTTTGCAGACTCTTTAGGGTTCCAACTCATATCTCGTATGAGGAGGATTTTCTTTGAACGTACTTTGGAGAATCTGGAAATGAAGCTTATGGCTGATCCTGCTGAAAAACATGCTTTTGTTATGTCATTGCAACCAGGGCATATGGTTACAAATGATCAAGTGCAAATTGCTTTAGAGACAGTGGGTTTGGATCAAATGGTTGTTCTTGATCGAAGATCTTGGCAAATAGTTGAGGGCCTGGTTGCAGTTCCATGGTTTTTGCAATGTAAAACTGAACTATCAGGTAACGCGATATAGATAAAGACTACTTTCTCTTGACATTATTCATATGAAGCCTGTCGAAAAAGATATTTTTAAA
Organism: Prochlorococcus sp. AG-409-A19; assembly: GCA_003216155.1. Next base: position 2,583 of record QCJH01000032.1, on the reverse strand, counting down.
TCAGCTTCCCTAAAATGGAGTGCATTTGGCAATAGTGGTCTCGACTTATTTTCTTATGCTTCATTGCTGATTGATTGTTTGCAGATCAACTGTCTTTTGAGAGCATGGTCTGATGATAGATCTATGTGACTGTGTCTGAAGTGAGCGCTGAAAAAAATAATTTTTGGCTGAATCATCGTGGTCTGCCTAAGACCTATGACCCTAAGGGAACGGAACATCGATGGCAGAAAGCTTGGGATGAGCAAGGAGCATTTCATCCCGATCCGTCTGCGCCTGGTGAACCTTTTTCCGTTGTTATTCCCCCTCCCAATGTGACGGGGAGTCTTCACATGGGACATGCTTTCAATACTGCGTTAATTGATGCTGTTGTCAGATTTCAGCGATTACGTGGAAAGAATGTTCTCTGTTTGCCTGGTACTGATCATGCGTCTATAGCAGTACAGACAATTCTTGAAAAGCAGCTTAAGGACAAAGGTTTAAGTCGTTATGAGGTAGGTCGTGCAGCTTTTTTAGAGCATGCTTGGGCTTGGAAAGCACAGAGTGGGGGCAAGATTGTCGATCAACTTCGTCGATTGGGGTATTCGGTGGATTGGCAACGGCAGCGTTTTACTTTGGATGATGGATTAAGTACTGCTGTTCGAGAGGCATTTGTTCGCTTGTTTGAGCAAGGTTTGATTTATCGAGGTGAGTATTTAGTGAATTGGTGCCCTGCATCTTGTTCGGCTGTCAGTGATTTGGAAGTGGAGATGAAGGAGGTTGATGGATATTTATGGCATTTGCGTTATCCCCTCGCGAGAGCTTCTAAATCTGATGAAATAACACATCTTGAAGTTGCCACTACTCGTCCTGAAACGATGCTTGGTGATGTGGCTGTTGCTGTGAATCCGTTAGATAGGCGTTATCAGCATTTAGTGGGAGAGATGCTTTTATTGCCTTTAACAGGGAGAGAGATTCCTGTTATTTCTGATGAACATGTTGACACTGAATTTGGCACAGGATGTGTCAAGGTCACACCTGCCCATGACCCTAATGATTTTGCAATTGGTCAACGTCATGATTTGCCTCAAATTACGGTGATGAATAAGGACGGCACCATGAATCATCATGCGGGCCGTTTTGAGGGACTGGATCGATTTGATGCACGTAAAGAGATTGTGGAGGCATTGGAAATAGAAGGCCTACTTGCAAAAGTTGAATCGCATCATCATTCTGTTCCTTTTTCAGACAGGGGGAAGGTGCCTATTGAGCCATTGCTGTCAACACAGTGGTTTGTACGCATGGAACCTCTTGCAAGTAGATGTCGTGATTTTCTTGATAACGGCCAACCACGCTTTATTCCAGAGCGTTGGGAAAAGGTTTATAGAGATTGGCTGGTTGAAATTAGAGATTGGTGTATTAGTAGACAACTTTGGTGGGGACACAGAATACCTGCCTGGTTTGTTGTAAGTGAAACCGGAGGAAAGCTCACAAATCAAACTCCATTTTTAGTTGCTCGTTCTGAGGAACAAGCTCTTTTAAAAGCTAAAGAAAAATATGGAGAGTCTGCAACTATTCAACAAGATGAAGATGTTTTAGATACTTGGTTTTCAAGTGGACTTTGGCCATTTTCTACTCTTGATTGGCCTAATGAAGCAAGTAGTGATTTTGCTCGTTGGTATCCAACCACGACACTGGTTACAGGTTTCGACATTATCTTTTTTTGGGTTGCTCGGATGACAATGATGGCGGGTCATTTTACGGGTTCTATGCCTTTTTCGAATGTTTATATACATGGACTAGTAAGAGATGAACAGAATAGAAAGATGAGTAAAAGTGCAGGTAATGGTATTGACCCTTTGTTGTTAATTGAACGATATGGAACGGATGCTTTGAGATTTGCCTTGGTTCGTGAGGTTGCTGGTGCAGGTCAAGATATTCGTCTCGATTATGACCGGAGCAAGGACACTTCTGCCACTGTTGAAGCCTCAAGAAATTTTGCAAATAAGATTTGGAATGTCACAAGGTTTGCTCTTATAAATCTGGATGGATCCAGTCCAGAAGCACTAGGGGAGATAGAACCTTCATCTTTGAAGTTAGCTGATCGGTGGATCCTTTCTCGTTTAGCGAGAGTTACTCAGATTACTCAAGATAGATATGAAAATTATGCTCTTGGAGAAGCATCAAAGGGCTTATATGAATTTGCATGGAATGATGTTTGCGATTGGTATGTAGAATTAATTAAACGTCGATTGACTATTGATTCAGTTCATTGTGAAGAGGATTTGCTTGATCAAAAGACTGCACGTCAAGTTTTAGTTAAGGTACTTTTGAATTTGTTTGTGATGCTTCATCCCTTAATGCCGCATTTGACTGAAGAGCTTTGGCATGCTTTATCTGGGATGCCTGAGAATACTTTTCTTGCATTGAGGGAATGGCCCCAAGCATGCGAAAAGGATATAGATATCTCTCTGGAGGCATCTTTTGGTGAGTTAATTGAAGCTGTTCGAGTTGTCCGTAATCTTAGAGCGGTTGCTGGTTTAAAACCATCGGAGAGGGTTCCGGTAAGTTTTATAACTGGTAAAAGCACTTTGGTTAAAGTGCTTT
>QCJH01000031.1 GCA_003216155.1 Prochlorococcus sp. AG-409-A19 | reverse complement strand
CAATATAAAATGTCCTTTTGGCGATATTTGAAATACGAAGCACTCTTTATTGTGCTTTATTTACTGGTTCTTATAATGTTCTCAGTAAGATCTTGGCATATAAATTCTCTCTTGATAAAATAGTCCTAGCTAATAGAAATGGTTATTAAGTTGCTTTGAGATCGCTAGGTAATATAGGGATATTGAATTGGGTCTTGATGAAGAATCCTTCTATAAGGCTTTCTGTGGCTTTCTCAGTAGTCCTTTTTATATTTGCTGGATCACAACACTTTTTACTTGGTACACAGGCATCTGATTTGGGAACTTTTGAACAATTTAGTTGGTTAATAGCCAATGGGCGAATTAATGAGATCAGTAGTCTTAGAGGAATATCACCTTTAGAAGATCACTTTTCTTTGTTATTAATTCCTATAGCTTTTATCTATAAGGTCATTCCTTCTACATATACGCTTATTGCACTTCAGTCAATTTCACTTGGCATAATTCCTGGCCTAGCCAGTAAGTTCGCAATTGATCGTGATAGTCCTAAGAAATTATTGTCGGCATTTATTTTCGCAATACTCTTATGCCCATATATATTTTTGGTTAATTTGGGTGACTTTCATCCGGAGATAATTACAGCACCTATAATGATCATTGCTATTCTTGAAACTACTAAAGATAGGTCAGCAATATATTACTTGTGTTTACTTATTACTTTATGTGTGAAGAAATCCCAGGTTTTATTTGGAGCTGGTTTGAGTATATATGCTGCAGTTAAAGGTCAATATAAAAAGGCGGCCATTACTTTATCCTTATCTGCTTTATGGTGGATAATTTCTGCTAAGTTTTCGGCAGCTGGAGGTGACTATATAAAGTTAAGGCTAGGTTATCTTGGTGAGAATAAGCTAGAGATACTTACAACATTATTTACAAAACCATGGACAGTATTTACTGAAGCCTCGCCAGAATCAATATTTCTATACACACTTGGGCTTTTACTTCCATTTTTTGCTTTATTAACTAGAAAGGCTTTGCCTGCGTTAATTGGATCTCTCCCTATTTATTTAACCAATATAATTTCTTCTTCAGGGATACAACGAGAGCTAAATCACCATTACTCAATTGGTATTCTTGCTTTTTTGATAGTAGGCTGCATTGAGTCAGTCGATGCCTGGCAAAAACTATCTAGTAGAGCAATTAAAATGATCTATTATATTACAATATCGTTGGCAATAATTTCATTCCTCGGATATGCAAGAATTGGTTATTTTAAAACAAGATATATTCCCTTGTTAGGTGAATCTATTGCCTTTCAAAAGGCAAAGTCCGTAATACCACAAAATAGTTCTATTTTGACGAACAAAACTTATGCAGCTCATTTTGCAAATAGATTGATGGTGAAAACAATTGAATCTAATAATTACATGCCAATTGATACGTATGATTATATTATTTTGCCAGAGAAAAATAACTTTGAAAGTATTGGTGGTGAGCTTGAATTGGTTAAGGAATCTGAAAGTGAACCAAAGATTCTTAAAGCACTGGAAGAAGCCAAAAGGATTGGTATGAGATGTTTTTCTCCTAATCAATATATAAGATTATGCTCTAGATAACCAGTAAAGTCTGTAAGAAATTATTTATCATTATATGAATAGGGCTTAATTAAAGTTGAATCCAAAATCTAAGAAGAACAGGAATTGTATTTTATTTAAAACATTAGTACTTTTGGATCTATCAAGCCTGCCATTATCCCTAGGATTATCAAAAAGATTAAAACAACAACTATTGCACCTGGCCAGATGACCTTCCATTGACCACCCATAATGAAAAAAATGATTATTCAATTAATAGCAATGGAAATGATATTTGACTACAGTCTGAAGTTTTCTTCTTAGAATTATTACATACTTAACAATAGGCCATAATATCGAGGAGTTTTCCTTGAACTTCATATTATGAAAAATAATAGTTGGATTTGAACATTTATAGAACCTTTTATTAGAAGCATTAATGTAATAGTAGTTTTTTGATATTTTATGCTACTCCTACTAATAAACCAGTAGAAACTTTGATTGATGATTTATAATCAATAATTATATATCTCTAAAAAACCTTGTTTTAACAACTATACTGGCAGAAGGTTTTTATTGAAGGCAATAGAAGCTAAATCAGCCGATAAGCATCTTTCTTCTGAAGAGGAGAATAGCCTTACCTTATCCGACCTTGGTTGGAAATTATACAAAAATAACCAGTTTTTGGAAGCAATAGAAGCGTTTAAAAAGTCAATTGATGAGTATGAAGATTGGCAATCATATTTAGGTTTAGGTTGGTCATTATTTTCTACTAATAAATTTTTAGATGCTATTCATTTTTTTCGCAAGTCAATTGCATTAAAGGAAGATTGGAATTCTTATAACGGACTGGGTTCATCATTATATAAGGCAAACCAGTTTAACCAATCTATTGCTGCCTTTAGTAAGTCCATTGAGCTAAAAGAAACTTGGAATTCATACAATGGTTTGGGATGGGTTCTGTATAACTCTAAAAGATACGCTGATTCCATTAGAGCCTTTAAAAAGTCAGGTGAATTGCACGAGAATTGGAATACATTACGAGGACTTGCCCTTGGATTAACTAAATTGAATAAGTTGGAAGAGGCAATAGGGATTTTCACAAGATCACTAGAATTAAGGAAGGAGTGGAGTTCATACAATGGTCTTGGAATAGCCTTGATAAAAAATAATCAGTTTTTAGAAGCAATTGATGCTTTTAAGAAAGCTATTGAGTTAGAAGAAGATATGAGTTGCTTTCATGGAATTGGAATATCACTTATTAAATTAGGTCGTTATTCAGAAGCAATAGTGTTTTTATCAAAGGCTCTAAGTATTCAAGAAACATATGACTCTTATTTTGCTTTAGGCTCTGCATTCCAAAAACAAGAGCTTTATTTAAAAGCACTTGTTGCTTATAGGAAAGCATGGGCTATGAATAATGATGAAGCTCTTTTGTGTGAAGTTTATATTTGTATTACTAACCTTTTCCCTAATGACTTATTTCAATTAAAGATTCTCGATCAAATATTTAGGACGTTTTTGATGTCACATGATTATTCTGATCTGAGAGATAAGACATCAGAAGCCTTTCAAGATCTTTTTCATTTAATTAATAATAGATCTCTCAACCCTATTTTCTTATGGCTGTATTCTGCAAAATTAACTTCTCGATCTAAACTTTTCTGTTTAAAGGATTACAATCAAACTAAACATAAATTTCATCTGTTAGAGCATTCTATAAATGAAAGTAGCTTTAAATTAAAAGCCTTCTCTGATAAAGGCGCAGTAATTTTGTCATTTGGAGATTCCCATAGTGATATTTTCAGTTGTAATCCTTCAATAACGCATTTACGGGTTGGTTCTGGTACTGCTTACAATTTAAATAATGATTCATCATCATCTGGCACCCGAATAAAAATTTTAAGTAGACTTAAGCTATATCTTGCTTCTAAGACTTATATAATATTGACTTTTGGTGAAATTGACCTTCGAGCCCATGTTTATAAACAATCAAGCATACAGAATAAATTACCAGAATTGGTTGTCAATGATGTTGTTTCGAACTATATGGAATTTATTGATGAGCTGATGTCTTTAGGTTTTAAAGTTTTAGTTAATGGTCCTCACTGTGGAGGGGGAATAAGGCAATCATCATCATCTGAAGAAGAAAGAAATTATATTTGCGAATATTTAAATAGAGAACTAATGAGGGAAACCGAGTTTCGCAAAATTCCTTTTGCTACACTTTATGATTTAGTTGTTGATCCAATTAGCCGTAGAAATATAAGGGAGTTTTATTTTGATGATAACCATTTGTACCCGCCTACTACGCCTATAGGTAAGCAACTTCAATCAATTTTGATTAATAGACTTTTTGAGAACCAAACATTGTTTTGTGATACGACAAAGTCATTTGTAGATAAATCTTCCTTTATTGATCCTAGAATTGATAAAAAAATAATAAAAGGAGATAGTCTCTCTATTGCTTGTAGGGTACTTGCTAGTAATATTCCTATACTTTCTCAATACGATTCATTCGAAACAGGTACTTTCTTTTCTTTAAGTATCCCGTTTATTTCTAATGATCCATACCATGCACTAATTGAGCTACCATTCCCAATCTTATTAAAGAATATTTCTTTGGTTTTTAGTTCAAATGATTCTTGCAAATTTCCTATAAGTTTATGTAGTGCAATCTATCAAGGATGTGATATTAGTCTTTGTCCTAACGAATATATATTTAATTCAGAAGTACACCACTCAAGGAGGATTGCTTCATCTAAAATTGAGATTATTCATGATTTTACTCAATTTCAGTTTGTTAATAAGCATTCCAGACATTTCTTTCTAAGTATATCTAACGCATCTTATTTAAGTCTAGAAATGATTTCTATTGCAAGAAGCGAGGCCTTTCGTTAGAGCTTTTTTGCGTTATCAGGCCGTTTTATTTTGAGAATCCCTTAGACTTGCCAAATTAGGCTTAATGGTAAATAATAGATATGTAGCAAACACTACTAAAACGTTCACCTCTTATTAAGAGAGGCGCAGTTCGACGCAAGCCAAGGAACGGGGACTTGTGCTAACTCGGAGAACCTCAGATGATTCTGACCTATCGTGGACAGAAGTACAGTCAAATTAATGGCACCTCTTCTAGCAAGGAATTAGTTGTATTGACCTATCGCGGAAAGAAATATCAGCGTTAAAACTGATATTTTCCATTTATAAGCCCTCTTCATGAGGGCTTTTTTTTTAACTTTTAGCTCGTCGATATATAGTTTGGATCATTCCGTCTGTGTCGTCATCGTCGTCATTATCAAAAAATGATAACGCCAAAAGAAGTAGTGAAAGGGGAAGAAGTGTAAGTAATAGCGCAATTTGAGCACCATTAAAAGCAGGCTCCATAGCAGTCCATATGGACCAAGTTGACCAGATTAATATAAATAAAATAAATGATCGAGTTAGATTTGATTGAGGCATCAATTAAGCCCCCTTAAGGAATTTTTCATATTATGGCCGAAGAAAATAAAAATCGTGGTCTCTTCTTATACTTAAATTGTAGGGATCTCCGACTCGAACCAGAAATTAGAGCAATTTTATCGATTTTTAGATTAGTATTATTTCTTATTTTTCATGGGCTTTACTTTATTTGTGGAAGATTATTGAGAAGTTATTAGCTGGCATTCTAATAGTTACACAGTTAAGAAAACCATTTTTTCTTGCAATACTAATTATTGCATTAATTTCACGAAGCCCCCATAACTTATTTCTGGTCTTTAAAGATAAGTCGAATACTTCGTTGCTTTTGCTAATATGTTTTCCATTTTGAATAAACGGACCATAAATTATTAATGGTTTTTCGTTACCAAGCAATTTAGCAGATTCCATAAATAGTGTTTCCGTAGTTAACCAAGGACTAATATGTAGTAAATTAATGCACAAAATTGAAGTAATATTCTGAAGTTCCTTTTGTGATAAGGGCCATGGATTTCTATTTACGTCTATATCAAGAGGCTCTGGCATTTTTTTCTTTAGACCTTCGTATGAAATCCATGCATTGATGCTCTCCCTATGGATTGGATTCGGATCGCTAGCTTGCCATATTACACTTTTAAATAGTTTTTGGTATGCCACGGCATGCTCTCCACTGCCACTAGCGATTTCTAGAACCATGCCATTTTTGGGCATATAATTATAAAGAACATCAGCGATTGGATTTTTGTTCTTTAGAGTAGCAGGAAAGAATAAACGCTTATCCATCATTATAGTGGAGGGATTTTATTTGAATTACTAAGACAACTAGCATTCTTCTTAGAAACCTTTCTTGTCATTTTTTATTTCTGTACCTGTACCTGTACCTGTACCTGTACCTGTACCTTTAGCTTTAGCTTTAGCTTTTTCTTTTTTCTTTTTGTCAAGATAAATACTTATCGGTATTTGTATAGATCTAAAAACTAGAGCAATAAATCCCAAAAGACCTATTCCTAATGTTAATGAAAGAAGTGTTTTTCCTAGATCGATTTTAGTGAGAATATCCATTGATTTTAAGCAAGTGATCTAATCTATTGAATTTT
>QCJH01000030.1 GCA_003216155.1 Prochlorococcus sp. AG-409-A19 | reverse complement strand
AAGCGAAGACAGCAGGAAGGCCTGCAAGACGAGCCAGAAGAGCCAATAAAGCTAGTACTGCAACAGAAACAGCAAATAAGTAATTCATCTTTTAAAAGGGCTGGCCACAAAGTGACCAGCCCTTTGTCAAATGACAAACTATCAACGGATATTTCTCTTCTTAATTCTGGCAATAAATAATGCTCGTAATACAAGAGCATTTCTCCTGCAAGACCAATCATTAGAAGTATCCAAAAAAACAAAAATTTTCTTTTTCTAGGTAATTCTGGCTACTTTGCTCTTTTCTTAACTCGCAGTTCAAGGAAACAATGAATGATTTGAATTAGATCACATATTTGATTCTTATCATAATAAGACAAGCCCTTATCCAGAGAACCACTTACTTCTTCTAGACCTTCAGCTTTAATCTGTTTTCCAAAAAAGCTTTCCTCTCTGCACTAAATATCGACTTAAAGCGTTCTTTTTATATCTGATAAAACCAAATTAATCATGATCTTACTGACATTAAAGAATATTCAAAGGGATTCATAGAATAAATCATTGAGATACCCTCAGCCTAATAATCCTTATCTTTCTCACTCCATATAATTAAAATAGGCGCTTGATTGATCCATACAAATAGCTAGCCAAAGATCATTCTAAATTATAGGTCTAACTCAAAAAAGGTAACCGATCAAGCACTTAGACCTCTCAACGATAAGGCTGACATCAATAGGATCATCTAGTGCACATTCGATTGGGAAGAATTGATGTTCTTGAAGTTGATGCCAACACCGATTGATATCGATCCAATTAAAAATATCCACTTTGATCTTTGACTAGTTAGGAGGCGGTTCATCGTTTAATCAAATCACTTAGTATGAGCTGTTTACCATCTTGATGGAGCATCGTGCATGAAATACCAACCAATCCAAGCGACGACATTTAACCCAACAACAAATGCCCAAACACGCCATGGTTGATTTTCAAAAGGCTTTGTAGGAGTGAGTTTAGCCATTGTAGTTGCTCTTCATAGCTAAATCTTAGATCAAATGTGCGATGAACTCTTTTTGCATATATATCAAGTGTACGATGAGATGTAATGAACAGACCCATAACCTATCTATTCTATATCTTTGCTAAAAGGACCTCGAGTATTTGATTATTTGCACTGACAGAAGCTCAGCTCATTAATCAAACTATAGACCATTTTATACTGCGATACAAATTACAACGATTTATGTGTGGAAGCCACTATTGACTCTTGGTTTATTTTCAAATTTTGGAGCATTTCTCCCTGGGGCTCTATACACTGCTGTCAATAGAGGAGTCAAAGAAGAAGGTTCTATCATGAAAGAACGATGATTAACTCTCTTAAAAGTAGATAAAATAAGGGTTTAGATTCAAGCATCAAGCCCAAATCCAATTGCTGATTTTATTTAACAAGGACGGAGAAATAAACACATCATCAATGATTGAAATTTAATTAATTCTGTTATAGATATTGAGTCATACAGGTTTTAACTCTTCTATTGGGAGGGGAGATGAAAGTTTAAGCAAGTTTGTCCAAAAGCAAAGTAATTCTTGGTATTAGATTTCATTGTAAAAAAAGCCTTGGTTCTATTAATCCAAGAAGATAAGACTATGTAATAGCACCTAGAAACTTAGGCAAACCATCACAAAAGGATGAGAAGGCATCAACATTCTGTGGGAATTGCAGAAGTTATGTACGAAGATATTACCTCTTGACTTCTCTATGTATACATAAGCCATAGGATTATTAGTGATGGTATATCTCATGAAATCTGAATTACTTAATACTCATTAGAAACTAACCAAGCAGTATGAATGTAGACTATATTAAAGCAGTATATTTAAATCAGATCAAGAGAATTCCTTGCTCTACTTATGTCAAGCACTATTCATAATGAATCAATTTGGCAAGTTTTTGTATGTCTTCTCGATATTCAAGTAATATCCTAAGATCATTGAAACCATTGGTTTTAAGAAGATAAAGAAAACCCTTTCTAAACCCAAAGGACTTATCTATATTAGAATCAGATCCTTCATATAAAGGTTTTAGTTTTGCAAGAGAGATTTCGTATGAGTTACAAGCCTCTTCAGAGTTAAAGATTGTTCCGTCACTTGCCTTAATTACTTTTAATGCTCCTTGCCTAAAAATCAGGATTAATGTTCCTGCAGTAAAAGCAATGCCTAGAAATCCAATCCCAATAGATTGAAGTGGGTTAATCGTCAGAAGAGTAATTCCCATAAAACATGACTCTATTTTTTAGTTATCCTGAGAAGATTCGGACTTTTCCACTTTTTCAGTAGAAACCTCCTTATCTGAACCTGTTTTGGAATGCGGGCAATCACCCAATCCCCATGCTAAAGCAGGGTTTACGCTTATTGATAGGGCAAATACAAGTGGGAGGACTTTTTGCACGTTGATAAGTAAAAGGTGATTCATCATAATCATTTTCATGACAGAGTTGGCCACGCAATTTGAATTTAGAGGCAAATACAGCCTTGATGCAGACGAGCGACAAGGTACCGCAAATCCCATGAGATCCTTTTTGAGGGGAGCATTCTTCTATCCCTACATAGACTTTCTATATTGCATTGCCTCAGCCATATAGCCCTTGCCAGCCATCCAAAAACATTCTCTCCGAATCTGGTTGAGCATATTTCTGATATTTTGTTTCCATAACGAACACAGCTCAATGGCATTGAAACCAACCTATGCTTTATGAAAGTTTTTACTAATTAAGTGACAAAAGAAAAAAGTGTAGAGAAGAAAATTGAGCGGTATTGGAATACTGCTCAATTATGTAAGACAAACAATCAAAAGATTACTTTTTTCAATGAGAATCAAGAGGCTTTCATCTTAGATCCCGATGCTGCAGAGGATACTAAGAATGAGTATTGGAAACAACAAGGAATGGATGATGATGACATTGAAGAGTTTGAAGAAAGTGCATTACTTGGAGATGGTTATCCAGATGAATACAAAGTTTTTGCCTTTGATTTTCTAATGACCAATGTAAAAGCTTTTACGGGTATGAAAAAGACTTCCATAAACGAAATGGTGGGTTTAATTTCCCCCGAAAAGCTGCAAGAAAGACTTGATGATGAAGGGATCTCATATAACAGTCAAGATGCAGAAGATGAGGTAATGTTGCTCCTTGAAAGAAAAGCACAGAAAAAAGGCTTTAATGTTTCTGAAGATGACCTAGAAGCAGCTACAAAAATTGCCATTCAAGAAATGATAGATTGGATCGACGATAACTATGAAGTTTGACCAGGGATAGAATTATTTGAATCCATCGAAAAGTCATTACTCTCTTTAATAAGAGAACTTTTTACTTGTAAAATTCGATTAAGTATTAACAGAGCTTTTACAAGCTGAACTTTTTAGGATTTGGGAAGTATCAACAATCCAATCTATTACTGACAATAAAAAACTAATAGTATAAATGATTACCTAGCAAATAATAGGCTTTTTCGCCTCTAGCTTGTCGCTTTTGCCTTAACAACCAGCGCCTACTTTCCTCAAGCCATAAAGACAAGGGAAAACAAAAAGGGCAGTGGGAATCAAAATATTAATGCTCATAATATTTACAACAGGCCTCTTCCTTTGGAGCGTACATGCCATACAAAGCAATGCCATTATAGCCCTTAAGGTAAACATAATCATCTTCATACTTAACTTGATCTATTAAGAGCATAGTCCAAACCATATAAATAGTGTGTATCTACCGATTACAAAGCAATTGACACTCACTAGTCTCAACTTGGCTGGGTGATGGGGATTAGCCGGTCTTTAAAATTCAAGGCAAGCCTACCTTAAGTTTTTTCATTTTTATTACCAAGAGGGGATAAACTTTTCAGGCTCTTCGTTTAAGACTGATTATGTGTATGAAATAGCAGATGCTGCTTCATCAATCAATCAATCAATCAATCAATCAATCAATCAATCAATCAATCAATCAATCAATCAAATATAGGGTCTTTCGAAATGCCAAAAACAAATTGGTTCAAAGCTTTCCGGTCAAACATCCATTCTCCAGGAACAGGATTAGCACTTATGATCTTAGCTCTAACTCAAATACCAGTTGCACTAAAGAATGCTGCTGAAGTGGCTTGTATTGGTCAAGCTTCTAACAAAATATGGAGAATTGAAGGAAATCATTCGGAGGCAAATCTACTGGCTGTTCAAAAATGCAATGGAGGTAAATAGTCTTGCAACTCTGACTACGCCTTCGCCCATTGTCATTAGAGGATTTCTCATAAACAAAGTCCATTAAACAGCAGATTACATCTAAGTGAATTTACTGCCTAAACTATTCATAAATAGGTTATTTAGTGACTTCCATTCCTTGTAGGTCTTAATAATGGCAGGAAAATGGATAATTCTTGACGAAAATCCAGTTCCATTGCGTTGTTGGTGGGCCAACCCCCAAAAAGGCAACAGAAACTTTGTATTAGTATTACCTGAGGTTTTTGGAATTAACAGTTGGGTTCGCTCTGTTGTTGATCGATTAGAGGCAAAAGGAATCGCATCTTTAGCTATGCCACTCTTTGCTCGCACAGCTCCTGAGTTGGATCTTGGATATAGCGGAAGCGATTTAATTGAAGGACGACGACACAAAGAACTCACTACATATGAGCAGATTCTTGCTGATGCTTCCTTCGCTATTCAATGGATGAGACGGCAGAACCAGCAATCAAAAATCACAGTGATTGGTTTTTGTTTTGGTGGTCATGCAGCGTTGATCACTTCAACACTCCCGGAAGTCAGCGCCACCTTTGATTTTTACGGTGCCGGTGTCAGCACTAGTCGACCTGGTGGTGGTCCACCCAGTTTAAATTTACTGCCCAATATTTCCGGAAAATTAACTTGTCTTTGTGGTACTGCTGATCCATTAATTCCAGCATCTGATCGAGAAGCAATAAAAGAGGCATTAAAAAGGGAAAATCCTGATAGCAAAAGACTGAGCTATATCGAAATTGATGAAGCTGATCATGGCTTCATGTGCGAACAACGTTCAAGCTTTAATCCCAAAGCTTCAGAACTTGGTTGGCAGTTATTACTTGCAGAACTAAATCTGTAGACGGTTCCTTCCCTTCTTATTATCGGACCATCCAGAGAAATTCCGAGCAAAAGCTTTGCAGAGCTAAGAGTATTGCCAAAATATAAAGACGTTCCACATTGCGGTTACGCTCATTGAATTGGAGATGTCCCATCCAATTGCCAAAGACACGTTCCTGATAAAGGCAACTAACGTCCCAAGGGTCTACACCATATTGACTAAGCATATTAAATACCGAATAAAGAATAATTTTGCGCTCGATACTTATCGGACAAAGAGCTTGACAGACCAGTTGTTAACGCCTCACAGCCATCACCTAAAGGGCGGATTGAGCTTTGATTCCTTGGCCTTGGGCCTTAGGAAAGGAATCTTTTATAACGATTAATCCATCACCCTATTGAATTTCCAGATGAATTTGTTGACAACCACTCCCTACTCTTGCTAGTACTTACATACTACTACTTGTATGGCCTCAGCTCCCTCTCCCTATGCCGTTTTTCGTTCATCTGACTGAAGTCCTGTAGTAGCAGCCCTATTGGAATAAGCCAATGTTTGCGTATCAAACCAAAAAAGCGTATCCAGAAGTTGAAGGCTGGGGCAACCTCAAAGAAGGTTCTCTCAAAAGATCACGTTCGGCTTGCGTTTGCATGTCTTGTCAACACTTTGATTATTCCTGTGACACCCATTTCAGGACACTTTTTACATGCCCTATTCAAAAACGACTAATTCCTTTTGGAGTACGTCAAAACAGCAGGTGTTCAAAATGATTACGTCGTATAGAGAAAGAGATCGGTTGGTGTCCAGAGGCGACCTAACGATGAGTTCTGAAGGATGGCTAATGGATCCTAGAGGTAAGTGGTTATTGCTGTTTCACAAGGATCCAATGTCCATGCAGCGGCTTCCTTTGTTCTATACGGATAAATGGGATGTCTCCCCTGTAGGCACTCCAAACACCTTTATTAACCGTAGGAAATTAGATCAGCAAGCTGCAATCGAAACCTGGGAAGAGCTAATAGACAACGGTTGGTACTTAATAGACCATCAATTTGAAGAAACAGCATGACCAAAGAAGAACTAGCTCTAGAAATTACTAGGGCAATGCACCAGGGGTGTGGACAGTTTGAAAGCTTCAACGCATACCAATGCATCAAAAGCTATTTCATGGATCTGGAAATGGCCGACTTAATAGGTATTGCAGGGCAATACGGGATTGTCGTTTCGAACCAGGATGGTAAATAGGTTCTCGACATTCAAGCATTTACCTCTCCCTCAAATAGACAATGATTTAACACATTGCACAAAA
>QCJH01000029.1 GCA_003216155.1 Prochlorococcus sp. AG-409-A19 | reverse complement strand
GAATATTCAGCTAATAATTGAGAACTCCAGCATTCCAGTTGTGGTGGATGCAGGTATCGGAGTTCCAAGCGAAGCTGCTGCGGCTCTAGAAATGGGTGCAGCAGCAGTTTTAGTCAATAGCGCTATTGCCTTATCAGGAGACCCAATAGCCATGGCCTCAGCCATGGCAAAAGCAGTTCAATCAGGACGTGAGGCTTTCTTGGCTCAGCGTCTACCTATGCGCCATGAAGCCTCTTCTAGCTCTCCTCTAAGTGGACTAATTCAATAAAAGCAAACATCAAAGGCTGTAAAGGAACACAACGGAATAACCATTCAAAGCGATCTACTCCATAAGGTCCGCCGAGATGAACGTTTGCTATGCCAGTCACAGAAGAAGGTGGTGGAAGGCTGAATACCTTTGCGAAAGAACCACCTATAGAAGTGGTCAGGAATGATCCTAGTGGTAGCAAGCGATCTTGGCTCCTTTTGATCATTGGAGCCCTTATAGCAGCAAGTCTAATTGCTGTCACAGTGATGATCAGTTGAAAAGCTTGTAGTAGCTTGCCCACACTGAGCCAAGTGCTCATTCCTGAGGAATTTGGGGTGAAAGTTCTTGTACTAGGCGGCGATGGCTTCTGTGGATGGCCTTGTGCTGTAAACCTTGCAGACCAAGGTCACGACGTTCTCATCATTGACAATCTCAGTCGCCGCAAGATTGATATTGATCTAGAAGTGGAGTCCCTGACTCCTATCTCAAGCATTGGTGAACGCTTAAAAGCTTGGCAAGAGGTTGGTGGCCAACCAATCCGTTTCAAACTTCTTGATATAGCCCATGAATATCAAGCACTGCTTGATCTACTGATTGATGAGAAACCTGACTCAGTTGTTCACTTTGCAGAGCAAAGAGCAGCTCCATATTCGATGAAAACAAGCGCTACCAAACGCTACACAGTAGATAACAATGTCAATGGCACACACAACCTCTTAGCAGCCATTGTGGAGTGCGGTCTTGATATTCATATTGTGCATCTAGGAACTATGGGTGTATATGGATATGGATCGCATCGTGGAGCGACAATCCCAGAGGGTTATCTAAAAGTAGAAGTTCCTCAGCCAGATGGAAGTCGCTTTGAAGAAGAAATCCTTCATCCAGCAAGTCCTGGAAGTGTTTATCACATGACTAAGACACTGGACCAGCTCTTATTCCTTTATTACAATAAAAACGACAATATTCGTATCACAGACCTACATCAAGGGATCGTTTGGGGAACTAATACAGACGCAACGAGTAGGCACCCAAATCTAACCAATCGATTTGATTATGACGGCGACTATGGCACTGTCCTAAATAGATTTCTAATGCAAGCAGCTATTGGCTACCCATTAACAGTCCATGGAACTGGAGGTCAAACACGAGCCTTCATACACATCCGCGACTCTGTGAAATGTGTACAACTAGCTCTAGAAAATCCTCCCGAACAAGGTGAGAGGGTCAAAATTTTCAACCAAATGACCGAAAGTCACCAAGTTGGTGAATTGGCGAAAAAAGTAGCAGCACTAACTGGAGCAAAAGTCGATTACCTTCCAAACCCAAGAAACGAAGCAGTAGAAAACGATTTAATCGTGGATAATCGCTGCTTTATTGAACTAGGACTAAAGCCAACTACGCTCGATGATGGACTATTAAGTGAAGTAGTAGATGTAGCTCGTCGTTGGGCTAATCGTTGCGATCACAATCGCATTCCATGTATATCTGCATGGACATCTACTCAAGCCAAAGCCATCAAAAAAACCTCCTAAGGTCCCCCTATCGATAAACCAGTGAAAATCGCCTTTTTCACAGAAACTTTTCTCCCCAAGGTGGATGGAATAGTCACGCGACTAACAAAAACCATTCCACATCTAACTAACTCAGGTGACGAGGTCATTGTTTTCTGCCCTGAGGGAGGACCTACTAATTACATGGGAGCAAATGTAATAGGCGTACCAGCTATGCCTTTACCGCTATATCCCGAACTAAAACTTGGTCTGCCAGGACCTGCTGTATCAGAAGCTCTGGAATCGTTTAAACCTGATTTAATTCATGTTGTTAATCCAGCAGTATTAGGCCTAGGCGGGATTTGGCTTGCCAAAACAAATGGGATACCCCTTGTAGCTAGTTACCACACCCATCTACCCAAATATCTTGAGCATTACGGGATGGGCATGCTTGAGCCTCTTCTTTGGGAACTACTCAAAGCTGCTCATAATCAAGCGGTTCTTAACCTCTGTACCTCTTCTGCGATGGTGAAAGAACTGAGTAATAAGGGAATCCAACACACAGCTTTATGGCAAAGAGGAGTGGATACTGACACTTTCAGGCCTGAATTACGTAACGATGACATCCGCCAAAGGCTCTTAGGTGGTCATAGCGATGAAGGTGCTCTATTGCTTTACGTCGGAAGACTGTCTGCCGAAAAACAAATTGAACGAATTAAACCCGTATTAGAAGCGTTACCCAAAACACGTCTTGCCTTAGTTGGAGATGGACCACATCGTCAACAATTAGAAAAAGCTTTTGAGAACACTGCTACTACTTTCGTTGGATATCTTGAGGGAGAAGAGCTGGCCAGCGCCTATGCAAGTGGCGATGCATTTTTATTCCCTTCAAGTACAGAAACACTTGGTTTAGTTCTATTAGAGGCAATGGCAGCAGGATGCCCTGTAGTAGGAGCTAATAAAGGCGGGATTCCTGACATCATTACTGATGGGCAAAATGGATGTCTCTATGACCCTGATGACAATACTGATGGTGCAGAAAGCTTAATCAACGCCACACAAAAGATTTTAGGTAATGATCTTGAACGACAAACTATGCGTAAAGCAGCTCGTGACGAAGCAGAGAGATGGAATTGGCAAGAAGCGACGCAACAGTTGAGAAGTTATTACCAAAAATTACTTGAAAAAAACATTACCCTTGCTGCTTAATCCTTAATAACTTAACCCAACAAATTCACATAGATCGATTGCGATACCAAGCTTCAAAAACCTCTTTTGCCATTGGCAAAGCATGCACTGATCCACCTCCAGGTGTGTTCTCCGCAAAAGCCACAACAACTATCTCACCTGAATCGTAAGGCGCAAAACCAACAAACCAAGCATGATCTGAGCCACCGGAACTATCTTCTGCAGTCCCTGTCTTGCCTGAAACTAATGGAAAATCAGGCAAATTAAGACCAACCCCTGTGCCCATTTCAACCACCCTACGCAATCCTCTACGCAAAGTATCTAATGTTGAAAGCTGCATAGCAACCTTTCTTCTCCATGGCCGAGCAGTCCAATCAACATCCCTATCTGCTAAATGAGGCGTAACTAAATAACCTCCGTTAGCAAAAACTGCATAAGCACGCGCAAGTTGCAAAGGAGTCACTTGCACAACGGACTGACCAATAGATGCGCTTGCTATATCTTCTGGGATCCATGGTGTAGTGCCTGGAATACCCCAACCTCTACCAGCATCAGCCCATAACTTATTGCCGACTAATCCTTTGCTCTCTTCATAACCAATCTCTATGCCTGTATAAGCATCAAAACCTAACTTAATAGCTGCTTTATATAACTCCTTCGAACCAACACCTACTCCCACTTGATAAAAAAATGTATTACTCGAAAACCTCAAGGCATCTTCATATCCAATCTTCCCATATCCACGACGATTGTATTCCGGAAAGCAATGACTGCCATACTGAATGCATCCCTGAGTAAGCAAACGGACATCAGGAGGGAAAAGACCACTTTCCATACCAGCCATAGCTGTAACTGGCTTCCATGTACTGCCAGGATCATAAGCATTCATAGCTCGACTAAATAGTGGCTTTAAAGATGAAAAAAACAACCGATCATAATCCTGCTGTTTAGTAATTAGTCGAGAGAAAAAATTAGGATCAAACGATGGTCTACTAGCCATTGCCCTAATAGCACCTGTTTGAGGATCTAATGCAACTATCGCTCCACTTTTCTTTTTTGAAAGAGCCTTTTCAGCTGCCTTTTGCAAATTAAAATCAATAGTTAAGAGGACATCATTTCCTGGAATAGCAGGCTTTTCTCCAAGTGTCTGCTGAACAATTCCAGCTGCATTAACTTCGAGCATCTGACCACCCCACTCTCCACGTAAATGAGGTTCATATGCAGCCTCCACGCCAATACGACCTATACGATCACGAATTTTATATCCTTTTTTAGAAAGAACTTTAAATTCTTCATCTGTTATGAGCTGTGTATAGCCAAGAACATGAGAGGCGAAATTACCATAAGGATAATAACGCAGTACTTCCACATCTACTTGAGCTCCTTCTAAACTCTCAGAATGTTCCTTAAAGCGCAAAACTTGTTCAGGCTTAAGATCAATTGCAAGATTAATTATATAAGGAACTACTCCTTTTCTCTTTAGAAAGTTACGATCAAGATCTTTTTTAGAGAGATCCAAAATAGAAGAAAGGCGATCTCTAAGTTCAGGCCATTGTTTATCACTTACTAAGCGAGGTTGAACATTCAAACTATAGGTCAGCCTACTTGTCGCCAAAACTTTACCTTTGCGATCCAAAAGTCTCCCTCTAATGGGAGAACGAGGCACTAAACGAATTCTATTCTCATCAGAAAGTTGTTTATATCTTGCACCTTGAATCACCTGTAAAGAAAAAAGACGTATCCCCATCAACGAAAATAATAATAATACAAAGGTTAATAGCAAACTTGGTTGATACTTACATCCACTAGTCCGTTTATTTTTGCCAACACTAAACTCATTTTCAAACATCTACTTCATCCTTCATCTTTTTGGCTTGCAGAATCGTCACCAATTGCAAGATCTAAGTTACTCTCCAGAACATCTAAACCAATCCTTATTCTTGATAAAACCTGCACCAAAATCTCTTGATCCTGGCTGTCCTCGCCTTGAAAAGACTCAGGATTTATATCCACCTCAACGGTTACAGGCACTACAGGGTTGCCAAGACCTGGTCGAACTTGATCAAGGCGATCTCTCAAAGATTTAGCCGACGGTTCACCTTCCTTTCGCAACCTCTGCAATGGATCATCTGAATCACGAAACACTTCTGCAACGCTTTTCGGGCCACCTTGACGGGCTCTTTCCAAAACTGCGAGGCCAACAGGAAGCAAATCCTCCATCAAAGAAAGACGAAAACTATTTAGATGCTCTTCCGCCATAAAAAATTGACCAACTACCTAAGACCAGTTTGCTCAGACGGTACCAAAAACGCTGGGCAAGACACACTTGAAACGCCCATAGACCAACCTCCAAATCCAGCCATAACAATCATTGCAACAATAGGGACTACTGCTTGATGCGTAGTCTCTAGAAAGAACCATTCCCTCCAAGAGCGCCAAAGTCGTTCACGCGCAAAACGCTGACGCTCTTGATTTTCTTTTTTGTATCTTCTATTAAATGATTTCTCTACCCAACGCTCAAAAGCTCTCTTCTTAGTCACGGCCATCTTCCTTTCAACTTCCAATAATTGACCGGCTGTCAACTCAGGATGAAAAGTGCCTATCAGCTCAAGACTCTTCAGAAACATCTCCACGGCAGCATCCTTTAAAGCACGTTCTTCTTCATCCAAGAAATTCCAATCCAACTCTGGATAAAAGCGACGGCGATTTAAAGAAATTTGATCTTCATGAAGCTGACCTGGCTCTCTCAACCAACGATCTGTATTACTGTCAAATCTCCTCCAATAAAGAAAAGGATTTATGTAAACAGTTTTTCCCGCAAGTTGGATACTGTCCTGCTGCAGACGGCGCTGAAGCTGAATTTCCTGCTGTTGTGCGGCTATCAAAAGTCTTAAAGCCAGTAGCCCAGGATATCGAGCGCCATGGTTCTATACCAGTACCTACCGAAAAACAGACCCATTTTCAGCATAAAAGCTTGGCCAAGGCCGAATTAACAAACTTAGATCGAAAATATAATCTCATCGCCAATATACAAAGGGAGAGATAGACACTATAAAGAAATGAAATAATTAAGTGAAAGATATTATTTAAGAAGAAATTCCTAAATTTTCTCGAAAAGCCCTAGACGAGAATTTATATTCTCGGAAATCGCCTCTTTCTCACATAAAACGCATATTCTAAGCTGGTTTTGAGATCATCTATATATGACTTATTCCCACTCAATAGTACCTGGAGGTTTGCTCGTAATATCAAATACCACCCTATTCACTCCTTCTACTTCATTCACTATCCTATAAGAAATAGCTTCCAATATTTCATATGGAATACGAGACCAATCAGCAGTCATTCCATCCTCACTAGAGACACACCTTAAAACAATGGGCCAAGCGTATGTTCTTTTATCGCCCATAACTCCAACAGA
This sequence comes from Prochlorococcus sp. AG-409-A19, assembly GCA_003216155.1. The sequence continues at coordinate 238 of QCJH01000029.1, read as the reverse complement.
ACAAACTGGCAATAAAACTGCAAATGCTTGCCATACATCATGATAGATACCGCCTTTATTAATTTCCTCTCTTACTATCAGATCAGCGTCTCGTAGACAATTGAGCTTTTGATCAGTTACCTCTCCTAAAATACGTATTGCCAAACCAGGTCCTGGGAAAGGGTGACGCCTAACAATCTCTTCAGGAAGGCCTAAGGATCTACCAACCTTACGCACCTCGTCCTTAAACAAACGTCTC
>QCJH01000028.1 GCA_003216155.1 Prochlorococcus sp. AG-409-A19 | reverse complement strand
TTATTTTCAGTTCAAAAAGAATCTTAGGTAAAATTGTCCAAGTTTTTTGAAACGCTAATCTTTCAGAAATTACTTAAAAGGAAAACTAGTTATTCAAATAAGTCACAAGTTCCTTTGCTCAAGGCTACTTGAGCGAATGACTATCTGCATTACTCTATAAAACCATGAGCAAAGGAAAATTTGATTGCTTTCAACTATTAGAAATGAAGATTCAAAGCTACTCTCTACATTCAACTGGATCATTAGCTCTTCTTAGTCCTAAAGGAAAAGCCCCCTTTAAATTAATGGCATAAGACCCTACTTATATAAGTAACTGTTCGTCTGTTCTGTATCAACCCTTTCCCCACAATGAATGGAGGGTAAGAAACTTAGTTTTTGAAAGATTAAGTTCTGGAACGGAGAGGGAGGGATTCGAACCCTCGACAGAAGTTACCTCCTGTAACTCCTTAGCAGGGAGCCGCTTTCAACCACTCAGCCACCTCTCCAATGGCTTGTCCACCTTATCAAGAGGTTTGTTGAATAGGAACTATTTTTGAGAATACCAAGCAAATTATCAAACAATTACTCTAGGTAGACGGTGCTTAAAGCCACAAAGAATCTCCCATGGGATAGATCCACTAATATCACTCCAATAATGAGGGCTAATAAACTTATCTTTATCTGGGCCCAAAATTGTAACTACATCACCCACCTCTATTTCAGGTTTATCAGTCACATCTAAGACAATCTGGTCCATTGTAATTGCTCCTACCTGAGGTATAAACTGACCATTGAATAAAGCTGAAATCCTCCCTGAAAGAGCTGTACTTATGCCATCTGCATAACCAATCCCTACCACAGCAAGCTTACTAGGGCGTTTTGTTATAAATCGATGTCCATAACTAACTCCAACTCCAGCTTTTACCTCTCTTATTAAAGTCACACGAGCCTTAACAGCCAAGGCAGGCTTTAAAACCAAGCCCAAATTCAACTTTTCAATAGGGCTATAACCATAAAGGGAAAGCCCAACTCGAACCATGTCATAGTGAAGTTTTGGATGAAAAAGTGTTCCAGCTGAATTAGCGATATGTCTGCAGAAATCATCACTCTGTTTAGACAAATTGCGTAGTACATCTTCAAATCTCTGATTCTGAGAATTGGTCACAGAAGACACATGACTATCCAATTCTTCATCAGCAAGAGCCAAGTGACTATAAATACCTTTTAATCGCAAACTGTCTTGATTATTAATTACTTTCACCAATTTTGGGGCTTCTGAAAAGTCACAACCAAGCCTCGTCATCCCTGTATCTAACTTTAGTTGGATTTGGAACTCTCTTCCACTCTCAGAAGCAAGCGCCTGACAGAGAAAGACTTCTTTGACGGTGCTTAGTGTTGGCATCAAATGCCAATGAAGGCAAGCACGCAGCTCTTCAGCTCGAATCAAATTCCCTAGGACCAATATTTGAGTATCAGCAAGTCCTGACTTCCTCAACTCGATTCCTTCCTGAAGGGTCGCTACCCCAAGGCTGCCAGCTCCGCCAGACAAAGCAGCCCTAGCAACGGTTTCTGCACCATGCCCATAACCATCAGCCTTAACTACTGCCATCAAGGCACATCCTTCTTCAAGAAAACCTTTCAAATTTCTTGCATTGGTCTCAATTGCCGATGGAGATACTTCAACCCATGCCCTTTGACGTGGATCAGCATTGGCTAATTCTTCTGAAGAATGCCCCAGATGGGCTAGGCCGGGCCTCGCGATAAGTTCTCGCAGTGCTATCTCATAAAAACAGTAGCTGCATCTCAATTCCAATGCAGTTAACATTCCTCGTAATAAAGGGGCTGGCATGAGCCAGGTTCTCGTTCTAAATGCGTCTTATGAGCCTTTGAATATCACCACCTGGCGACGTGCCATGGTGATGATGATAAAAGGTAAAGCTGAAAGCCTGGAACAAGATTCCAGTCGCTTAATTCGTCCAGACACAATGCTGCCAACGGTTATTAGGTTGCGTCAGTTTGTTCGGGTCCCTTTTCGAGAGCTTCCTCTAACACGTAAAAACATTCTCCACCGGGATAACCAATGTTGCCAATATTGTGGATATCGAGGAGAAAAGCTTTCAATAGATCACGTCATCCCTAGAAGTAGAGGAGGACTGCATAGTTGGGAAAACGTAATTACAGCTTGTCTAAATTGCAATGTAATCAAAGGTAATCGGACACCCCAAGAAGCTGAGATGCCATTAAAAAAGCAACCTAGAAGGCCACTAAGTGGACTGAACTTTGAAGCTAGAAGGCAAATAAACTTAGGCCTTCACAAAGAATGGAGAAAATATGTAATTGGTTGGGAGAACTAACTAAATAACTTTAGTCATCATTCTGGCTAGTCAATTCTTCCATCTGACTTCGTTGTTCTTCAGCAATGCAAGCACCTATCAAATCCTCCAATTGACCTGACAATACTGGTTCTAATGAAAAATTCTTGCCTAAACGATGATCGGTGATTCGATTGTCTTTGTAATTATAAGTACGAATCTTTTCACTACGATCACCTGTCCCAACCTGTGCTCTTCTAGCTGAACTTTCCTTGGCATTGGCTTCTGCTATTTCTCGTTCAAGCAATTTGGCTCTAAGAATCTCCATAGCTCTCTCACGATTTTGAAGCTGCGAACGTTCTTGAGTGCAAAAGACTCTTATACCAGTGGGTTTATGAAGTAAATCCACTGCAGTTTCAACCTTATTTACATTTTGGCCACCTGCTCCACCAGAACGCGCAGTACTTATCTCAAGATCGGTTTGCTCTATCTTCACTTCCACTGGGTCAGCCTCTGGCATTACAGCCACAGTTGCTGTTGAAGTATGAACACGTCCTTGAGACTCAGTGGCAGGGACTCTTTGAACCCTATGGACACCAGCCTCAAATTTCAACTGACTAAAAACTCCATTACCTTTTACTGAAATAATAAGCTCGCGAAAACCTCCTAAATCGGCCTCGGTTGCGCTAATTGGTTTAACAACCCAGCCAACCTTCTGACCATACCTTTCATACATTCGAGATAAGTCTCCAGCCCATAGACAAGCTTCATCACCGCCTGCTCCAGCACGAATTTCAAGCATCACACTCCTCTCATTGCGTGGATCTTGAGGCAAAAGTGCCAGAGTAAGTTTCTGTAAAAGATCAGCCTTTCGAAGGCTCAATTGATTTAACTCTTCCTGAACCAAATTCTCCATATCTTCATCACCTTTAGTTGATCGAAGCAAATTGCGAGTCTGCTGAAACTCATGTTCAACAGATTTGAGAGCCTCATAATCCAAAACGAGGGGCTCTAATCGGGCTCTTTCCCTAGCAATTTTCTCTAGGCGACCTGGGTCTGAAGAGACATCAGGATCAGCGAGTTGTCTTTCAAGGCTTCGAAAACTTGTTGTAGCAGTTTCCAGTCTCGAATTGAGTGTAGAAGAGTCGATACCCATAAACTTCTTATGCCTTTAAACCAAAGCATCAAATAAGTATTAGACAAATCAATCTTCAGATGATTCTTGCTTTTTATTTTTTAAGCTATTTCTTTTCCTAATCTTCTTCACTACTGGTAGTACCCATCCCATATTTACGCATAAATCGATCAACTCGGCCCTCTGTATCCAAGATTTTCTGAGTGCCGGTAAAGAAAGGATGATTTCCACTCCAGACGTCAACATGAATCTCTGGCTGGGTAGAGCCAGTTGTCATTACAACCTCTCCATTGCAAATCACCTTTGCTTCTGGATACCAAGTTGGATGGATGTCAGGTTTTGGCATTGAAATAAAAAAGATCGTTTTTTGAAATAGAGAAATCTATCTCTTTGAGAACTGAGGAGCTTTCCGAGCTTTCTTAAGGCCATATTTTCTACGTTCTTTGGCTCGAGGGTCTCGACTTAAATGGCCCTCAATTTTTAAAGGTTTACGGTTATCGGTAGACAATTGACACAATGCTCTAGCAGCGCCTTGCTTAATAGCATCTGCCTGGCCAGTCAAACCACCTCCATGAACATTGACTAATAGGTCATATTCCTCGTTAAGGCCAAGAGTTAATAACGGGGCTTTGACAGAGGCAAGATATGAAGGATTGAAATTTAAATAATGATCTCCAGGCCTTCCGTTAATAGTGATTGTTCCCTTGCCAGGTACTAGGCGAACTCTGGCTACAGAAGTTTTTCTGCGGCCTGTGCCCCAATAAACAACTTTGGAATTTGCAGAATTACTCATTTGTCAGATAAAGCCGAATCAAGCTTGAGAACTTTGGGCTGCTGTGCAGCATGGGGATGATTAGACCCTTTATAAACCTTTAATTTGCGAAACAATTGTCGCCCAAGAGAATTGTGAGGAAGCATCCCTTTGATTGCTTTCTCGACAATCCTTTCAGGTAAGCGGTCCTGCAAAGACTGAAATGTCTCAATCTTCATTCCACCTGGACGACCTGAATGTCTCCTATAAAGTTTTTGCTGACTTTTTTTGCCAGAGACCCTGATCTTTTCAGCATTAACAACTACTACAAAATCTCCAGTATCAAGATGGGGGGTGAAGTTGGGTTTGTTCTTGCCTCTCAAAACAGAGGCAACTTCAGTAGCTAATCGGCCAAGAGTCAGATTAGCGGCGTCGACCAGATACCAATGGCGTTCGATCGAATTAATTGGTGGGACAGAGGTCTTGTTCATCGCGCCAACATGGCGGTTCAATTGCACCTAGAAATTGCTAGGTACTGGACAATCAAGCTTAAGGCCTTTGTTTTAGGCCCAAATCAGCTTATTCACCTAGCTTACACTTCTGCGGGCTTTGTCTCTAAAGCACCAGCGAGCAAGATTTAAAACACCTTTCGGGAAAGCACTTGCAGGCATCTCTTAGCTATTTCTTTAACTTTTCCGATTGGGAAAAATAGGCGAGTCATTCGCAGCAAAAAAATACCTCGGGCAGGAGTCATAACAAAGAGCTTGGGAAAACACCTTTTCTTCATAACCTGCTCGTAAAAAGCAAAGGCCTTTTGCTGGAGCTGCCTCCTTAACTTCCAGTCGAAGTCGCTCTTTCCACCTCCGCTCAAAATCCACTAAACCAAGCCTTTGCTCTCCCAATGCAACTAATTGGCCAACTAACAAACGCACCATTCCATATAAAAAACCGCTTGCTTGAATCTCAAGTTCTATGAGATCACCTTCCCTTTCAATTTGAACAGCTTGAATGGTGGTTCTGGCATGTGCACGATGACTTCCTACACGCTGAAAAGCACTAAAATCGTGATATCCCAATAGCCCCTGGAGAGCTCTTTCCATCAATTGCTCATCAAGACGCACCTGATATCTATGCCAACTCCAAGGCTCAATAAATAAATTAGGTCTGCGGCAATTATAAATAAGATAACGATAACGTCTATAGATAGCTGAATGACATGCGTGCCAGGTAGATGGTCTATGAACTGCCTCAATAACCCTTATCGTTTTTGGCAATCGACCATTCAAAGCTGAAGCCCATCGTTCACTTGGAATGATTCCAGAACAATCAAAATGAACTACTTGACCTGCTGCATGGACCCCGGCATCCGTTCGTCCTGAAGCTACTGCTCTAATAGGTCTAAAAGGGTCAAGCTGTTCTATGGCATATTCCAAAGCTCCCTGGATACTTTCACCTTGTTTTTGTTTCTGCCATCCACAAAATCCTTCGCCTAAATATTGAATGCTTAAAGCAATCCTGCTTGGCTTTGAATCGAGGTGTGGTTGATCTTTAAGTTCATCAGACATGTCCTAAAGATCAAGACTGTGGCTAACAAAAAATATCTCAGACTAATTCTATAATTGCCATCTCAGCGTTATCTCCACGCCTCGGAACTGTACGAATAATTCTGGTATAGCCCCCTTCTCTTTCCCCATATCGTTCTTGAGCTTTATCAAATAAAGCGTGAACCAACTGCTTATCATAAATATATCCAATTGCTCTACGGCGAGAAGCCAAGCTTCCGTCCTTAGCCAAGGTAATCATGCGATCAGCTTCATCCCTGAGAGCCTTAGCTCTTGCTTTAGTGGTTTTAACACGTCCCTCTCTTATTAACTGTGTAGTCAATCCTCGCAGCATTGCTTTCCGCTGATCAGCTGGTCTTCCTAGTTGTGGTACTCGGCATTGATGGCGCATGGTTCTAGTTTGGTTATGAATTTGAATTTAGATCTAAACAGATCTCTATTAAGCCGAAGTCCTACTTTGAGGAATTGAGATCCCTATGCGCTCTAATGCCTCAATGACCTCGTCAGCTGACTTTGAGCCGAAGTTTTTTATCTCCAGCAAGTCCTCGTAACTGAATCCCATAAGATCAGAAACAGAATTGACTTGAGCTCTCTTAAGGCAGTTATAAGCTCGAACTGACAAATTTAACTCTTCAAGAGGTATTTGTGCTTCAGCAGAAGGTTCTGGCTCAACAGGGACTTCCTCAACCATAGTGACTGTAGCCAGAGGCTGAAAGAGCTCTATCAGTTGATTTGCCGCTTCAGCGATAGCATCATCTGGGGTTGTAGACCCATCTGTAACAACCTCCATACGAAGTCTTTCTCTAGTGGAACCCCCCTCAGCAACCGCTGTTTCATCAATAGTGAAATTGACTCTCCTTACTGGCATAAAAACAGCATCTATCTGCAA
>QCJH01000027.1 GCA_003216155.1 Prochlorococcus sp. AG-409-A19 | reverse complement strand
GCTCATTGCAGTTAAGAGACCCCTATCTCTGCTTATTCGATGCCGAGAAGACTGCTGAAATGAAAGATGCACACTTAAAGAGAATAATCTGGATTGGAAGCAACTAGTTTTGATTGAGGCATGCATGAATCGTGACAAAATGATGGTGAATAATGTGAGGATTGCGAACTTGATACAGATTAAACCAATAAAGTTTTGTGGGTTTATTAAGGTAGATATAAACTATCCATAAAGGGACTCCACTTTTAAAAATATGGATTGGGACGCAGCAACAAAACACTGTCAGGAGAAGGGTTGGGAGTGGACTCTGGGTTTGATCGGCAAGTACCAGAAGGAAATGGAAGAATTAAAAGACGAGAATTTGAAACTAAAGCGGCAATTGGTTCTTCACTCTCAACTGAAAAAGTGATGCTTGCAAACTCTCTTAAAAAGTTTCTCCGGCTTCTTTTAGTTAGCGCATGTTTCGCTAACAAGCCAACTTTTAAAATAGTCTCTAGGTAAATCCTCAGTAAGCACTATGAATTTACCCGAATTTACGAAGATCGGGAAGCCCCCTTGTTAACAATGAGTAGTTCATAATAATAAATATAAATAGCACTATAAGTATGATCTGGCCTTCACCTAGTCATTCATTCGCTGTGAATGCTTTTTAAAGCGCCGAACTTTCTAGAGAAAATTATCAACCATAAATTTTTGCCTAGTTTAGATTTTAGTTGTGATTATTCTGAGAAGATTGTTTGGTAACACGTAACCTATTATTAGGGTTAAAGAATAAACTTGTATATGTACTCTTATGCTTTAATCGGACGTATCTAGAGATTTATGGCCCAATTGTCGAAGCAATAATAGAGAAGGCGGGCGAAGCGAACCATCCCCAAACGAAATGCAATTAAAAGCATTAAATAAATCAAACTGCCTTCTTCATGCAAGAATTAATTATTTGAAAAAGGAATAATTAACTATGACTATTAAACCAACCAGTTAAGAGCTTAATTAGAACCAAGGCTTAAACTACTTCCTAACCAGAGACTCAAAACATACAAGCGAAGAGATGTGCCTATATCGTTTCAAGAAGAGACTACCAAGAAACAACTCCTAGAAGGTGGCCATGGCCTGATGTTTGCTCATGCTCTGAGGTTCCTTTATAGACTTGGTGAGATCACTTATTAAGGATTAGAGATTGGTCTAGAATACTTAGAGGAGTCCAACGCAGACAAGATGAGGGAAGCAATAGAGGCAGACCTAACCAATGATTTTGTTGATCAATCTTCCATTTCTACTTTTGCTTTGCAGGAGTGATTTTTTTGCTTTATTGCATTGGAGGTAGGAAAATGAGGTTATATCTGGGCAGGTCGAATCAGATATAAGAACTTTCCTACCGCTTAACTACCGCTTTAGATGGCGAAAAGAATAAGAAAGCGAGGCCTAAAAATTGAGTTCTTGCAACTGATCTCAGGGATCGGTCTTGAGAAAGGTAAGAAGGCGGCACCCAGATTCGAACTGGGGATAAAGGATTTGCAATCCTCTGCCTTACCACTTGGCCATGCCGCCGATAGGGTTTATGAGTCCCCCTCTGCGGATCGTATCAGCCAAGTAGTCCGTTCTCTTCTTGTTTTATGCAATGGGCATGGAGAGGATTTAATAGCCATGCGCATTCTTGAGGCTCTTCATCATGGTTTCCCTGAAATAGAGCTAGAAGTTTTACCTCTTGTGGGAGAGGGGAAAGCCTTTCAGCATGCAGTCTCTTTAGGCTGGTTGAAGCAACTTGGTCCGTTAAATGTTTTACCGAGTGGTGGTTTTAGCAATCAAAGCTTTTCTGCTCTTATAGCAGATATATTTTCGGGACTGCTTGGAAAGACTTTGAAGCAATGGAGTGTTGCCATTAGAGCAGCTAGCAAGGGGCAAGCAATACTTGCTGTAGGTGATTTACTTCCATTAGTGATGGCTTGGGGTAGCGGAGGTCAATATGGATTTATTGGGACTCCAAAGAGCGACTACACATGGAGGAGTGGGCTGGGAAAGAGCTTTAGTGATTACTATCACGCCTTAAAAGGTACTGAATGGGACCCTTGGGAATGGTTCTTGATGAATCGACCACGTTGTAGCTTCGTTGCTGTAAGAGATGGATTGACCGCAAGAGGTTTGCGCAAGCATCGAGTCAAGGCTTTTGCACTTGGGAATCCAATGATGGACGGCTTTGTAACAGGACCTCCTCCAGAATCTTTGAATGCTTTCAGGCGATTGCTATTGCTATGTGGCAGTCGGATGCCGGAAGCAGGGGAGAATTTTAAAAGGCTGATTAATGCATTGGCGGATTTTGAAGCCCCCGAACCTTTGGCCGTATTAGTTCCAGTGGGTGCTCAACCTTCTTTGGAAGTATTAGAGGTGATTTTGAAAACTAAAGGGTTTTTGCCATCAAACAAAATTCCTGAAGGCATTCCTGTCGAAGCTTCTTGGTTTAAAGGCCCTCTTTTGATTTTAATTGGCTCAGGTAAATTTATGGAATGGGCTCCTTGGGCTGAATTGGGCATTGCTACAGCTGGCACAGCTACTGAGCAATTAGTTGGGCTTGGCATCCCAGCACTATCTCTCCCTGGACCTGGTCCACAATTCAATCAAGGCTTTGCAGAAAGACAAAGCCGTCTATTGGGGGGGGCGGTAATTACTTGCAGTAGTTCTATAGTTTTATTGAAAAGACTTCAATCGCTTTTGCGAAATGAGCAGTTACGTAATGAATTGGGTCGGATTGGCATGAAACGTATGGGGGATGCTGGAGGTAGCGTCGCTTTGGCAGGACTCGCTTCTTTGCTTTGCGACAAAATTTGATAATGGTTTTGAATTGATATTGCCTAAGGGGTCGATAATAAAGTATTAATTTTTTTTGTATGTCACCTGTTCAGGATCATTCCTATCAGAAACTCTGTGCCCAGTTGGCTAAATGTTTGAGTATTAGTTTGGCCTCAGCCCGTAGAAAGGTAGAAATGGTTGCGATGAAGAGGGGTGTTAAGGATTTGTCAGGGCGTAAAGTTATTGCAGAAACTCTCTTAGAGGAAGCAAAACATCAACAAATGAATAGTGACAAGGACTCGATTAATGAGTTAGATCAGCTTTTGGCAGCTGTAGAACAGGAAGAGAATTTTATGGTTGAAGATTGAATATAAAACTAGCTTTTAATGCTCAAAGATTTGAGTAAAACGCAATCTGTCCAATTCAGCCATTAAGCCTAGCGATTTGAAGCAACGTTGAGCTAGTTCCCAGCGATCTTCTCTGCGTAACATAACCTCAAGTTGGTTTCTTGCTGCAAGAAGGTAACGAGCATCATTTGCGGCATAAGCCAATTGAGACTCACTTAAGTCGTCTACCTTCCCCCAATCACTACTTTGAGATTGCTTATCAAGCTCGACTCCTACAAGCTCAAGAACTAAATCTTTGAGTCCATGCCTAGGGGTATATGTACGTGCAAGACGACTGGCGACTTTTGTGCAGAAGATTGTTGAGACATTTATTCCCAGGCCACTAGAAAGTGCTGCTACGTCAAACCGAGCAAAGTGAAAAACTTTTTCTATTGATGGGTTTTCCATTAAGGCTTGCAATCTTGGCGCAGATTTTTGTCCTTTGCTTATCCTTACGCATGCAACGTTGTCAGATGGGTCGCATATTTGGACTAGGCATAACCGATCTCTCCCATGTATAAGTCCCATAGCTTCAGTATCAATTGCTAGAGCTGAAGCTATTTGATAGCGACTAAACCAGTCAGCATCTAGATCCTTGTCAAAAACAGCAAAAGCTTCTGGGCTTTTTGAAAACATTGTCATATTAGTGCCCTGATAAATAAGGGAGAGAATTAATTGCTGGGTAAAATCCAATAATCAGATCAAACCTTGAATCTGATTATTGGATTTTGTTTGCTAATTAATTTTAGGCATATATCAGTTTATTTTGTTTTCAATTAGTGAGTTTCTTATGGAAAAGAAGTCTTCTAGGTTTATTGTCTTAGACTAGTTCAATCCATTTTCAAGCTTTCGAAGTAAATCCTTGAGTCTTGATCTGGCAACAATTAGCATTAAGTAATTCATGACTATTTTCTGATTCTTGACGCTCAATGAGCCATCATTGTTATCTTTTCTTTAAGGACTGGTTCTAATCTGCTTATTAATGTTCTTGAGCGATTCAGTTTTTATTTCTGTTTCAAGCTATAGAAAAGCTTGAAAGGCCTGACAAAAGTTCATTGCTAAATCCCAGTGTTTTTCTCCTCAACACTCTTGTTGACATTGCTCCTAGCCATTGGCTTGGTTTTCTTTTTGCGTGCTGCCAGTAAAGATCGAACAACGGTCATTGAATTGCACTCGTCTCGTCCTCCTATAGAAGTGCTTGATGGAATAAGTAATTGGCTTGAAGAAAGGGGATGGAGGCGTTCTGGGGGAGATGCTGATAGTCAAATATTGCGCTTTAGTGGCAGGGTTCTATCCAGTGGATCATTGGCAATACTTTTATCCATTTTTGGTGGGTTGGGTTCTTCTTGCCTTGGATTGGTTCTCAGACAGTTATATCCTTCTTTAGGTTGGTGGCCACTTCTATTGGTTGGTCTAGGCCCAGTGGCAGGATTGTTTTATCAGCGAAGTGCTATGCGAATAGAGGATCTTGAAATGAGATTGGTAAGTAATTCTGATGCTCAAGGAAGTGTGTTGAGAGTTAAAGCTCATCGTGATGAATTGATTGCAATTGAATTAGAACTTTCTACTTGCCTTGATTTGAAGAGTGATGGCTCCTTGCTTTCTTCCCCAATATAACTTTATGCGGCTTAATAATCTTCTGAAGAGAAGTTTTGCTTATTTGCTTTTAGCTTTTAGTTTTATGCCTGTATGTTTTGGAGAAGTAGTAGAATCAGATTCGGAAATTCTTTCTAAAGGCCTAGAAAAATTAATTGGTCAACGTGTAGATGTTTTTGCTGATTGGTCTGGCAAGGATGAGGTTTTACCCTCTATTCCTATACTCTTGTTGGCAGGTCATGCAGACTCGCAAGGAATAAATGGAGCTGGCACTTCTGGAGAGGCAGTTGATCTAATGGGTGCAAACCCTATGAGCTTAAGTATGAGCGATGAGCTTTTTTGGAATTTAAAAATTTGTGCTGAAGTTTTAAGGATAGGGAGGCAAATGGGTTTAAACATTACTTTTTATGAGCCTGAGACTAGAACCATTCATGATGAAAATGATCCACGATCAAATTGGTCTATCGGTTCAGAACATGCAAGGATTGGTGGATATCCATTAGAAATTCATTTTGATGCTTATGGAGAGGTTGGTTTTGGATCTGGTCTTATTCCAGCCATTTCTCCATCTCTAAACAAACTAGATGAAAGTTTGGCCCTTAGTTTTGGTCGTTACCCTAGGCTTTTTAGGGGTGGTTTAGGTGCTCCTAGGCGTGGAATTCGAATACTAGAAGTAGGAAAACTGGAAGGGCCTTTGGAAGCAAATTTGAGGAGCAAAAAGTCTCGTGAGGCAACAATTAGAGAAATATCCTTACATATAATTAGTGCTCTCATTAATGGCTTAAAGTAAGGTATAGGGAAGTCTTTTTAATCGATAGCATTATAAGTTTCGCAACGCTTATATAGTTCTTTATCTCCTAGCCAATTTTGTGGCTTCGTGAAAAGTTCAGTTAGTAATGCCTCTCTAGATCCTTTAGGAGCTTCATATCCGTATTCCCATCTTGCCAAAGGTGGCAATGACATAAGGATTGATTCTGTTCTTCCATTTGTCTGAAGTCCAAAGATTGTCCCTCTATCCCATACCAAGTTGAATTCAACATATCTTCCTCTCCTGTAAAGCTGGAATTGCCTTTCTTGATCTCCATAAGTTTGTTTTTGTCGTTTTTCTACAATTGGTGAATAGGCTGGCAAGAAAGCTTGGCCGCATGCTTTGGCTAAGGAAAACAGATCTTCCCAGTTTGCTTTTAGTGGACCAACTTCTTCAGATATTTTTGCTGCAGTGCCGTTAGGATTTTGACCTTTGTATAACATGCCTGAACCGTCTTGATAGTCGTAAAAAATCCCTCCAATTCCACGAGTCTCTCGACGATGTTTCAGATAAAAGTATTCATCACACCAAGGTTTGAAAACTTTATGAAATTCGGGATTGCAGGAATCGCATGCTTCTTTATGAATTTGATGAAATTGGCGAGCATCTTCTAAATATGGATAATAAGGAGTGAGATCAGCTCCTCCGCCAAACCACCAAACAGGACCTGCCTCAAAGTATCTGTAATTCAGGTGAACCGTTGGTATATAAGGATTACGGGGATGTAGAACCATAGAAGTCCCTGTGGCAAACCAAGGATGCCCTTTGGCTTCTGGTCTTTGGTTGAGTATTGAAGGAGGTAATTCCTCTCCGTGTACTTCTGAGAAGTTCACTCCACCTTGCTCAAATACATTTCCTTCTTGCATGACCCTTGAACGCCCTCCACCCCCTTCTGGTCTATTCCAGGTTTCTTCTTGAAATCGCCCTGATCCGTCAAGGGTCTCAAGTCCATTGCAAATATCATCTTGAAGGCCTAGAACCAAAGCGCGAGCTCGCTCTCGAGAATCTTTTGGTGGGAAAGAAAAGCTTTTGTCGTTGTTAGGCAAAGCTTGTTCGTTGGCTTTATAGGGCTTAGTACCCTTAAACAATCGATGAAATAGTGAGCTCATATAAAACCCCTTTGATAAATTCTCTTTTGCTTTCCTATCTACAGAAAAGTAATTAGAGCTGAATAGAGGTTAATTCACGAGATACCCTGCTTAGTATCAAATTCACCTGCAGGTAAAGCATGATTACTGCCGAGCAGGCACGGATAGTGCTTGATCGAATTAGAGATTCAGGCAGCGGCCGATCGGTTGTTGAATTGGGATGGTTTGATCAAATAAGGGTAGAGCCACCAAGGGCAATAGTTCGCT
>QCJH01000026.1 GCA_003216155.1 Prochlorococcus sp. AG-409-A19 | reverse complement strand
ATAACGTCAAACTACTAAATGAAGTATCTGGAGATTCAATTGAGGAAGTTTTTATAGGCTCCTGTATGACCAATATTGGACATTACAGAGCAGCCGCAAAAATACTAGAAGGGGCAGGGAAAATCAAAACTAGGCTATGGATATGTCCACCAACTCGTATGGATGAAGAAATCCTGAAGCAAGAAGGCTATTACAAGATTTTTGAAGACGCAGGCAGCCGTTTAGAAATGCCTGGATGTTCATTATGCATGGGCAATCAAGCGAGAGTAGAAGACAACAGCAGCACAGTTGGCAATTTTTTCTTCTTGGTTTTCTAATAATTCAATTAGTACAGCTACGTTGTACCCACCAATCATGGTGCCAAGTAGCTTTGTGGCTTCTAAAGGGTTTATGAGAGGGCTGATAGTGTTTCCTTTCGCCACGCTGCTTAGCCATGAGGCTTTGACATAGGCAGCTTCATCAACACCTGGGGGGATCCTTTCAGTTAGAAGGTGGATCAGAGCAGAATTTCCCTCTGAAGGAGGCCTTTCTAGTAGCTGCGTTAGTTCTTGTGTTTGTTCCGCATCGAGTGGAAGAGGGGGGATTCCTAATAAATCCCTTTCCGTGGCCATTTCGTGATATGCATTCAGCATTTTCTTCTCCTTTTCGGCAAGGATCATGATTTATTGATCTTTCATAGCTTCTCATTTCGGTAGAGATCAATGTTGAAATAAGGTCAGTGAACCTTCAATCTTGTAGTTTTCTTATCTGTAGGTTCTGCAATTTGGGAAATGACCACCACTTCTGATTTACATGTGGTGGAGACCCGACCTTTGGTTCCACCGTCTTCTTTGCATCAAGATTTGCCTATTGATCAGGAGTCGGCTAATACCGTCGCACTTGCAAGGCAGAGAATTCAAGCCATTTTGAATGGGCATGACCAGCGCTTGCTAGTAATAGTTGGTCCTTGCTCAGTGCATGATGTCTCTGCTGCTAAGGATTATGCAAACCATTTGCAGTCCTTAAGGCAGCAATATTCTTCTGAATTAGAAGTTGTGATGAGGGTTTATTTTGAGAAGCCCCGAACTACAGTTGGCTGGAAAGGTCTTATTAATGATCCACATTTGGATGGCTCATATGACATTAATACTGGTTTAAGGCGTGCTCGATCTTTGTTGTTAGACCTTGCTCGTCAGGGAATGCCTGCAGCGACTGAATTACTTGATCCCATTGTGCCGCAATATATTGCTGATTTGATTAGCTGGACGGCTATTGGGGCTCGAACGACGGAAAGCCAGACACATCGTGAAATGGCTTCAGGGTTGTCGATGCCAATTGGCTATAAAAATGGCACTGATGGGACAGCAACAATTGCTATTAATGCCATGCAAGCTGCGGCAAGACCTCATCATTTTTTAGGGATTAATTCTGACGGTCACGCATCAATTGTTAGTACAACTGGGAATCCTGATGGCCATCTTGTTTTGAGAGGTGGGAAGGCAGGTACTAATTATCATTTGGAAGCTATCAAGGCTGTTGTTGCTGAACTTTCCCAAGCAGAGTTACCTGAACGTTTAATGGTTGATTGTAGTCATGGTAATTCTAATAAGGATTTTCGTCGTCAATCAGATGTTTTGAATGAGGTCGCTGATCAGGTTACTAATGGATTAACGAATGTTATGGGAGTAATGCTTGAGAGTCATCTTGTAGAGGGTAATCAGAAATTAACTAATCATCTTTCTTCTCTTATTTATGGTCAAAGTATTACGGATGCTTGTATCGATATAGGAACAACATCAAAACTTTTAGAGACGTTGGCTAAATCTGTTAGTCAACGGCATTAAGCTCACGGATTTTTTAGCATTTAAGCACTAGTTATCCAAGGCCATGTTAAGGCCACTCCTAAAGGGACGCTGAGGTTGTCTATACCCCATCGACTGACTTGTTCAAGCCCTACCGTTAAAAGTGTGACTAAGAGGATACGCATTGGGTATATTGGGGCACCTACAAGATAAACGGTAGTTGTTAAAATTAAAAGGACGGTGAAAGCCATAATTATTGTACCTATTAATGATTTTTTTTGGCCCCATACTCTCCAACTAGGTGATTGAACTTGGCGACCAATTAACCCAGCCAGACCATCACCAAATGCCATAGCCAATACACCAGCACTAACTGCTGCTTTGTTGTTAGACCAAAATAGAATCAACAAAATTGTTATAGAGAGCCCATAAGCTACTGTTCCGTAGCTTTCACGTTGTATATCTTCTACAGCAGGCATAAAACGATAGCGATGATTGATTAAAAGAGCAATTGTCACTAAGCTGGCGATTGGTATTGCCTGGTTCGATGGGACTTCTAACCACCATGCTAATGGAATAATTGGACCGATTCCTATATGAACAATTTTACGACTTAATTCTTGCTGAGAAGGCCAATATTTTTTACTCAAAAAACCAGATATCAGAATAAGGCTTATCCAGCTTGCAATAACAATTACAGATAGCATTTCTTTCAAGCCTTAACTCATGCTGCTTGTTGATGATCGGTCATAGTGCGCAATTTGAGAATTGCTTTTGCTTCTAATTGCCGGACTCTCTCTCTGGATACATTTATTTGACGACCTATTTCTGCAAGCGTGAGTGGTTCTTCACCATCAAGGCCAAAACGTAATCTTAGGATTTTTTGCTCTCGTTCATTAAGTTGTGAGAGCCAACCACCTAGATGTTCTTTTTGAATACTTCTATCCATCCCCTCCATAGGCTCTTCTCCATTGGGATCGGGGATGAGTTCACCTAGTGTGCTTCTATCTTCTTCGCCACGAGCATGAGCATCTAAGGAAGCACAAGGGGCGCTTTGAGCAATTAAGTCTTCTAAGTCTCTTGGCTCAAGGCCCATGGCATGGGCCAATTCAAGTCTATTTGGCTGTCGTCCAAAACGATGAGATAATTCTCTCGAAATACGTCTCATCTTGGATAGTTTTTCGCTGATATGTATAGGTAAGCGAATGGTACGAGCACTGTTGTCAATAGCTCGGGTCATTCCTTGGCGTATCCACCAGTAGGCATATGTAGAAAATTTGTATCCCATTGCAGGATCAAATTTATCTACAGCACGTTCAAGACCAATCGCACCTTCTTGTACAAGATCTAGGAGTTCAAGTCCTTGATTTTGGTACTTTTTGGCAACGCTTACTACAAGCCGAAGATTTGCTGCCATCATTCTGTCCCGTGCACGCTTACCCATGCGTATTTTGTGGCGTTCGCGTGGTGTGCACTCTTCTTTAGGTACATCTAAAAGCTTTTTCATTGCTTGAACATGGTGTGCAAGCTCGATTTCTTCCGCTGCAGTTAGCAATGGAATGCGACCTATGTTACTCAAGTAGAAACCAATAGCATCAGTTCCTAATCGACCACCTGGACGTCCATTACTTCGAGGCGGCTGTCCATTTTTATTTGTTTTATTTGCGAATTGATTACTTGTAGCTGGTAAAACAACATCATTAGAAGAAGTGCTTTTGACACCTTCTAAAGATTCCAGAGGGATCCCCATCACCCTGGCCTCCTATAATTAGATTTGGCAGGAATGTAGCACTTTTAAACCAGTTGCGCATTTATGAATCGAAAATCTTTCGGTATTCCATAATTCCAATGAAGTTTTCTCTTGGACACTAGGTAAAAAGCGCAAAATCGTTTAATTGTTTAATCTTAAATTCTTCTCTAAGCAATATACAGATCTAATTGGAGTAATTTGTTTTCTTTATTTTCATGGGATGGCAATATTTTGCTTCCAAACGTTAATTAATTGATTTTGAGCACATTTCTCTGTGTGACTTGATTGCTTTCTAATAAAGCTTCCATCACTTTTCATGTCCCATGCCTCTTTATTATCATTTAGATAGAGCTCTAATAATCTTTCGAGTTGCTTTCTTAGCTGTGGATCTTCAATTGGGGTTACGGCTTCTACTCTGCGATCTAAATTGCGTCGCATCCAGTCAGCACTACCGATATATACTTCTGGCTCTCCATTATTTGCGAACCAGAAGATGCGAGAGTGTTCTAGAAAACGACCAATAATGCTAATAACTTGAATATTATTGCTAAGCCCTTTAATGCCTGGATATAAGCAGCACATTCCTCTGACAATTAATTCAATTTTTACACCTGCGCATGAAGCTTCATATAATAGGGAAACTATTACTGGATCGACTAGGGAATTCATCTTTGCTCGAATATGACCTTTATTCCCTTTTTTTGCATGTTTGATTTCGCGCTTGATTAGTGACTCCATTCCTTTCCGCAGTGTGACTGGTGCTACTAGTAGACGTCGAAATTTTTGTTGTTTGGAAAATCCTGTTAGGTAATTAAAAAGTTCGACTAGATCTTCTCCAAGCTCAGTATTTGCTGACAATAAACCTAAATCTGTGTATTGCTTAGAAGTCTTTGAATTGTAATTTCCTGTGCCAATATGCATATAGCTCCGTAGACGTTCTTTCTCTTTACGTACAACTAGTACGATTTTTGTATGGGTTTTGAGACCTAGCACTCCGTATACGACGTGGACTCCTGATTGCTCAAGGTGTTTCGCCCATTGAATATTTTTATCTTCGTCAAATCGAGCCTTTAGTTCAACTAAAGCCATTACTTGTTTACCATTTTCAGATGCACGGATTAAAGCTTTGATGATTGGGGAATCTTTGGATATTCTATATAGTGTCATTTTGATCCCCACTACTAAAGGATCATTAGCTGCTTGGTTTATGAACTCTTCTACTGAGGTCGTAAATAGATCATAAGGATGGTGAAGTAGTAAATCTTGACGACGTATTACAGAAAAAATACTTTCAAATTCTTCTGTTTTGATGGAGCCATCTTCTAATAGTCCTTTTTGGCTATGCGTAAGTTTTTGGTGTGTTGTGCCATAGTGAGGTTCATATTTGAGATTTGAATGTTCGATATTAGTTAACTCATATAAGTCATCTAGTCCAATTAATCCTTTTATTTTATATAAATCACTTTCTTCTACATTCATGCCATTCATTAAAAGATCTATAATTTTTTTTGGCATGATATTTGACACTTCAAGTCGAACCACTTCTCCTCCCATGCGTCTTTTCCTGAGACCTTCCTCAAGTGCGCTCATAAGATCATCTGCTTCGATATCTCTCAGTTCGAGATCGGCATCTCTTGTGACTCTGAAGAGATAGTGCTCCTCAACAGTCATTCCTGGAAAGAGAATTGTTAAATTAAATGCAATAACTTGTTCAAGAGGAATTGCTGTTTGAATTGGGTGTGGCTCATGACCATTTAAATAGGCAGGTATTTCGACGAATCGAGTCAGGTTTTTCTGAGGAATTTTTACCCTGGCAAATAGTTCTTTTTCACTTTCAGGATCACTTATAAGAGCTGCAATATTTAGACTTAAGTTGCTGACAAATGGAAAAGGGTGGGCTGGATCGACTGCTAAAGGTGTTAGTACAGGAAAAATAGCAGTTCGAAAATAATTATCTACCCAAATTCGTTGAGTTTCATTTAGCTGTTTGTAATTTAGTAGGCATATTCGATTTTGATGTAGGTGTTCCTTTAAATAGTTTTCATAGTGATCTTGTTGCTTTTTAAGAAGCGGAAGAATATGTTCCCTGATCTTTTGAAGTTGTTCGCTTGGCGTAAGCCCATCCTCGCTTTTTTTGGTTATCCCAGCCTCTACTTGTGACTTCAATGAGGCAACACGAACCATGAAGAATTCGTCAAGGTTGTTGCTAAAGATCGAACTAAATCTAGCTTGCTCTAATAGAGGTGTTTTTTCATCTAGTGCTTGCGCTAATACTCTACTGTTGAAATTGATCCAGCTCAATTCCCGATTGATATAAGGGTTTTCGACTTGTCTTTGGTCGCTCATTGGTTTTTTACTTTGCCTCGTAGTTGGAAAACTACAAATGCATTCTATTTCTCCAATCTATCAGATTTTGTAGAGTATTTAGAGCTGCCTTTTTATTCATTAAAGATATGGCCTGATCTATTCCTGATTTAATATTTTGTGCTTGACCACTTAACCATAGATAAACTCCAGTATTCCATGCTAACGCTTCTCTTAATGGACCAGAATTCTTGAGAGCATCTAGTGCATACTGTTTCCATGTTTGAATAGTACTCCACTCTAAATCTTTTTGAGAGTAATTATAGTCACGTGGATTTAGAATGATTCTTTCAAGTTCGTTATGATTTAGTCTGGCTGTTATACAGATTCGACTCGTTGGGAGGTCGATGCTGCCTTCCAGACCTTTGATAGTCACTATATGTTTTTCACCTATTAGTTTTAATGTTTCCCAAGATCTTGTTTCTGTCGGAGGATGAACAAAGCCACTAACTAGTAGATGTTTGCCTTGATGGGCGGTCCAAATAAGCTCCATGCTTGCTATAGGAGGGCGTTTAGCTATTTCATCGCGATAATTGATCAGGTTTTCCGCTAGCGGAAAATGATCTGGTTGATAAATAAATGCTAGGCCATGTTCTTCAAAGCCTTGTTGAACTTGATTGATGTTCATACCCTTTAAGTTGAGGCCTAGCGATCGGAATAATTCTTCGGTTGTGATTCCGTATTTTATGGGCATGCGTTTTCCACCTTGCAACACAACAGGCTGACCTGCTGTTAAAAGCATGAGTGTTGTGAGTGGATAGATAGGCGATGTTCGGGTTCTTCCATCAAAGGGCATTCCTAAACAAACTGGTCGAACTTGTTGTTTACTTGATTTGAGTGTTGGGCCTAGATCAAGATAGGTATCTAACATCCCTGCGAGTTCTTGGGGTTCTGGACGACGAATTCGATGAGCAATCATGAATGCTCCAATTTGAGCGGGACTCGCAATTTCTCTAATCATGAGATTCATAGCCTCTGCAGATTCTTCACGACTCATCCCATGACTAGTATTTATTCCACTGCCGATTTTTTTTAAATGAGCTTTGAAGCGCTCTGAAGCTGAGGCATCCTGGCGGTAAGTCACTATCCTTTTAGGAAAATTGTTTAGGTGATTATTTGTTTGCATCACCTTATAGCGTTTTCTTGAATAGAGTTTGTAAGAGTGCTTTTTTGCAGAGACTAAGCTTGCTTTTCATTGTTTTCCTGATCTAGCAAATGCCAGGACAAAATTCGTCTATAAAGTCTATAAATACACCATTGACTTTAGCCTTGCTACAGGAGGAAGATCCATGGAGCTTTTTAAAAAAGCACTTGAATAATA
>QCJH01000025.1 GCA_003216155.1 Prochlorococcus sp. AG-409-A19 | reverse complement strand
TATTTCTAATCAATTCTGCGTTTTTTGGCAGTATTCCTTTTCGCATAGAGATCAGCTGTCCCATCACCCGAGAACCAATAATTAGCCACGTGTGTAGTAGTGGATTACGTCATAAATTAGATAAATAACAAAAGCGGCACCTAGATATAAACCGAGCTTGGACCCTTTGAATAATGAATTGAAAAAATTTGATTTCTCTCCTTTTTTTTTATTTTTCTTTTGCTTAGGCGGCAGACCTTGCTGTTTTCGTCGCTTAGCTTCTCCCATGAATCTGATTAGATCTCATATCTCCATAATGACCCGTGGAGGTAAGAATTCAATAAATAACCAAAAAGAAAGCCTCCGTGCAGAAAAGAGGCTCTTTTATTCAGACCGTTTGATCCCCATCACCCGGCCGTTGAAATGACACTAGTAGCTGTCAAGGGATTTGTCATCGGTAGATACACGCTATTTATGGGGTTTCTTAATATCTGCGATAAGCAAAAACGCTACAAATGGGGGTTGATTTTAAGGTGAATCAGCCTTAGAAATAAGGTCCCCATCACCCAGGCCCGTAGCGTTTCGCAAGGGCCTTTTTTATTGCCTAGGCCTCAGCACCATTCAGGTAATAAAAGTGAGACCTATCAGTCTCACAACTACATAAATCCAATCGGCTTAGTCCGTCTAAAACATTTTTAGCTCTGGTGAAAATCGATCAGCTTTTGGATGTGCTCAGGGCTGAGGCAACTAATCCTTGAAGTAGCTGGTATTTCTAGAAGCATGCACACGGCAAGCAAGTCATCAGTGCCAACTTTGAGCTTCTCGGCAAGTTCTAAAACTCTGATCGGCATTCCGCTACTGGATATTGATCGAATGATTCAGTCAACTCTCTCCTTTTAAATCTGGCATAGCTAAAAAGGTAAGTATCCAAGGTATTCCCCATTTTGCTTGGTATGGATCTCACTTAGATCTTCTGGTCTTAAGCCGTATAAAACCATTAACTGAATAGCAAATCTCCATCGATGACCAGTGTCATTTTTGAGTAGCCCTCAACAACTGGTGATTAGAGAATCAGTAAGAGGCAACCCAATTCTTTTGGTCTTAGTCACAACCTCGTCATCACTCATTGCTGGTGGGAACCATGAGGGAGGAAAATCACGACGCTGAAC
This sequence comes from Prochlorococcus sp. AG-409-A19, assembly GCA_003216155.1. The sequence goes on along the minus strand of QCJH01000025.1, from coordinate 6,183 downwards.
AACAGATATTTAGGAATGAATAAAGGGAAAATCTCATATCGCAACGCTGTGATGTTCCCTTCCCCCATTGATCAAGAGCTATCTCACAAAGCTTTGGGCCATTCAATGATCTCATTGCAGTATTCAGAACAGCTATAGCTCTATCAAGAACGGGTTTGTACTTAATTTTACAGATCGAATCTGTAACTCAGGTTTTGAACTTCCGGAAGCTTCTTATTGCCTCTTCCCAATCTAATTCGACTTTGCTACTAGCTGAATATGAAATCTTAAAAGCAGTTCTTAAATCAATCTTCTAATGGTGCTCTAAATAGATCGCTGTTGCGGTTTCGATTCCGTCTAAAGCAGGTATCCAATCGAATTCTTCCCAGTAGTTCGGGAGAGAGATGGATTTGATATTGGGCTTCTTACAGACTTGAAGAAGAATCTTCCCACGGTCATTAATCACCATCCAACCGACAGGACAAGTTGCCTTGATTCCTTGGAGGTAAAATTTCACACAATTGGCATCTTCTGCACGTTTAGACTTAGATGACCTAGTTCTTTGTTAAGGGTTCCTGTATTTTCCACGCAAATCCATGAAAACGAGATCATTAGCCTTCACTTACGTTCAATTCCACTCTGTCTTATTCAAGGCAAGAACTTAATTATTCGTTAACTTTACTGTGTATCATTTGAGATGAAAATATCCTTTGGGAGAACTAGATCGCTAGTTACAACCCTTTCCACCGAAAGGATTTTGACGAGTCTAATATGTGGTCAGCAGTAACTAGTACTTCTAAAAGATTTCCAAAACATGTTCTTAACTACCTTTATCAGACAATGATACGAAGTGAAGATCAGGAACTTCTATTGTTCTGATTCGAAATCTAAACTATCAAGCCGTATAATTGCTCTCAAAAAATAGAGATTATGAATAATCCACTTTATTTAATATAGGGCGTGATGAAATAAAATCAGGAAAAGACTTTATATCATACGACTCTAACACCTTAACTAATGCCCCAACTTCCTTACCAGTCAAAGCATCATTAGGCAATTTTTCACCTGAAAAATTAGTCCTACAAGTTCCTAACCTTAAGCAACAAGCCCGGTAATTATACGGATACTCATTGTTAATGTAATTTACGAGTTGTTCAATAGCAAGTTTAGATATTGAGTACGAAGATTTTTTTATTGGTCTACCTATACAAGCTGTGCTCCCTAAAAAAACAAACTTTATATATTGATCTATATTCTCTAAGCGATTAAATGCCCTATAAATATTATAAGCCCCAACTAAATTGGTATTTATAACATTAGACCATCTAACAGGATCTGATTCATATATTAAGTCTGTGTCCAATACTCCTGAACAACAGTAAATAGAATCAATGCTTTTAAATTCATCAAAGATGTAATCATAAACTTGGTATACTTGATCATAGGAAGTGATATTTGCGTAATATTTATCATTGATACTTTTGGGATTTTTTGAGATTGGTATTGGCGTAATGCTGAGATCATTTAATGCCTCAATAACCCAACTAGCAATTACACCATCGCCACCAAACACAACAGCATGATTATTCTCAAGCGAAGTTTTCATTTTATATTTTGTAGACAATTAAGCTTTCAGGGACTATAATCTTATTATTATACATCATATTATTAAAAACTGAATTCATAAAAGACAGCCATTGCATTCATTAAATACTATTAATCCATGTCTACCAAATGCCAGGAATTTAAAATCGAATGAGATACAATGAATTCTCAATAACAAAAGAAGAAAGGGAATTATTTTCTCAAAGATTAATCATAGCAAAAGAGGTTCAATTAATAGTCGCTTTAAGAGATATCCTCGATCAAAAATCAATCATATATTTAAAGAACCTAATAAGAGATGACTTAAGGAACGAAAGGGACTGGAAAATATCCTTTGATCGAATCTTTTCAAGGTTAATAGGCAATAAAGATTTAGTTTCATCATTAAAACAAAATATTGGTTCTGAAATAAACCCTAAGAAAATTCCATTGAAGATGTTTATAAGTGCGCAAAATCAATTTCTAGAAGGTCAGGTTTCCTTAGAGATAGTAAGTCTACTCTCAACAGCCATAAGCGTAGTTAAAAATCCAATAGGATTACAGGATACAGTGATTTATAAGGCTTCTCATCAATTAGTAAAGCGAATACTTATTTCATCAGATATATTAGTACCTGTATTAGCTGAAGCCTTTTTAAGAGCTTTCGAAGAAAAAGCAAACTATAAGTCAGTAGATAGATTAAGAGAAATAATCAAATCACAAGAAGGTAGGCAGTCTGTTCAAATCTATCTTGGAAATATATTTTATTCATTTGGTCATCAAGTTATTTATCCAGATACATTACATAAACTTATGTTAGAAGATTCAATTTATAATTATGAATTCATTTCTGATTTCCGAACAGTTTCTAATCCTGGCTTAATGCATATGCAACAGAATGCTGGAATGAACATAAAGCATATACTAACCAATCAAATAGTCGACCCTAAGTTTTTTAGAACTTGGTCTTTAACACTAGGTATCTATTACCCAATAGATTTAGCCCGTCGTAATTGCGATCGATATTCAGTCAGAAGTCCTTTTGATATACAGACGTTAGCCAATAGTCTATATTTCAAAAGTTCAGAACAAAGAGAACCTCTATGCAAACCCTTCCTAAATATTCCTATTAAGGATAAAGCGATCAAACATATGATTGATCAAACAAATGAATTTATTTTTATTCAATGGAGAACTAATACATATAAAAATGAAACTACAGACTACAATAATTACAGAAATAGTAATGAGTTAGAAGTTATTTATGCACTAGATGATTTCACTAGAAGGACTAAATCATTTGCATATATTGGTTGTGAAGTTGAAACAACTAAGGCAAAAGAAATAATATCAAGAAATGATTTTATCTTCTTTGCAGAGCAGTTCGAAAGTCTTAACCGTGATGACTATCTTTTTCTTCTCTCTAGATGCAAATTTTTCTTCTCAGGAGCCTCAGGAGCATATTGCTCAGCAGGACTTTTATTTCATAGACCTACATTAGTATTTGATTGGCCCTTATTCTTTCCAATTCCTTATCATCCTTATTGTTGGTACATGAGCTCAGATTTATTACTCGATGGTTTTCCTGTCAATAAATCACGCTATGAATTAGCCGCAACATTGCCTCACAATACTAAGATAATCAATCAGAGAGGCTATTATACTAAAAACAATAGTCATTCAGATATTCTGATGGCTTTATCAATCTTCAATCGTTCTCTAGGCCCGGAGCAAATTTTGGGCAAAGAAAACCCAATAGAGATAGGCAAAAGAATTACTCATTACGAGCAAATTTATGGCTTTAATCAAAGGATTGTAAAAGGTAGTAAGATCACACTAGATTAGAATAATACTCAACATTAATAGCTCAGAAACTGGATTTAGAATCTAACTCTAAACAATACAAATGTTGCTTTTTGATTACCTGATAATAAAGATCAACAAAATTATCAATCCAGACCATTTACATAAATAACTGCTGTGACTCTCTCTAGGGACTCAAGTAGCTCTTGGAACACCTCAATATTTTCTCTTAAAAACTCATCAGTGAAATGTTCCATGTAGATCTTGAATAACTCAGCGCAAGCACTAACCTTTGACTAGACACGAGTTGTCTCTGGTAAAGCGACTTTCAATAATGAATCGGCTACCGCAAGGAGAGAATTAGCGATTTTGCTCATCGTTGTTTACATTTTTCTAGAGTCACTTTTTTTTTGATTCCTAAAAAACCTTTTGAACTGCCAAACTAGGTAGGCAGTAGTTCCAGCAAACAAAAGCAAACCGACAGTTCCTATTGCTCGATTAGCAGCTTCAACAGTTGGCCAGTTATCCATCCTTTTTACCTTTGCCAAATAAGGGGCCGGCAAACAAAAAATAGCCAATGGCTCCGAGAAACAAAACAAAAGCAATGAAGTTTGGGAGTATCCGTCCAATAATTTAAGTCTTAGTGAGATAATTATTCGCTGTTTTTAATCCTAGGACACTCATCACGACAAATAATCAGGCGTAATTTTCAATCAAATTCATTACCAACCTGGATACATGAAATCATCACCTATCGGGTCCTCATAGAAATCGCCTGCTGCGATGCCTCTTAGAAAAGCGTAGGGAAATGCAAGTAATAATTGGAGCATTAGTTTTCGTCTTTCTTGTTAAGTCCCTTCCATACCAATTGATTTTGAACTTTTGTTATCACACTAATGGAACGGCCTAGCAACCAAGAACCCCCTAGAGACCCAACAACAGCAACCCCATAAAGAAAGTTCGTTTGACCAGTAGTCCCTAACAAATCAGAATTTTTTCTTCATCATTCTATGAAAGGTCTAAATAACTTCTCATCATCATGCTGTGATCTTTAGCAAGCGCTAGAAAGGGAACATGAACTACCTCACTGCCACCTATATAGAGTTCATTCAGACGATTGGAATCTTGGTGATCTTTGGTGTCGCTGTTTATGCGCTCAAACAGATACTACTAAAAGCTGAGCAGCGGATAGAACGAGTCGATGTGAGGGTTGAAGAGTGAGCATGCTTAAAACCTTTCTATTGATTGATGACAACCTGATTCTCGGAAGCTTTCCACTGCTATTGGTTTGGCAAGGCAGAAAGACAAAAACTAATGACTAGCCACGAAAGAAACTTCAAGATCCTGTTCCAACTCTGTTCAAACTTTTTTTGAGATGTATGAGCTCTAATTATAAGGTTTCTAAAGATGACTGGCAGTATCTCTTACCTTTTTTAGTTTGCTCAATTTGTTTTTTAGCAACAGATCTCTTTAAAATTATCGATAAGTCAATGCTTGCCTATTGGTCTGGAGGTTTACTAGGTGAACCATACAGAATCATTACAACACACTTCATTCACGGGGATGCAAAACACTTGCTAGCAAATACTTTTGGGATTGTTGTTGCTAGGTATTGTCTTAAAGGTTTAAGGCTAAAAGGGAACTCGTTCTTCCTTTTCATTGTCGGTTTATTAATACCTCTGCAGACATTAATCTTTTGGTTCCTAGATATTTTCTTGTTAAGGAACCCAATGTCCTTCGCTGTTGGATTCAGTGGAATTCTCTACGGAATTGACGCATTTATCCTCCTCTCCTCAATTCATGGAAAACAACATTTTATCGGTTTGAAGATTGATCTCAAAAAAGATCAACAGATAAGCCAAATAATGATCGTTCTAACGAGCATCGGCATTGCTTCGTCTCTTCTACCTGGAATCAGTTTGCTTGGCCACTTAGCAGGATTTATCGCAGGAGCACTTTTGTTTCTCCTTTAGGAATAACTCCATTTAGTATGAAACAAGGATTTAAAGGAATCAAAAAAATCCATACAAGCAACAACTAGCAAGATTCATTTCCTTTAAAAGAATGCTGCACCGAAAATAACTAAAAGCCTATAGATTCATTCAGCCTCTTTCTTCTTAGAAGCCACCTCAGCTTCAAGAGTGAACGTTACGTTCTCATCAGGAATGAAGCGGTCCACCAGTGTTTGAAGTTCTTCTTTCATCTCGGCTTCAGAGGTGGGTTCGAGTGACTCTTGAACCAAGACTTCTTTCCAGGCACTATCAATGAGTTTCTCTAGGGCTGCTGCTTTGATTCGTGCCATACCAATCTGCTGAAGAATAACTTGCTTGGGGACTTTGCCTGGACGGAACCCTGGAAGTAGGATAGAGCCACCTAAGCGCGATAAAGCCTCTTCATAACACGACTTACAACGTGAAGCAGGGACTTCGATTTCCACTGAGATACGGTTCTCAGAAAGGTCAGTAACTTTGACTTTGAATTGAGCTTTGGTCATGAGTCATCCTCTTTAATTTCAACTTCTACTATTGCCTTCCTAATCCTGATAGGCACTGTTTTAATAATGGGGAGGTTTTGACTCCTCTATAGGAAAGTAAGCACAATCTTCTTCGTCTGGATCTTGATCCCTGAGGCTTTCTTCTACCTCGTCATACGAGTCGTCATCAAAGTTCCATTCGCGTTTAGCCATTAGTTTTTGTCTTTCTGCCTTGCCAGACCAATAGCAGTGGAAAGCCTCCGAAAATCAGGTTGTCATCAATCAATAGAAAGGTTTTAAGCATGTTCACTCTTCAACCCTCACATCGACTTGTTCTATCCGCT
>QCJH01000024.1 GCA_003216155.1 Prochlorococcus sp. AG-409-A19 | reverse complement strand
AGAGTCAAAGAGAAAGAACGTCCTCAACTCATGGCAGCACTAACTGCATTGGATGAAGGGGATGAGTTGGTTGTCTCAAAGATGGATCGATTAGGCAGAACTCAAGTTGAAGTGGTGAATCGCATCCATGACCTCCAGCAGAAAGGCATTCACCTCAGAACGCTGGATGGACTCATCAATACAAGAGGACTTGGGAAGTTTGCTCCTGTTCTGATTGGATTGCTCTCTGGTCTTGCAGAAGTAGAACGATCACTGATTCGTGAGAGAACTATTGAAAGCATCCAACACAGAAAAGAAACAGGTGGGAATTTGGGCGGTAGACCTAAAACCAGCAATGCCAAAGAGGGATTGGTTTTGCGTTTAAGAAATGAAGGTTGCTCTTACAGATCTATAAGAGAGCAAACAGGTCTTGCCCTCTCAACCATCAGAAGGATCATCGTGGAACAAGAGGCGGTGGCGGTGTGAACCTTCCTCCACACTTCTTGGACGAAAAGAAGAAAGAAGTTGTCTTCCATATCAAGGGAGTATTCCCAGTAAAAATGGAAATACTCCCTTGGATGAAATCGTTCCCGCCTGAATACAAAGGTATCGTTGTCAGATGCGAAGAAACTTTTTACCGACTGCGTGAGGGAGCAAGTGTATGAATGATGTGCTCTTCATATTTTCTCCTACCATTGGATTAATCATTTTCTTTTTCGCGATGAATGTTGTAATCACAAGAATCTTCACCAAGAATCGAGACAGATGAAACCCCGTACTGAGAATCAAAGCACCATAGATGCGAACAAGATCACTATCTGTCGAGCAGAACTTGCTCATTCAAAGTTGATTTGGGAGTGGCGAAATGATCAGGAAACTCGTTTAATGTCAAGGCAAAGTGATCTAATCCCTTGGGAGAAACATTGTGACTGGTTTGAAAATTCATTATTGAACCCTTCAAGATATTTATATATTATAAAAATTGATTCTAATCCTTTCGGAGTGGCAAGATTTGACTTGATTTCCTCCACAAATAATTCTTTTGAGATCAGCATAAATCTTGCTCCATATTATAGAGGCAAAGGTTTAGGAAGTTCACTTTTGCATTATGTCCTGATTACATTCAATAAAGATCTTCCAGGGGATAAGTTTATTCTAGCAGAAATCAAAAGGGAGAATACAAAAAGCAATTTATTATTCTCAAAATATGGATTTAATTTAACTCATCAAGATATAACAATCAATCAATATTCTTTGTATCTTAAGAAGACAACCGTTAATAATACTATGATTAACTTAGTAGAAGTAAATCCTCAAAGCAAAGATCATCTATATATACTTTTTGAATTACTGAAAGGAAGGGATTATTCTATCAGTCATAAAAATATGATTTCCTTCGAAGATCATATTCATTTTGTTAGAAACAATCCTTATCGAAAATGGTTTATCATCTACAAGTTCAATCGGGTAATAGGAGCATGCTATTGTACTTATGAAAATCTCTTGGGCATAAACTTAAACGTTCATAAAGTAGATCTATATAAAGAGATTATTATTGAGTTAACTTCCTGCCTTTCACCATTAGCACCTAAACCTTCTGTTAGAAATAAAAACTTCACCATTAATATCCCTCCTCATAATAAAATTCTTCAGAAAGCATTGTTAGATTTACATGCTATACCAATCCAAGAAACTTATTTATTATCTTGATATTGCAATCTATAGTTTTTCTAAATTAATTATTAATGGTCTTTTCAATCAATACTAAAGAATCAACTGAGATCGGCAGCAAAAAGTCTAATTCGGTTGATTTTTCGGACCACATTGGTTATATACGAATGATGAAGGTCACTTTGATGGTTTCTATGGATGGAAAGGTCTGGTGGCATATGTCACCAAGAAAATAACTGATGATCAAAAGAGGGATAAATTGATCGATAGAAGATCAATTTCCAAACTCAGAGGTCTCCCGAAAATAAATAGTCATATCTAAATCAATATGCAAACCCAATAACTATCAGCAATGACTCAAACAAAAACGAGAGTGAATTCTCAAGTGTGCATTCACACTGCAAAACACAACAAATCTCAACAAGCAATTGTCGAAAGAATTGCTTGAGAGAAACGAATACCTCAGTCACAGGTTTTCTATGACGGTGCTCAAGCGTTGCAATGCATCATCAACCACACAGGACAATATCCTGATGCTGCTTTTTATACGGAGTAAACCTATGCAAATGAATATCTCTTATAACTTGGGTAGCAAGATCAAGCAAGCAATTACCAAGATGGCATACACCCAGAAACCTGATGAGTTTGTTTTAGATGCAATCAATGAAAGACTCCAACTACTCAAGAAGTCCAACTACAAATGATCTCCATGAGTGGTTGGAAGATTCACTACTAGCAATAAGAAGAAATCATCGGAAAGGTAAGGTAAGTTGCTTACTTTTAGAGAGTGGTGTCGAGTGATGAAAGATGCGCTTGATGGATTGGATTAGACCTTATCTGCTGCGACAATAATTCTTCTGACAGTGAAATACCTTTGACACCTAAACAAGAGAAAGAAGGACTAAAAGGACACCTATCAATGAATACAGAACCCTTACAGAAGAGTCTAGAAGTATCTAGTAGGATATCTTCTTTAATGAAATGCATAAAAATCTCTTTGTAATATGCTTTTTTTAAACAGATCGAAACCAGCAGTCTTTATTCATATTCCCAAAACTGGAGGGAATACAATTCAAAGGCATCTTTTCGATGCGGGATTATCATTAGACAAAATGACTTTAATTGCTCACCAGGACGGACAGGATAGATTTGAAGTAAGGGGTAAATATACACGCAACAAGCACATGAAACTTTCCGAGTATTATCAACATGAAAAGATAAGGGGTCTAGAAATATTTACTTGCATCCGCCATCCTCTTGATAGGATGGTATCGCTTTACTTTTCTCCTCATCGGCATATAAGACTAGACGAAGAGACACAATCATGGGTTATGCCCTCTGAAGTCAAGTTTGATATCAATGAATTCAAAAGTTTAGTCCAATCCCATTTATCCATGATTGAGAGTCTGTCTTTAAATTCTCAATACGGAGTCCAATTTATCCCATCTTATTTAAAAATAATTAGGACAGAATCCTTAAATCAAGACGCAAAAAGACATTTAAACCTTGAAATCCAATCTGCTAGAAATGTAAGTCCCTACAAAGAATTAGCGAATATAGTCAAAGCAGATACAGCGGTTAAATCAATAATCAAGAACTCAAAACATCAAGCAGATTCAGATTTTTTCTATGGAAAAAAATCTGAATAACTTCATTATCAGAATGGATTGGATTAGACCTTATCTGCTGCGACAATAATTCTTCTGATAGTGGAATATCCCATCTGAGTTTTATCTCTGATAGTCCTGTAAGAATCACCTTGATCACGAACCGTGACCACAGGGTTTTCAGTTAAATCTTTAATCCCTTCTCTAGTAATAGGCCTGCCCACTTATTCATGAACTCAATCCTTTCATCCATGTACTGTGCCTTGTCATTTGCCTGCTATAACAGGGTTTGCGTGCCGCGGCGAACAACGGGGAACTTACTTTGAACGGAGAGGGTGGGATTCGAACCCACGGACGGTTGCCCGTCAAACGATTTCGAGTCGTTCGCTTTCGACCACTCAGCCACCTCTCCGAAGAAGTTATTATAAAACACCCATTCGACGGAATTAAAAATAAAGATCTAACACTTAGTTTAAAAACAAATAAGGAAATTATTTCAAGTCAGATAGTTTAAGAAGGATATTTTTAGGTACTGATTTATTGCCAACCAGATTCGGCCATTAGCTTTATAGCCGTAGCATTATTATCACCTAATTCACTAATTAAAACGCCATCTGGTCGAAAGTCACCGAAACTCTTTAATTCCTTAGAGTCGCCAAACCCTTTTAATGGGTGTTCAAAAGTAGGTCCTGCAAGACCTTTGCTCCCATCAGGAGAAGCAAGGTACTCAAGAAGTTCTATGGCCTCCTTTCTGTTTGATGAGTATTTCGCAATTCCTCCAGCACTTATATTTACATGCGCAGGATCAGGCGTAACTACTACTACCTTTCTTACAAGTTTACGATCTTGATTACCATTAACACCTGCAAGCATTCTTGCTACATAGTAATGATTAACTATTCCCACGCCACATATTCCTTGAGCAACTGCTCTAGTCAAAGAGATATCTCCACCAAAATAAGGCTGAGAAACATTAGACAGCATGCCTTTGAGCCAAGTTCTTGTATCTCTTCTCCCTCGAATAATCAACTGATTTGCAACCAAAGATTGGTTGTAAACGCTATTTCTCTTTCTTAAGCAGACTTTACCCTTGAGAGCAGGGTTAGAAAGATCAGAATAAGAATTGATAGTACTAGGATCAACCTTTGAAGGATTTACAACCATTACTCTTAGTCTTCTAGTAAGCCCATACCAACGTCCCTTAGGGTCACGATATTGCTTTGGGACTTCTTTATCAAGGGACTCAGAACGATATGCTTGCAGTAGTCCAGAATTTGCCGCATTATTAATTCTTGCAGCATCAACAAGGAGTATTAAATCCGCCCTAGAGTTCTTACCTTCACGCTTAAGTCTCTCAACTAAAGAAATGCCTGAAGCTTCTATTAGCCTAATTCGAATTCCAGTATCTTCAGAAAACTTCTTGTATACTTGCCTATCAGTATTGTAATGACGTCCAGAATAAACACGAACCTCCCTTGCATAAGCACTATCTAAATTGAAAAACCCCATTGAGAATGAAAAAGTTGTGATTATTGCAGAAGAAGTGATTTTTTTTATAAAGCTCATTGTCGCAAATAGTTTTCGAAAATCAATCATTAGGCTATCTTCATTCAAGAGCCTCGCGGGAGTCTCTTTTATTTTATACTTGATGATGTATCAAATATTGCTCCATTACGGCCTCTAAGGGCCTAATCATTAAAGTTCGAAACTAAATTCATGGATTACTTAATCCACCAACTATTAGGCAAAGAAAATACAGAGTCAATTTTCAAACAGCTGCTTGCAGAAAAAACCTCCTGGGAGGATGGAAGCAAAACAGCAGGTACACATGCAGCAATTGCCAAGGAAAATCTTCAACTTAAAAGGAGTTCTAAAACAAGCAAAAGACTGGCCAATGAAATAAAAGATTTAATCACAGCAGATTTATTAATTAAGAGCTATGCATTACCACGACTTATTCACAGCATAATGTTTACACGTACAAGTATTGGACAAGGTTATGGAACACATGTAGACAATGCCTACATGTGTTCTGGAAGAAGTGACTTATCGTTTACAATATTTCTAAATGAGCCAGAAGATTATGAAGGAGGAGAACTTTGCATTTTAGACAATCAATCAAGCAAGAAAATCAAACTTGAAGCCGGTCAAGTTGTCATTTATCCAAGCACAAGCTTACATTCTGTTGAAACTGTGACCAAAGGTGAAAGGATCGTTTGTGTTGGTTGGATACAAAGTTATATAAGTAGCAATGAAGACAGAGTTTTATTATTCGGGCTAGATGCTGGGGCCAGAGGTTTACTGGCACAAAATGGAAGATCACCTGAGCTAGATTTGATTTTTCAAGCTTATACCAACCTATTAAGGAGGCTAGGAAGGTAAGGAAGCATCATTTGCAACGCGAGCAAGTATCAAATGATTTCCGGGATTCGCTAAAAAGTGGCAGTATTAATATTAAATATATATAGAGTTACAAAATGGCAAAAAATTCTCCCGTGGCTATTTTTCTTGCAGCATCAACAGCTCTTGCGGCAAGCTCAATATTGACAAAACCAATTAATGCTGGTGAGAATCATAAAAGCTCAGGTGGTCTCAAGGAATGGACAACTGATCAGCCTATTAATGCAGAAAGTACTCTAGACGAGGATGCTAAAAAAGCAGAAAAGAAAGCTAAAGAGCAAAATATCTGCATCCCCATTGGTGAAGGGGAAAACTGCTGGTAATTATTAAATATTAAAAGTCTGTAGGAAAAAAATATTAAAAGTCTGTAGGAAAATTTTATCTTAGGTCTAGTACAAATCAATATAGATATATTTTCAGAGATCTAATTGATAAAAATCTTTCTAGAAATAATTTTATTAGTTTGCTCGGATAAGTTAAATACACAAATCAAATAAAAAGCGCCCTCAAATTAATAAGGGCGCTTTTATTACTAACGGCTATTAATGAACTGATCAGATCTGATCAGAACTTAAATGTGGTCTGAACTAAACCACCAAAGACATCATCACTATCACCGGAAGCACCGTCGTAAGTATCGGTTCCACCAAAGATAGCTGGTGTGACTTCAATGTTGTCGGAGACCTTAAAGGTGTAATAAGCCTCCCAAACAAAGTTGTCTTCAGCAGGGTCATCTGCACCGCCTTTGATTTCAGTCGCATATTGACGCTGACCAATAGCGATTCCTGCACGGTTGCCATCAACGAAAGCATCCGGCCACATCAAACCAATCATCCACTGAGCTGTTTCTTCAACAGAACCAGTTTTTCCATCATCATCAATATTGGATATGTCATAACCAAATTGCAATGAAGGAATGGCTCCTGTTTCTTCAGGTTGCCAATAAGCCCTTAAGCCATAACTTGTCGAATTACCTGTACGGGTAGCTCCTTTTTCTGTGGAGTAATAGTCATACCAGTTCTTGCATGACTCAGATCCAGCTTTTTTGTTGCACATCTCTTTGGAAACTGCCAAAGAAACCTGCCATCGTGGAGATCCATACTCTAACTTCGTCAACCATTTTGATTGAGCGTCGGTAAGGAGACCGCCGCCTTCATTATCCGCTTTGGTCGCACCCTTTGATGCATAGTTAGTGCTTACAGCAAACCTAGGCTGAGTACGATCATCTACAGACTGAACCCAAGCAGCACCAAAACCACCGTCGGTGCTAGAGCCATATGCAGCTCCATTTCCTCCTAAAGCAAATTGCTTAAGGACTGGCTTGTAGATTGATGGCGAGCTAGCCAACATATAGTAGTTTTCAATTCTTGGGCCCGCCCAAACAGTGAAATTTTCACCAACTGGGAATTGATACCAAATCTTGTCAACTTTTAGCGCATTACTATTCTGATTGGAAGAAGCTAAATACGCTCCATTAGTCTTATCGCCAAAAGTCTGTCCTTTAACAAAATTACCTGTCTTAATTCTGGTATAAAGTAAATCTCTACCAGAGAAACTGGTGTTTAGATTTAACTGTGTTGTGTAATTGAAAGTAACAGCTTCATTGTCAGAGCTAGAGCCTTCGTTTTCCATACCCCCAACCACAAAGTAAGTCTTGCCCGAAAGCTTGGTGGTA
>QCJH01000023.1 GCA_003216155.1 Prochlorococcus sp. AG-409-A19 | reverse complement strand
AATTTTGCTGATAATTACGCTCGATTATTTGTCGTGATGAGCGTTCTATGTCTTGAAACAGCGAATACGTATTTTGCTAAGGCTGAAATTATTGGAGGGATAGTCCCAAACCTCATTGCTTTTATTTTGCTTCTTGTAGCTATTGGCTATTTTTTGTTTACGGGGCCCTTATTTGGTAAAGGTAAAAAGGATGGATAACTGGCCTACTGTTGAGGCCGTTAATCGGGCTGTAGGAACTGTGGGTTTGCTTTTGCTCGCTGGACCTACCGCCTACCTGGTTTGGCAGTTGAAAGGTTTTTTAGTAAGCAATAAATATCTGTGACTCTTACCTCTCATAGACATCACAAGATTTACCTCTCAGCAACGATGGGATATGGACTTGGTTCAGATGATCCTGAAGAGATCGCTTATTACAACAAGGTCAAGGAAGAGATCACTAAGGGCAAGAAGAACAGAAATATGGGTATACCCAGGGAGGACTAGTGCGCTACTTCTGGCCTATCGCTCGGATCATTTCTGCCCGCTCACAATCCTGTTTATTTACCTCACCATCACTGAGCGACCAGCTGATAAGCAAGAGCAAAGCAATCGCATGCAGTATGAAACCATTCTGCAAATAGAAATGTTGAGCAAAAAAAACCTTGATTATTTAATTTTCAAGGTGCCATAGACCACCTCTTAACCGTGGTGAGTTAAACGTGGTACTTGACTACGACATATGTGGCAAGTTCTGCAGCCAATAAAAAAGGCCCTTGCGAATCGCGTCGGACCTGGGTGATGGGGAATTTATATTTAATTGAGATTCGGTTCAAAATCAACCCCTATTTGTAGCGTTTTTTTGATCAATAATATAAGGAACACTCTAATTGTCGTGTATCTGCCGATGACAAATCCCTTGACAGCTACTAGTGTCATTTCAACGGCCGGGTGATGGGGATCAAACGGTCTGAATAAAAGGGCCTCTTTTCCGCATGGGCAGCTTTTTTTTTTTTGTGGAATTCTGGGGGCATGGATATTGGCATTCAGTTTTCAAGATGCGATGAGATGAATTGTCGTGATGATGCTGAGCAATAGAAAGAGTGTTTTCTGTTTGCCCTGGAGGCCTTTGATTACTGCGTCTTGCTAAGCGACCAACTCGCAAGCAGTAGTTCACCTCGTCCTTACGAGACGTTTCAGTGATGTTCATTAGATTTAGAGAAATTCTTTGATGTCGATGGAGGGCACAGGCCCTGCGCTTTCGACTCGCTTATTCTTATGGACAAAAAAGGTGCAAAAGGTTATTGGATCTCAACCTCAACAGTTATTAATCAAGAACTCTTTGCTGAATACGTAGAAAAGGTAGGGCCTTGGCTAAAAGAAGTTGGGGGCAAAGTCTTCGCAAAAGATACTGAGCCCCAAGGGAAAGAACAAACAGAAGGTGCAAACTTAGCTGTTATTTGTGAGTTCCCTTCCATGCGTATAGCTGTTGAGGCTTATGAATCAGCGGAGTATCAAGAGCTAAGCAAAATCCGCAAAGCCGCTACAGAGAATTCAACCTTCACGATCATGGAAGGGATGGATGAAGCAACAAAACTAAGAAGAGCAATGGGCAAGTAAGTATCTTGACGAATCTTGACGACACCCGCTTTTCCATAGAACCATCTTAGCTCTTCTATTAGATGTTCAAGAATTAGGGTACGAACCACCAACGCTTGAGAATAGAGAAGTATTTAAAGCTGAACTTCTACAAGAATTATAAGAAGGTATAGCTCCCATTATTGATCGATGTTGTTATCGGAATGCATCAGTACAAAGAAGCGAAGAAGAGTCAATACTTCCTAAGTGTTGAATGGGTCCCTCTTAGGACTTCTTTGTAGGTCGTACGAAGGCTTGATTGTTCTTGTCTCAGATTTCCGAGGGCCTCTTTATGTAGAACACGAATATCACCTCGCCCCCTGGGTATATAGCCATATCCCTTAGAGCTAAAAGCATCAAATACAGCTAGAAAGAATCAATGATCTGACTCTTTTGAAATCAATGGCAGAGGGAAAAGAACAAAAAGGCTTTCTCAAAAAGTTTGGCAAATGGGCTCCAATCATTGGAGGAGCTTGGATCGTGTTGAACATTGTTCTCCCTTTAGCTCTATTACGTATTCCAGCCGTTCAGAAAGTCTTAGTAGCGGTAGGAGACAAGCTTCCTTTTGATATCCCAGGGATTGGATAACAATGAGTACAGAACTTATTTGCTTTTTCTTGCTTGGAATCGCAGCATTGCTTCGAAATGCTGGACTTTCTTCTCAAGCTTCCCTTGTACAGCTTCATAAGTACTCGTCTAAAACACCGAGATCTTTCATCTTGTATAGCTGTGATCGGCTGGAATAACCCAAAAACTTGGCCGCCTCTGTGAAGGTGCAAAGCATCATTTAAGTCGATTTAATTAATTGCAGTGAATTCAGGTTAATTCGTCTAAATCCTTTTTATAACTCGTTTCTCGCTTAATCATGCCTGGTTGTCTCTAATTATTTTTGCTGTCTCTGGTGGATCAAAGAGGCCCGAATACACCCGCATTCTTTTCGTTAGTAAGGACCCAAAAAACACGTTAAACAGGAGTTAAGAAGTACTCAGAACATGTCCCTCCGTCATCCTCTTTTTCATCGAACAATCCTGGCTCTTTTTTGGGATTCACAAGAGGCTGGCTATGAACACCCAACACTCGAAAACCTTGATGTCTTTAAGGAGGAACTAATCCAGGAACTAGAAGAAGGGATCTTACCGATCATTGAAAAACGCTGCTATCGCAACCCTTCTGTGACTCGCAATGAAGAGGAATCTCAGATCCCTCAGTGTTAGAGAAAGAGGGGGGGGGGGTGAAGGTAGGAAAAATGCCATCCCCCCTCATGAACTAAGTAGGACCGTAGAGATAACTAGGTCTACCTTTCTTGCCTGTGATCACCTTTGTTCTTTCCAGTAGACATTGATCAAACATCTCTGTACAGATACGTCTGCCGTATTCCTCAGAAGTCATGATCTTCTTGGCAATATCAACGATTGAGAGAGGTTCAGGGAACTGTTGAAAGAGAGCTTTGATTTTCTCTTCCAGCGTTAAACGCTCTTGTGGCATTAACCCATTAACAACATCTAAAACAGACCAATGAAAATCCTCAAGGTTGCCTTGAAGTTTCCAAAAGGTGCCTTCTCTGCAATGCCTTTTGCCTAAACAAATCAAGTTGAAATGATCAGGCCAATCTGGGTTTGGATGTTTCCACATCCCCCAGACATCAGTGACTGCAGCACCAATCGTGGCAACACCTTGAATGTCGTGTTTAGTAATTCGATCTCTAACCCTGTTGTCAGGTGGTTTATTCAAGTGAGTGGTGAGTAAACCTGCAACGTTTGATTCAGCAAAGCATTTACCAATCCGATAAAGCTTTCGAGGAACCCCAAGATCGGTGACATCAAGCTCATTTGTTGCCAATAGGCTTGTCGCAGAATCGATCAAGATCGCGTCATAAACCTCGGATTTAATTTGTAACTCAAGCCAATTCAAATCAAGAGGAGGATCTGCAAAGCAAATTTCAAATTGGGTTTCTAAGCCAATTTCCATTCGACGGAACTTTTTAACAGCATCAGCTGGTGCTTCATCTCCTTGAATAACTAGGACACGTCATTTAATTGTTGGGACTTGATCAAGGAAGAGAGATCCTTGGTGAATAGCTTCTGCTGCTCTGTAAATAAGAGTGGTTTTACCACTACCCATCTCAGCAGAAAGAAGAATAAAAGCTCCTCTTGCTAGGAAGTCACGAATCACCCAATCGATTTTTCCTACATCTACCCCCCCCCACCTCTAGCGGGTTCGATTTGATGAGAAGTTGTCATCTCTGCAACCTCCTAATAGGAATTAGTTGAATCCATTCCTCCATGAATTGGATGGTGGACTGGCACCAAGGCAAGTGGTGACCTGGGTGAGCCTTGGCTCGCTCAATCCGAAGTTGCCAAACGGCAATTTCAATCGAGACTTCTCTCGATAAACTGGATGTATTCGTGTTAGTTCCAGCCACCGTTCCTTCGGTGGCTTTTTCATGCGTTAAAAGCCTTTGCCAGCTCAAGAGACTTAGCATCACGAGCACATGCATCGCTCATCGCCTTTTCACAAAGCTCAATTTGATAAAGCAGTGGTGAATTGCTGCTAGGGAACTTTCTCCTCCAGTGAATGCCTACTTTTTAAAAATTATTTTTTCTCCAGCGTTGAAGTGTTCTTTCACTAACTCCTAAAGATGCTGCGGCATGACGAGCAGGAATCCATTTGAGTGTCATTTGTAGTTTTATTTTTATCCTTAATCACGTCAATAACTCGCAAAATCGGGACAAATTCTTCTACATCAACAGGAAACTCAATATTTAATGCAATAGCAGACTCCGCAAGACTAAAAGCGTCATGACGAGAATACCTAGCATTACTAATATTTTGTCCCCTAAGAATTGAAGGTGGCCTTCCACCTTCCAAAGCTTCAAGACTTTCCCTAATTCTTTGAAGTTGCTCTCTGTTCTCCTTATCTATTACTCCCAGCTGGAGAATTCTGAAACTTTCTGCGATTGCCTGTATATGCGCGTAAGGCTTAACCCGTTCATCTAGCCCAGGGATTGGCAAGGATTCCTGTCAACAACTAGTATGTGTGGGGTGCCGGGGCGTGGCGCAGTTTGGTAGCGCGGGTGCTTTGGGAGCACTAGGTCGCAGGTTCGAATCCTGTCGCCCCGACTGGTTTTTCGGCGATCTAAAATTGGGAATGGGCCCTCGTTGGGCCCTCCTGGGTTTAAAGACCTCAGCGTTGGTGGGCTTTAGTGCCTTTTGAAGAGGTGTTCATCGGTCAAGGCATATTCGTGTAAAAGGCAACGCCTAGTACAAGCGCAAGAGCGACACCAGCTCCAATCCAAATAAACGTCATCCAAGGGAAAGGTAGTGACAAGCGTTTAGTACATTCAGCTAGTTGCTGATCACTGAGTCGAAAGTATTCACTTTGTGGAAGGCGTACCTCTTTGTATTTCCTATGCAGCTCCTTTTCGATTGAACGATAATTCGTTGTTTCTAGAGTTTTGATGATTGCATCTGGCTTTAGCTCCTTCATGCGGCGCCGAAGATTCTTGGTCGTACCAATCTTGTGAAGATCACCGTTGCGGATTAGATAAACGACGCCAGACACAAGACCTATTCCTCCTTGTCCTTAGAAGCCACCTCAGCTTCAAGGGTGAAAGTCACATTAAGAAAGAACATCTTCAACTCAATAATTCCACTAAATCGCCTTTCCTAAGACCAGTCGGATCAAAGTTTCTAGCCTTTGCCTCATTTCGTAGTTTGCTAATGGTCAATTGATTTAATAAGAACTTAGAGGTGTTTGGTTCAGGGGCAGGGTCAGGCTTAAAGAAAAAACCAATCTCAAGCATTGGCCATAGTGCCGTTGTTATTCCCACTTTGGCTTTAACTAAGTGCTTGCTCGAAGCCCAATAGATACGGTTCTCATCGGCAACGATCATTCTGGCAGTAGCAACAGAATCAATTTTCCTTAGCTTTCCTGCTTTAGGTTCAATTTTTAATCGTTGGATTTGATTGGCGATATTGTCCTCAGATGCACGATTGATATCTATAGAAGAAAGGGGTTCCAAATCAGAAAGGTCTGGAGATGCCAAAAGATAAGCATTGAGTAATGGTAATTTTGCTTTAGTTATTCCACATTTTGCTTCAATAAGGATATCCAAATCTGACCAATAGCGTCTTAGAGTATCATTCGCAAATAGAGTTGCCAATTTATCAACATTAATAGTTGATAGCTTCTTAACATTTGCTTGAAGATATTCAAATATAGTTTGAAATTCTGTCGCATCTAGAGTGCAGACATTTATTTTCTTTCTTTCTAGACCAAGCTCATATTTCCAACTCTCACTTGAATTTCCATTGTCAGTAATATTTAGTGCTAATACCCATTCTTTACCAGCATTTAAAAGGGCATGATAGATTTCTTGCCCTTTAATCAAGCGATAAGTGCCACCTGTTTCAGGTACAACTGTAATAGGAATCGAATTTAAATTATCTTTATCAGTTAAATAGAACTGTGAAAGTTCTAAGGCTTTGACAACATCAACACTTGAGTTATTTTCAGTGATGATATATTTGATAGGAATTCGGAGAAGCTCGCTATTGGCTTGTTTCATGATTAATCAGTAAAATCCTTTAATAGTGGGTTTAAAGCATTTCTTGCCCTAATGAAACGTACAACACCTGGTAAGCCTCTTGCGTCCATAATTGACCTAGCAATGTCAGCACATTCAGGGATTCTTCTCAAAACATCATGGCCTAGGTAAGAGTTATAAAATATTCGGTGTAATTCGGCTTGGTAGTAATACTCTTCAGGAGCTTCAATCTGACGTTTGACGCAATCCTTGGTTTGACGATCAGTCCAAGTTGACTTCCAGCGGTTAAACCAGATCCCCAGGCTATACGGGCCTCCATCTGACCTTTCATTTTGCGCATTTGCTATATGAGTTACAACAAATTCGGCATAGTTTCGGATTGAATTCTTGTTTACATATAAAGCTATTGGAAGGATACAATCTGCTGCCATTACAGCCTCTCTTGAAAAAATACTTTGTTCATAATTTGGTGGGGCATCAATAATTATATAGTCATATACTTTGGAAAGTTTTAAACAAAGTTGCCTTAAAGGGAAAGGGCTTACAGCTGTAAAGTTCTCTTTGTATTTAATACCTAGCTTATTAAGCTCTAAATCCGCTACAAGAATATCAACAGAGAAGGGGAAACGAGGTCTACGGCTGCTAGGGGGTTGAGTATAAGAGCGGACGGATGAGTCTATCTCCTTGAATATATTCTCGTCAGTAAGTTTTCCTAGCATGTCTAATTCTAAAAGTTTTTTTGTCCCCCCCTCACTTAAAGATAGTCCACAATTTTCTGTTAAATCACCTTGATTATGGTCATAGTCGATGATCAAAATCTTATTTTTTCTCCTCTTTCCGTAGAGCTGTTTCTCACTAAGCAAAATTCCAAGGCTTTGAGCAATTGTTGATTTTCCTACGCCACCCTTATTATTCCAAACAGTAAGAATTGTTCCTCGTGCTTTTTTACTTGTCTGAATCTTATCTGTTAAGTAGGATATTGTACTTTTTATACTTTTCTTCTCAAGAAATAATATTGGACTAATTGGATAGGAAGTCATTCCATGCTTTCTAAATAGCTGGATCTCAATGCCATTGAGGATTATTCCATAACCAACTGATTTACATTTCTGCTCACGTAAATATCCTTGAAGTTGTTTAACTGTTGATGCATATCCTTTTTTGTTTTTATCAGAGAAATTAACTGTTGGCTTTTTAACTTCAATTAATATGTCTGGTTCATTTGGTTTTAGAGCAAATTCAGGTGAATCTGGAAATGATTCAATCCTGGCAGCAAAATCAACTTTTTTACCTTTAGAACATGGATATTGGGGATATATGTTTTCTTGACTGATACCCAAAAGTTCTAAAAGTTCTGGAACAATTAGCCCTATAGCAGCTTCGTTGGCTTCTGATAAGTGCTCTTGCCAATACTCACACTTGTTGGAGATATTGGTTAGCAGATCTTCGTATTTAGCTGAATTTGACATTTGAAAGTTACTAAGCAGTGTGAGGTTGTAATGAGTTCAAAGAGGTACTTTTAACCACCTTTCTCT
>QCJH01000022.1 GCA_003216155.1 Prochlorococcus sp. AG-409-A19 | reverse complement strand
GCTCAAAATTAAGATCTCATTAGAAAATTCTTTTATTCAATAGCTCTATGAGCAATTCCCTGAAAATGGCTCCGGGATCTTACCCAAAACCCAACAAACCTTTAACTAATAGCTTGTTTTCCCATAGGGTGATCAAACCAACCCCATCAAAAGTTGTTAGCGTTTATCAAATTAAAGCGTCTTTTTAGGTATCGCCTCCTTAATAAGATGGGTTTGAACTCGCAATCTTTAATCCCTTCCTTTAAATCAAATACAAGTATTGCTCCTTTAGATACTAAGAAAGAAAAAGTTTTGCTAGTCAGGCTGCCCTGCAATCCAATATTCCCAATCGGGCCAATCTACCTAGCCGATCATCTACACAAATGTTTTCCCGATCTGTCTCAGCAAATTTTAGATCTCGCTGCACTACCAGTTCTTGATGTAGAAAATGTTCTAAAAGCAAAGATAAATGATTTTCAACCATCTCTAATTGTATTTTCATGGAGAGATATTCAGCTCTATGCACCTGTAGATGGACGAGGAGGTAATCCTCTTCAAAATTCTTTTGAGTTTTTTTATTCGCGAAACCCTTTTAAAAAGCTACATGGTGCTTTAGGTGGCTTGAGATTAATGACAAGTCATTATGGAGAGCTGTGGAGAAATAAACGTCTAATCAATCTTGGGTTGAGATCTGCCAGGCGACACGTGAAAGATTCGCGAGTTGTTATTGGAGGTGGAGCAGTTAGTGTATTTTTTGAGCAACTAAGTCATTCTTTGCCGAAAGGCATCATTGTCTCCATAGGAGAAGGGGAACCTTTATTAGAAAAACTGATTAAAGGCGAATCGATTAAGGATGAAAGATGCTTTGTTGTAGGAGATTTACCTAGGCAAGGAGTTATACATGAACAGCCTGCCAGCCGACCTAAAACCGCATGTGATTATAGCTACATTTCTTCTATATGGCCTCAACTTAATTGGTACATAGAAGGCGGAGACTTCTATGTTGGCGTACAAACAAAAAGAGGCTGTCCACATAATTGTTGTTATTGCGTATACACCGTCGTTGAGGGGAAGCAAGTTCGCCTTAATCCAACCAAGGAAATAATAAAAGAAATGCTGCAATTGTATAAAAAAGGAGTAAGAGGGTTTTGGTTTACTGATGCACAATTTATCCCAGCCAAGCGTTATATCGAAGATGCCAAGGAACTTCTCAGATCAATAAAATCAGAAAATTTAAAAGGTATTAAATGGGCAGCCTATATTCGAGCTGACAATCTTGACAAAGAATTGGCTGAACTAATGGTTAGTACAGGGATGAGCTACTTCGAAATAGGAATAACATCTGGATCCCAAGAACTAGTGCGTAAAATGCGTATGGGGTACAATCTTCGCACAGTTCTTGAGAATTGCAGATTACTTGTTAAAGCTGGTTTCAAAGAACAGGTTTCAGTTAATTATTCATTCAATGTCATAGATGAAAGTCCACAAACAATTCGACAAACAGTTGCTTATCACAGAGAACTAGAAAGAATCTTTGGAGTTGAAAAAGTCGAACCTGCAATCTTCTTTATAGGACTTCAACCACACACACATCTAGAACAATATGGATTCGATAAGGGAATTATTACCCCTGACTACAACCCCATGGGAATGATGCCCTGGACTGCACGAAAATTACTTTGGAACCCAGAACCTATGGGCAGTGTTTTTGGAAGAATTTGCCTAGAAGCTTTCGATAAACATCCTGAAGATTTCGGAAGAACCGTTTTTAAATTGCTTGAACGTGATTATGGAATAGCACAACTTGAAGAAGCTTTGCATGCCCCAGTAAAAGGTCAACGTGCCATTGCTAATGCATTGAGCTGACGCCAAATCATCAGAATCAAAAAGCCAATTGCGACCATTCCACCAAGAGGGTTGGGGTTCAGTCCTCCAGGTCCAATCAGCCAGACTGGTGCATTAGGAGAAAACTGCAAAAGTCCAAGGTTAATAAATAACCAGCCTCCAACAAGTCCTCCGTGAATTCCGATACAACCCCAAATCAACCCACCATCCAATTTTCTCCTAATAGCCAAAAACAACCCTAAAAGGAATAAGCCCATTAACAAACTGAGCATGGGCCATAAGCCCTGATCCATCCTTAAATGTATCAAGCTAAACACTAATGCCTGAACCACTAGTCCCCAAGATGGGGGTAATAATTCATTCAGTTCGCCCAACAACCAACCACGAAAAATCAATTCTTCAGCGAAGCCAACACCTGTACCAAGTAGAAAAGCATTTAAAAGCCCACTGAAACTCGAATTCCCTATCCACCTAGCCCCTCCTCCCACAAGCAAAGGGAAAATAATCAGGCAAAGCAAAAACAGAGCCCAACTAATTCCCTTCAAGAAACTTTTCCATGCTTTCTCTCCATCTAATACACATAAACCAAAATATGACCATGGTCGAGATTTGCACCATCTAAGCCTTGCCCAACTAGGCAATAGACCAAGGAAAAATAAAAAGCTAAATAACGTACCAAGCAAATCAAGTCTATTAATTAGCCACGGAAAACCTAATAAATAAAAAGGTCGAGAAACAAGCCATCCAAGTGTATAAAGAATTGGCATAATTGATATTATTGGGATCCAACGTGGTGATTTCAATAACCAAGAATTGAATAATTTTTCAATTAGAATGATCAACTTTCCCGCTCAATGGTGCTAGTCAAACCTTTGGAGTTCAACCTCTCGGAATAAAACTCAGCAGGTTCAAGATCACAAACAATCACTAAACCAACTCCAGAATTATGCGCCTCAAGCATGACTGCCATTGCATCTTGCTGACTCAATTGAGGAACTACCTGACGCAAGGTAAGCACCACATATTCCATGGTGTTCACAGGGTCGTTATATAGCAAAACCTTATACCGAGGAGAAGTTTTTCTTTGTCTCTCTATATCTTTTTCTATGACCGAAGAACTGCCGGGGCTGCGTATTGGGGTCTCTACCACAATGGCCAAAGAATCTCTACAAATCAATTTAACGCTTAGTGTCCTAAATAATTTTCTCGCTTGACTATTTAACTCATATATCTGCTATGCGCCTCATCGCAAGGTCGACATTTTCACGACTATTGAAAGCTGATAAACGGAAATAGCCTTCGCCTGCTGCACCAAAACCACTGCCAGGAGTGCCTACTACATTTGCATTTTTCAATAAATGGTCAAAAAAGCTCCAAGAGTCCATGCCTTGTGGAGTTTCAACCCATACATAAGGCGCATGCTTTCCTCCATGAACATTCAGACCAGCTTCAGCAAGCTTTCTACGAATAATAGTTGCATTGTTCATATAATGCTGTACTAAAGATTTGATTTGTTCCTTGCCATCAGTAGAATATGCAGCTTCTGCACCCCTCTGAATAATATAGCTAACGCCATTAAACTTAGTGCTCTGTCGCCTATTCCATAGACTCCATAAATCTACAATTTCTCCATCAAAGGCTTTACCCTTTAATTTCTTAGGAACAACAGTATATGCACATCGAGTACCTGTAAAGCCTGCATTCTTAGAAAAAGAGCGAAATTCAATTGCACAGTTAATTGCATCCTCAATTTCATAAATTGAATGAGGTATATTCTCATCTTGAATATATGCTTCATATGCCGCATCAAAGAGAATCAAAGCCTCATTCTTATTGGCGTAATCAACCCAAGCTTTTAACTGTTCTTTAGTAGCAATAGCACCAGTCGGATTATTAGGAAAACAAAGATAAATTAAATCCACTTGCTCTGTTGGAAGCTGAGCAGAAAATCCATTATCAGAAGTCAGTGGCAAATAAGAAAGACCGCCATAACGGCCAAGAGCACCAGACTCTCCGGTGCGTCCAGACATCACATTACTATCTACATAAACTGGATAAACCGGGTCAGTAACTGCTATACGGTTCCCTTCTCCAATAATGTCAAGGATATTGCTGCTATCACATTTAGAACCATCTGAGACAAAGATCTCTTCAGCTGAAATTGGGCATCCACGCAATTGAAAATCATTCTTGGCGATTGCCGTTCTTAGCCATTCATATCCCTGTTCAGGCCCATATCCATGAAAGCCAGTCCTAGTGCCCATTTCATCTATTGCTTCTTTCATCGCATCTCGACACGCCCTTGGTAACGGCTCAGTAACATCACCTATGCCAAGTCGAATTAAATCTGCCTGAGGATTCGAAGAGCTAAATGCTTTTACTCTCCTTGCAATCTCTGGGAAAAGATATCCAGCCTTTAGCTTGAGGTAATTTGAATTGATCTGAACCACTGATGCTTTTGCAAGGTTTCAAAGCATCCTGCTACGAAAAGCCCCCTATTTGGGGCAAGTTCTCCATACGATTAGTAAAGACTCAAATGCAGGCCTCTTGTGAACGCCTACGTCACCAATGACTCCGCCCGCTCTAAGAGCCTCAAACCAGTTGAATTCGATCAATTAATAGACGACTCAATCAGCAAGCCTGCTCGCTATATGGGGCACGAACTAGGTGTTGAGAAACACGAATGGGAATCAGGGAAAGTTCTTTGGACATTGTCATACCCTGAGCTCTATGAAATTGGTTCCAGCAATCTGGGCCACATAATTCTTTATTCAATTCTAAATAAGATTCCAGGTCAAATATGTGATCGAGCATATTTACCCGCGCCAGACTTCGCCCGAAAATTGCGAGAGATGTCGCAACCTTTATTTGCAGTTGAGAGTCGAAGACCTCTTATCGCATTTGACATTCTTGGATTCAGCCTTAGTTATGAATTAGGCGCCACTAATATCCTTGAGATGCTAGATCTGGCGGGATTAAATATATATTCTTCAGCTCGTGGAGATTTACCTCTTAATGACCCGAACTCTCCTCCTTTGATATTTGCAGGTGGTCCAACTGCAACAAGCAATCCAGAGCCTTTTGCAGCCTTTTTTGATTTTTTTGCGCTTGGTGATGGAGAAGAATTATTGCCTGAAATAGGCCTGGTCCTGGCCGAAGGAAAAACTGCTGGATTGAATCGTTCATCCTTACTAAAGGATCTCTCTTATATTCCAGGAATTTATGTACCTTCTCTATACAACCTTCAAGCTGATCAAATAACAATAGGTCCTAAAAATAGCACTCTTCCAAAACGTTTAATAAGGCGTGTGGCCACACCAATGCCTCATTATGGGATGGGGTTAGTCCCTAATATTGAAACTGTCCATGACAGACTTACCGTAGAAATTCGTAGAGGTTGCACACGAGGTTGTCGTTTCTGTCAACCAGGCATGATTACTCGTCCTGCAAGAGATGTCAATCCAGAAGCAGTTATAGAAGCTGTTGAAACAGGGATGAAAAAGACTGGATATAGTGATTTTTCCCTTTTATCACTTAGCTGTAGTGATTATCTAGCCTTACCTGCTATAGGCATCGAACTTAAAAACCGTCTTTCGGATAAAAACATTACTCTTCAACTCCCCAGTCAACGGATAGACCGATTCAGTGACGAAATTGCCCACATTCTTGGAGGTACTCGCCAAGCAGGACTAACTTTTGCGCCTGAGGCAGGAACCCAAAAACTCCGCGACATAGTTAACAAAGATCTCACAGATGAAGACCTTATAAAGGGCATCCGAAAAGCCATGGAACACGGCTATAGGAGAATAAAGCTCTATTTCATGATTGGGTTGCCAGGAGAAACAGATGCTGATGTTTTAGGGATAGCAAATACATGTCAAATGCTTCAGGAAAAATGTCTAGATCTTGGCAAGCTTTTTCTCAACTTAACTATAAGCAACTTCACTCCAAAACCTCACACTCCCTTTCAGTGGCATAGCGTATCTTCAAATGAATTCGAACGTAGACAAAAAATCCTTAAAGAATCCTTCCGTTCTTTAAAAGGTATCAAGGCAAATTTCACTGATACAAGGATTTCCGCAATAGAAGATTTCATTGGACGAGGTGATAGAAAAGTGTCAGAAGTGATTGCCAATGCTTGGCATTTAGGCGCTGGAATGGATGCCTGGTTTGAGAAAACAGACAAAACACATCAAGCTTGGGAGAAGGCAATTTCTTTGGCAGGGCTAAAAAAACAATATAGGAAACTTGAGATTGGAAACTGGCATTCAATCGAAACACTTTCGACAGAAGAACTCATGAAATTTTGTTCTAAACCACTTCCTTGGGATCATATTGACAGCGGCGTAGAAAAATCCTGGCTTGCAGAGGATCTGAGAAAAGCACTAAATCAAAATATTGTTCCTGATTGTTCTTTTAATGGTTGCAGCAAATGCGGAGTATGTGGGCCTGAGTTGGGACATAATGTTATTGAGAAGGCGCCCTTGATTCCAACCAGAAAAGCTTATCAAGCTCCCAAAAGCAATAAAGCATGCAGAATCAGATTAAAGTTCTCAAAAACTATACCTATTTCTTTGTTAGGGCATTTAGATGTAATGAGACTACTAGAACGTTCTCTAAGGAGAAGCAATCTTCCAATTAGCTTTACGGCGGGATTTCACCCTCTACCTCGTATACAAATTGCATTAGCACTTCCTCTGGGAGTTGAAGCTCTTGGAGAGTGGATGGACCTGGAATTTACACAAATAGTTGAAGCCAATAGCGTTCTATTATGTCTCCAAAAAGAATTGCCAGACGGAATCAAATTACTAACCGCTCATGAAGTTCCAGTAAATGATGTAAGCCTTGCAAAACAATTAAATTCAGCGGTCTGGAGCTTTGATCTTTCTGTTCAATCTCCCCCCAACCTTATTAATAACAAATGGGAAGAAGTAATCAATACATTAATAGATTCACCTCAACTTATTTGGGAAGATACTGATAAAAAGGGTCGAACTAGAAGACGTGATTTCAAATCACAAATGAAAAGTCTTTCCCTAAAACAACCAAAAAGCGAGAACAAGGATTTATTGCCATCAGGCACGGCTCATGCTCATCTTGAGCTGGAAACCACAATCGACTCTATGGGAAGAAGCATAAAACCACTGCAAGTGAGATCTTGGATCTCTGAAGAACTTTGTAAGCCACTTAGAATATCTAACGTCAAACGCAATGAACTCAAGTTGCTTGAGTGCTAGGGTCAAACAAGACGACAAATTCAGGGCAGCTTCTGCCACTTGCTCGTCCAGGCCTTCTTACCCCCAATTCTGAGGAAAGCGAGGTCCTTTGCCGCTCGTTAATTCCGGTAGGTCAGCTCCGGATAAGTAAGCCGCATTTCTCATAGGAGCTCAGACTCCGTCTATTTCTTCCAAGGCCTCTGGCCATCAAATAGTTTCACGGCCGACGCAATGCGCCTGCAGGCCATTGATCAATTATTAGCCAAGCAGAGCTTTAGCTCTTCTGTTCTATGCCACAACAAATTGTCATCGCGGAGCAGTTGCGCATCGCAGCGTTGCTCACTGATGAGCGAGTAGATGAATTAATCGTCGCCCAAGGTCGATACCAAATTGGAGATGTCTATCTAGGCACAGTAGAAAATGTCCTCCCTGGGATAGATGCTGCATTCGTCAACATTGGAGAAAGTGAGAAAAATGGATTCATCCATGTAACAGACCTAGGCCCGCTGCGGCTCAAAAAAGGTGCTGCAGCCATTACTGAACTACTTGAGCCTCGCCAAAAGGTTTTGGTTCAAGTCATGAAAGAGCCGACAGGGACCAAAGGCCCTCGTCTTACAGGCAATCTTGCCCTACCAGGAAGGTATCTCGTATTACAACCACATGGTCAAGGCGTAAATATCTCACGTCGAATAAATGCAGAAGGCGAGCGTAATCGCCTCAGAGCCTTAGGGGTTCTAGTTAAACCTCCAGGCGCAGGACTCTTAATTAGGACAGAAGCAGATGGAATTAACGAAGAGCTCTTAATCGACGACTTAGAAGCCTTACTTAAACAATGGGAAGCCATTCAGCAAGCTGCAGATACTGCAACCCCCCCAGTTCTTCTAAATAGAGACGAAGATTTTATTCATAGAGTTCTGCGTGATCATATTGGCCCCAACCTGAATCGAGTAGTTGTAGATGATCACAACGCCGTTGAACGCATCAAAGGTTTCCTGGCTCAAGATGGACCAGATATACAAGTAGAAGCACATTCAGAATATACCGAGCTACTTGAGCATTACCGTGTTAACAAGGCAATTCACGATGCTCTGCAACCAAGAGTCGACTTGCCTTCCGGCGGTTACGTAATTATTGAGCCCACTGAGGCTTTGACTGTCATTGATGTCAATTCAGGTTCCTTTACCAGGTCAGCAAATGCAAGAGAAACAGTGCTTTGGACCAATTGTGAGGCGGCAATAGAAATCGCACGTCAACTCAAGCTTCGAAACATTGGAGGGGTCATAATTATCGACTTCATCGATATGGAGTCACGGCGAGATCAATTACAACTACTTGAACATTTCACAGCAGCTGTTTTAAATGACTCTGCCAGACCTCAAATTGCACAACTAACCGAGTTAGGGCTTTTAGAGTTAACACGAAAAAGACAAGGGCAAAACATCTATGAATTATTTGGCAGACCCTGTCCCAGCTGCTGCGCACTAGGTCATGTAGCCATGCTCCCTGGCAAGGATTTGCTACAACCACTTGCTACTGCAACAGGCTTGGTCAGATCAGTTACTAATACATCTACCAAGATTGACGTTCAGGGGAATGAAGAAAGCATTACCAATAAAAAGCGTAAAGGAGCGCGAAACCGTCAGGGAAATGAACTCAGCCCAGGAGCAATCAACTCAGATCTTTCCAATGTAATTGATACTGCTTCAAATTCATCTGAAACCCAAGAAGATACAGCTTCAAATGAAGTCTCCGGCCTCAAACAAGAACCAGAACTAGTAGCCATACCCATAACTCCAGAACAAGAGGAAGTTTTTAGTTGGTTAGGCTTAAATCCAATTCTTTTATTAGACCAAACTACTAATCAAGAGAATCTTTTAGTCAGAGTAGTTCGCGAAGATGACGACGCCGAAAACGTATTAGAAGAAGCACGACAACAAATTGCAACCAATTCAGGACGTCGTCGCAGAAGAGGGAAAGGAGCAAATCGCACTACTTCAAGGAATGACAATACTTCCTATGTAGGTGAGCAAATAGAGCTCCCAAATTCGACTGGCGTAACAAAGCCCTCTGATCTAAGTTCGGAAATCATTCAAGACGAAACAACCGAACCTTTAACCTCCCTTACTATAAGTAATGATTCATCAACCCAAACACAAACACAAACAGAGCCTGAAGATCCTCGACGCCGTCGCAGACGCTCTTCAGCCATTAGCTGATGGGCCCATCAAAAAAGAAAATTATCGTTGGGGTTGATGAAGTCGGAAGAGGAAGCTTATTTGGTCCAGTATTCGCTGGCGCAGTTGTTCTAAACCAATCAGCCACAAAAAAGTTAATCGCCAAGGGACTTACTGATAGCAAAGCCCTATCTAACAAACGTAGAGGTGAACTTGTCCCCCTGATAAAAGCCTTTTCCTCGGATTGGGGGCTTGGACAAGCCTCAGCAAAAGAAATAGATGATTTAGGTATTCGTTTGGCTACAGAAACAGCAATGTTAAGAGCATTGCAAAGACTTAGAGATCCCTTTTCACTTGTAATTGTTGATGGAGTTCTACCAATAAGGATTTGGGAAGGACCCCAGCAAACATTAGTTAAAGGCGATAAGAAATGTGCAGCAATTTCTGCAGCAAGTATTCTCGCGAAAGAAGCTAGAGATGCCCTAATAAAGCGACTGTCTAACAAGTTTCAAGGATATGGGCTTGAAAATCATGTTGGCTATGGAACATCTTTTCATCGCAAAGCCTTACTGGCAATTGGAGCAAGCAAACTTCATAGGCAAACGTTCCTTAAAAATATTTTTAATGCTTAGGTTCTCAGACCAGATTCATTATTGGATTGATCACACCATTCAGTAAAATCCTTAATAAGTTGGCTGCTCACTCTAGATTTAATGCCTAAAAGAATACCGTTAAGAATTGAATGCCCTGTGCTCTCAAGTACATGAGCTGGAATAAGTTTTAAAAGTGGCGGCTGACTAACACTTACTGAGAGATTAGCTTCCCCTTCAAGGCCATTCAAAGTTGCTTCCAATGTTGCATCAAGGGATAACTGAAAGTCATCCACAATTCCTAAGCCTTTTAATTCACTATCAGTAGCCTGCATTTTTAATCTTCCTTCAGAATTAATCACGCCTATAGAAACCACAGGATTGACTTGCAACTGAAAAACCTTCAGGCTAGTTACTGTGTATCGAAAACTACCTGGCCCAAGAAGCGTGAGTTTCTTGGGATCCAACATTGCCCCAACAACTCTTTCTTGCTCAAGCAAATATTCCGGCAGACGCTCAACATTGCGACTTACCGGCAAATTCAATTTCTGACTGGCTCGAAAGGCCAGAGACATCCGTGGCGTATTAAGCGTCATGATCTTATCTAAAAGCCTGTTCTGAATTCCTGATGCCTAACCGATTAGCCTTCCTAGGTCCAGAAGGAACATATGCTGAGCAAGCTGCTATTGCACTAGCAGAACTAGAAAAACTTACCAATTTTGAATTGGTCCCATGCAGGGGATTGCGCTCAGTTGTTGAGCATGCTGCGAATGGGGCCTGTGAGGCTGCAGTAATTCCCATAGAAAATTCTGTAGAGGGAGGAGTAACTTCTAGCTTGGATGCACTCTGGGCTCATCCAGAAATATGCATCCGAAGAGCCCTAGTCTTGCCTATTCAGCATGCCTTGATTGGCAGTGGAAGTCTTAATGAAATCTCCGAAGTACTCTCTCATCCCCAAGCCCTAGCCCAATGCAGCAGATGGCTAGCTAAATATTTACCCAATGCCCTTCAGTTGCCAACTAATTCAACAGCAGAAGCCATAAGAATGGTAGATGGCAGTCGCTTTCGCGCAGCCATAGGATCTCGGGCCGCGATACGTTCTAAAAACCT
>QCJH01000021.1 GCA_003216155.1 Prochlorococcus sp. AG-409-A19 | reverse complement strand
GCTCAAACAAATACAAGAACCTCAATTAAAACTGGGTAGACGCAATACTAAATATTAATCAAATAAATCATTGACCATTTCAACAAAATTGAATCTAGAACATACATCATCTTTAGCTATAACCATTCCAAAACCCAGTTCATGAACAGCCCACCATCCAACTATCAAAACTGGATCGATGAATACCAACAAGGTGTCCGATACGGCCTACAAGGTCGAATCCTAGTAGATGAAAAAAGCCTCTACCAACGCATAAGAATCATCGATAGCAAAAGATATGGGAAAGGACTACTTCTCGACGAATGCTGGATGACTGCAGAACTTCAAGAAAAGCATTATCACGAATGTCTTGTACATCCAGCTCTATGTAGTGCCGAACAGATAAAACGTGTCTTAATTATTGGAGGAGGCGATGGTGGAACAGCAAGAGAATGCTTACGCCACAAACAAATAGAACATCTTGATTTGGTTGAAATAGATCAACGAGTGGTGGAGCTAAGCAAAAAATATCTGCCAAGTCTTGGCGGTCAAGCATGGCAAGACAAGCGTTTGCACTTGAAAATAGAAGATGGAATCAGTTGGGTCCAAAATTCAAAAGCAGCTTTTTATGACGTAGTTCTCATTGATGGTTCAGACCCAACTGGTCCAGCAAAAGGCCTGTTCAATCAAAGCTTCTTTGAAAACTGCAAAAGAATTCTTAAACCTGGTGGTGTCTTCGCTACACAGAGTGAATCACCGGAAGCTTTTAAAAAAGTCCATATTGATACTGTGCTCTTAATCCGCAAAGTTTTCAATTTTGCGGATCCACTGTATGGCTGGGTTCCAATGTACCCAAGTGGTTGGTGGAGCTGGACGTTTGCAGCAAATGACAAAGCCCGCTACCTCAAACCTATTCAAACAAGGGCAATGGCAATCTCAAAAGAATGCGACATCTGGAGCCCACGCTGGCAAGAAGGAGCATTTAATGCCATTCCTGCATTTGTAGAAAGAGAAATAAACCAATGAGCCCAAAGACCTCTCAAAAATTTCATGAACTCGATAACGAAGGCGCAATCTTTATGGGAGCACAACGTAACCCTGATGGCTGCGGAATCGGACTATATGGGGTTCCTTACGATGGCACTACCTCCTTTCGACCAGGTGCAAGATTTGGGCCGTCATCAATTCGTGAAGTAAGTAGTGCCTTAGAAAGCTATTGCCCACAATTTGATACTGATTTAGATGATCTTGCTTTTACTGATCTTGGCTCATTAAAAGTTTCATTAGGATCACCAGAACCAACTATTAAAGCTGTTAAACAAGTTACCCAAAAAGTTCTAGCACAAAATCTAAAGCCATTAATTCTGGGTGGTGAGCACTCAATTAGCAGTGGTGCAGTATCCGCAACAGCTGAGGCATTTCAAGATTTAGTATTAGTTCAATTAGATGCTCACGCTGACCTGCGAGAGCATTGGCTGGGCAGCTCTCATAGTCATGCCTGTGCAATGCGCCGTTGCCTTGAAGTACTTCCAAGCGGCGATCTGATTCAACTAGCAATAAGAAGCGGGACTAAAGAAGAATTTCAAGAACTACATGACCAAAACCGGCTTGTATCCCATATCTCTGGATCAAAAGCATTAGATCTGGCTAAAGCATTAACTCCTTATAAAGGACGTCCGCTTTATCTAACAGTTGACCTGGATTGGTTTGACCCAAGTGTTCTCCCAGGAACAGGAACACCTGAACCTGGTGGTTTTCAATGGAGTGATTTCGCAGAAGTTATTGAAGTCCTTAGAGCACACAATCTTGTAGCAGCCGATGTTGTGGAATTGGCCCCACAATTGGATCCATCAGGCATCAGCAGTGTTCTAGCCGCAAAAGTAACCCGTAGTTTGTTAATGCTGCTTAATGAAGCCACAAAAAATTCCAATCAACTTAATTCTCATTAAATAGATGATCTTGGCTTGTCGAGCCAACTAATGTACGGCCCAATTCAAGTTGATATCCCTCAAAAGATTCTCTTTCTTTCTCATGAAAATTAGGCAGTGATGGTTCTCTTTCCGTCCAATGGTGGCAAGCAAAAAAAGTTGTCAACTCTTTATGAAGGCTAAGTTTCCTTATAGAACACCAACCACAAGCAGCATCTTGGCCTACGCCACAGTGTTTACAGGTTCTGCAACATTCCTTGCTGAACACTCACTTTTACCAAAAAAGGACTGAATAATGAGATTTTGATGATCATGTCAGCCAATCCGAGAAATCGCTGAATTTCTTTCCAGTTCTTTTTGCTAAGTGTGACAATCACACATATTGACTGCTGAAAGCTGCTTCTTCCAGACAATGAGCTTGAACAAAACCGCGTTGTACCAAGACTGCCTAGAGCAAGGTGCTCGGATGGTGCCCTTTGCCGGTTGGGAAATGCCTCTACAATTCTCAGGCTTAGTGAAAGAACATAAAGCGGTACGTGAAAAAGCAGGTGTTTTTGATATTTCGCATATGGGAGTCCTACGTCTTGAAGGAAAAAATCCAAAAGATGCATTACAACAACTTGTCCCTACAGACCTACATAGGATCGGCAAAGGAGAAGCTTGTTATACCGTTCTAACAAATGAAGCCGGAGGTATTATTGATGACCTAATTATTTATGACTTGGAAGATGAAAATAGTGAATATGAAAGCCTACTTTTAATATTGAATGCAAGTTGTCATACGAAAGACATCCATTGGCTTAAAAAACATCTTGAACCAAAAAATATCTACTTAAAAGATGCAAAAATAAATCAAGTTCTACTAGCTCTTCAAGGTCCAAGTTCATGCGAATTACTGGAAGAATTTCAATGTCAATCCCTAAAATCCTTGCCTCGCTTTGGCCACAAACAAATCAAGCTAGAAGGGTTGGGATTAAAAGATTCTGAATCAATATTCATATCCCGAACTGGATATACAGGCGAAGAAGGCTACGAAATGCTTTTACCAGCTTCTGCTGGCAAAGTTTTCTGGACACAACTACTTAGCAAAGGAGTAATTCCTTGCGGACTTGGTGCAAGAGATACGCTGAGATTAGAAGCTTCTATGCACCTTTATGGACAAGATATGAATGAAAAGACAACACCATTCGAAGCTGGGCTTGGATGGCTAGTTCATCTTGAAATGCCTGCGCAATTCATAGGCAGAAGCGCTCTCGAAAAAAAAGCAAAAGAAGGTTCAAGAAGCCGTTTAATCGGATTAGAAATAGAAGATAGGGCTATTGCTCGTCATGGAAATCCAATCATGCACAAGGGAGAAAAGATAGGAGCAATCACTAGCGGATCTTGGTCTCCAACTCTAGAAAAGCCAATTGCCATGGGTTATATCCCTACAAGTCTTGGGAAACTCGGAAGCACATTGGAGGTAGAAATTCGAAGCAAAACCTATGCTGCGAAAGTCGTTAAGCGTCCTTTTTATAGACGAAGCTAAATCCAGGAAATCTGACTTAAAACAAACACAAAACAAACCCTATGGGAAACTCTCCGTTCATTAGTTACTTAACCCATGCGCAGTAATGCTTGCGGTGACCTGCGCACTAAAGACATTTCATCCACCGTTCAACTATGTGGCTGGGTAGACCGCTGTCGAGATCATGGTGGAGTGATCTTCATTGATCTGAGAGATCAGAGCGGCACCATACAAATCACAGTGGATCCTGATGAAGGCAAAGAAATGTTCTCTGCCGCTGAAAGCCTACGGAATGAAACCGTGCTCCAAATCACTGGTCTTGTTAGACCTAGACCCACTGAAGCAATAAATCTAAAAATAAAAACTGGTGAAATAGAAGTACTAGCGACTGATTTGAAAATCCTCAACCCAGTCAGAGCAAGCTTGCCATTTACAGTTTCAATTCATAATGAAGAACAAGTTAAAGAAGAGCTTCGACTTCGCTATCGCTATCTAGATCTACGACGAGAACGAATGAGCCAAAATCTTCGGCTCCGTCATAGAACAATCCAAACCGCAAGACAATTTTTAGAAAACGAAGGCTTCATAGAAGTAGAAACACCAGTACTCACAAAATCCACACCAGAAGGAGCCAGAGATTACTTAGTACCTTCACGGGTATGTGGTGGTGAATGGTTTGCACTTCCCCAGTCTCCTCAATTATTCAAACAATTACTAATGGTTGGAGGGGTAGAAAAATACTACCAAGTTGCAAGATGCTTTCGAGACGAAGACCTACGAGCTGACAGGCAACCAGAATTTACGCAACTAGATATGGAAATGAGCTTTATGGGTCAGGAGGAAATTCTTGATCTAAATGAAAGACTCATAACAACAATATGGAAAACAATAAAAGGAATAAACCTTCCGTGCCCATTCCCACGCTTGAGTTGGCAGGAAGCGATGAATAACTATGGGACAGATAGACCCGATACTAGATATGGAATGAAGTTAATAACAATCAACGATATTGTGAAAAATATAGGATTCAAAGTATTCTCGAGCGCAATAGCAACTGGAGGCTGTGTTAAATGCATAAATGTCTCTGGAGGGAATGACTCTATAAGCAACGTTCGTATCAAACCAGGAGGAGATATTTTTAGCGAAGCCCAAACAGCAGGTGCTGGAGGCTTAGCTTTTATCAGAGTTCGCGATGAAGGGGAGATAGATACTATTGGAGCTATCAAAGACAACCTAAATACTGAACAAAAATCAGAACTTTTAGCAAAAACAAAAGCGAAGCCAGGCGATCTTCTCCTTTTTGGCGCAGGTGAAACAAAGATAGTAAATAAGGCACTTGACAGAGTTCGACAATTCTTAGCCAAAGAGCTCAAATTAATACCTCAAGATAAAAATAATGAGCGATGGAATTTCTTATGGGTAGTCGATTTCCCAATGTTCGAATTTAATTCTGAAGAAAACCGTCTTGAGGCTCTACATCACCCTTTTTGTTCACCTAACAAAGAAGACTTGGGGAATGACCCAACCAAATTTCAAAAAACTCTCCCCTATGCACGAGCTCAAGCATATGACCTTGTACTTAATGGCCTTGAACTTGGGGGAGGTTCATTACGTATCCATGATGCATGGCTACAAAAAGAAGTTTTTCAAGCAATTGGACTGCCAACAGAAGTTGCACAAAAACAATTCGGCTTTTTAATTGAAGCTCTTGAGATGGGAGCCCCTCCTCATGGAGGCCTAGCCTTCGGTCTAGACAGAATCTTGATGCTTCTCAGCGGAGCAGAATCAATCAGAGACACAATCGCATTTCCAAAAACCCAGAATGCTCGATGTCTCATGACTGAAGCTCCCTCTGAGGCATCTGAAAGTCAACTCAAGGAATTACATGTAACAAGTACCTGGGTTGATCCCGAATAGATTCAGCGGATTCTGCTCATCTAAGGACTTCTAGATCAACCCTTATGAAATAACTCACGGTCCAAGCCTTGAAAAGAGGTCTTCCAAAAAGTGGGCATTCCCAAATCAAAAGAAGCAGAAGCACGGATTTAATACAGCTTTATTTACAAGAAATAGGTCGTGTGGATCTACTCAGCAATGAAGAAGAAGTCCTCCTTGCAAGACTTGTACAAAAAAGAGAATATCTAAAAGAAGAAGAAAGACGTCTTGCTGATCAATACAAAGAAATTAAAGATTTACTTCAATTAGAAGAAATACAAATTAGAGAAGCAAATCATTTTAGTCACTGGCCAAACAAACAAGAATGGGCACGCGCTGCAGGGCTAAGCACTATCAAACTAGAGCAGAAAATAAACAATGGTTATCAAAAATTGGCGTCATTATTAGGGATGGAATCGCAAGAACTTAAAAAGGCACTACATGAAGGTCGCAAAGCTAAAGAACAAATGATCCAAGCCAATTTACGACTTGTAGTAGCAGTAGCAAAAAAATATCAAAAACGAGGACTAGAATTACTGGACATGGTTCAAGAAGGTACTCTTGGCCTAGAAAGAGCCGTAGAAAAATTTGATCCCAAAAGAGGTTTTAGATTCAGCACATATGCTTATTGGTGGATCCGGCAAAGTATCACTAGAGCGATTGCAACACAAAGCAGGGCAATTCGATTACCTGTACATATCACCGAAAAAATGAACCGAATCAAGAAGGTTCAACAAGAAATAGCCACAAAAGAAGGTCGACTGGCCTCCTTAAGTGATCTAGCCAAGGGACTAGGGGTGAATGAAGAGACAGTTCGACAAACACTTATGCGAATCCCTCGCTCAATTTCATTAGAAACCCACATAGGAAATGATGAAAACACACAACTAATTGATGTAATTGAAGATGAGAATCCAACTCCTGAACAAGAGCTAATCCGTACTCATTTACATAATGACCTAGAACAACTACTTGAAGAACTCACTCCCCGCGAAGCTAATGTGCTCAGACAACGTTTTGGATTAACAACGGAAACTCCCCGAACTCTTAGTGAGATTGGCGAAGATATGAACCTATCCAGAGAGCGAATCCGTCAAATTGAAAGGTCTGCTCTTCTGAAGCTAAGAGAACCTCAAAGAAATTACAAAATCTGGGAATATATTCAAAGCCTAGATTCCTAATATTTTCATCTGTATAGTCTCTCCAAACCCATACAAACCAATGGAAATGTAAAGAGGCTTTTCAATAAAAGAGCTCCTATAGAAAAGAGTTTTACCAGAAAATGAGAAGTTTGATGGAGAATCGAAGGTAATCCGAGGTAACTTATAGGCTCACCTAAGAGTTCATGACTAAGTTCGTCTTTGTCACCGGTGGAGTTGTTTCCAGTATCGGGAAGGGAATAGTCGCAGCTTCCATGGGGCGACTACTCAAAGCAAGGGGATACAGCGTTTCCATTCTGAAATTAGATCCATACCTCAATGTCGATCCTGGAACAATGAGTCCCTTTCAACATGGGGAGGTGTTCGTCACTGAAGATGGAGCAGAAACAGATTTAGATCTAGGTCATTACGAACGATTCACTGACACAGCCATGTCACGCTTAAACAGCGTCACCACTGGTTCGATATATCAAGCAGTAATCAACAAAGAACGTCGAGGAGACTACAACGGTGGCACTGTGCAAGTTATACCCCATATAACAAGAGAAATACGTGATCGCATTCACCGAGTTGCTGCCAATAGCAATGCTGATGTAGTCATTACTGAGATAGGTGGAACTGTTGGGGACATTGAGTCTTTACCATTCCTTGAAGCAATTCGTGAATTTACAGGTGATGTAGAGCGTAATGATGTCGCCTACATTCATGTCACCTTATTGCCATTCATAGGTACCTCAGGTGAACTCAAAACCAAACCAACTCAACACTCAGTCAAAGAGCTGCGTTCTATTGGCATTCAACCTGATGTTCTTATATGCAGAAGTGATAGAGCAATTAACGACGATCTAAAAAGCAAAATTGGTGGTTTTTGTGGAGTCCCCAATCATGCTGTAATTCCTGCTCTTGATGCAGACAGTATTTATGCCGTACCTCTTGCTTTAGAAAAAGAGGGGCTCTGCAAAGAAATCTTAAAGGTTCTAGAGCTCAAAGATCATGAAAGTGATATCACCGACTGGGCACAATTGGTACACAAACTAAGGAACCCAGGTCCCTCCGTAAAAGTTGCTCTAGTAGGGAAATATGTTCAACTAAATGATGCATATTTATCCGTAGTAGAAGCTCTCCGTCATGCATGCATCAAACAAGATGCATCACTTGATCTGTATTGGGTTTGCGCAGAACAAATCGAAAATGAAGGAGCAGAAAAACTTCTCAAAGGTATGGATGCTGTTGTAGTGCCAGGTGGATTCGGAAATCGTGGTGTAGATGGAAAAGTAGCCACAATTCGTTGGGCAAGAGAACAACGAGTCCCTTTCCTCGGCCTTTGCCTAGGCATGCAATGTGCAGTTATCGAATGGGCCCGCAATCAAGCCAATTTACAAGGAGCAACTAGTGCTGAGCTCAATGAGAATACAAATCATCCCGTCATCCACCTACTACCCGAACAACAAGATGTAGTTGATCTTGGAGGAACTATGCGACTAGGCGTATATCCCTGTCGACTAACTCCTAATACTATGGCTCAACGTCTTTACAATGAGCAGGTAGTGTATGAACGGCACAGGCATAGGTATGAATTTAACAACTCCTATCGCAACCTTTTCCTTGAATCTGGTTATGTCATTAGTGGTACATCACCTGATGGACGACTGGTAGAGCTCATTGAACTAAAAGGTCATCCATTCTTTACCGCATGCCAATATCATCCTGAATTCCTTTCCAGGCCAGGCCATCCACATCCCTTATTTAGAGGACTCATAGAAGCGGCACAACTACGACTACCAGCATCTCCTGTTGAGGCATTGCAAAAATCAGCATCTTCCTCAGACAATGAGGCCTCGAGAATACTTTAATGACATCATTCCTTCCTGTTGTGGAATGCTTCCATTCCATTCAGGGAGAAGGAATGCATGTAGGGAGAAGTGCATTCTTTATTCGACTAGCAAGCTGCAAAGTAGGATGTCCATGGTGCGACACTAAACACTCTTGGAATGTAGATAATCATCAAACAAAATCTGTAAAGCAACTTGCTGCAGATGTGGTAATTGCAAAACAAAAAGGTGCAGAATTTGTTGTATTAACTGGAGGGGAACCTCTACATCATAATCTTGATTTGCTATTTAATAGCATAAAAGAAGAAACGAACAAAATGCAAATTGATCCAATACCTATTCATATAGAAACTAGTGGTGTTGATCAAATAAGCGGCAATCCCAATTGGATTACTCTATCCCCAAAACGGCATGCACCTCCAAACAAAAATTTATTGTCCAAAGCCCAAGAAATAAAAGTAGTTATCTTTAACCAAGAAGATTTAATCTTTGCTGAAGAAATGGCAAAATCTGCCAAGGATTCTAAACACAATTTCAATCCCTTAAGTATCATTAAAGAAAATCAATCTCAAGAGCCTTTTCTATTCCTCCAACCAGGCTGGGGGAATAGAAAAGGACAAGAACTTGCTGTTCAACATGTTCTACATAATCCAAAATGGAGACTGAGCTTGCAAACCCACAAATGGCTTGAAATTCGCTGATTCACATCACTTCAAAAATGACATCGCATTGCACAACGATTGCATTACTTTCAGGAGGTCTAGATTCTTCTACCGCTACAGCTATGGCGGTAGAACAAGGGGATACGGTTATTGGTCTTTCGTTCAATTATGGACAAAGACACAGCAAAGAACTTGCTGCAGCGCGTGCAATAGCCCACCACCTAAAACTTGCGGAACATCTCACAATTAATGTGAACTTGGCTACATGGGGTGGCTCATCCCTAACTGATTGCGAACAGTCGCTACCCAATACAGGTGTAAAAGAAGGAGTAATACCAAGCACCTATGTGCCTGGACGCAACACAGTATTTATTGCAATTGGACTGAGCCTAGCCGAAGCAAGAGGAGCTAATCGACTAGTACTAGGCATTAATGCATTGGACTACTCCGGGTATCCAGACTGTCGACCAGACTATCTAGAGACATATCAAAAACTTGCTGATTTATCTAGTAAGACTGGCCGAGAAGGGAATGGTGCGAAGCTCTGGGCACCTCTAATAAATTGGAACAAAATCAAAATTGTGCAAGAAGCTCTTCGTTTGGGCATACCCATCGAAGAAACATGGAGTTGTTACAGCGGTCAAGATGCTCCGTGTGGGATTTGTGATAGCTGTCGAATACGCAATGCAGCATTAATCTCTGCAGGTAAAAAATATCTTTGTAGCCCACTGAAGAGCTCGTGATCAATCACAAACGACACTTATGTCCATGGAAAGCTCCAGAATTGGTAGCACAAGAGCTAATAAAACGTTTTGGGGAAGAAGGATTAATCTGGCTAGATGGAGATGGGAGCAATCTTGGAAGATGGGCCATCTTGGCAGCAAATCCTATAAAGCAAAGTTGTTGCCGTGGATTACCCAGCGAAAGGAATAGTAAAAATCCATTTACAATATTACGCCAACTAAAATCAGGGTATTGGATAGGCTGGCTCAGCTATGAAGCTGGTGCTTGGATCGAACCAAATAATTCATGGAAACGAGATGAGATAGCTACTCTCTGGATAGCACAATATGATCCAATATTGAGGTTTGATCTTCAAAGATCAGAACTATGGATTGAAAGCCAAAATCTCAACCATTTACAAGATTATCGTGATTGGTTGGAGGAAATACCATCTCATACCTGGAAGCAAAACGACAATATGCAAGCAAAAGCAATGTCTTCTAATCCAACAATTAATATTCCACTACAAGAATGGAAATGGCTAATCAGTAACGACGAATATGTGAAAAAAGTAGAAAAGATAATGCAATGGATAGCAGATGGAGATATTTTTCAAGCAAATCTAACTAGCTGTTGCACAACTGAATTATCAAACGACATTTCAGCTAGTAGTATTTTTCAAAAGTTACGCACTAAAACCCCAGCTCCATTTGCAGGACTAGTTATCGGGGCTGGCATGGCCAAGGGTGAAGCAATCATTTCTTCCTCCCCAGAGCTTTTCCTTCAAGCTCTTCCAGATGGACAAGTGCAAACCAGACCAATTAAAGGAACAAGACCACGCAAAAAAAATAAGGTGAAAGATTTAGATATGGCAATAGATCTGGTTTGTAGTACTAAAGATCGGGCAGAAAACATAATGATTGTCGATCTTCTAAGGAATGATCTTGGGAA
The DNA here is from genome assembly GCA_003216155.1 of Prochlorococcus sp. AG-409-A19. The sequence goes on along the minus strand of QCJH01000021.1, from coordinate 772 downwards.
AGTCTGCAACCCTGGCAGCATCAATGTAAGTAAACTTTTAGGCTTAGAAAGTTTTAGTCATGTTCATCATCTAACTTCCGTTGTCAAAGGTCACTTGAAAAAAGAAAAAACTTGGGTGGATCTACTTGAGGCTTGCTGGCCAGGTGGATCCATTAGCGGAGCACCAAAACTCAGAGCCTGCCAACGTCTACATGAACTAGAGCCAATGCCTCGAGGTCCCTACTGTGGATCAGTATTAAGTTTGGATTGGAACGGCAAACTTGATAGCAACATTTTAATTAGATCATTGATACTGAAATGCAACACTTTACGAGCACATGCTGGCTGTGGAATCGTAGCCGATTCAAATCCATATGAAGAAGCAAAGGAGCTGAAATGGAAACTATTACCTCTCTTAAAAGCCCTTCAATGAAAAAAAGACAAAAACATAACATTGCTTGGATTGATGGCAAATGGGGGACCATCAATGAATTAACCCTACCTCTTCAAGATCGAGGTCTTCAATTGGCAGATGGAATCTTCGAAACAATACTCATTCTGCAAGGTCAAATCATATTATTTGACCAACATTTAAAGAGGTGGCAAAAGAGTGCTGCTCTATTAGGTATGACTAAACCACCGGATCGAGAATGGTTAATGCTCAAAGTCCAAGAAGCAATAAAGCGAAGTAAGATTTTGAATGGTGCACTAAGAATAAATTGGAGTCGTGGGAACCAATTACATAGAGGAATTAACGTTTCCATAGCTCAACCAAATCAACAACAACATCGTT
>QCJH01000020.1 GCA_003216155.1 Prochlorococcus sp. AG-409-A19 | reverse complement strand
ATATTGACCCCATTGAGTAATAAGGTAATGTTATTTTTCCTACCTGCTTAATTAGATCAGTACATAAACCTTCTTTGCCAAAGATCAAATTGGCATCGTCCTGGGCTGCTTTGGATAGTGATTGATAGAACTGATCACTTCTTGAGTGCCGATGAGGTACTTTGCTTAAAATTGATATGTAATCATCTAAGGAATTCATTTTCTAACCAATGGAATTACTATCATAGCACTGTGATTAATCACAACCATTAAGTTGATAATTGAGATAACGTCTCAACTTTCCACCTTGGTTTTCTTTGATCAAGAGATCCTTAAACTTTTCGCTCCTCCATTTGTCATGTGGAATGCTGATATTCCTTCCACCTATTATTTCTTTTGGTTGAGATATTAGCCAGTCAAAAAATAATAATATAGTTTCCATTTGTACAAAATCATTTTCTTCTATTCTTCTTTTAGTTTCTATATAAGCATCTAATGATTCTTTGCAAGTATCTAACGTTGCCTTATGGATCTCTGTATTAACCCAGCCTGGACCTATAGAACAAAAACGACAGTCTCTGATTTCATCATCAAGGCATTCCATTGTTTTTGTAAGGGCTACTTTACTTATGTTATAAGCACTAAAACCCTTTGCCGTCGAACCACCACCAGCTGCAAATACAGCAACTATTGGATTATTTCTACTTCTTAATTCTAGCAATTCTCTTATAATTCTGACTTGACTTATAAAGTTGCAATTTATACTTTCAGTCCAATTCTTAAAATCTACGAATTCAAATTCTTGTATAGGGCTTAAAGAACCTGAGCAGATTACTAATTCATCCCAACTGTTGTATTTATTTTTAATTATCTTTTTTAAGCTTTTCACCTGCATGTAATCGGTAATATCTAACTTCTCTAACGGAATTGATTGCATTAACTCTAAAGCACTCTGATTCATTTGATTATAAGTACCAACAACCTTACAACCTTTATTTAATCTTGAGAGGGCTATAGATTTCCCTATCCCACTATTAGCAGATATTACTATTGTTGTTTTATTGTCTTTGCTATTCTTTTGATGACGATCAATTTTCATTTTTAGAATGGTCCTTTGAACCAATCTCCAGGAACATCATGCCAAACTTGATGGCTCATGTTTTTTATTATTTCTCTAGTTTTTCCTCTTTCTATGCTACACATATCACCTATTGATGTTACTATCTCCTGAGCACCGTTGTAGAAATCTCGTGTAAGATAGTGTGAGGTAGGCTCAGGAACATTTGGCATACTTATTATTTTTACATTTTCTATTGATATGCTTTGTTTGATTTCGTAGGCTATATGATGGGCTATAGTAAAGCAGCTTTGTGATGTATCTATGATTAATAACTTTTTACTAGTTTTCACTTCTTTTTTAACTTCATCTAGTAGCCCAATATGATAGTTCCTAAAATTAATAATTGAACCAATTATATTGAAATTTTCTTGGATTATTTTTCTTGCTCTTATTGCTTCAGGGATCATATATGAACAAGTTAAAATTGTATAATCACTTCCTTCTCGTAATCTTTTTTGTTTTAATATATCTTCCTTACTATATATAAAGTCTATTTCATTAGCAGAATTGTGAAGCCATCTATGCTCTAAAAAAATTACTGGATCATTGCAATCAATAGCTGCTCTTAATTGTGAATAAGCATCCTGAGTATTACCTGGAATAGCTACTCTCAACCCCGGTATGCCTGAAAATAGCATTTGTAGATTTTGTGAATGAGTAGGGCCTTGGCCCCAGCCCCGACCAACAATCATTCTAATTACCATTGGGCACTTGACCTCTCCTCCAAACATGTAATGCAATTTGGCTGCATTATTTATTATTTGATCTAAGGATAATAATGCAAAATCTAGCCTTTGATGGGTCAATATTGGTCTAAAACCAGCCATCGCAAGTCCAATACAAACACCGGTTATTCCATTCTCTGAGGTGGGAATGTCAAATACTCTTTCACACCCAAATGAGTCTTCTAATCCTAATGTTGTGCCAAATACCCCTTTTGGATCTGTTGCCCCAAGTCCTAAGCATAGGACCTGGTTATCCGCTTTCATCGCATCGGCAATTGCTTTGTTAATGGCATCTGAAAATTTCACTAGTAATCCTCAGAATAAACTTTCTTATAGGCACTTTGACTTGGAGGTGGCTCTGATCTTTTGGCAAATTCAAATGCCTTTTCAATTTCTTGATCTATTAGCTGACTAACAATATCATAATCTTTCTTTTCATTAATACTCAGCATATTTTCTAATCTCTTTATTGGGTCTTTATTCCTCCACGTGTTAATTTCTTTTTCACTTCTGTAGTTCAAATCATCATCTGGATTAGGACCACAATGTTCTAGTGTTCTGTAGGTATCTAATTCTAGAAACACTGGCCCTTTACCACTACGGCATATTTCGACAGACTTTTTAATTAGTCTATACGTCTGAAGCGCATCATTCCCGTCACCGTGTTTTGCTTTGGCTCCTATAGCCTTAGCAAGTTTTGTGATTGAACGACCTTCTGGTTGTCGAACACTTAGAGGTGAATAAACAGAATAGAAGTTGTTTTCACATACATATAATGTTGGGAGTTTTTTAAGGCATGCGAAATTTATAGATTCGTAAAAAGAACCTTCTTCAATAGCGCCATCTCCAATATGAATTAAAGAGATTTGCTTCTCTTTTCTTAGTTTTGCTGCCAATCCCAAACCTGTACCAGTAGGAATACTATTACCTACTATTGCAGAAGTACCCATAAAATTCACTGAAGTATCAATTAAATGCATTGACCCACCTTTTCCTCCACTGCAACCTGTTGACTTGCCATAGAGCTCTGCAATCATTGCATTGAGATTTCCTCCTTTAGCAAGATAATGAGCATGCCCCCTATGAGTACTTACTGAGTAATCAGCCTTTTTAATTATCAAAGAAATTGCTGCTGATGTTGCTTCTTGACCAACTGATAAATGGACTGGGCATCTCATCCTATTGTCTTTATATTCTTTTGCAATTTTCAACTCTATTTCACGTATCCTTTTCATTCTAATTAGTAGATTGAATCTTAAATTATATTTATTTTCTAAGTCGTCAAATATTTTCATTATTGATTTCCCTCAAGGTGTAAGGATTTCATCCATTTAACTGTATAGCAACTCTCACTTTCTTTCAGTTCTCCTAGTTGATAGGACTGAATAATATCATCAATAGCATTATTAACACTATAATGTCTAATAAAACCGGTGGATAATAATTTTTCAGAGTCTTGTCTATAAGATCTGGGATCATTCGAACTACTAATTATTATTTTGGCATCTAGCTTGCTTTTGATTTTTTCCGCTATTTCTAATATCGATATATTTTCAAACCCCGCATTAAAACACCCTGATTCGATATCGGAATGATCAATCATGTGTTGATAAACATTCACCATGTCTTTAATGTGTATATTAGGCCTGGTTTGGTTTCCCCCAAAAACGGTTATAACCTTGTTCTTTAATGCCTGAAATGTCAACATATTCACACTCACATCAAGTCGCATTCGAGGTGATACACCGCAAACAGTTGCTGGTCTTATGCAGTGTATTTTCATTTGATTTTGATATGATAAAAAGATTCGCTCAGCCACCATCTTTGTTTTATTATATATAGATATTGGAATCAATTCAAGATCCTCGGTTACTTTTTCTTCTTCTTTAATGCCGTAAACACTACCAGAACTTGCATATATAATCTGCTTGACTTCATTTCTAAAAGCTTTTTCTGCAATTTGCTGTGATGCAAGAACATTGACCTCCCAGCTTAATGATGGATTAAGTTCTACTGCTGGATCGTTGGCGATATTTGCCAGGTGTATTATTACCTCCACACCCTTCATTGGAATTTTATCTATATCTCTGATGTCACCTTTAATATTTTTTAGCTTTGGATTTGATGGCAAATGATTGCCAAACCACTGGCTGTCATAACTAATGATTTCGTGTCCATCTTCTAGTAACCGAGGGATAAGAACAGAGCCTTTATAGCCGCAACCACCTGTTATTAGAATTTTCATGCTTTGTGCTCGTAATGCCAAGGCATTCTACTTAATTCTGATAAGTTCTTCTTTATCCACTGTCCTGTTTCTTCTATCCCATCTTCTAATGATACCAATTCTTCCCAACCATATTGATTTCTAATCTCACTACTATCTAATAAGTAGCTTTGATCTTTACCTAGTCTTTCTTCACCTACTTCCACTAGATCGGTAAAATCTACCTGGTTGATTTCGCATATCTTTTCTACCAAAGAACGTATGCTAATTGCCTGACGTGTGGAGAGATGCCACGTTGTTCCTGGTGTCGCTTTTAAAGCGAGTGTGAGTGTAGCTTCCACTACATCACTGATATGGATAAATGATCTTTCTGATAAACCACCACCATGTATTGTCATTTTCTTATTGGTGTTTGCACTTAATATTGTTCTTGGAATAATTCGGTATAATTGTTGACCTGCTCCATATACATTCGCTGATCTAGTAAATATTACAGGAAAATTGTAAGCTTTAAAGAAACTTATAAGGTGTAAGTCGCATGCTGCTCTGCTAACGGCATAAGGCGTGCTTGGTAGGAATATATCGCTTTCTTTTATCCAACCAGAGTCAGTACTTCCATATACTTCTGGTGTTGTGATATGGACGTATTTATCGATAAATTTTCTTTTCCTCAGTGCATCATGCAGCCTAACTTGAGAAACTACGTTAGTTTGATACCAATTTGTTGGGTCCAGCCAGCTTTCTGCAACCATACCTTGTGCTGCAAAATTGATAATATGAGAAGGTTTAAAATTATCGATTATTTCTAGTATTGATTGAATATCTTTATTGAGATCAGCTTGATGAAATGAAAACATTTCAAGCTTCTCTAAGTTTTGTTTGTTTGTTTGTGTTTCCCAACGGTAAGGAAGGAATATATGATTAGCCTCTTGAGATCTACTAATACACTTAACAGGTATCTCTTCTTTAATTAGCTTAGATATAAAGTGTGAACCACTAAAACTGTTGCTACCAATTACAAGAAATCTTTTTGAATTAATCATTGCATCACCTCTATTAGGTTTTTTTTCAGCGCATTTAATTCTATTGGTGCGTTGCCCATGCTCTCTACTGCTAATGCTGCCATACAGCACCCAATTGCAGCGGTTGCCATCATAGGTTGCCCACTCGAGATGCCTGTAGAGAGAACTGCCAATAGTGAATCACCGGCACCTGTTACATCTAATGGATTGACTGATAATGCAGGAAATGCTTGTTTTTTTTCTTTTAATGAATTACTACGATCATAAGCAATGAACCCTTCCGCACCTAGCTTCATTACTAGCCTTTCTGCTGCAGTTTTCTTTAGTAGATCTTGACTTAGCAATTCCAAACCTTTGTGTTTTTCTTGTAGTGCAAGTCTTGCTTCTCTTTCATTAGGGCATAGTAGAGCGAAATTTTTAAACCTTGTTACCATGCCTAATTGACTGCTGCATTGAAGATCTCCAAATAACATTAACCCATACTTTTGCGATAATTCTTGTATTGCATCTAGTACCTTATCGGTTACGACTCCATATACAAAGTCTGAAATCACTATTCCTTGGGCTTTACTTGCTGACCTCTTTAGCTTCTCGATTATTTCAGCCTCAATCTTGCTATCAAGAGCATGATCTTCAAGTCGACTAACTCTAAATAGTTTCTGATTATCTACTACGTACCTTTTTTTAAAAGTGGTTGGTCTTGACTTATCGATTACTAGACCATCGATTATTGCCCTTTTTATTAACTCTTCTTTGACAATTGTACCAGTACTATCAGATCCAATTACTGATATGAGTTCACATTTTGCCCCTAGAGCACTTATATGCGAGGCTACGATTGCTGCTCCACCTATGAAGTTTTTTCTTTCAAGTTCTTTTACTACTACGACTGGTGCTTCTGCACTCATACCTATTGCTTCACAGGCTGCATATTGATCAACAATAGTGTCACCAAGAACAATCAGGCTCGCTGATTTCCATGATTCCATCGATTCGATTAATTTTGGTAGGTTTAAGCCTTGCCTTTCACATGTTAATTTGAATTGTGCTCTTCTTTCTTTTGAAAGCTCCCTTTCAGATCTGGATAATAACTCTGTTGATGCATAATGAATTTCTCCTGCATGAAATAGTATTTTCTTCCCTGTTGACTCTAAAACCTTGATTGCTTTATTGATTTCGGATGTAGGCCTTTCTTTATGCTCTCTTCCTAATACTAGTAATGCGGGCCTAATTATTTTTATAGCTTGGGTTAATTCATTGTTATTCAGTAGAACTATAGCGTGCGCAATATCTAGTAATGCTAATGCTTCAGCACGCTCCTTTTGATCAAAATGATATGCTTTACCTTCTTCATTTAATGTGTTACCAATTAGAGCAACAATCAACTTGTCTCCTTGTTCACGAGCATGTCGTAAATATCTAATATGGCCAGGGTGAATTGTTGTAAAATGTCCATATGCCATCACGCAATTATTCAAATCTTTTGCTTGCTTAAGATTGATAATAAGAGTAGTCATAATTGTATGATGACTCTACCCGCTGTTTTCCCTTGTTTCATATCTTCAATGGCAAGATTTATATCCTCTAAGGAATATCTAGATGTTATTAGCTCTTTTAGGTGCCATTCACCTGTATTTAGATGATTAAGGTATCTTGGAATATCCTTAGTTGGATTGCATTCTCCTCCATGTGAACCGCTGATTACTTTGCCAAAATGCAATGGGAGACTATGGATTCTAATATCTGATCCTTGTTTTGGTACTCCGACAAGCACTATTCTTCCTTGCTTTTGAGTTAACTTATAGCCTAACTCTATGATTTGAGGTAAACCAGTATTATCAATAAATACATCTAGGCTTTTTACCCCAATAATTTTTTGTATTTCCATTTCTGCATCTTGCTCATCTGAATTGATCAGATGGGATGCGCCCAGATCTTTGGCAAGCTTTAGTCTGCTTTCTATTCTATCAATTGCAATTATTGGCCAAGCAGAAACAAGTTTTGAGGCTTGGATAATATTTAACCCAATACCACCTGATCCAAACACTACAACTGATTCACCTATTTTGAGCTGAGCATTGTTTTCTACAACTCCAAATCCAGTTGTCACTGCACATCCGAATAATGCACCAATTTCATGGTCAGTATTTTCTGGTATTTTAGTACACCTATTTTCACTTACTATGGCATGACTATTGAAGCTGGTAACCCAGCCTGCATTAAGAACTCTACCTTGCCATTCATACTTTGGAGGGTTTGACTCTATCCCTATACCTTTTCTCCAATGTAAAACAACCAGATCATTAGGTTTAACATGCTTTACTCCTGGACCAACCTGAAGCACTGTTGCTGTACCCTCATGGCCTAGAAGGTGAGGCAGATAATTATCTTTTCCTTTTACACCACTTATTTCACCAATTTGTGAACCACATATACCACTGATGTGAACTTTGACCAAAACTTGTCCGACGTCAAGGTTTGGAGGAAGCTTTACTTCATCCACGATCAGAGGCTTATTTTGCGCTATTAAAATAGCGGCTTTCATCTTTATGTATTGGAGCTCCATTTGATGCTATTCAAAGTAAATAAAGGAATAATCTCCAGTGTAGTGAAATTTTTGGAACCACCATTGCCATTCCTGGGGTGTATTAAATGCTTCGCAGCTAACTTGCCAATATAAAAGATTGGCTTTTTCCTCTTCATTTCGATAGCTTTCGACACAGATATATTTATTGGAATTTCCAACTCGCTCTATCTCGCTTATGGCTTTATCTAGTTCATGGCAATATAAACAATGTAGGGTATTTATCGATATCACTAGGTCAAAATAATTGTCTGGCCATGGTAGTGAGGTCGCATTACCCTCTATTATATGTTTCTTTATTTCCCCTTTTGCATTATTGATTGCATATTTAGATATATCAATCCCATGTATCTCAGCATTAGGTATTACTTTAAGGAAATCGTAAAGTAAATATCCTTTTCCGCAACCTACATCCAGTATTTTAGGATTAGATTTGGTATTTAAGTGATAGTGCTTAGCCATTGATTCTGCAACTATTTGCCATCTTCCTGCTATGTATTTATATCCTCCATAGCAGATTCTTCGATCTCCATCCCAGTAATCGTAATCGAATTTTTTAGCAAGTTTGGCTGCTTTAGCTTTTGGGTATTCCGCATCATTAACTCTTGCTAAATAGTCCCTTTTTGTACTCTTGTGGAGTTGAGCCATGAAGTCTACATTGTTCATTTGGGGGTCTCCATTGAGGTTGGCTTATGTGTATTAAGCCATTGCATACATAGATGCCCAATAATTATTTGCGTATCTTCAGCAATTTGCATATCTTCTATAGGAAAGTGTATAGATACATCTGCCAAGTCAATACATGAACCACCATTAAATGCCAGAATTGCGTAAGTTTTTAAACCCAGCTCTTTAGCTGTTTTTAAAGCTTCAACGACATTAGGAGAATTCCCACTGCCTGAGAGGACAATTAGTATGTCTTGCCGATTAGATTTAACTTTTAATTGTTCTGAGTATATGTTTTCGTAACCTGTGTCATTTGCCAAGCATGTAACTATTGCAGGATTTGCTGATAATGCCTCTACTTTTAGCCCATTTATTTTTGGTGGATTGCCACAGGCCCCAACACCGTAATGAAAATCATTTGTTATATGAAGAGCATTTGCAGCACTGCCACCATTGCCACAAATAAATACTTGTCTGCCTTCAATCCAAGCAGTTTTCAGATTTTCAGCCAGATTTTCTATTGATAATATTATGTCATCATTAAAACAAGCATATAGCCTTTTTAAGTATGTTTTTGAGTATGTAGAAAAATCAGAACCATTCATAATCATTGTTTAACTCCATTCGAAGATCCCATAAGCTTTTGAATTTCCAATAAGGATTCGGGAGTACCTATATCTTGAAAAATTTCATTTGTATGCCAAGTTTGAATTCGTCCAAGTAGTAGTGGCAGTACTTCAGTGCTGAAGTCTTTTGCGTTAGGAGCGTTCATTTGAAGCCATTCAAGAAAGGGAGGGTCAAATAAATACACGGCTCCATTTGCACAGTTTCCTGGTGGTTCTGCAACTTTCTCATGAAATCCTTGTACTACACCTTTGTTATCTATTTCAACTATGCCGCATTGGCTTGGCTTGGAACTTCTGAAGGTCAACATGGTTATTAGGCAAGTGCTAGATCTGTTTTTATGTGCTTCAAGAAATTCTTTTAAATTGGCCCTGGTGACATTGTCCGCATGGATTAAAAGTCCAGTATGCGCTTTAAAAAAGTTTTGGTTGAGTAACAGAGTTGCTGCAGTCCCTAAAAGTATTGGTTCGTATGTGGTTTGTACATTCATCCTTGTTCCTTTCCATTCCTCTAGAAAGGCCTGCACTTGCTCAGCTAGATGATGTGTATTGATCAGTGCTGCTTCACAGTCCAGTTTTTCCAGTTCTTTTAGCCATAACTCTAATAAGGGTTTCCCTGCAACCTTTACAAGGCATTTGGGTGACTTGAGAGTTAGGGGACGCAGGCGAGTACCAAGGCCTGCGGCAAGTATTAGAGCGCGAAGGGGCCTGCTCATGATTTTTATTTTATAGGTTTGCTTGATCCAGAATCAGGTCAGCCAATGCAAAGCTACTTGTAAAGGCTGGAGAAATGGCATTCATGACGTGGGTACTATCTGGTCCTTCTAAACATAGGAAGTCATCTTCAAGGCTTTGGTTTGTGTTATTGAAAAGCTGGGATCTGATGCCAATCTTTTGACTTAATTCAATGTGTTCGAGTTGGATACTAGGGATAAGTTCTTGTACGGCACGAATGAAAAAATTTGGCCAATTGATAAAAGCTTGATTATGTACATAGTTTCGGAAACCGCCTTTATTCATTAAATACTGCATGGCTAATAAAGAAAAATTATTAAGAGCCATTAATGGTTCAATCGATTCGATGGCTTTGTAGTTCTCCCTGCCTAATGCAGGTGTAGCAGTAGGACCAATGCTTACAATTGGATTGATATCTGCGCTTGGTGTAAAATGTATCCCAAGAAAAGGAATATTCAAATCAGGAACAGGATATAAGTTACACCTTGGTTGAATTGGACAGTCTTTTTTTATTTGCCAATAAAGCCCTTTAAATGGTAGTAGTGAATACTGTTGTCCAATTCCAAATTGATGGGCAATACGGTCAGCTTGTAAGCCTGAACAATTAATTAAATGTGCATAACTTACATGAGTACCATCCTTGAGATTGATTATTCTATCTTTAGGCTTAGCAGACCAATCCTTCTGTCCTCTCATTATTAAAACTCCAGATGCAGCTAGTTCTTTTTGGAGCTGGTCAATAATTAATAATGGTTTAATAACTGATGTATTAGGGCTCCAAATAGCTCTGCCTGATGCAGTTCGAGATTCGGGAACTATTTCTTTTAGTTGTTTTTCGTCTAACCACTCCACTTGGGCCCCATTTTTCCTTCCTCGCTCAACTAAAATGTCTAACTGCTCATCTACTTCTTCTTTTTGCGCAACAATAACTTTACCACACTTATTTATAGGCAGATTTCTTTCATGAATCCAAGAAGTTAGACGTTTTGAACCTGACACACATACTTTTGCCTTTAAAGAATTTGGCTTGTAATAAAGCCCAGCATGGATTACTCCACTATTTCTTCCTGAAGTATGTAAACCAAGAGTAGCTTCTTTGTCAAGAATGATAATATTTGAACTAATATTTCGCTTGACAAGTTGATTGGCTATACATAAACCCACTATCCCACCACCGATGATAACAATGTCACAATTGTAAGTTTTCATTGTTATTCTGAAGTTAAATTAAGTTGTGATTTGAATAGTTCTAGAGGGAATGATTCTAAAGATTCAAGCATTAATATTTTTGGTTTATGCTTTTCGCCTAAAAAGTATTTCTTGCTTTGTGATTCCTGCACTTTGATCGATTGCCTTTCGTTTTTGCCATGACCAGTTAAGACATGCACTACTAAATCAATTCCTGCCCGAGCTCCTGCTTGTAGATCTGTTAATCTATCACCAATCAGAATAGATCGCTGCAAGTCAATATTGAATTCTTTTGATGCCTTGAAAATCATTGTAGGATTTGGTTTTCTCCAGCTTCTTGGCCCATTATCTTTACTTTCGCCATTTGCATAAATTGCTTTGATTGGACAAGGGCAGCCAATTAAATCTAGTAAACGATCAGTTACTCTCTCATAGTCTAACCAGTTAAAATACCCTCTAGATATTCCAGACTGGTTGGTAATAATAATTACAGGCCAGCCAAAATGATTTGCATGTAAGAGAAGATTTTTAGCTCCTTTACATAAACTCACTAGATTAGGGTTTGAAATATAGTTTTTATCTTCAATAATTACACCATCTCTGTCAAGGAATAGAGCGGCTTTTGATTTCTCTTGGCTTGGATTTGGACATAACACTCGATGCCGATTTAAGGTGTTATCTAACTCAGGTTGCATGTTGGTCTAGTTCAATATGAATCAAGATAATTTTTATTATAAGTAATTAGAAAATATATCTTATGATGGTTGAACCAAAAATTATTGATAGTTAAAGTTTGACCTTCATTTATGATTTTTTTGCTCCTTGGGGCTTCCTTATTGAAGGATTGGTATTTGGCTGAATTTTTCGAGTCACCTAGTTAATATTTCTCTCCATTGCATAACAGCTTGATTGTGGCTTTGAAGCTGATGACTGAGTTGCTGTAGCTTCTCACCTTCTTGTTTACGAAGATTAGGATTCATAAGGCTTTTGAAATGTGTTATCCATTCTTCAGGTTCTTTGCATAGCCTGCCTGACAATGACCAACGTTTACATAAGGCATTATATGGAGGTGATGAAGATGCTATCCAAGGTATACCTAGGCCACTAAATTCAAGTAATTTTATTTCACTTTTAAAGGAATTAAAGGCTCCATTTGAAAGTGGTGCCAGTCCAATATCACCTTCTATAGAATTAAGATAGTCTTGATGAGGCAGTAGGGGAAGTATTTCAACATCGTTGGGATTGATTCCGATTGCTTCTGCAAAACTAAGCCTACCTTCGCAATGGCCAATATGTCTCCATGAAATGGGAATATTTTGTTGATTGAGCCATGTGGATAATGGCTTTAATATTTCTAGATCTTTAGGCCTTGTCCATGGAGCTCCAGTCCAACATAATCGGAGTTTTGAATATCTTGGTTGACGATTTCTTTTCCGCTTAGGTGGTGTGCTATTTGGTATGAGAATGATTGTTTGATTGGGAAACATAAATGTGAGCAATTCCTTTAATGCAGTTGTGCTGCATGTGATTATGTGACATTCGCGTAGGGCATTTGTTAATCCCTTTAGCCTTGCTTGTGGCCAACCTGGTGCTTGCCAAAGTAGATCATCTATATCACTGATTATTTTTATTCCTCGACTGGATGCAATTGAAAGTTTTTGTGCTAAATCTCCCCAAAGTGGATCAAATCGGTAAAAAATCAATGTCTCGCCAGCAGTTAGAAAGTCGATTTTATTTACATCTCTGCTAATAGTTATTGGGAGTTCGAGGTCTTTTGAATATTGCCCAAAGCGAATATTAAAACTATGCCAGGGGAATGATGAGTCCGTTAGAGCAAGGGTTTTCATAAGGATATTTGAGAAATACTAATGAGTTCTTTTCGTATATCTGATACCACTGCTTTCCAGTTCCCTGCGTGGGGCTGACGGAAAAGCCGAGCGCTTTGATACCAAGGAGTTGTTTGCCCTTCAAGTCCCCATCTCCATTCTGGTATCCATGAAAGGGCGATCCAAACCGGAGTCCCCATTGCACCAGCTAAATGGACAACACTACTGTCTGCACTTAAAAGAAGATCACAATTGGCTAGTACCGCTGAAGTATCTCTGAAATCCATAGTTTCATCGAATTCTTTCTGTCCAGCAACAAAAGGCAAGCTTTTACTTGTTTTTTAATTGTTCTATCCCTGCACCTTTCTGAATAGAAATAAATTCGATGTTAGGTATACCCTTTAAATCTAGCCAACTTTTGAAAGGTATTGATCTACCTTTGGAATAAAGCCTTTTTTCGAACTTTGGATTACCTTGCCAATGTAAAGCGATGAGAAGATGTTTGGGTTTGCGCCTTAGGGTTTTTTTCCATTTATCCACTCTCTCAGGTTCTGGTTTTAAATAACTATTCGCTGAAGGAATATTGTTATGATTTAACCCAAGACGATGTGGAAGACTCATTAGTGGACACCATCTTATTTTAGGATCAAAGCCGCCTAACATAAGACTGATATCTCCAATATTCTTACAGGTTCTTAAAAGTGGAGCTAGATTTTCTGGACAAAACAAAGTGGTCTTAACCCCTAGTATTTGTTTTATTTCAGGAACAAGTCTACAGAATTGAAGAGTGTCTCCAAGACCTTGCTCTGATATGATTATGAGTTGATTACATGGGCGTTTATCTTTAAGACCTTTCCATACAGAGCCATACATTCTTTCTGCCAATATGAAATCTTCCCTTTTAGATCTAGCAGTACATTTTTCATATTCATTCCACCCTTCTTCAAACTGACTGTTGAGCAGAAGCTCATGTGCAAGATTGTTTTGAGCTTCTTCGAAAGGTGCATTTTTACTTATTAAGGCATGCCGGTATGCCCTTATTGCTGCAGGTATTTTTTTTCTTTGATGTAGGGTTATTCCTAAGTTGAACCATGCAATACCTTCACATGGCACTTGTTTAATACCTTGGCTAATTAGGTATTGAGAAAGGGCAGGGTTTTTATCTGATAATGCACTGCCTTGGTTAATCAGTTCCTCCGCAGCCCATGAGTTTTTTTTCACAAAAAATTAATTCATGACTAAATAAGAATAATCATTTGTGAGAATCCTAATCATTTTTTTGTTCATGCTTAAAATAATTTATTTTTGTGCTTTTCTAATCTTAAGCTTTTTGCTAGTGAAAAGCAAAGTCAATTTCCAGTACCTTGATTTCGAAGACTTAAGAAAATTTGTTCTAAATCTGCACTGCTTTTGCTGACTGAGAAAGATTCTCGTGTTTGTATTTCACCTTCTTTTGCGATTCGACGAATTAAACATTCATCATTTACTAGCCTTAGTAAGACAGATTTAAGACTACTTGTATTTCCTGCTTCAAATAGGATTCCGCTAATACCATCTTTTATTATCTCTTTTGCACCACCCACCCCGCTTGATATAAGCGCTAAGCCACTAGCTTGCATCTCGGCCCCAACGATTCCAAATGCTTCTGGATAATTTGAGGGGAATACACCTATGTGATGCAGCATATAGAATCTTGCAAGTTTTTTTCTGTTTAGTTGTCCTACCCAGTTGACGAGACCTTCTAAACCAGATTGTGCAGCTAATTTCTTTAAGTTATGCCAATAATGTTCTTGAAATTCTCCACCTGCAAGATTGAGCTGTAAAGAGATACCTTCTTTCTGAAGTTTTCCAGCTGCTTCTACGAGTGTATGAGCCCCTTTACTACCCATAAGTAGGCCTGCGAAAGCTATTTTTAAAGGGTTTGAAGGAGACCCTAGAGATGATTTACTTGAATAACCTAGTGGTGGAGGCAGGCTTCTCCCTATCGCGTGTTTTCCGAAAAGTTCTACTCTTGCTCCTGGATAAACCACAGGTGCATTGTCAACAGGGAAACCTGCTTTATGCAATGAAGTCCGTACTGCTTTGCTTGCTGAAACAAGTTGATAGTGATTAACTTTAGGGTAGTGAA
>QCJH01000019.1 GCA_003216155.1 Prochlorococcus sp. AG-409-A19 | reverse complement strand
CTCTAGTTATGACACAACTCCCTAACGTCCAGTCAAGGCAATGGATTGATGTAGGTGGTTAGACCTAAAAGCCCTACCCAGGCACCATCATCGAATCCCTAGAGGTAGACGAAGACTATTAAAGAAATAACCTTGAGGAATAAATCAACCAAAGAAGAAGTCAACTTCCTTTGGATTTAAACCATCCCAGCCAGCCTGGACTAGGCGTTTATTAAGTGTCTCTTGATCGAAGTGCTTAGCTCCAGAGCGAATAATTCGATTTCGCATTGATTTTTTCACCCCACTTCTTTTTCTTGCTCCTTCCTTCTCCATAACTTCTTTATAAAGGTTGAGCATTCCCAAAGGTATTGGACTGCCATCAAGATCTAAACCTGTCTCAATTGCCTTGTCGATTGCATTAGGCCCAGAAAAATCCATTTTCAAAGAGATTGAACCATAATCATAGAGGCATAGTTCCAACTTTAAAATAGAAATAATTGTCGTTTTTGTTTCTAAATCCCTTGCTGTGACCTACATTGAAAACATATAATCTATTTGGGGTAGCTCTACTTTGCACGCTTCCTCTACCGCTTATTGCTCAAGTTAACTGGAAGGCTCCAGAGAGTATTGATGCGAAAAGAAACAGGGTTTCCACGGCTAATGGGCAAGCAGTAGTAGTCACTGCCAATCCATTAGCAAGTGATGCAGCTCTTAGGACTTTAGAGAAAGGTGGTACAGCCATGGATGCAGTGGTTTCAGCACAGACAGTGCTTGCTGTTGTCGAACCACAAAGTTCAGGTTTAGGAGGTGGGTCTTTTCTTTTGTATTGGGATCAGGCAAAAAAATCTTTATATGCACTAGATGGTAGAGAAACTGCCTCAGCTCAAGTGGAAGAGGATATGTGGATAAAACCTCATGGGGAAAAAGTTCCATGGCTGCAGGCTACTAGAAGTCTCTCAGCAATAGGAGTTCCCGGTACAATGGCGTTACTTTGGGAAGGTCACCAACAATTTGGAGGTTTACCGTGGGAAGCTAATTTCAAGAGGAGTATTCATCTTGCCAAGGAGGGATTCATTCCGAGCCCTCGCTTTCTTAGATCAATCTCTTTGGCAAAGATATTAGGAATTAACCATAGTCGAACTTTTAAATCTCTCTACCTGCCTAATGGTTCTCTCCCAAAGCAAAAAATTCCATTTCGCAATCTGAAATTAGCCTCAACTTTAATTCGTCTAGCCAAGGGAGGTGTCAATGAATTTTATCGTGGTGGAGTAGCGAATCAACTTATAGATGACCTCCAACTCCAGCAGAAGAGCAATAAAGCAGTACAAACAATCACTAGTGAGGATTTGGAAAATTATAAGGTTCAAAAACGTAACCCTATTTGTCGTAAATACAAGTCTTGGAAAATTTGTTCTTTTCCCCCGCCAAGTGGAGGAGGAGTTGCTGTATTGCAAGCTCTTGGAACATATGAGTTTCTCTCGAATGAAGATCGGTCAGAAGAAAAACTAAACCATTGGCATCTTTTAGCTGAATCATTAAGGTTTGCAGATGCTGATCGTTCTCATTGGATAAGCGACCCCATTGATTGGCCAGTTCCTCTCAAGGGGTTATTAGAAGACGACTATCTTGAAAAGAGGGCAAACGCTATCCAGATTGGTACTACAACATTTAGCCCTTTACCAGGGGAACCAAAAGGTAGCGAATTTTTGCATTTAGCAAGTCAGCCGCGTACAGCCGGCAGAGGAACGACTCACCTAGTAGTAGTTGATATAGATGGAAACGTCGCATCTTACACAAGTTCAGTTGAAAGTGTCTTTGGGAGCAGGCATTTGTCAGGAGGCATGGTCTTAAACAACCAATTAACTGATTTCTCATTTTTGTCCAACGTCTCAGGTAAACCAATTGCCAATCGTATTAGACCCAACAAGCGTCCTATGAGTTCTATGTCTCCAGTCATAGTTTTTCGTGATGATCGTCCAGTTTTGGCAGTTGGGTCACCAGGTGGCTGGCTTATTCCCCATTACATAACAAATGCATTGATTGGGGCACTAGATTTCAATCTTTTGCCAAAAGAAGTAGTTAGCCAGAAGTTGCTATCAGTTCAACCTAATTACACAGTACTTGAGAAAAATGCTACTTGGTCAAAGTCCAATATCAATATTCATAAGGAACTAGAAAATCTTGGCCACCAAATTAAATACAGTTCTTTTAGCAGTGGATTAGCCGTGATCAAATGGCATAAAGGGAGCTGGCACGGTGCAGCTGATCCAAGAAGAGAAGGGAAAGCCGTCAGCTTTTAGTAGAGAGAAACCCTTATTTATAGGCAGCAATTTTCCAATTTGTTACTTGTAAAACTATTACACAAGTTGATTACATCTAAAAATATCAATGTAATGAATGTGGTTAGAGCAGAAAGACAAAACGATTAGAGAAATCAAGGAATCGTCTTGAAAAATTCTCATCAATGAGAATGCTGCAGCTGCTTTCTAAAAGTCGAAGTTTAGATTTTTAGAGTATTGATTACAAGATTGTTTATTCAGCACGTTGCATGGCTGGAATCATCTTCCCTCCATCTTGATCATCATCATCATCAATTTGCTGTGCTAGTAATTCAAGTAGAATAAGAGTAGCCATAGGATAAAAACACCAGAGGATTGCTTTCCATGTTGGGAAACTATCAACAGATGCTTGAAGATCACTTAAAGACATAGTATTTGGGAAATGAAGGACAGTCTTTTTAAATTTGCAAAGTAATTAGAATTAGCAAGATAAATTATTTCATGAAAGATCTCTCCAAAGAAAAGAAAAAATGTAAAGTAAAGCAGCACAATAAGTCGAAAATACTATACAAGATAAGTTCACAATAGTCCCAATAAGCCAGCAGTTAGGCCAATGAGACAAAAGAATGTAAATTCAATTAAATCTCGAAATGGTGAACTTAGTAAAATAGAAACTTGTTTTGTCACTTTTGAGCTCCAAAAATTAGAAATAATGAGACTGAATAAAAATAAAATTCTTCATACACTTAAATACAACATAACAAAGAAATTACTTTTGCATGCAAAACAAAAAAATCTTTGATTTGAAGGAAGTAATTAAATGCTTGATGGTAAATATATTGATTCTATAATTCAATTCCTAATATGACTAAAAGAATTGTATAGGTCAATAATTCTCTGGCAAAGTAACATAGCATTTCAGGGATAAAGATAGATGCTGATTTAACGCAAGATTGGATTTAGTCAAATATCATTTGTTGGAATGTAGGTCAAATAACCTTACCTGCAAAGAAGCTATGATAAAGAAGGATTTAACCAATACATGCTAATGAATTTAATAGGACTAAGATTTATTCCAATTAATAAACCATTCATCAAGAAGATTTGAATCTTTATTTGATGATATAGATCTGATTTATTTGCATTGAGTAGATTGAGAGATTTTCTAATCAATGCAAATCCTGCATCCAAGTTGAAGCTGGCCTGAATCCATTAATTGACCAAGCTTTAAAGCTGTGGCTTGTTCACATCTAGAGAAGTTTAGTTGATTTCTCGTTATCCATATTAATTCATCCTGGGTAATAATTCCAGTAGATATGGACGTTAGAAATAATGCTCCAATTCCCATTTTAGTTTCCTTAGATAGAAGGATTAGTTAGATCGATTGCAGATCTTTTGAACAAATTGTTTCAAAGGCATGAATGGATTTAATTCCATAAGTTTAAACAATTCCAGGAATGATTTGTCCAGTTGATACGTAAGCACCAATTAATGCCCAAAACCCCATCATTGCCGCCCAACCGTTAAGGCGCTCTGCAAGACGAGGATTGGCTATAGCGTCGAGTTGTTCTGTGTTTTTCATTAGAGGAAGATGAGAGTAGCGCTCGTCAAGTGTCGAGCTGTAAAGGAATATAACAAATATATTACGGAGTGTGACGGTTCGGGAGCACCCTATTTCTTTGGCTTGGCCAGCATGACTTCAAAACCCTTTATTATCAAGCTATTTACGATTTTTATTTGTTTGCCCATCCCTCGATCTGTTGGAGATTAGTTATTCGAGTCTCATAGAATTTAATCTCGTACATATTAAATTCTGATTATTTCTAAGCTTTAAGTGTTGTTTTTGCCTGTTATCCTTATTGGTTAGTAGTTTCTAACGTCTAATCTGATGGAGCAGTAAATCAATGGATGCTTGGAGCTGAGAAAGAATTAGTAAGCCGTATTTATGATCGTAAGACCGAACAAGCTGTAGCTACATTTAGGTGCTTATAGTTGTGTGGTGTTCATGTGGAACGAAGTGAAAGGTATGCAGCTTTTCCGTTCTACTCAAGAATCAAAAATTTCTATTAGGCAAAATATGCCAGTCAACTCCTGGAAGATATGTTTTGCTCATAACTTGTCGAGGCAGTTATTGGCTGGATTAGTAATTCTCTTGACAGATTAAGTTGTAAGAACATATAGGCTGAAAAATTGCCTAATGAGTTAGGAGTTTAGATAAAAGCTTTACAAGCGATCAGCCATACTATGGAACCTTTAATTGATGAAGTAATTTATATTATGAATAGATCTATGCTGTCATGATATCTTTGTAGTCTGATTACTCAAGCACATTGTTGACAGGCTTAATGATGAATCAGAAGATTATTGCCCTTCCTAGTAGATTTAAGAAATGCCTCTAAACAAGCCTATCCCAGATGCTGTTTTGCGACTGTGGCGCAGAATTCGTAAATTTGAGTTGACACGTACTCTTATTGCTACTGAGAAGAGGATGGAGTACGTCAAAAAATCATTAGCTTATATAGATCGCGTAGAAGCAAGAAATAGGAAGTAGACAAGAAATATAAAGATCCTCACGATTTTGTCGTTGTTTTAAGTACTTATTAGTTTCCATCAGTTGTCAGAATGAAGCTAGCATTTAGAGAATTGATGGTTAAGTCCTGTCAGGCCATAATGTCCTAGCTAGAAAAAAGAATTTTTGTAGAGGGTTTAATGAGTAAATTTGGTTTGCGTCCTTTACCTAATACAGGCGCCCTGACAGGAATGTTTGAGGCATTGGAATTTTTCCGTGACTCTTCTTTCGCTAGAAAGCGTTTTGATCGTTATGGGAATGTTTTTGAGACATCAATGCTTGGGCAGACAATGGTGTTTATTCAGGGCCCCCAAGCTATTGGTGACCTTCTATCTCAACCTGATGCGATAGAGGGTTGGTGGCCAAAAAGTGTACAGCAACTCTTGGGTAGTCGTTCCTTGGCAAATAGAAATGGTGAATCTCATAGAGCTCGTAGAAAAGTTGTGGCGCAATTGTTCTCGTCTGTCGCTTTGCAGAGCTATAGCCCTGGGATTATCAAAATGGTTGAGGATCTAGTCCAAGAATTGAATGCCACAAAAACTCCTCTTCCTTTGAGAGAAAAAATGAGGCGTTTCGCATTTTCCGTTATTGCTTCCGTTGTTTTGGGTTTAGAGGGAGAAGATCTTGATGAATTGTTCTTTGATTTTGAAATCTGGACCAAGGCTCTTTTCTCAATTCCAATAGCCCTGCCTGGTAGCCCATTCTTTAAAGCACTGAAGGCACGAAAGCGTTTGCTCAAAAGACTTCAACAAGTGCTTGCTCACTCTTCTAATGCTAACGGTAAAGGAGGGGTGAATTTGCTTGCTGGTGGACTGGATGAAGTTGGTATCCCTCTAACGGATGAAGATCTCGTTGAACAACTTTTGCTTCTTTTATTTGCAGGATACGAGACAACAGCATCTGCACTTAGCTGCGTGATGCGTGAGTTGTTGCTTGATTCGGGAGTTGAGGAATGGCTACGAGAGGAAGTCGATAGCCTTGGATGGCCTCCATTACCTAAAAATGCCACCACTGCTTACGATTTGTGTAATGCCCCCAAGCTTAATGCGATAGTTTGTGAGGTGATGCGACTTACGCCACCAGTTGGAGGATTTTTTCGTCGTACCAAAATTCCCCTGATTATTGACGGCGTTAAAGTACCTAAAAACAGTGTGATCCAGGTTTCTCTGACTGCTTCCAATCGTTATGAAAATGGGGATTTAGGAATCTTTAGGCCTCAGCGCCATTTAGAGGATGAATGCTCTCTTGTATTGACGCCTTTTGGCGGTGGAGAGCGTGTATGCCTAGGTAAATCTCTAGCAGAACTTGAGATTCGTTTGATGGTAGTAGGGCTGCTTAGTCAGGTGAGACTTGCATTAATCCCTGGCCAAGATTGCACCTTGCAGCAACTACCAAGCCCTTCCCCTCGAGATGGTTTGTTGGTCAAGTTGCAGAATTAATAGTCATAGATGATTTTAGTGATATGAAAATGAATAACACTTTGCTTGTATAGATAAATTAGATTCATGTCTTATGAAAGTAGAGATCCAGATAAAAGTGGGATATTTATTTGGCAATATTCAAACAGGAGAAATCTTAATAGGATACCTTTTAGTAGACGATATAAAATATTGACCACTATTTATAGACTTAATGCAATGGTTCGCTCCGAAGCCTTGTATGTATCGAAATAGGCTTTTCAACGATTTGCAAATAGATTTGAATCAATAAAAGACTTACCCTTGAAAAGTTAGAAAAATGAACTATCAACTATTACTTGAGTGCTATTCCTCAGGAACAGTAATAACTGAGGTAGAAGTAGAACTCTTGGATTTAGAGCTTTATTCTCAACTTGAGAGCATCAAAGTTTCATCTGAACAAGGCTGTCTTGAATTAGCCCCAGATCATGTTTGTGATGCCACTCATATTTGTAAAGGTAGTTTTTGGATAACGTGTTTGGCAGCTGTATTAGATGAGTTAAGCCCTCTTCCTTTAGGCGCACAAGCAAGGGGATCTAGGGTATTTGATGAGTTGCTAAGACATGGTTATATCGTTAACAAATAAGATCAAGCCTTTATTTCTTAGTTGAACTAGCTTGGATAGCAGTTGATATGAATTGCCTCTTGGCTATCTAGTTTTAATCGATGTCTAAAGAAAAAAAGATACATGTTTAACGATATTCCTGAATAACAGGTTTATTATAACTTTGCTTATAGTCAGAATTCTTTTTTGATCATGACTGTAATTCTTGTTTCTAGATATAAATGTTCTTATATTTCATCCAAATGCTTGTATCCTTAGAAAGATGAGTACTTCGCCTCCATGTTATGACTAAACTTGATTCATCAGATAACTCTGAGAAAGGTAAGAATTTCAGTTGGAAACGTCTTATCGCATATATGTATATGGCATCTGTTGTTCTGGCAGCATTTGTTTGGCTATTGGGAAGATTTCAGAATAGTTAGTTTTATTTTCTTGGCTTTTAATTTAGGCTTATTTGATGAAGTCTTATTGTTATGGGTTGGTATTTTTGGATTGATCGTGGTGGAACCTTTACAGATTTAGTGGGTGTTAGCCCACTTGGAGATTGGGTGGTTCGAAAATTTCTATCTGAGCAAAAGGGTGAATCGCTTGACCCTGCGATTAAAACCATTAGGGATATTCTTCAGATTAATGATAATGAACCTATTCCTAATGGAATTATTAAGGAGGTACGAATTGGGACTACGGTTGCAACTAATGCATTGTTAGAGGGTAATGGAAGACCTGTTCTTCTATTTTGTAATTATGGCTTTGCTGATGCTTTATTTATTGGAGACCAACATCGTAGAGACTTGTTTGCTCTAGAGATTAAAAAAGATCCTTTTATTGCTAAGTCAGTAATTGAAATTGCGGGAAGGATTGATTCTCATGGGAATGAGATAGAGCCTTTAGAATTTTATGGTCTAAGCAATAATGATTTATTGAAAAGGTCACTTGTTTCGCAGGAATCCTGTGCCATAGCGCTCTTGAATTCTTATAGAAATCCAGTTCATGAAATAAAATTGCAGGAATGGTTAAGAAGTAAAGGTTTTGAAAATGTTATATGTTCACATCAGGTTTCTCCACTGCCACGTTTTATTTCACGAGGACAAACTACTCTAATTGAGGCAACTATTTCACCCATTCTATTTAATTATATAAATAAGGTGCGCGAAGCTCTGGGTAAAAAAACGACTTTACGCGTAATGGGATCAAGTGGTGCTTTATTAATGCCCGATTCTTTACAGGCAAAAGATACGATTTTGTCTGGCCCTGCTGGAGGAATGGTTGGAGCTGTAGCAGCAGCACGTAAGTCGGAACCTAATAAAAAAACAATTATTGGTTTTGATATGGGTGGAACTTCTACAGATGTTTTTTATATGTCTAGTACAAAAGGAGATAGGTGGCAAAGAGAACCGGAAACTGAAATTGCAGGGTATAGGTTAATGGCTCAGCGATTACCAATTCATACTGTGGCAGCTGGAGGAGGCTCAGTTATTTATTTAAACGGAGGAAGATTGCAGGTTGGCCCTAGATCAGCTGGCTCAGACCCTGGACCTGCTTGTTATCGTAAGGAGGGGCCTTTGACGATTACAGATGCTAATTTATTATTGGGGCGTATCCAAATAGATAGTTTTCCTGCAGTTTTTGGTGCATCAGCAAATCAATCCCTAGACATTTTAGTTGTCAAGAAAAGATTCTTAACTCTCGCAAAGCAATTGAAGATAGATCCAGAATTGGTTGCTGAAGGTGCCTTGCAGATAGCTATTGAGCGAATGTCAGATGCAATTAAACAGGTATCTATTAGTAGCGGGTATGATATTAGGAGTGGACTACTTGTGGCTTTTGGTGGAGCAAGTGGTCAACATGCTTGTAGCTTGGCAAAGGAATTAGGAATTAACAAGGTATTATTACACCCTTACTCTGGAGTTTTATCTGCTTATGGAATAGGAATTGCCCCCCAAAAGCAATTTCTTACGAAGCATATTTCTAAGGACTTGAGTGATGAATTATTGACTGATCTTAAGGACATGTGTCAGGAATTAAAAGGTGAAGCAGAAACACTACTTCTGAAAAATCAAGAAGAAGAAGAAGAAGAAGAGGCAAAGCCTGAAGCCTGTAATTTTAAGAGCGTAGCTCAAATAGAGATACGTTACTTTTCTAGTGATAATGGTTTAATGTTAAATTTTGATCAATATAAAATAGATATGAATAGCTTAATTAAATCATTTGAGTCGGCCCATCTTCTAAGGTTTGGGTATGTGCCTCCTCGTAATCAGAAATTAATAATTGAAAGACTAGAATTAGAGGTTTATTGCTCTTCTTATTTTGAATCCAAACCTATTAATATTCAATTCTCAAATATACAACCAAAGCCAAGAATGGTTAGTGTTTATTTAGATGGTATGGGCTGGCGTAAAATACCTTCCTACGAACGAAAAGATCTCATATTAAATCATTCAATAGAAGGTCCGGCATTAATTTTAGATTTAACAAGTTCTGTTTTCTTAGAGCCAGGATGGGTAGCAAATCTAGATAAGTTCGGATGTCTTTTACTGCAAAGTTTCTTCGCTGATAAAAAGACTAACCAATTAACTGATAATAAATCTGATTCAGTTTTACTTGAGCTTTATCGACATCGCTTTACTGCAATTGCAGTGAAGATGGGTGAGAGACTAAAGCAAACAAGTCGCTCAGTAAATATCCGAGAGAGATTAGATTACTCTTGTGCTTTGTTTGACAATGAAGGTTCTCTTATCGCGAATGCTCCTCATATTCCTGTCCATTTAGGTTCAATGGGTAATACAGTTGTTGAATTACTTAAACAAATTTCTACTGGTGATCGTGATCGACTTAAACCCTATGAGACTGTTCTTACCAATGATCCTTTTCGTGGGGGTACACATCTTCCTGATATAACAGCAATAACTCCTGTTTTTGCAGGCTTCGAAAGGCCTGCTTTCTATGTTGCCTCTCGAGGCCACCATGCAGATATAGGTGGAATTACGCCAGGATCAATGCCACCTTTTAGTAGAAGTATTAAGGATGAGGGTCTTTTACTTTTTAATGAAACATTTGTTGTAGATGGGATATTTGACGAAATTGCATGGGAACAACGTCTTATGTCAGGAAGCTTTCCACCGCGTAATCCAACAGTATTAATTGCCGACCTTCAAGCTCAAGTTGCTGCTAATCAATTAGGTGTATGTGAATTAGAAGCTCTTGTAAATCGTCAAGGCTATAAGGAAGTTAGAGATTATATGAGTGCAATTCAGGTTAATGCTGCATTTGCGGTTCGTAAATTAATTCGGTCTCTTACTGACTCACAATTTTCTTTGAGGCTAGATAATGGTTTGAAACTTGTTCTGAAGCTTTCTGTTGATAAATTCAACGGCAAAGTCAAGTTGGACTTTACAGGTACTTCTCCTCAGGGAGATCACAATTTTCAGGCCCCATTATCAGTTACTAAGGCTGTAGTTCTATATGTATTTCGCTGCATGTTAGACGAGGCTCCTCTAAACGCAGGCTGTTTTGAACCAATAGAGTTAATTGTTCCAAAAGGGTGTTTACTGAATCCAACTCCTCCTGCGGCTGTAGTTGCAGGTAATGTTGAAACATCACAAGCTATTTGTAATTTGATATTTGGAGCTTTAGGACTTTTAGCAGCTAGTCAAGGAACTATGAATAATTTAACTTTTGGGGATGATCAAAATCAATATTACGAAACGATAGCTGGCGGAAGTGGTGCTGGTATTGGATTCCATGGAAGTGATGGTATTCAGACGCATATGACCAACTCTCGTCTTACGGACCCAGAGATTCTTGAACAACGCTACCCAGTTCGATTGGAAATTTTTTCTATCAGAAAAGGTAGTGGTGGACGAGGCGAGTGGAATGGAGGGAACGGATTAATTAGAAAGATTCGTTTTCTTGCTCCAATGACAGTTTCGATTTTGTCAGGGTCCAGGAAAATACCTCCTTTTGGCTTAGCAGGAGGAAGCCCAGGTTACGTAGGGAAAAATCAACTTGAACGTATTGATGGTCGCCAAGAAGATCTTGATGGATGTGCAAGCTTAGACGTCGTTCCTGGAGAAGCTATTGTAATTTCAACGCCAGGTGGTGGGGGATATGGCAGTGAAAAATAGAGTGGCTTTTAAAGCTTCTGAACAAGCACGATAAATTCTTAATCGATTAATATAAACTGATATTATCTGGAATTCTCAATTCTATCTAGATTCAAAAAACTATCCATTCAAGTATTAGATCTGTTGATGAAATCTAGTTATTTTTGATAGCTTGCCACATGTGGTTGTTTCTCTAAGGATGCAATAGTATTTGAAGTAGGTGAGTTTAAATAAATGCCTCAGGAAACTGGAAGAAATCATCTTATTGAGAAGGTTTCTAGTTGCTGCTTTAGCTTTATCATTGACTTCATATACGATATTTGAGCAGTTAAATCTGTTTTCTTTTAGTCTTTTAGATGCGTCTCTTGTTTTGAAATCGATTTTCTCGGATTCGGTTGAATCCGAGATATACAAAAACTTCTGGTTTTTTGATTGGGTTTATTTACCCCTTTCTTAGAGTCCTGCTTCCTTTTGTTCTTTGATTTCATGTCAGATTTATATATTGCAGATGTATTAGGTTTTTCGTTAAATCGTGCACACGAATTATTCTTTTAAGTTTTGAGTGGAACCATTGATATAACTTGGTTTATAGCTGTAAATCATTCTTCTTCTAAAGCAGAATGACGAGTGCCTTCACACTGCGTAATATAATCTGTTATATTCCTTAACAGCTCGGTTCTCGTCGGGCTCTGCATTCATCTTCCTCTAATGAAAAACACAGAACAACTCGACGCTATAGCCAATCCTCGTCTTGCAGAGCGCCTTAACGGTTGGGCGGCAATGATGGGGTTTTGGGCTTTAATTGGTGCTTATGTATCCACAGGACAAATCATCCCTGGGATTGTCTAGGTAATTTATTTTTTTTCGTCTCTGTTGAGTCATTCAAAAATAGAAGAGCTAAAAGGAAGAATCAGTTCGATTAGCTTGCTCTATTAATTGATCTCAATCTTGTACATTTACATTGATTATCTAACCTCTAATTGACTCATGAACAATCAAGCATTTCAAAAGAATCAGGTTTTGATTTTTTCTGCTGTTATTTCACTACTTACTGCAATTACCGAGGTCTCTAACCCGTTCATATAGAAATATCTTTTGTATTCCTTAGGTGTATTTCTTTTGCTTTGTTTTGTGATTTAGGCCTAGTAGTTAAATTCAGTTTTAGTCTTTACGGAGGCATAATTCTATTCGAATCTATTCTTCTATTAGCTTCTTCAGGGCTTTTTATTCCCTATGTTAGAAGAATTGCCCCAAAATTCTTGTTTGCCCCAAGACTTAAAGCCCATGCGTTGATATAACTCAACTGCTTGGATTGACGATTGAATCTCCAGGTGTGCAGCTCCTTTACTTATTAACCAGCTGATTGCTATGTTTGCCAATTCTTTTGCATAACCCCGCCTTCGATATTTATTTTGAGTCCCTAGCCAAGCCAGTCCACCCCAGCTTCTTTCCCTAAAAGCAGTTATTGAAGACCTTGGTTCTCCGTCAGTAATAATTAACCAAGTCTTGCTATACCCTTGCTGGGAATTTATTAAGAAGCCTGATGCAACTTGTATTGCATATTCTTTAGGAATATTTAGGTATGAAACTAAATGTTTAGCATAAGAATAGATGTTTTTAGATTGTAGAGTAGAAACTAACTTTACTGATTCTGATAGAATTATATTGTGGACTGAACAACTCATTAAAGTATGAGTTGTTAGATGTTTGAATCCATATGATGAAAGTTGAACCTTTTGTTTATCAGGATGTTCATCAGGCCATATGATCCAACCAATGGGTAATTTTGATATTGACATCCATTTCATCAAAGATTCTCTTCTTCCATTACACAATGTGTTGTTACTTTGGCCTGCAGAAACCAATAGGTTTGCACCAAATGCTCGGTGCCCTGAATAACCCCATTCCATGCCCTTATGCTTAAGCCAAAGGCCTGAGGATCCCATTTGGGCTTTTACGCTAGCTGATACAAGATCTCGCGAGGCATTAATATCCAAATCAAGGTTCCATGCGGAGTACTTATTTTTAAGCCTAATCAAATCTTACCTAGGCTAAATAGTTCTTATGATTTAATGATCACATTTTGCAAAGTAGGAAATTCATATAATGATTTTCCCGTGATTAAATCTACAAGTAGCTATCTTCAGCCAATTTAAAAATGAGTGATTAGTTATATTATTTAGTTTTGCAAGTATTTTTCAATAAGACTTGGTAGTAAATAAAACGACTGATTTGGAGCAAGATCATCAATTCTTTCTATTTTTTTAAAGAGGTTACTTAGAGAATTGAACCTCTAAAAGATTTGACTTTTTAAGATGAATATTATGTAGGCCTATAAATGAGCATCTGGTTAGTGATTTGGCTCGAGAAATCATTCCCTCTAAATCAAATATTGTAAAAATGTTTCTAAATTCCTTCTCAAAGCTCAAAAGGATGCTTCTGATTACCCTTTGAGAAGATAGGCTTTGGTGAGGGAAAAATAAATGAAGGAGTTTGCCAGTGGCTTTGATTCACGGCTTTCACACAAAGAACATAAGGGGTGATGTTTTAGGTGGCATTACTGCTGCAGTAGTAGCTTTGCCCTTGGCGCTGGCTTTTGGGAATGCAGCTTTAGGTCCAGGGGGAGCAATTTATGGCCTATATGGAGCAGTCGTTGTTGGTTTTATTGCAGCTTTGTTTGGGGGCACACCATCCCAAGTAAGTGGCCCCACCGGTCCAATGAGTGTGACTGTGGCAGGGGTGGTTGCAAGCCTTGCGGCAGTTGGGGTTTCTAGAGATTTAGGAGCAGGAGAAATATTGCCCTTAGTTATGGCAGCAGTAGTTATTGGAGGCCTTTTTCAAATTCTTTTCGGGGTTTTAAGACTTGGTAAATACATCACTCTTGTTCCTTATTCAGTTGTTTCAGGCTTTATGTCTGGGATAGGAGTAATTATTCTCGCTCTTCAACTTGGACCTTTATTAGGAATAAGTACTAGGGGTGGCGTAATTGAGTCTTTGACAACTCTTTCGTCTAATTTTCAACCAAATGGTGCTGCTGTTGGTGTCGCGTTGATGACACTTGCAATTGTTTTCTTGACTCCACGTCGAATAAGCCAATGGGTACCTTCACCCCTTTTGGCTTTACTTATAGTTACCCCGTTGTCAGTTGTCCTTTTTGGTGACGCGACTCTTCAGGCCAGAGGATTAGATCCGCTTCCACGTATTGGAGCGATTCCAGAAGGCGGACTTGCTTTCAGTATTCCAAACTGGAATGAGCACTTTCCAGTTATTTTTAAAGCCGGCTTAGTTCTTGCAGTACTTGGTGCTATTGATTCTCTACTTACATCATTAGTTGCTGACAATATCTCACAAACACGTCACAACTCAGACAGAGAACTGATTGGCCAAGGACTGGGCAACAGTATCGCGGGCTTCTTGACAGGTTTACCAGGTGCAGGGGCAACTATGCGCACGGTAATAAATGTCAAATCTGGAGGGAGCACACCTATTTCCGGAATGGTTCACTCCCTAGTTCTTCTTTTGGTTTTACTAGGTGCAGGGCCACTTGCGGCTGAAATCCCCACAGCTCTTTTGGCAGGAATTTTGATCAAAGTTGGATTGGACATTATTGATTGGGGCTTCTTAAGACGAGCTCATCGACTGTCTTTAAAGACTGCCGCTGTTATGTACGGAGTTCTTCTAATGACAGTTTTATGGGATCTTATATGGGCAGTTTTAGTTGGTGTATTTATAGCAAATATGCTCACAATTGATTCCATAACTCAGACCCAACTTGAAGGTATGGAAGCAGATAACCCAATTGGAAATGATTCGAGCTCTAAAGATGCTTCTTTGTCTTCAGAAGAACAATCATTGTTGGATCAGTGTTCTGGAGAAGTTATGCTTTTTAGACTGAGAGGGCCACTTAGTTTTGGTGCCGCAAAAGGAATAACTGAGAGAATGATGTTAGTTAGGAACTACAAAGTTCTTATTCTTGATATCACTGATGTTCCTAGATTAGGTGTAACAGCAACTCTTGCTATTGAAGAAATGGTTCAAGAGGCTAAGATAAACTCTCGCAAGGCGTTTGTTGCCGGTGCAAATGGTAATGTAAGAGATCGATTGGTTAGATTTGGTGTGGAAGGTGTAGTGGGCTCCAGGCAAGAAGCCCTTCAGGAAGCTTATAATTACTTGAAGGTTTAAATGAGTAATATCAAAATTAATCAATTGTGGTTATTCCTAATCAAACCAAGTAAAAACTTTAAGCCACACAAATTAAATGCAGACTAGCCTAATCCTACAAAATGTTTTAACTCCACCAGTTCTCTTCTTTTTTCTGGGGACGATTGCAGTATTTGTTAAATCAGACTTAGAGATTCCAGCGCCACTTCCTAAGCTGTTTTCTCTTTACCTTCTTTTGGCAATTGGGTTTAGAGGAGGATTAGAACTCCAGCAAAGTGGACTGGGAGGTCAAGTAATACCAACTGTAAGTGCATCTGTTTTTATGTCTCTATTAATACCTTTGATTTGCTTTGTAGTCTTGAGAATAAAGTTTGATGTTTTTAATTCTGCTGCTATAGCTGCTGCTTATGGCTCTATTAGTGCTGTTACTTTTATTACTGCTGAAAGTTTCTTGGAGAATCAAAATATTCCTTTCGATGGATTTATGGTAGCAGCATTAGCTCTAATGGAATCTCCAGCAATTATTGTAGGACTTCTTTTAGTTAAGCTTGCAGGATCTAAAAGGAGACCTGATTCAAAAATAATGCGATTTAGAGCCATACTGCATGAGGCTACTCTCAATGGTTCAGCATATTTGCTTTTGGGGAGTTTGCTTATTGGCTTTATTACTGCAGCGAATAATCCAGCGGCCTTGGATAAAATGCAACCTTTTACAGGAAAACTCTTTTATGGAGCAGAATGCTTTTTTCTCCTTGATATGGGCATAGTTGCCGCACAGAGACTTCCAAGCTTAAAAAAGGCAGGCTCGTTTTTAATTTGCTTTGCAGTTGCAATGCCATTGTTTAATGCATTTATTGGCGTTCTTGTTGCTAAAGCCTTAGAGTTAGGTCAAGGCAATGCATTGCTTTTTGTCGTCCTTTGCGCCAGTGCTTCTTATCTTGCTGTTCCCGCGGCTATGCGTATGACAGTTCCAGAGGCCAAGTCAAGCTATTACATCTCAACGACACTTGGTTTGACCTTCCCTTTTAACATTGTCATTGGCATCCCTATTTATATGGGACTAGTTGACAAACTTATTCCTTTTTCCTCTTGAATAGATGAAACAAATGAAGCGAGTTGATTTGATTTTTGGAGAGCGTGAATTAGATGAAATGCTTAAATCGCTAGAGAAAGCAGAAGTTCCTGGTTATACAGTTATGAAGCACGTTACTGGAAGGGGGCCTGAGAGAGTTGTATCAGAAGATATGGAATTCACAGGTTTAGGAGCGAATGCACATGTAATAGTTTTTTGCGAGCAAAATGTATTAGATAGAATTAGAGATAATACGATGCCGTTGCTTAATTATTATGGTGGAGTTGCTTTTATTTCTGAGGCAACAACTTTGATATGATGAACTTACTTATCTTTGTTGAGTAACCCTCGGGTTTGTTTATATACTCTTTCTAACTATTTAAAATAATTTAATTTTAATTTCTCTAAACCCTCTTACTTGATCTTATCTTTCTTCCCGACCCATGTTAGTTGCCTTTCTGAATTGAGGTGGACAATATAATCTGAATCGATATTTTGAAGGTCGCTATGCGGAATTGCGGTTTGTATCATCCGAACAAATTCATTTAAGGATCTGTCACTTAGAGAATTACCTCTTTCAAGAAGCATGTGCTTTTCTTGTTCAATTTTCCAGCCTACGCATGAATTAAAGTCGATGGCTTTTAAATGCCATATATGTAGGAATTTATCCCAGATCTTTTTGTAAGCTTCTATTGATGTTTGTATTTTTCTTCTGTACTTTATTTCTAGAATTGTAAGTGGTACAGAAAGAGCGTCTTCTTTAGCAAGTTCATCGATATTTATTTTGGTTGTATTGCATCCAAGGAACCAACCTTCAATTACAACTATCTTAGGTTTTGAATGACGCCAACCTGAACGGTCCCCTAGTCCATTTCTAAGAGATTTATCAAACAAAGGTGTTATCAATTCTCCCTTCTCTAGCCAATAATTTATGGACATCTCTAGAAGTTCTACGGAATGACTACCTGGATAGCCTCTTGGTACATTCCAGGGATTACCATATATCCTTCTACTCATTTGTGATGAAGGCCAATAGAAATCGTCTATTGAAACGACAGTCAATTCCCAATTTAATTCTCTTGCTGCTGCCTCTAACCAATTACCAAAACTAGTTTTTCCACATCCAGGTAGTCCTGAGATCCCAAATATTAAGGGCAAATCATTGTTAATTAAATTCCTTTCAATATCAGAAAGAAATGGTAGACCCAAACCCCAAATCCAGTCTGATTTAGTTTTGGAAGGCCAAGAAGATTTAGCTAAATTTACACTTCCTCTTTGATCCCAGTGCGCTAACCATTCATACTTATTTGGCCAATCTAAGTCTTTTAGGAGTTGTTCTAATGCTTTTATTGGAAAAA
>QCJH01000018.1 GCA_003216155.1 Prochlorococcus sp. AG-409-A19 | reverse complement strand
GAATGCATCCACCTGATATTGCGACAACATTTTTAATTACTGCACCAGCTAAAGGACCATTATTTGCAACCAACTCATGTTGTAGAACATCATTCATATATGACTCCTTTTTTTGTCTAGATGGTTGAGGATTCAGTCATTGTGATTGGTGGCGGTATAGCTGGGCTTACCGCAGGAGCACTGTTAGCGAAGCAAGGAATGAATGTGACTTTGTTTGAGTCCCATAAGAAAGTAGGGGGGTGTTCGGGCACTTTTGTGCGTGGACCTTTCATATTTGATGTAGGGGCTACACAAGTTGCTGGATTAGAGCCAGGAGGCATTCATGAAAGAATTTTTAGACATCTTGGATTGTCCATTCCTGACGCAGAATTGCTTGATCCAGCTTGCGTTATAA
Organism: Prochlorococcus sp. AG-409-A19; assembly: GCA_003216155.1. The sequence goes on along the minus strand of QCJH01000018.1, from coordinate 19,845 downwards.
ATCTTGCGGATGGTTCTGATTCAATTCATCTTTGGCATGATCCTGATCTTTGGAAACAAGAACTGCTAACCCATTTCCCTGATACGGAAGTTTTTTGGCAATTATGTGGATTTTTGCATAAGAGAAATTGGGCTTTTTCGCTTCGAGAACCCGTTTTACCTCCAAGAAGTACTTGGGACTTTTTGCAAATGGCTCAGGCTTTTCGTCCAACAATGATTCCTTCAGGCCTTTTCAGTCCTTTTTCAGTCTTTGACTTGGTGAAGTTATGTGGCTGCCACAAAGATCAGCGATTTAGAAAATTTTTGGATCTTCAATTAAGGCTTTATTCCCAAGAACCAGCTGATCGCACTGCAGCTTTATACGGTGCAACTGTGCTTCAAATGCCAAAAGCTCCGCTTGGTTTATGGCATTTAAAAGGATCTATGCAGAGGTTAAGTGAGCTTTTGAAATCAGCTTTGATTAACAATGGCGGACGTGTATTTATAAGGAGTCGTGTAGTTGAGCTTGGGACTTCTTCTTATGCAAAGAGATGGAGCGTTAAGGTTCTCTCTGCTAAGGGAAATATGGATGTATTTTATTCATCAGACGTTATTTGTAGCCTCCCTCCTCAATGCCTGATAGATTTAATTCCATCAGACTCTGGATTGCCTGCTTCTTACATTGAACGCTTATTAAAGCTCCCAAAACCTACTGGAGCATTGGTTTTTTATGGAGCAGTTAACCGCGCTGCTTTACCAGTTAATTGCCCTGCACATGTTCAATTGGCTAGTAAAGAATTGGGTTCATTGTTTATATCTATTAGCCGTGATGGAGATGGGCGAGCACCCGTCGGAAAAGCAACTCTTATCGCAAGTCTTTTTGCAGAAACTAAAGAATGGAATCTGATCTCTGATAAGGATTATCAAAATAAAAAAAATGATTCTTTTCTATTAATTTGTAAGGCATTAGAAGAATTCTTCGGCTTTTCATCTAATGATTGGCTGCATCGAGAGCTTGCAACTCCTAGAAGCTTCGCAAAATGGACCGGACGTCCCGAAGGAATTGTAGGTGGCCTTGGACAGCATCAATCAATATTTGGACTTTTAGGATTAGCTAGTCGTACTCCAATGCGAGGTTTATGGCTTTGTGGAGACTCTATTTATCCAGGTGAAGGGACAGCAGGTGTAAGCCAGTCGGCTTTGATGGCTTGTCGACAGCTCATGGCTGCAAAGGGAAAATCCTTAAAAGTAGATTTATGAGGTTTTCTAATAACTTTACTTGAATACAATTTTCCTAATAGCTTCTGTGCGAGTTAGTTCATCATGTAATGACATCCAATTACCTTGCAAAATATGTTGCTCAAGCTCTTTTAGACTTGCATAATAAGAGGAGAAGAAATTTAGTATCTCATCAGTATTATGTGCTGCCATAGAGGTGCCTAAGGCTGGATTCCCTCCCCCTACTCGTGTTGTATCTGCAAAGCCACTGGATGCAAGAGTTGTGGCTAAGTCAAAAACTTTTTTGTCTTGTTCATTCTCTAACGTTTTAAGCAAAGCTGCACTAATTAGAACTGGTAAATGAGAGATTAAGGCAACAGCTTTGTCATGTAGATTCGCACTAGAAGTTAGCCATCGACTGCCAACTGCTTTTGCTAAATTATGTACTTCTTCTAGTGCTTCAGGTTCTGTATTGATGCTTGGAGTTGCTATCCATGGTCGGTTTCGGAATAACCCTTTCAACCCTGCACTTACTCCCGATTCAGATGTTCCAGCCATTGGATGACTGGCTACAAAGCGAGGATGTAGTTTTTCCCATACATTCAATATTGGTCCTTTAACTGAGCCAACATCAGTTACCACTGCTTTTGGTGGTAATGCTTTGAAAAGAGTTGGATCTGGATTTAGCAGAGTTTGTATTGGTAATGCAAGGACTATCAAGTCGCAATTTGCTAAAACTTTTGGATCAATACTGACTTTTTGAGCAAGACCTCTTGCCAAAGCCTTTTCAGCAGTTTGGTTTTTATTGACTAGCCCATGTACTTGGTATCCCATTTCTTGCAGGTCTAAGCCAAGAGATCCACCGATTAGTCCCATGCCAACTATCCCAACGGTCTTTGCAGAATTCCTTTGGTGCTTCATTTTTACTTCTCGCCTCTGCATTACATGTTGATGGAAATAATTACATCGACCATTAATTATTTTGGGTTGCTTAGGCTCTTTAAATGTTGGAAGCAGAAGCCCACAATCATCTGAAGGATTTGCTTAGGAACTATTCGTCTGCTTGGCCCCATCATCTGACTCTTAGTCGCCTTGTGGCGAGAAGTTTGCGCAGAAGGGATCACACATTGATTCAACTGGATTATGGGAGCGATGATCTTTGGTGGTTGGGATTGTTGGTACCACTCTGTATTGGCGAAATTCCTACGGCTTTGATCCTTTCAGAACGACAACGAAAGAGACTTTTGCATGTGGAATTGCCGCGGCTCTGTTCAGAAGGGCTCACCATGTCTTGTTGGGAAGGTTTTAGCCCACCTACTGGTAAACAGATCTGGTTACTAACTTTTGATGGATTACTCAGTGCTTATCGGAAGGGTTTTTTGGAATCAAGACAATTAATTTTTCCAGAAGCTGAGTTTTTAAGTCAAAGATTACGTAATTCGATGGGGATAGAAATTACGCATGAAGACTGGGATCGATTAAGACGTGCTTACCCTTCTGTGCAGGCAAAACTTATTCAGCTATATGACAGGCTTGGCCGAAGATTATTTTCGCAAGCGACGAGAATTGATGCAAAGGTAAGGATGGATGGTACTGAAATTCTTACGCTAAAAGATTTGCTATCTTTTGCCCCACCTTTTTTATCTCCATCTCCATGGTCTTCTTTATTGGAGCTTGATGAAAATGAATGGGCAAGTTGGGCTGAATTAGATCATAAGACACTAAATTGGAGATGGAATTTAAAACCGCTTGAGCCTTTAGAATCTTTATCTGGATTGTTAAATAAACAGCCAGTTATTCTTCTCTCAACATTAGGGACTAATCAATTAACTCAAAAAGAGCTCCAAGCAGCCTCTTTCTCGGCAAATGTTCAAGTGAAATTAACTGAAGCTAGCTTTCAAGAACCTATACCTTTATATGCCCCGCGACGACAACCACTCCCAAATACAGAAATATACGCAGATCATTTGCTAGAGCAAAGTTCAAGATTGATTTTGGGTCGTTCTGGGCTGACAATAGTTTTGTTAGATGATCATCAACTGCGCTTGCAATTAACAAGTGAATTGGCATCAGAATTTGGGCGAAGAGTGACGCATGAAATGACGACGCCTGAATCCAATGGTGTTATTTGTTGTCGTTGGTCTTGGTGGCTTAATAATCAAGATCAACTTCCATCCCCAGAGCAGTTAATTATCGCTTTACTGCCTCTTGCCAGCCTTGAATCGCCTTTAACTGCTGCTCGAGTAGAGGCTCGCAAGCGTAAAGGCTTGGATTGGTTTAGAGATCTTTTGTTACCAGAAGCTTTGAGCTTACTTGTTCCTGCAGTAGCTCCTATTCGTCATAATCGTGGGCGTCTCGCTATTTTGGATGGGAGATTGAGAGGTCGTAGTTGGGGAGAGCAAGTGCTGCGAACTCTTGAGCCTTGGATTCCTTTGCAACGTTTGTTGCCAAACTAACCTTTATTCACCACATTACGTACTTATTAAGGCAATGGGAGAAGCCCGCCGCCGAGCCGATCAGGGACTGCCTCCACGTCAGGCAAAGATTAACAAGGATGATTCACCAAGAATTCTTCCTTGGCTTCCTATAACCGAGGCTCAAAAAAATCAGTTTTATGCGATCACAACTCGTGGCGCTTGGATTGGCATTGCGGTTTTGATTTTAGTTTGGCTAGTAGTGCGCTTTGTTGGCCCAACAGCTGGTTGGTGGGTACCTGCAGATGCCAGATAAAGTATTTTTTTATGATATCCTTTCTATTCTTTGAGAATTAACTCTTGGCTTGCTATTGATTCCCCCTTCGGGCCTGATCTTAAGACTAATCATATTTAGTATTAGCTGTATATACTTATCTTTTAATCCCCTAACTTGACCTAGATTTTATGGATTTTTATGGCCTAATATCTAGGCAGCCTCTAGGCTTTGAGCGTTATCTTTCTTTGTCGTTGCAGTACGAGCCGCAGCAGCAAGAGGTCGCATGGAGTTAGCGGAAACCTCGGATCCTTCAGTTAACTTTTGGCGCACTAATGACTCAATCTGATCTCGAGACTCAGGGTTTTTCTCCAGCCAGGCGATTGTGTTATCGCGTCCTTGCCCAATGTTGTCGCCTTTGTAGCTATACCAGGCACCTTTGCGTGTTACCACGTCTGTTTCTTCCGCGAGGTCGAGTAGGCAGCCCAGTGTGCTGATACCACGACCAAACAGAATATCGAACTCTGCAATGCGGAATGGAGGGGCGACTTTGTTCTTGGCTACTTTTACCTTGGCTCGAATTCCATATTCTTCTGTTCCTCGCTTCAGCGTCTGAATTCGGCGGATGTCGAGCCTGACAGAGGCGTAGAACTTCAGGGCATTCCCCCCAGTGGTGGTTTCAGGGTTGCCATAGGTGACTCCTATCTTCAGGCGCAGTTGATTGAGGAAAATGACAGTACAGCCTGATTTGCCAATGTTTCCTGTGATTTTTCGCATCGCTTGACTCATGAGCCGAGCCTGGCTTCCTACGGCGAGATCTCCCATTTCCCCTTCGATTTCTGATCTGGGAGTGAGAGCGGCTACGGAGTCGACAACGACGATATCCACGGCTGCGGATCGCACGAGTTGGTCGACAATCTCTAGGGCCATTTCTCCAGTGTCTGGCTGAGATACCAATAGGTTCTCAATGTCGACGCCTAGAGAGGCTGCGTAAACGGGGTCGAGAGCATGCTCGGCGTCGACGAAAGCAGCCACACCTCCTCGGCGTTGTGCTTCTGCAATCGCATGCAATGTGAGAGTGGTTTTGCCGGAACTTTCTGGCCCGTATATCTCTACAACCCTTCCTTTGGGATACCCACCTCCCAGAGCGAGATCAAGCGTGAGCGCGCCAGTGGAAATGGTCTCTACGCGCATCCTGGAGGCGTCACCTAGGCGCATGATCGAACCTTTGCCAAAATTGCGTTCGATTTGCCCTAGTACAAGATTGAGGGCTTTATCTCGCTCGCCTGAGCGAGGATTGTTTTTGGGAGAATCGATATTGGAGGGTGGATTCGTTTTCACTTCGGCTGGCATGATGAAATGTGATGACGGAGGAGAAGTGCTTGGAGCAGGTCCTTTGATAGCCATTAATGCGATTTAATGTGACTGGCCTAAGCAAGGCCCAAAGGTTTGTTGCTCCACGACTTCTTCTTGTAGTACAGGCGTACGCTAGCTAATTAGGGCCATCTCGCCAAGGGGGCCGCTAGGTCTTCTGGCTCCAGTATGTGAATGCCGATAGGGAGATTTTGCTTGTCTTGAGGCTTTAGGTAGCCCCAACTGGCCAAATAACAAGGAAGGGAAGACAGTTTGGGTGTTGAGAGAATATTTTCCAGGGTCTTACGCCTGTCTTCTACAAAACCAAGAAGTGAGTGTTCAGCTGCAAGATGAAGCAATACATCACGTTTGCTGCCAGATTCGTGCCCATACAGCTGCTGAGGAGTGAGGTTCAAGGATCGAAGTAGTTCGTCGGTAAATGCTTCCCCTTTGGTGGTCAGTATTACTAAGTCCACTTTCTCTGCCGCTAGGCAATTAAGACGTTGGACGACTCCAGGAAAGGTACGGTGACGAGCTAACCAAGCAGCTCGATCATGAGCCACAGCAACTCGACGAGTATGGTCTAGTGCTTCCTGAAGCTGAACAGGAGACCATCCCCAAGCTTTGAGGGCTTCTTCGCAGTTTTGCAGATATTTGCTTGCAAAAAACTGGGTTCCTTTTAGTCGAAGGGGACTATTTGTGCGAGTTAGTTCTGCAGTTAGTAAAACCATTTCCCAGCCTTGATGGATCCAAGGTCGAAGGGAGCGGAAGCTTTCTGGTGCATTTCGCGGCAGCGAATTAGAGCGTAATCCGCTACCCAGAAGATCAATGCAAGTTTCACGTGAACTCCACCAGTATTCGTCCATTCCATCGACGATGACCCCGTCAAAATCGAAAACCAAAAGGGGTCGAGATGTCACCAAAAGTTTTGTAAAACTGGGCCGCTAGGATTCGAACCTAGGAATGGCGGGACCAAAACCCGCTGCCTTACCACTTGGCGACGGCCCATTGATTCAGATCGCCACCTTCATAGAGATGGCTTCACTGTCTTTCAAATAGTTACCCATAGTGGAGTGACCTTCGTCAATCAACCATGAAGATGAAGGGATTTTTAGCGAGGGTATACACGCAGACGCTGTTGATCAGCATGCCCGAAAACATCACTTCGAAGGCGGTAACGCATTACTAGGTCAGCTTGCATTTGAAGGATTTTCTCATTGCGAGGAATAAGTTCTACCGGTCGTCCAAGTGGTACAACAACTTGTTCAACAGCCAATCTGCACTCCTCTAAAGCTGCAAGGGCATCTTCTTTGTCTTTGTTTTCAGTTTTTGTGGGCACAGGGCGATGCATTGGCTCAGGCTGACGAGCCAGAAGTCGTTCAATAGCACGTTCTATTTGATGCAGGGACGCCGATTTGATTACAAGTATTGGGATACGTTTATTACGTGCTAGATGCCTGATTTCACGATGTTGACTCAGGGTTTGTTTGATGCTCATCACAACATCAGCCTCATTGAGGCTATCTACGTAAGTAGCTGGCCAATCGTGACGTCTAATTGTTTCTTCTAAAAGCTGCTTTGTAATCCCACAGGAGTAAATTCTTAATAATTTTTGCGCTGCTAAATAGTTTTTGTCTTCAGCATGGGAGGTTGAATTGTGCTTTTCAGATATATTTAGATTTGGTTTTGCTGGTTGGTTTGATGTCGATATTTTTGGCCGTGAAATATTTTTTTTTGACATCATTGGATTGATGATTCTCATAGACCCGTCACTGCTAAGTTCACGATCTTGGGGTTTGGGAGTTTGCCCTCTTAGCAGTAAATCAACAGTAGCTGCAACATCGGTATGAATTGCCCAGTGGTTGCGACTATTCATTTCCACTGCGACGGGGAAAGTTGGTTCTCTAGATCTTTCAAGAACTGTTTTTTGAGTTTGTCTTCTTCGAGCTTCTTCGTCTCCTAGAGTTACAGATTGAATGCCTCCTATAAGATCACATAGTGTTGGATTTTTTATTAAGTTTTTGAGGGTATTGCCGTGAGCAGTTGCGACTAGTTGTACTCCTCTTTCTGCAATTGTTCTGGCGGCATTAGCTTCTAACTCTGTACCTATTTCATCGATGATAATTACCTCTGGCATGTGGTTTTCTACAGCCTCTATCATGACTTGGTGTTGATATTCAGGCTTGGCAACTTGCATTCTTCTAGCCCTGCCTATAGCTGGATGTGGAATATCTCCATCACCAGCAATTTCGTTACTTGTATCTATGACTACTACTCTTCTTTTTATTTCATCAGCTAGTACCCTGGCGATTTCACGAAGAGCAGTTGTTTTGCCTACTCCAGGCCGGCCCATGAGCAAAAGAGATTGACCACTATTTAAAAGATCTCTGACCATGGCAACTGTTCCAAAAACGGCTCTGCCTACGCGACACGTAAGCCCAACTACAACTTGTTGACGATTACGTATGGCGCTTATTCGATGCAGTGTTCTTTCAATTCCTGCTCGATTATCTGCTCCGAACTGCCCTAAAAGATCAACAGTGTTTTGAAGATCATTACGTGTTAGATATTCATTACCGAGTGCTACTACTTTCCCTGGATAACGAGCCTCAGGAATTCTGCCCAGATCAAGTACTACTTCGATAAGCTCTTCTTGGCTAGCAGATGATGCCAAAGCTTGTTGTACCGGTTCTGGCAAAAGTTCCAGAAGTCGGCCTAGATCATCAGTAACTTGCTGTGGCTGCATCGCTTTTAAGGGCTGCCAAGAAATTCAGTAGGAACTTATTTAGGCCTTTTAGCAGGTTTTTGAAGATGATTTGCGAGATAACCAAGGATTTATTAGATGTTTGGCTTTGAAAAGTGCAGCTTGCCAGCCTTCGGGCCATTCTCGAAGACTTATTTGCCTTGCTTCTGCTTCTTTAAGCAAAGGTTGAATGAGTTTTCTGGCAAATCCTCCAAATGCAATACCTGAAGGCCCATTTTTAATAGGAGCATGTTTAATCGTGTGTGAATTGGTTCCCCCGGCCAGTTGCATTGGGCCAGGAGGAGCTAATGGGTGAAGCCTCTCCCAAAGTTTTAAAGAGATTGCAGATGTACCTTGTCCTATATCCCCACTCATAGGCCGACCATCAACTTGCCAGAGTGGTTTTTGACTATGTTTACGTATGCAGTTGTGGCGTATCCATAGCTCTTGCGCTAATTCATCAATATTATCTTTATGTCCATGAAGTCCGCAACTGACAGCCAATCGATTGAGGTGAATATTAGCTTTCATTAGTTCTGAGACGGTGGCTTCAAAAGCTTTGCCTCTCCCAGGTGCTGTATGTATTTCTACTGCATCTGGTGATAAATCTGAAATCAAAGGGCCTATAGCTTTTTGATCTATATGTTTACTTTGTTCGCGTATTAAGCCGAAAGGACATATAGGTAAACAGCGTCCACATCCATAACACCTGCTTTGATTGATACCTTTTTTTTCTTGGATCGCTTCAGCAGGACAGATTTGCTCACATGGACGTGGGCAGTTCGCCGGACAATATTTTGGATCAAACCAAGCTTTCCTGAAGTGAATATCTTGTCCATCGCTAAGGCTAATCATTAACCAAGGACGGATTGATTGTCGTGATTCGACCCAATCGAGTCCTTTTCTTGCAGCTAAAACAACAGCAGCATCGGCGGCGACATCAATGCAATGAACTCCAGCTGCGGCATAAACTGCACAAAGATCTGTAATTGATGGCAAATCTTCATTACTGGCACCGCAAATTAGCTTTACCCAGGCACCTTCTCTAATGGCAATTTCACCATCTATTGCGCTTTTCATAAAACGCTCCTGCTAAAGGATTAGGTCTTTAAATGAGTACGCATGGGTTGCCAGTGCAGTTTTCTTGCACCTCCCATTTCTACTATCACTTTTAAACGTTTCTCTCTTGTGCATAGATCACATAGAGAGAAAAGTTCTGATTTGGACAATACTTGGCCTTCCAGTAACCAGAGAGCAACTGGTGATTGATCTTGAATGAATTCAGTTAATTGGGGCATGACCTGCTGCACTTCTCCAACAGCAGCACTGCGACCAACAGATTGATGGCCTAGATGTGGTGGTCTAATCCCATGAAGCTGACATAAAAACACCTCAGGATCACCAAGCCCTCTGGCGGATGAAATTTGTGTCCGATAGCCAGCAGCTCGCAATCTTCTTAGGAGCCTGGTTTCAGTGCCACCTTCTAGGGGTACATGTATCGCCATACAACCTGCTGCCTCTAGTTCACGGCGAAATCCCTTACCAGAGAGCAAAAGCGGCATGGATTTAAATCAAGCTTTGGTTGTAAGTCTGGCAGTTCATCAGAAAAACAACATAGGAATTGTGGGTGGTGGTGTAATGTTTTAGTTTGCTTGGAATTTCTGCGCCCATCCGCTAGCTGGGCCTCCAGAATTTTAAGCAGGCCCGGCGAATGCGCCGAGCTCATTGGTCAGTGCAGTAATGGGATTATCCCAGGCTGCCGGGAAACTAATCAGATTCACACATGATCGGTTAAGTCCCAGCCAGCTGATTCGTTCGCTAGCTCAATCCGAAATAACTAAGAAGATCTTTCTTTTGATGGATCTAGTTTTTTGGTCAAGAAAGCGCTTTCTTTATCAGCAAATTTCACAAACCTCATTCAAGAGGTGTTCACGCTGGCGTTTTGATACCCATGTCTATTGGCATCCTTGGTAAGAAACTGGGCATGTCTCAGTTTTTCGATGATCAAGGCAGAGCTGTCCCAGTCACATTGATTGAGGCTGGACCCTGTCGAATCACACAGCTTAAGAGCTCTGAGACAGATGGTTATTCCGCTGTTCAGGTTGGCTATGGAGATACTCGGGAGAAACTAATCAACAAGCCTTCAAAAGGTCACCTTTCCAAGTCTGGACAAGATTTGCTCAAGTATTTGCGTGAATATCGCGTAAAAGATTTAGGTGATTTAGAGATTGGCGCTGCGATAACAGTTGGCAGTTTTCAACCAGGTCAAAAGGTCGATGTAAGTGGTGACACTATGGGTCGTGGTTTTTCTGGATATCAGAAGCGTCATGGATTTAGCCGTGGACCTATGAGTCATGGTTCAAAAAATCATCGTGAGCCCGGTTCTACAGGTGCAGGCACAACTCCAGGCCGTATATACCCAGGGAAACGCATGGCTGGTCGTTATGGCGGCAAGCAAATCACTACGCGTGGACTCACAATCATCAAAGTTGATAGTGAGCGCAATCTCTTAGTGGTTAAGGGATCCGTCCCAGGAAAGCCTGGTGGGCTTCTAAATATCCGACCTGCAAAGCAAGTTGGTAACAAGCTTGATAGAGGAGGTAAATGATGGCTAACTGTTCTGTATTTGATTGGCAAGGGAAAGAAACTGGGAAGGCAAATCTTGACCTAAAAGTTGCCAAGGAGGCGACTGCTACAGATTTGATGCATCGAGCTGTTCTGAGACAACAGGCTCACAGTCGTCAGGGAACAGCAAGTACTTTGACAAGGTCTGAAGTACGTGGTGGTGGGAGAAAACCTTATAAGCAGAAGGGTACAGGTAGAGCTCGTCAGGGATCTATTCGTACACCCTTAAGGCCTGGTGGTGGGATTATTTTTGGCCCTAAGCCTCGGACATACAACCTATCTATGAATAGGAAGGAGCGGCGTTTGGCATTACGCACTGCCTTAATGACTCGATTTGCTGATGCTGTTGTGGTTAAAGATTTTGGGGAGAGCCTCAAAACTCCAAAGACTAAAGAAATTATTGATGCTCTAAGTCGAATAGGTGTTCCTAGTAACTCTAAGGTTTTGATTATTCTCTCAACACCATCAGATGTTGTGCGTCGATCGATCAGAAACTTGGAAAACATCAAGCTAATTGCTGCTGATCAGTTAAATGTTTTTGATTTACTTCATGCCAATTCTTTGGTGATTGGTGAGAAGGCAATCGCAACCATCCAGGAGGTGTATGGAGATGACTGAACGTTTTGCTGATCGTTTGGCGGATGTAATTCGTCGTCCGCTTATTACTGAAAAGGCTACTAGTGCACTGGAAATGAATCAGTACACTTTTGAAGTTGATCATCGCGCGGCTAAGCCAGATATTAAGGCTGCTGTTGAAAAGCTCTTTGATGTCAAGGTTGTAGGGGTGAGGACGATGAACCCACCAAGAAGAACTCGTCGGATTGGTCGTTATTCAGGTAAGCGTGCCCAGATAAAAAAAGCCGTCGTAAGGCTTGCTGAGGGCAACACCATTCAACTTTTCCCTGAGTCCTGAGGCTTTTAAACATTATGGCAATTCGCACTTTTCGTCCTTACACTCCTGGAACCCGAACGAGGGTAGTTACAGATTTTAGTGAGCTCACTGGTAGCAAGCCAGAGAGATCCCTACTTGTTGCTAAGCATCGTAGTAAGGGCCGTAATAATCGAGGTGTAATTACATGTCGGCATAGAGGTGGTGGACATAAGCGTTTATATCGAGTGGTCGATTTCAGGCGTAATAAGCATGGAATTGAAGCAAAGGTTGCAGCAATTCACTATGACCCTCATAGAAATGCACGTTTGGCATTACTTTTTTATCAAGATGGTGAGAAGCGGTATATCCTCGCTCCGGCTGGTATTCAAATAGGTCAGAAAGTAATTTCTGGCCCTGAGGCTCCGATAGAACCGGGGAATGCGCTCCCCTTATCAGCAATCCCACTTGGTTCAAGTGTGCATAACGTTGAGTTATATGCAGGCCGTGGAGGTCAGATGGCCCGAACAGCTGGTGCAAGTGCACAGGTAATGGCTAAGGAAGGAGATTATGTAGCCCTTAAGCTTCCTTCTACTGAGGTTCGTTATGTTCGTCGCGAGTGTTATGCCACTCTTGGCGAAGTTGGAAATTCAGATGCACGTAATACCAGTCTTGGCAAGGCTGGGCGAAGGCGATGGCAGGGGCGCCGTCCTCAGGTTCGCGGTAGTGTTATGAACCCTTGCGACCATCCACATGGTGGAGGAGAAGGACGAGCCCCAATTGGCCGCTCTGGTCCAGTTACACCTTGGGGAAAACCTGCGTTGGGTCTTAAGACGCGTAAGCGAAATAAACCCAGTAATCGATTAGTTCTTCGGAAACGTCGTCGCACGTCGAAGCGGAGTCGTGGAGGACGAGATTCCTAATGGCATTAATCACCTTTCTGACTTTTTCTTGAATCTGCTATGGGACGATCACTTAAAAAAGGACCTTTTATTGCTGACAGTCTTCTACGTAAGGTTGAAAAGCAAAATGCTTCTGATGACAAGTCTGTCATTAAGACTTGGTCACGGGCTTCAACTATTTTGCCCATGATGATTGGCCACACAATTGCTGTTCATAACGGCAGAACTCACGTGCCGGTATTTGTGACTGAGCAAATGGTTGGTCACAAGTTGGGCGAATTTGCCCCAACTCGAACTTTTAAAGGCCATATAAAAGACAAGAAAGGAGGCCGTTAAGTCCATGACAACCTCTCAACCAACTGAATCAGTGGCTTTGGCACATGGCCGATTTATTCGAGGCTCGGTCTCAAAAGTCAGAAGGGTTCTCGATCAAATCCGCGGTAGAACCTACCGAGATGCTCTAATCATGCTTGAGTTCATGCCTTATCGCTCAACTGGACCGATTACTAAGGTTTTGAGGTCTGCAGTAGCTAATGCAGAAAATAATTTGGGCTTGGACCCAGCATCTTTGATTATTGCTCAGGCTAAAGCTGATATGGGTCCTGTCATGAAGCGCTATCGCCCTCGAGCACAAGGTCGCGCTTTTGCTATTAAAAAGCAGACCTGTCATATCAGCATTGCTGTGACAGCCCAAACCGACTCCTGACCCCCGCGAACATCAAACCGATGGGACACAAAATCCATCCAACTGGCTTACGCCTGGGGATTACCCAGGAGCACCGATCTCGGTGGTATGCCCCTACTAAGACCTATCCACTTCTTCTTCAAGAAGATGACAGCATCCGCAAATTTATTCACAAAAAATACGCATCTGCAGGTATTAGCGCTGTTTTGATTGCACGTAAAGCTGATCAACTTGAAGTTGAGCTCAAAACAGCTCGACCTGGTGTTCTTGTAGGTCGTCAAGGTAGTGGCATAGAAGAACTTCGAACTGGTATTCAGAAGACTATCGGCGATAGAACTCGACAGGTTCGTATAAATGTTGTTGAAGTGGAAAGGGTTGATGCAGATGCCTTTCTTCTGGCTGAATACATCGCTCAGCAGTTAGAGAAGCGAGTTGCTTTTAGAAGAACAATTCGTATGGCTGTTCAGCGAGCACAGCGAGCTGGGGTACTCGGTTTAAAAATCCAAGTAGGAGGTCGCTTGAACGGGGCAGAAATTGCTCGAACAGAGTGGACCAGAGAAGGGAGAGTACCTTTGCATACACTTCGAGCTGAGATTGATTACGCAACAAAGGTCGCAAGTACTACCTATGGAGTTTTAGGTATCAAAGTCTGGGTTTTTAAAGGCGAGGTGCTGGCTAAAGAAGACCAGCAGTTGCCTGTGGGCGCCAGCCCGAAGCGCAGTAGGGGGAATCGCAGGCCCCAACAGTTTGAAGACCGTTCCAACGAGGGCTGATCAGGAGTTCTGAACCATGTTGAGTCCAAAACGCGTCAAATTTCGCAAGCAACAACGAGGCCGCATGCGCGGCGTTGCTACCCGTGGTAACACAATTGCCTTTGGTGAGTTTGCATTGCAAGCTCAGGAATGTGGTTGGATCACTTCTCGTCAGATTGAAGCAAGTCGACGAGCAATGACACGCTATGTCAAGCGTGGTGGAAAAATTTGGATAAGAATTTTTCCAGATAAGCCTGTCACCATGCGACCTGCTGAAACCCGTATGGGTTCTGGTAAAGGCAACCCAGAATTTTGGGTTGCTGTTATTAAGCCAGGTCGAATTCTCTTTGAGATGGGCGGTGAAGAAATCACTGAAGAAATAGCTAAGGAAGCAATGCGCTTGGCGCAATACAAGCTTCCTGTGAAAACAAAGTTTCTTGCTCTTAAGGATCAAGAGAATGTCACTGTTGGTTCAGAGCCTTCGAGTGAAAAAGTTGTAAAAGTGGAGTCTTAAGCAATGGCCAGGCCTAACACTACTGAGGTGCGCAAGCTCACCGATGCCGACATTACTGAACAGATCGACAGCACTCGCCGAGAACTGTTTGATCTGCGTTTTCAGCGAGCCACAAGGCAGCTGGACAATACACACCGTTTCAAAGAGGCTCGCATCAAGCTTGCTCAACTTTTAACGGTACAGAAGGAGCGGATTCGCTCCTTGACCGCTTCCTCTTGATCACTCTTTAGAACAATGGCACTCAAGGAAAGGGTAGGCACCGTAGTAAGCGACAAGATGGACAAAACGGTGGTGGTAGCGGTGGAAAACCGCTTCCCTCACCCCATCTATCAAAAGACGGTTAGCCGAACGACTCGATACAAAGCTCACGATGAGAAGAATTCTTGTCGTGTAGGCGACAGAGTTCGCATTACAGAGACGCGCCCTCTTAGCGCCTCAAAACGTTGGTCTGTTGTTGAAGTTCTTAGTCATAGCGTAAAAGCAGAGGAGGCCTCGAAATGATTCAACAGGAAACATTTCTTACTGTCGCTGATAACAGCGGAGCAAAACGTATTCAGTGCATACGTGTTCTTGGCTCAAATCGTAGATATGCCCATGTTGGGGATGTGATCGTTGCAGCTGTTAAGGATGCTATGCCAAATATGGGAGTTAAAAAATCTGATGTAGTAAGAGCCGTTGTTGTTCGTACAAAGGCGACTATGCGTAGAGAGACAGGAAACTCGATTCGATTTGACGATAATGCAGCAGTGCTTATTAATGAAGATAAAAACCCTAGAGGTACTCGAGTTTTCGGGCCAGTAGCTAGGGAGCTTCGAGAGCGTAATTTCACCAAAATTGTTTCTTTAGCACCGGAGGTGATTTGAAATGGCAATCTCAACTCAGAAAGCAAAGCCCGCCAGCAGAATAAAGATGCGTATACGGAAGGGTGACACCGTTCAAGTTATAAATGGCAAAGAAAAAGGGAAAACAGGAGAAGTACTTAAAACATTGCCTGTGGAAAACCGTGTAATTGTTGAGGGAATTAATATGCGCACTCGACATGTCAAGCCTACTCAAGAGGGTGAAACAGGACGAATAGTTACTGAGGAAGCTTCGTTACATGCTTCTAATGTGATGCTTTATTCCAAAAGTCAAAAAGTTGCCAGTCGAGTTGAGATTGTTGTTCAGAAGGATGGCACAAAGAAACGACGATTGAAGAAAACTGGTGAACTTATCGATTAATCACCACTTCCTATCCTCTTCAAGAGTCCTATCCAATCTAAGACCCTTTCTTTCAACCCTTCCAATTTAATTTCTTCTGACCAAGTCCAGAAGTATTCTCCATCCAATTCATGTCACTTAAAAAACGTTATCGGGAGACTATTCAGCCAAAGTTGCTGAAAGATCTAAGTCTCTCAAATATTCATCAAGTCCCTAAAGTGATGAAAGTCACAGTCAATAGGGGTTTAGGTGAAGCAGCCCAAAATGCAAAGTCATTAGAAGCTTCTATCAATGAATTAGCCACAATTACAGGCCAAAAAGTAGTAGTAACTAGGGCGAAGAAAGCAATTGCAGGCTTCAAGATCCGTCAAGGAATGCCAATTGGCTGTGTAGTCACGCTACGTGGTGAACGTATGTATGCTTTTTTAGAGCGCCTGATAAACCTTGCTCTCCCAAGAATTAGAGATTTTAGGGGCGTAAGCCCAAAGAGTTTTGATGGAAGAGGTAATTACACCCTAGGGGTAAGAGAGCAAATCATCTTTCCCGAGATTTCTTTTGACAAAATTGATGCAATTAGGGGTATGGACATCACCATTGTGACCAGCGCTTGTACGGACGAAGAAGGCCGGGCACTTCTTAGCGAGATGGGAATGCCCTTCCGCAGTAATTGATCCCAATTCGTATACGACTTATGGCTAACCACGATCCAATTTCAGACATGCTTACTCGCATTCGTAATGCAAGTGAGAAACGTCACGAAAAGACTCGCGTTCCTGCTTCCCGGATGGCACGAAGTATTGCCAAAGTGCTTCAACAAGAAGGGTTTATCGCTGAGATTAGCGAGGAGGGTGAGGGTGTAAGTACTCAACTTATCCTGGAGCTGAAGTACAGCGGTAAGCATCGGCACCCCACCATTCGCTCTATGCAAAGGGTGAGTAAGCCTGGACTACGTATTTATAAGAACACTCGTGGTCTGCCAAAGGTTCTTGGTGGATTAGGAGTAGCGATTATTTCTACATCCAAAGGTGTTATGAGTGATCGCGATGCTCGTAAACAAGGCGTTGGCGGAGAAGTGCTCTGCTATGTCTACTGACCTGGAGTAAAACAAATGTCTCGTATAGGAAAAAACCCAATTCATCTCCCTGAGAAAGTGGCAGTGACCCTTGATGGTCTGTCGGTCACGGTAAAGGGTCCAAAAGGAGAGCTTAGGCGCACTCTCCCAGAAGGTGTGAGTGTTAGTAAGGTTGAGAACACTATTGTGGTTACTCCAACTAGTGAGAAACGCAAATCTCGAGAAAGGCATGGTCTATGCCGCACTTTGCTGGCAAATATGGTTGAAGGTGTAAGTAAGGGATTCTCTAGGAGACTTGAGATAGTGGGTGTTGGATCTCGTGCACAGGTCAAGGGAAAAAATCTTGTTGTTAGTGCAGGTTTTAGTCATCCGGTGGAAGTTGTACCTCCAGAAGGGATTACATTCTCAGTGGAAAACAACACTAATGTGACTGTTTCAGGCGCTGATAAGGAATTAGTCGGAAATGAAGCTGCCAAGATTCGATCAATACGTCCGCCCGAGCCTTATAAGGGGAAGGGAATTAAGTATGAGGGCGAGAGAATTTTGCGTAAGGCTGGTAAGTCAGGCAAAAAATAAAGCCATAACAAACATCCTTTCTCTTTGTTAGCAATGTCGACACTTTCTAAAAAGCAGCAGACTCAGAAGCGCCATAGGCGTATTCGAAACCATCTCAATGGAACTGCACAACGTCCTCGTTTAGCAGTATTTCGATCAAATAATCACATTTATGCTCAAGTCATAGATGATGACTCTCAAAATACTCTTTGCGCAGCGTCAACTCTTGATAAGGATTTGAGAAGCACTCTCAAATCTAATTCAAGTAGTTGCGATGCATCTACTTTCGTTGGTGAGTTATTAGCCAAACGTGCTCTTGCCAAGGGCATTGAACAAGTAGTCTTTGATCGTGGGGGCAACCTTTATCACGGTCGAGTGAAAGCACTGGCCGATGCCGCCCGGAAAGCCGGCCTTGAATTTTGACCCCTGGTCCCAAAATGACTGAATCAAACCATCAAAATCAACAAAAAATTTCCTCCGAGGGAGGGGCGCCTCCTGCCGCTGAAGGTCAGCATCAGGAGAATAATCAGAGCCAAAATCAGCGACGAAGTGGAGGGAAAGGTGAAAGACGTGGCGGACGGCGTGGAGATCGCAGAGGTCAAGAGCGCGATTCCGAATGGCAGGAGAGAGTAGTTCAGATTCGTAGGGTTTCAAAAACAGTTAAAGGGGGAAAGAAAATGAGCTTCCGGGCAATAGTTGTTGTTGGGAATGAGCGTGGTCAAGTTGGTGTGGGTGTGGGTAAAGCTGGCGATGTGATCGGAGCTGTGCGTAAGGGGGTTGCTGATGGGAAGAAGCACTTGGTTAGGGTCCCTTTAACTAGACATAGTTCAATTCCCACCCTTTCCAATGGTCGCGATGGTGCAGCTAGTGTTTTAATACGCCCTGCTGCTCCAGGTACTGGAGTAATTGCTGGAGGTTCAATACGTACTGTTCTTGAATTGGCCGGGATTAAAAATGTTCTGGCTAAGCGTCTTGGAAGTAAAACTCCATTAAATAATGCTAGGGCTGCCATGGTTGCCTTGGCTGGTCTTCGAACTCATAAGGAGACCGCAAAGGAACGGGGCATCTCCCTCGAGCAGATCTATTCTTGATCCCTCATGAAAATTCAACTCAATTCTCTAAAGTCAAACCCTGGAGCACGACGTAAAAAGTTGCGTAAGGGTAGGGGCATAGCTGCTGGTCAGGGAGCTAGTTGTGGTTTTGGTATGCGTGGACAAAAGTCACGTTCTGGCCGCCCTACGCGACCAGGATTTGAAGGTGGTCAGATGCCTCTTTATAGACGAGTGCCTA
Organism: Prochlorococcus sp. AG-409-A19; assembly: GCA_003216155.1. The sequence continues at coordinate 1,402 of QCJH01000018.1, read as the reverse complement.
AGTTAAAGCATTTCCCAATAGTTAATCAGAAGGCTTTTACAGTAGTGAATGTTTCTTCTTTAAATGAGCTCAAGTCTGGTAGCAAGGTCAATCTTGATTCTCTTGTTAAGGATGGAGTAGTAACTAGCCCTAAGCATCCTTTGAAAATCCTTGGTAATGGTGAATTGACTGTGAAATTGACTGTTCAAGCTGCCGCTTTTACAGTAACTGCTCGAAACAAGATTGAGTTGGCTGGTGGTCAATGCGAAATTCTTGATTGAATTAGTATCATCAAACTATTCTTTTCTAGTGCCATAGACAATTAGGAGACTATGTCACTTACATTATTTTCTTTGATCTAACTTATTTTCTACCCTCATGCTTGTCAGTAGGGGCCGCAACCCTAGTGCGGCTGAAGTTCTAACTCAGTTAGTCCGCAACCCTGAGCTACGTGGAAGGGTTTTAACCACATTGGGTTTGCTTTTGTTAGTTCGCCTTGGGATTTATATCCCATTGCCAGGAATTGATAGAGAGGCTTTTCAGAGTTTCCTTCAACAAGGTGGACAGCTAATAGGTTTCTTAGACATCTTTACTGGTGGGGGTATATCCACTCTGGGAGTATTTGCTCTTGGAATACTTCCTTTTATTAATGCTTCAATCATTATTCAGCTGCTAACAGCTTCTTTGCCTCAGTTAGAAGATCTTCAGAAAAATGAAGGGGAGGCTGGCCGACGGAAAATTGCGCAAATTACACGTTATGTCGCTCTTGGTTGGGGATTGGCTCAGAGTGTCATCTTCTCTTTGATACTTCGTCAATATGCAATAGAGCAGCTTAGTGAAGGTGTTTTTGTTGTTCAAACAGCTCTAGCTTTGGTTACTGGATCAATGGTTGTTATGTGGCTAAGTGAAATAATTACGGAGAGGGGAATTGGCCAAGGGGCCTCCTTGGTAATATTTTTGAACATAGTTTCAACTTTGCCAAAGGCACTGGGCTCAACAATTGAGAAAGCTCAGACTGGAGATAGGAATGATGTAGTTGGTATAGTTGTTTTGATATTAGTTTTCTTGGCAACAATTGTAGGAATTATATTTGTTCAGGAAGGGTCACGGCGATTGCCAATAGTTAGTGCGAAAAGGCAGATAGGAGGAACAAACCTATTGCCTAATCGACAGAGTTACCTCCCTTTGAAGCTTAATGCAGGTGGAGTTATGCCAATTATCTTCGCCTCTGCACTGATTTTTCTGCCTATTACAATTGCTAATTTTACAAAGAATCCTTTTTTGATTAGAGCTGCAGGTGCGTTGAATCCAGGTGCGGCTAACCCTTGGCCTTATGCGTTATTGTTCTTCTCCTTAATCCTTGGATTTTCTTATTTTTATGCTTCACTAACTATTAATCCAATTGATATAGCGGCTAATTTGA
>QCJH01000017.1 GCA_003216155.1 Prochlorococcus sp. AG-409-A19 | reverse complement strand
TCGAAGTTATGGAGGTGGTAATTCTTCTGAATCTTCAGGAAGTTATGACGAAGGTCGTAGCAGAAGACGTAGAGGAACAGCTCCTGATGGAGGTGGCACCACCTCTGCTTCAACAGAGGAGGTAAATGGTGCTGATTATGGTGGAGCAGAAGGTTAAGTAATTTTTATAAGCCAATTTGTTCTAAATGTTGTGCTGCTTCTTCTAAAACATTTAAATCTGCCGTTCTTTTTTGAGCTTTGATGCTCAAATTTCTACGCCAATTACGAGCACCAGGTACATTTTCAACAACTTGAATAAGATGACGACATATATCCCATAAACGCCCATTATTGGCTAAATGTTTTTCAGCATGAGGCATAAGTCCTCTTATAACCGATGATGCAATGATTTGACGAGGTTCTTCTTTATATATAAGCTCATCAATTTTCTTCCATCTAAGAGGGTGAGAATATGCTGCACGTCCAACCATTGCCCCATCGCAATGCTTTAGGGCAATTAAGCAGTCATTAGGTGTATTCAGCCCACCATTGAGTTCGATAATTAATTCAGGCCTTTGTTTTTTGAGATTGATTACTCTTTCATGTTGAAGAGGAGGAATCGTCCTGTTTTCTTTTGGATTTAATCCGCTTAACCAAGCTTTTCTTGCATGAATTGCGAAACGTTTTGCACCTGCTTGGGATACACAATCAACAAATGATTGCAGTAAAAAATCACTATCTAAATCGTCTATTCCAATTCTATGTTTAATAGTTACAGGAAGCTTAATAGCATTAGTCATTGCTTCAATGCATTTAGCGACTTGATCAGGTTCTGCCATTAGGCAAGCTCCAAAGTTTCCTGATGTCACTCTTGGGCTTGGGCAGCCCACATTGAGGTTGACTTCGTCATAGCCCCAGGCTTCTGCTAGACGTGCTGCTTCTGCCAGCAATATTGGATCGTCTCCTCCAATTTGCAAAGAGATTGGATGTTCAATTTCATCAAAATCAAGAATGCGATTAATTTTTTTGCTGTGTTTTAGTGCTTTCGCAACAATCATTTCCGTATATAGCAATGCATGTCTGCTGATTTGTCTCATCAGGACTCTGAAATGTCTATCTGTGCAATCGAGCATTGGAGCAACGCTAAATCGATAGGATTCATTTTTTAGTGGTGAAGATTCGCTAACCATTGCTTTATGGTGTTGTTAAGGCCGCATAGTTTTCCTATGCCAAAACCTATATCTATGGTGTTTGATTTTATGCAGAATACTTTTTTCAGGTTGAATCGTAGATCACTTCTTTTGGGTGCAATAACAAGTACTATTGCTTTTGGTTTATCTTCGAAAGCCGTTTTAGCTGCTTCTAAAGCAGGAGATGATTCATGGGCTTTGAGTAATGCAGAGTGGCGTGCACGCCTTTCACCTGAAACTTATAATATCCTTAGAGATGAAGGTACTGAGAGACCTTTTTCTAGTCTTCTTGAAAGGGAAAAAAGAAAAGGCACTTTTTTTTGTGCTGGTTGTGATTCGCCCTTGTTTTCTTCCCTGACAAAATTTGATAGTGGTACAGGTTGGCCTAGTTTTTGGGAACCTTTACCTAATGCTATAGAGACTAAAGTGGATTTTAAGTTAATTATTCCCCGCACTGAGTATCACTGTCGTCGGTGTGGTGGACATCAAGGCCATGTCTTTAATGATGGACCTAGACCCACAGGAAAGCGTTATTGCAACAACGGATTGGCCCTTAATTTCAAACCAGATTTTTGATTTGATTGTCGTTGGCGGCGGTGCTGCTGGCTATATGGGTGCCATTACTGCTGCTGAACAAGGCTTTCAGCATGTTTTGCTTTTAGAAGGTACTCATCAAACTTTAGAAAAAGTCCGACTTAGTGGGGGTGGGCGTTGCAACGTGACTCATGCTGCTTGGGATCCAAGGGATTTGGTTAGCAATTATCCAAGAGGAAATCCAGAGTTGTTGGGGCCTTTTAGTCGTTTTGCTGCTGGAGATGCTGTCTCTTGGTTTGCTGATCGTGGAGTTGAGTTAAGGGAAGAAGCAGATGGAAGAATGTTCCCTTCTACTAATTCTTCTTTAGCTATTATTAAATGTTTGCAGAAAGCGGCCAGGATTGCTGGTGTTCAGATATGTAAAAAGGCTTTTGTAGTTGCTCTTGAACCTATAAATCTAAAAAGATTTCTTGTTCACGTAAAAGGGGGGATTGTTTTCTCTTGTAGGAATGTTTTGCTTGCTACAGGAGGACATCCAAGTGGTCGTCGAATAGCTGAATCTATGGGCCATAAAATTGTAAGTCCTGTCCCTTCTTTATTTACTTTAGGTATAAATGTTAATGCATTAAATGCTTGTAGTGGAATTAGTATTGATTGCGTTGATTGTATGCTTGATATTGCTGGTAAATCTTTTCATCAAACTGGTAAGCTTCTGATTACACATTGGGGTTTGAGTGGACCTGCAATTTTACGATTAACAGCTTTTGCTGCTAGAGCTTTACATGAAAACAATTATAAGGGCTTTGTTACGATTAATTGGACTGGGATGTCTAGCGAAGCAGTGCGCTCATTATTGAGTAATCAAAGACATTTACAGGCTAAAAGGATTATAGGCACTTCTGCCTCCTTATTTAATTTACCTAAACGAATTTGGCTTTTTCTTTTGAATAAGACCCGAACTAATCCCGATTTACGTTGGGGAGAGTTTTCACGGGACTTGGAAAATAATCTTTTACAAGAATTAGTTTCTAGTCGTTATAATGTCAATGGAAGAGGCCCTTTTGGAGAGGAATTTGTCATAGCAGGTGGAGTTGATCTTTTAGAGGTTAATTTACAAACTATGGAAAGTAAGGTTTGTAAACATCTTTATTTAGCAGGTGAATTGTTGGATATAGATGGGGTAACAGGTGGGTTTAATTTTCAGCATTGCTGGAGTAGTGGTTGGATTGCGGGCCATACAATGGCTAAGTGTACTTAGTTAATATCTGAGAATTTCTCTTTGTTTGTTTGTTTGATCTTAACCTGTATTCAAAATCTTTTGAGTGTAATTTATTTTTTCACATAGCGCTTAAATGCATAGTTACCCTGCAAGACCTTTAAAAGGTGCGGGCTTCCGCAGCTTGTCTGAGGAGACCTTTTTCGTTCAACATGTATAGATGCAAATCTGCAATTGGTTATGAGTGGCGAAGGTTCAGTCCCAGCTCAAGAGCCTGTCAATGAAGCGACAGAGACAAATGCAGCTAATGAAGCAGTCTCTCAGTTGGATTCCCAGACATCTGACTCTAGTGAAGTTGATGGTCAAGAGACAGGTGGAGATGAGAATCGTTCATCTGTATTGAATGGCCATCTAGACAATGAGGCTCGTTTACAGCAATTGGAACAAGAGCATGAGACTCTGAAATCTCAGTACGTGCGAATTGCGGCTGATTTTGACAATTTTAGAAAACGTCAAAGTCGCGATCAAGATGATCTACGTTTGCAGCTAATATGTAGTACTTTAAGTGAAATCCTTCCAGTAGTAGATAATTTTGAACGTGCTCGCCAGCAGCTTGACCCTCAAGGAGAAGAAGCACAGGCACTTCATAGAAGTTATCAAGGACTATATAAGCAACTTGTTGATGTTTTGAAGCAATTAGGTGTTGCACCTATGAGAGTTGTAGGTCAAGTCTTTGATCCCACATTGCATGAGGCAGTGTTAAGAGAGCCTAGTGATGTTCATATAGAAGATGTAGTTACTGAAGAACTTCAACGTGGCTATCACCTGAATGGTCGAGTGCTTCGCCATGCTTTAGTGAAGGTGTCTATGGGACCAGGCCCTAAAATTGATAATTCTGCTCATGAAAAAACGTCTTCAGAAGAAACGCAATCTTCTTCCACTGAAGATTCAGAGATTGCTAACCATGAGGATTAATACTGATGGCTGATTATTACGATCTTTTAGGAGTTTCTAGGGATGCTGATAGTGATACCTTGAAAAAGGCATATAGACGTTTAGCACGTCAATATCATCCTGATATTAATAAGGATCCTGGAGCAGAAGAACAGTTTAAGGAGATTGGTCGTGCTTATGAGGTTTTAAGTGATTCTCAGAAACGCGCCCGTTATGACCAATTTGGGGAAGCAGGTTTAGGTGGTGGGGGAATGCCAGATATGGGAGATATGGGCGGATTTGCTGATTTATTTGAAACTTTTTTTAGTGGTTTTGGCGGAGGTACTGGCGGACGGCCTCAAAGAAGAGGTCCTCAACAAGGTGATGATCTTCGTTATGATTTAACCATTGATTTTGATAACGCTGTCTTTGGGCAAGAGAGAGAAATTAAAATTCCACATTTAGAAATTTGTAATCGATGTGGAGGGAGTGGTGCGAATGCTGGGAGTGGTCCAACTAGTTGTAAGACTTGTGGTGGTGTAGGTCAGGTGAGGCGTGCAACAAGAACTCCTTTTGGTAGTTTTACGCAGGTCTCTGAATGTCCTAATTGTGATGGGACTGGACAAATGATTTCAGACCCTTGTAGTGCTTGTTCTGGTCAAGGAGTTAATCAAGTTAGAAAGAAATTAAGAATAAATATACCTGCTGGAGTTGATACAGGAACACGTTTAAGAGTTGCCGGTGAAGGTAATGCTGGATTAAGGGGTGGACCTTCAGGTGATCTTTATGTTTTTCTGAAAGTTAAAAATCACGCTAAGCTGCGGCGAGATGGTTTGACTATTTTATCTGATGTAAATGTTAGTTATTTACAGGCAATCCTTGGGGATGTTATTGAGGTTGAAACAGTTGATGGGCCTACTAGCTTAGAAATACCTGCAGGAACTCAACCTAATGCAGTGCTCATATTAGAGAACAAGGGGATCCCTAAATTGGGTAATCCAGTGGCAAGAGGAAATCAACGAATTTTGGTTAATATCCAATTGCCAATTAGGCTATCTAATGATGAAAAAGCTTTGCTTCAGAAATTAGCAGGACATCATTCTGCAAAAGGGCCTCAACATCATCATCACAAAAGCGGATTATTCTCAAGCCTTTTTAGGCAAAGAGAATGAATAATATGCAATATCTTGATTTAAGGGGTACACCTTGCCCTTTAAATCTTATTAGATGCAGTCTTGTTTTAGAGAATTTAAATCAGCATGATCAAATCAAAGTAGATATTGATAAAGGTGAGCCAGAATCTTTGCTTATTCCTGGCTTGTCAAAAGCCGGTCATTCGGTAGAAGTTATTTGCGATAGTCACTTTTTTTTGACTTTGCTTGTGACATGTGGCGGATAATAAATGTCTCCTATTTTAGGATTAGTTATGGCCTTAAAGGCAAATTATTATGAGGTAGAAATAGACATAGAAAACTTGAAATTATCTGTTCCATCTATCAATAAGCATTCTCGTTTCTTATGTACTAGTAGAAGTCGTTTAATTCATAATGGTTATTCTGTAAATGTTGGAGATCGAGTTTGGATTGACTCAATTGATTGGCAGTTACAACGAGCTGTAGTTACTTCTGTAGTACCACGAAAAAATCTTTTAGTTCGTCCCCCTGTTGCCAATGTGACTGAAGTTGTTGTTGCTTTGTCTTTAAAGGAACCTGCTTTTGTTGTAGATCAAGCTTGCCGATTTCTGTTGATGGCTGAGCATACCCATGTAAACGTACATTTATTATTGACTAAAATAGATTTAATTTCATCAGTTTATTTAGCTGAGCAATTATTTCGTTTCAGTAAATGGGGATATAAGCCTTTGGCAATTTCCGTAAAGACTGGAGAAGGTTTAGATGACTTAAGAGAATTATTTTCTGCAGCAAATAAATTGATCGTTATCTGTGGTCCTTCAGGAGTAGGAAAAAGTAGTTTGCTTAATACTTTAGAATCGAGTATTTCTTTAAAGGTTGGTTCTTTATCTAGGCGATTACAGAGAGGCCGTCATACAACACGTGATGTTCAACTTTTTCCTATAGGTAATGGATCTTTGATAGCTGATACACCAGGTTTTAATCGTGCAGATCTTCAATGTGAAGCTATGCGTTTGCCAATGCTTTTTCCTGAGGTAAGAAACCAGCTAATGGATAGAATGTGCAAATTTAGAGATTGTCTACATAGAGAGGAACCTGGGTGTATTATAAACAAAGACTGGGAAAGATATCCTTTATATCGAAGCTATATAGATGAATTGAATTAATCATTACTCTCATTAAAACCGGGCAAATTAATATTGAGTCCTCCCGTTAAAGTATCCATCTTATCTTTCATTGTTGTAGTGGAATTGTGATAAGCATTTTGCATTGCATCAAGTATCGCGATCTCACAGGCTTTTTGACCTTCTTTTATCAGTGATGGCTCTATTTCGATTCGAATAGGTTTTTGATTGCCTGAGACCCAGATAGTTGCTCTGCCATCTTGATTGCTGCCATCAATTTCCATGGCTTCTAATTCTTCTTGAAGCTTTTGGGCTTCTTGTTGGATTTGTTGGGCTTTTCTAAAAGCTTCTGTAAGTTGACCGAAATTTGGGAGTCCGAATGCAGCCATAGCTTTTTTGTATTAAAAGAACTCTAAACGTTTTATTCAAATCCCAGGGTTTTAATTTCCTGATCAAGGGTCACTCCATAAGTTTTCTTGACTTTTAATTGAATAAATCTGATTAATTTACAGATGTCACTAGCGCTTGCATCACCTTTGTTGATGATGAAATTTGCATGAATTTTTGAAATCTCAGCTCCACCTATGCGATGTCCTTTGAGTCCAAGTTTTTCTATCAGGTGGCCTGCTTTTAGGGGCTCTGGATTTCGGAAAACACTTCCACAACTAGCCTCCTGGTACGGCTGAGTTGTTATTCGATGAATAAGATTGTCATTAGTCTTTTGTGTAAGTTGCTTGCTATTATTTCCTGCTTTAAGCCTTAATTTTACTGAAAGAACTACAAGTTTTTCTTTTTGTAGGCGACTACTTCGATACCCAAAATCCATCTGATGTTTAGTTAAGACAAAAGATTTTTTCTTACTATCTATAGGCATCACTTCTACGGATTCGATCCAGTCAGCCATACATCCACCTTGAGCACCAGCGTTCATTACACATGCGCCACCTATTGTTCCCGGTATACCAATTGCCCATTCAAGTCCACTTAGGCCCGCTTTAGCGGCCTTTCTGGATAAGTTTGGTATTGGCTCACCAGCAAAAACTTCTATTAAGCCATCTTGTGGATCCAGTGTGATTCCATGCAGCTTTCGCATACAGAGAGATAGACCTTTTAATCCTTTATCGCTTATTAACAGATTTGAGCCTGCTCCAATGAGGTTGATAGGGATTGTTTTTCTATTTGCCCATGCTATTAATGATTTCACTTCTTTCAGATCTTTTGGTTCAGCGAGGCATTCAGCAGATCCTCCTACTCGCCAGGTTGTCAGATTCGAAAGTGATACCAATCTTTCTATCTGCACTTTTTATTATTTCAAGCTGCTATAGATCCCAACCATGGATTATTGGGATGACTGAGGTGTAGTCTTCCCCAGACTTTATTGATATCACCTGCACCCATCGTGAGCACTAAATCATCTTTAAAACTATTTCTTTTGATTAGTGAGATCAAGTGATCAAAGTCTGACGCTACTTTGACCAGCAATGTTGGATTGATATCCTTTATTTTTTTTGCCAGTACTTCACTGTCACAGCCTTCTATAGGGTTTTCACCTGCCCCATAGATTGGAGCTAAAATCAGGGAGTCAGCGTCTGAAAGTGCTTTGGCAAACTCTTGTATGAATTTTTTTGTTCTGCTATATCTATGAGGCTGAAATACTATTAGAAGTCGCTTAGGAGCTATAGGTAGTGGACTTTTGCCACTTTTTATCATGAGTTTTGCCATTGAAAGAGTTGCTTTGACTTCGCTCGGATGGTGTCCATAATCATCAACAATTAATCTCCCTTGCCAATTTCCACGAAAATCAAATCTTCTTAATGGTGCTTTCAGATAGGTTATTCCTTGTTGGATTTCATTAAATGTGAGTCCTTCAAGTCTGCATGCTCCTATAGCGGCAATGCAATTGCTCAGATTATGTAATCCAGGTAAAGGAATTTCGATTTGACCAATTTTTTGAGAATTTTCATAGATATCCGCAGTGGTTTGTTTACCATCAAAATTTATTGGTAAAGCTGCAAAATTTGCTTCTTGATGGTTTCTAATTGACCACCAATGACAATCATGGAAATTGTTTCTCAGTATGGGACAGTCGTAGTTAGCTAAAAGTTTTTTGCATTTCTTCCCAAAAAGCTGCATGCTTTTAATTAATTCGTCGAGATCAGAAAAGTGATCTGTGTGATCTAGCTCTAAATTGGTTATCAAACCAAGTTCAGGTTCAAATTTGACAAGAGTGCCATCAGATTCATCTGCTTCGGCTATTAATAATCTTCCACGTCCAAAATGCCCATTGCTTTTGTAATGGGGTATTACGCCTCCAATAATTGCGCTCGGATCATGTTCAGCTATCGCTAGAAGCGTGGTAAGTATTGAGCTGGTTGTGGTTTTCCCATGACTACCGGCAACAGCTATAGATGGTTGTTTTTTGATTAGTAGAGCAAGTAGATCAGATCGATGCCAAATTTCCAATCCAGCTCTTGTCGCTGCTTGTAATTCTGGGTTGTTCTCTGGGATTGCTGAGCTGATTACGACTAATGGAGAAATTTCATTGCTGCTGATGATGGAATTGATATTTTCACCGGCTTGTCTTTGAAAAATCTTTGCTCCTTTGCCTGCAAGGGTTTTTAGGGTTTTGCTTTTTTTAGGGTCTGAGCCAGAGACTTTATGACCTTTGCTTACGAGAATTAGCGCTAATGCAGACATTCCAATCCCTCCAATGCCGATTAGGTGAATTGGTTTTTGGGGATTGAGAGATTTTGTCAAAGAGTCTTCGTAGATGCTTGAAACATAAGCCATTTTGACGCAAAGGCGCCTGATATCAATGTTTTGGCTTGCTTCAGAACCGATCGTCATGAAGTGTTTCTACAAGTTTGTTCCAGTTTTGCAAGGTCAAAGACGAGACATTTGCTCGCATTTCTGTATGATCAGCGGCCACCACCACCTCGCGGTTTTGCCGCTTTTATCATGACCCTGCGCGTTGCGATCAATGGATTTGGCCGGATTGGTCGCAATTTTATGCGTTGCTGGTTGAGCCGAGGCGCTAATACAGGTATTGAGGTCGTTGGCATCAATGTCACATCTGATCCCAAAACCAACGCACATTTATTGAAGTATGACTCGATATTGGGTCAGATTAAGGATGCAGAGATTGGGTATACAGACGACACATTTATCATTAATGGCAAGACGATTAAATGTTTTTCTGATAGAAACCCTCTCAATCTTCCCTGGAAAGAATGGGGTATTGACCTAGTGATTGAATCAACTGGAGTCTTTAATACTGATGTAGGTGCAAGCAAGCATATTGAGGCTGGTGCAAAAAAAGTCATTCTTACTGCACCAGGTAAAGGAGATGGTGTTGGTACTTATGTAGTAGGAGTTAATGCTGATCAATATCGTCATGAAGATTTTAATATCCTCAGTAATGCAAGTTGCACAACTAATTGTCTTGCTCCAATCGTTAAAGTTATCGATCAAACTTTTGGAATTAATAAAGGCTTAATGACAACTATTCATAGTTATACAGGAGATCAAAGAATTTTAGATAATAGTCATCGTGATTTACGTCGTGCGCGTGCTGCAGCAATGAATATTGTCCCAACTTCTACCGGTGCAGCAAAGGCTGTTGCACTTGTTTATCCACAAATGAAGGGGAAACTAACGGGTATTGCAATGAGGGTTCCTACCCCTAACGTTTCAGCTGTTGATTTAGTTTTTGAGTCGGGTCGTTCTACTACAGCTGAAGAAGTAAATGCTGCTCTTAAGTCTGCATCAGAGGGTTCGATGAAGGGAATCATTAAATATGGGGATCTGCCTTTAGTGTCAAGTGATTATGCAGGCACGAACGAATCAACAATTGTCGATGAAGCTCTAACTATGGCTATAGGCGATAATCTGATAAAGATTCTTGCTTGGTATGATAATGAGTGGGGATATAGTCAACGTGTAGTTGATTTAGCTGAAATTGTTGCTCAGAGGTGGAAGTGATCATTAACTTCTAGGTATTAATTCAGTCTAGGTATTAATTCAGTCATTTTTAAATTTAAAGTGTTGAAAACAAGAGCTGTTTTCTAATAGTTCTTGTCCATTTGACCATGTAATTTTTGGCTCCCCATTAGTTATTTTGCCGATGATACGGCTTGTTGGAAATACTTTCGTCCATGCATTGGCCCAACTAGCTGGCAGGCTTAAAACGAGTTCGAAATCTTCTCCACCATTTAGGCACCATTGTTCCCAAGCTGCACCGATGGGCCAATCTATATGTTTTGGCAGTTTCTTGGGATCTAGTACAGCTCTACATGCACTGTTTTTGCATAGAGAGTTGATTGCTTCTATCAAACCATCGCTGCTATCAGTACCACCTGCACGCCAAGGTAGATTTTTGGGTTTACAGTTTTCTAAAGTTCTTAATGCTTGCAGAGGTGGATGCGGTCTTTGGTGAACGAGCTTGGCCTGTTCTTTTAATTGTTTCGTTAATTGTAGGTTTTTAATTTGAGGTTCTTGGAGCAGCAAAGCCAGTCCAAGCCTACTGAGGCCATGTGCACCACTAACTACTATTAGATCTCCTGGGAGAGCATTGGAGCGGTGAATTCTTAGTGGCCCCAGACTTCCAATGGCTGTTATTGCGAGTAATTTTTGTGTCCCATGGGAACAATCTCCTCCCATCACATAGCCTCCATATTTATCTAATGCTTCGTTTATTCCTATATAAACTTTTTCTACCCAATCCCATGTTGTACTTGGCGGAGCAACAAGACCTACAGTTACTCCGATGATTTTATCTACTCCGCTTGCGGCTAAATCTGAGATGTTGGCTGCAATTGCTCGCCAGCCAACATCTTCAGCACGCATTGTTTTTGGTGAGAAATGAATTCCATCTACTAAAAGATCGGTATTTATTAATAGTTTTTTTTGATAAGGATTTATTTCTGCTGTGTCATCTTCTATTTGACCAGGAGGCATAAAATTTTTTAAGCGATTTAGAATTTCTTTTTCCCCTAGTTGTTCAAGTGTTTCTTTCAATTTCTATTCCTTGTGGTTAAGCTTTTGCTTTCAGTCGATTTGAGCCATCTATAACTTTTATTGATATGATTTTATCTTCTACACTTAATTTTTGCAGGACATCAAATCCATCTACTATGTAACCAAATGCTGCATTTCTGCCATCAATTAGGTTTAGACCAGCAGGTGTCAGTTCTGCTTCATATAAAAAAATAAAGAACTGCGATGAACCATCATCTAGAGATTGATCTGAATGTGCCCAGCCTAATGTTCCTAAAGTAGAGAAGGGTAAAACAGGAGTCGCTTTATATTGCCCTATGTCTTCAAATGTTTGGTTGTAAATGGTTTCCGATTGTCCCGGAATTCGTATTTCTAAAGGCACCTGACGATTTTTACCAGTATTTGGATCTATATATCCTATTTCTGGACCTTCAGGATCACCACTTTGAAGTACATAAAAATCTTCAGCTCTTGTAAATGGTAAGCCATCATAAAACCCTTTTTCGGTGAGATCTATAAAAGCACCAGATGTTAGAGGTGCATTATAGCCATCAATAACTGCATTCATATCTCCTTGGCTCGTCTTAATAGTAACAGTTGCCCTGCCAAGTAGACGTGGTAAATTGTCAAATTCGTTAGGAATTTTGTATGGGAACTCCTCATTTAAAAGTAATGATTCTAGATCTCCTATTTTGTCAAGACTTCTTCTCTTTTCAGTGATAAATTCATCTTTATTTTCTTCTTTTGCTTTTTCACTAAGAATCTTTAGATTTTTGTTTAAAGCCTTAAGTATCAGTTCGGCTTCTTCTATCCGAGAGGGTGGAAATTCGCTCAGTATTTTTTGACTACGAGTACTTAGGAGAAATTCACTATTTGAGACTGCTTCACCTATTGCTGTCCATCGATTTCCTCGAATTTCATTGTTTGTTGATTCGAGATTATTTTGCAAATCACGCAGATCTTTTTGTTCGATTGGTAGAGCGTTTCTAAGAATCGCTGATGGATCTTTTATTGCATTCCCTGGCGGTAAAACTGCAAGTACAGGTTGATTCCACCCCATCCACATTGTTGTGAGGATGGTTAACAAGGTTGTGATGAGACGAGAATTGGCCATGAGGAACAGATGGACACGAGAACTCTGGCACAGCTCTATGATCTCCTGATCCGTTCTGCGGGAATGATCTCCAGTAATGACTTTCGTACTGGCACAACTATTGAGTTGGATGGTGCGGTTTGGCGAGTTGTTGAGTTTTTGCATGTCAAACCAGGCAAGGGTTCAGCCTTTGTGCGTACCAAGCTCAAAGCTGTACAAAGTGGCAATGTTGTAGAGAAGACTTTTAGGGCCGGGGAAATGTTGCCTCAGGCCTTGCTTGAAAAATCTATCCTTCAACACACTTATATGGAATCAGGTGACTATGTTTTTATGGATATGGGTACTTATGAAGAAACTAGGCTGACTGCACAACAAATTGGAGATAGTCGTAAATATCTCAAGGAGGGCATGGAAGTGAATGTAGTGTCATGGAATGGAAGACCTCTAGAGGTGGAATTGCCTAATTCTGTTGTGCTGGAAATTAAGGAGACTGATCCAGGTGTTAAAGGTGATACAGCAACTGGTGGGACTAAACCTGCCATTCTTGAAACAGGTGCCCAGGTGATGGTTCCCCTTTTTATTTCCGTTGGTGAGAAGATAAAGGTGGATACCCGTAATGACACCTATCTCGGTCGTGAGAACTAATGACCATGCAGCTTGATCACGACCAACTTCATCGATTGTTGGCTGCGCTGGCTGACAGTGATATTCAGGAATTTCGCCTGGAGGGAGATGATTTTCGTCTAGAAGTACGGCGCAATTTGCCTTCTCCTCAGCCTATTGCTCTTTCTACCTCCGTTGCTGCCACTGAACCTGTTTCAATATCTACCAATCCTTCACCTTCAAAAGTTGAGCAATCTGTACCTAGCAACCCCCCTCCAGCAGTGCCTGGCTCCCGTGCAGATTTGGTCGATGTGACAGCTCCTATGGTTGGGACCTTTTATCGGGCCCCTGCACCTGGGGAGCCTTCTTTTGTTGAGGTAGGGAATCGTATAGGAGTTGGGCAAACTGTTTGTATTCTTGAGGCCATGAAATTAATGAATGAACTTGAGTCAGAGGTAAGTGGCGAGGTTGTTGAAATTCTTGTTGATAACGGAACACCTGTTGAGTTTGGCCAGGTTTTGATGAGAGTGAAGCCTTCTTGATTTATTGAGCTAGATCCCACGCAGTTTTCAGAGCCGCAATCATGCTGTCTGGTCTTGCGCATTGACTTTTAGCTATGTCAAATGCTGTTCCGTGATCAGGTGATGTACGTAGGAAAGGCAGTCCAACGGTGGTGTTGACTGCTTCATCGAAAGCTAAAAGTTTGATAGGGATCAGTCCTTGATCGTGGTACAGAGCAAGGAATCCATGAGGGGTGTTACTCATTGGTTTGTCTTTCCAGGCTTTTGCGGCTTGAACCCAACATGTATCTGGAGCAAGAGGGCCTTCTAATGAGATTCCAGGATGATTGATCTTCCATTGTTTAAGAAGTGGTATAAGCCATTTGATTTCTTCTTGTCCCAGGCAGCCTTCTTCTCCTGCATGTGGATTGAGTCCGGCCACAATAATTTTTGGATGAACTGTGAATTGTTGGCAAAAATTTAGGAGTATTTCTAGTTTTGAATGAATTAGTTCAGGGCTTAGTTGCTGCGAAACTTGAGATAGAGGGATATGTGTTGTGGCTAACATTGTGTTAAATCTCCATCCGCTATATGGAGATATAGCGGTAAACAGCATTGTTGCTGTTTGACTTTTAGTAAGTTCTGCTAAACGCTCGGTTTGCCCTGGATAGTTGTGTCCTGCTGCATGCCAGGCATGTTTGGCAATAGGAGCAGTAACTAGTGCCATGGCTTTTTTATTTATTACTAATTCAGTGGCACGAGTTAACCATTGGAAACTTACCTCGCCTGTTGCGGCTGATGGTTTTCCTGGAATAAGTTCTTCCTTAATAGGTAAATCTTCTATTTCTAGTTTTTTAGGATTGACAAGTGGAGTTATCCCATTGGATTTTAATTGTGAATAAAGCCTAAGCAGACTTGCGCGGCAACCAACAAGAATAGGATGCAGATTGGGAGATAGTTTTGATGAACCAAGAGCTTTTAACGTTACTTCCATGCCGATACCAGCCGGATCTCCTAACGATATGATAATTGTTTTTTTGTCTTTTTTATGTTGTTCTAGCATGGTTATTTGTGAGGAGAGATATTGTGATTCAGGGTGATTGGTGGGTATTAAGATTTTTTGGATTGGCATTTAATTTTAATATTTTCCATCTTAAGAAAAGATGTTAATTCTTAAGATCGCATTATTCAGAAATTGGCTTGCCATTTTTCACATTCAAGGTTGGATTTTCAAGTAAACAATCTTTAAGACCTTTTCGATAATTGGGATGCATTAACTTGTATCCAAGCTCATTGCATAATAATTGATTGCTGATTCTTCTATTTTCTTCCCAAAAGGATAGTGCCATAGGACTCATGTTTTTTGAGGCAATAGCAAAGGGCTCTTCTTGCGGTAGTTCACTTCCAATTAAATTAGCGGCATATCGTAATACATCAGTATTTGCAGTCGGACAGTCATCTGCCACGTTAACGATTAATGGGTGTCTACCTTTAGAGGAAAGATGAATAAGATGTAATGCTGCACCAGCAATATCGTCGATATGAATTCTAGAAAAAACTTGTCCTGGCTTATTAATCATTTTGATTTGACCTGTTTTAATGCTTTCTATTGCTGATCTACCTGGACCGTAGATGCCTGGTAGTCGCAAAATCTGGACGGGGAGCCCTGAAGATTGCCATGCTTTTTCACAGGCCAGTCTGCGTTTACTTCTGGCTTGTTGCGGCTGAGTAAGATCTTTCTCGGTTAACCATTTTCCTTCGGAATCTCCGTAAACGCCTGTAGTTGAAAGATAACCAACCCACTTCAAAGGGCTGTCTTGTAGTTGTTTATTTAAATTCAGAAGTACTGGATCATTGCCATTTGCATTTGGAGGAATGCTGCTAATTAAGTGTGTAACTCCTTCGAACGCTTGCTTTGGAGGGAGAAGATGGTTTTCACTGTCGAAGACAATGTCTGCGCCAGGTTTTTCGATTTGACGACGACTGCATATCACTTGTGAGCCAAGTGTTCTTAATAGAGCTCCTAAATGCTGTCCACTAAACCCTGCTCCCAGGATCAGAACCTTTGACCCTGCAGGTAGTGGCTCGCAACGCTTGACAAGCTCTTGAAGCATGAGTACAAATGTATTACTAATTGGTTGTATTTATGGCTAGTTCATTAGTGCATGGCAAGTTGAATAGGAATTCCATGGTGTTTAGGCAAGATTTTTGTCGTTTCATTGTGGTTGACGGATTTGGCAAGATTGCTCGAAATTGCTTAGTAGGAGTATTTATTATGTATACATTGCTGTTAGCACCTGAGAACCCTCAGCAACAAGCTTCGATTTGCGAAAGGCATAATTCAGTTGAAGCGTGTCAGGTGTGGTGAATTTCTAGGCTGCTTGTAAAGACCAGTTTTTTTCCAGGTTTTTTGAGTCCTTTTGATTTGTCTCTAAGTTTGTTAGACCAAAATTTTTCTGATTTGGTTGAGTCCATTCCAATAAGCGTAAAGATAGTCGTAGATCACCCTCTATCCAAGCCCTTAAAGCCATTGCCCTTCTGGGATCATAAAATCGCTGACGTCTATACCAATCAAACGCTTCCATATCAGACTTATCTCCATTACATGAGAGGCATGCGGGTACACAATTTTCGGTAATACTTAATCCACCTCTGCTAAGTGGTAATACATGATCGATAGATTCAGAAGGGCAGCCACAATAGATACAACTTTTTTGTGTATAGCTATGGAGAGTTTGTCTCCATCGCCGGATATGTAACTTGGGGCAGAGATCTTCAAGGAAAACTGCGTCCCTGCTATGCATCCGAGTATCTCGGTTAGCTATAGTTTGCCGTGATTGGTCTTACAGTCAATGAGCTTTTGCGAATTTTCTTGATTACTTAGAGCGCTTTTTATAGTGGTAGATAATCCTCTCGTTAGTTGGCAAACAGGAAGTAAATTCATTTTTAAATGAGTAAAGGAGTATTTTTACGCCCATTTCAAAATGTTATTTGGGTTTAACTGCTTCTGGTTTGATCAAGGTTGTCTTCCCATTTGATGCGGTTACTAATTCTCAGTTGCGCAAGATCAGGCCTAGAGGGGTTTATCGTAGCGTCCATGATGGATGGGAGTTCCCTTTTGCAGCAGCAAAGATATTGCTTGAAATCCTTGGATCTCGTTTTTTAGTCAAACAAGAATTGGGGGAATGGCTTTCTTGGGTTGATAAACCTCTCCCACCAATGCCAAAACATCGCCATTTGGTTGAAAAGGCAGATCTTGAAATGCCTTTAAAGGATGGACGTGTACCTTTGCCCCATCAGCGTTCAGGAGCACGTTGGTTGTTAGCTAGGCGTGGCGCGGTTTTGGCTGATGAAATGGGTTTAGGCAAGACATTGACGGCGTTATTGGCAGCTCGTGGAATGTTTCGATGTGTCGATGCACGTGTAATGGTTGTTGCGCCTGCTGGTTTGCATTCTTTTTGGAGGAAAGAAGCTCAGGCTCTCAATCTTCCGATTTTTCTGGAAAGCTGGGCAAAGCTTCCTACTGAATTGCCTTCTGCAGGAACGATTTTATTAGTTGATGAAGCTCATTTTGCCCAATCTATGCATGCAGTTAGAACTCAGCGTCTTTTGCGCCTTGCACGGCATCCTCGTTTGAGAGCTATTTGGATGCTTACTGGAACACCTATTAAGAATGGCCGCCCTGTTCAGCTATATCCCCTTTTGGCGGCCATTGATCATCCCTTGGCTCTTGATCAACGATTGTTCGAAGAACGTTTTTGTGGAGGTCATTGGCGTTCTCAAGGAGAGAATTTTCGTTGGGATTGCCGAGGAGCAAGTAATTTGGATGAATTGAGGAATTTTATAAAGCCATTAGTTTTAACTCGTCGGAAAAATTGCTTGTTAACATTACCTCCTAAATATCGGAGGGAACATATCATTTCATTGACAACCTCTGAAGCGCGTGGTTTTGATCATCGCTTAAATTTAATTATTGAAGATTATCGCGATCGTGTTCGCCAGGGATTAGTTCAATCGGATGCAGAATCTCTAGCTATTCTAACTGCTATTCGCCAAATATCTGCAGAATTTAAATTGCCTGCTGTGACTGCTCTTTTGATAAAACTAATTAGTAAAGGTGAGTCTGTGGTGGTTTTTAGTTCTTTTGTAGAACCATTATTACTTCTTCAGAAAAGAATAGGCGGTGGGTTTTTAATAGGACGCCAGAGCTTTGATCAACGTGAAGAGTCAGTCTCATCTTTTCAGAATGGTTTAACTTCTGTTTTATATACAACTTATGCTGCCGGCGGTCTTGGCTTTACTTTGCATCGGGCTAGACATGTCATCTTGCTTGAACGACCTTGGACTCCAGGCGATGTAGAACAAGCTGAAGATCGATGTCATCGATTAGGGATGGATGGATCACTTACTAGTCATTGGTTTAAATTGGGCTTTGCTGATGATTTAATTGACGCTCTCGTTGCAACTAAAGCTCAAAGGATAGAAGTCTTACTCGGATCAAGGCGCCTTGGTCTAAAGCGTCAATCTTTACCTTTAATGTTGAGGTGTTGTTTGCAGGAGCCCTGACGAACCTTGAGCTCATGAAGTATTAGAGGGTCTGCTTCTTTGCTTTGCTTGTCAATAAGCTTTAATGCTTTGGAAACATCGGCACAGGCAAGTATGTTTTCTCCCATCAGTATATAAATGAGAGATCGGTCATTTAATGGTAATGGATTATTTTGATGTTGACTGATGACTAGATTACATTGATCTAGAGATCTTTGTAGCCATTTAAGGTCGAGATTTTCTAGGCATGCTTGCTCTGATATTCTGAAATTATTGGAGTTTTTTATTATTGGAATTGATGATTTTTCAAACTCTTGATTCGGTATATTGGAGTTATTCTTACAACTCATGCACAAAAAAATCAACAAACAAACTAGTCCTTTGGCAATTAGTTGCCCTGACTTAGTAACGATAGCGTTCTTCAGCATTGGTTTTGGAAGGAATTGGTTTCTCAGATTCGTTGATATCAGGCTTGCCACCAAAGAGATCTCCAAGATATTGCCCGCAGTTGGGGAAGCTATTTGGTTCTCTAACCACTGCTTCAGTAATCATTACAGCAGCATGTCTTGGGGATGTTTTGAATAGCCCACTGGTTTGTCTTTTGACAACTGCATAGGCTGCGTTCCAGCTCACTTCATGATCGTTGCCATTTCTGCGCATATAGCAGTAAATCTCGGCTCCTTTTTCCCCTGTATCTCTGGACGCAGCTTTGCTCATTATTGGAGTCAAATTTGCTAATACAAAGCTTGATAAGGATATGAAGAAGAAAATTGGAATTTTTTTCATGGTGTAGTTCGATAGCAATGGTCAAATTATCGATTTCTGTGTTTATGTCCAGTACACATTATCAATCGATAATTCCTAATGGCATTAGCAATTTCACGACTAATGGGAGCACGAGCAGAACCGTTATTAATCTAACTGCATGAAGAGCTGCTACTGCAGCACCAACTCCGAATTCTGCTCCGACAAGACTCATTCCACTAATGCCACCTGGGGCAGCTCCTAAAAGAGAAACGACAGGATCAATTCCTAGTAGACGACTACTCCATAGACCTACCACAATCCCAGTAAGTACAAGAGTCATAGTTATCAACAATGCAGGTCTCCAAAGTGCTTGCAATTGATCTAGTGACTCTTTTGTTAATCCTGTACCAATCACTGTTCCAATAGCAATTTCTAAAGCAGTCCTTGTCCCAAGTGGCCATTGAGCTATTTCTAGGCGGCCGCTCATACTGGCTATACCTGCTCCAATTAATGCGCCTGCAAGAGGGGCTGCAGGGATGCCTGTTTTAAGGGCTAGTAGGCCTATGATTACCCCTGATAATAGGTAAATCATTAGGGTTCCTAGAGTAGGCATAGTTGGATCTTTCTTATGAGTTTTCAGTCTGATAGCAGATGGCTTTATTGATCAAATTTGATGGAGGCTTGAGATATTGCTAACTATGTGTTGTTATCTGCGAAAGGACTGACTCTCAGATGACATCTAATTCTTGTTCTTTTCGAATCACAAGAACTGCTGAAGATCTTGCTCAAACTATTACTGCTTTGTCACAGCGGCTGATCAAACTCGAGCAGCGTCAAGAGGCTTTGGAATTGCAATTGGGCCAATATCATCCAGAGCCATCTTTGGAAGAAACTATAATGCTTGATGGAGTTGACCGACTGTTAAAAGACTGTCAAGAATTATTGGACACTTCTTGTCAAGGGCAAGAAATTGAGCTCTCTTCAGAAGAGCAAGAGTTCGATGCAGCTTGATAATTTCTTAAGAGAAAAAATAAAAACATGGTAACCATGGATAAAATCATTTCTTCCTTTGAGAATTCTGATCTCAGTTCCGCAAGTCGTTGTAATTCGGATAAAATTCCTTTGGAGCGTAAAGCTTTTGTTGAAGGGGATCACTACCTTGAAAAGCTGGAATTTGCATTAGCAGTTGCTGAAATGCGTGGTGATCAACATCGTTCTGCACTACTCAAGGTACAGATTGCAGATCTGGGAGGAAATATTGAGGAACCTGGAACCTGAAAATTAGATTTGATCAATTAGAACTTTCCCACATTCCACTGTTTAGGATTTCTCAAAGAAGGATGCTTTTCTCCAAGTTTTACACTTTTTACGTTAAACTTTAATCCAAGGGCTTTTCTAAGCAGTCTTGACATCTATTTTTCGAAGATCAACTTCCATAATGGAGTCCTCATCTAACAAACGTGAGGCTTATATGAAGGTTGCTGTGGACTTATTTGATTCTGCATCTGCACATGCAGAATCAGGAGATCTAGCAGCAGCTGGAACTTTGATTCTCAAGGCGTTAGACCAGGAGCGTAGAGCAGGAGGAGTTGGACCTCAGGTACTTCAATTGATAAAACCTAGAGACTAATTTCAATATATAAATCTGAAGGTTTCATATGAAGTTTTTAAAACCCCAAGGCCTTGTCATGCCTTAATTTAAAAAGATTCTCGTTGGTTTTTGAAAAAGCGGGTGACCGGACTCGAACCGGCGACGTTCAGCTTGGGAAGCTGACATTCTACCGCTGAATTACACCCGCAAATCTTTATTCTAAGGAGAATGAGCTTATATTTCAATCATATTTGTTTATGATAAAACTTCAATTGCAGCAGCTACTCCACTTCCAGTTTGGTGTGTTTTAAGATTTAAATATTTTACGCTTGCTTCAATAGCTGCAATAGCTGTAAGTACATCTCTATCGCTGACAAATCCAAGATGACCGATTCTAAAGATTTTTCCTTTGAGGTGATCCTGACCACCTGCTAAGAGAATGTCATACCTATCTTTAACGGTTTTTCTCAGCTTTTCAGCATCTATACTTTGTGGGGCTACTGCAGTAATGGCTGGGCTGCCAAATTGTTCTGCAGCAAAAAGGGGAAAGCCAATTGCTTTCATTCCAGCTTGAGTTGCTGATCGATGCCTAGCATGACGTTCAAAAATAGATTCTAAGCCTTCAGATTTCATCATTTCAAGAGCACTATCAAGAGCAAAATAGAGATTTACAGCAGGTGTGAAGGGATTGCTATTCTTATCACTTGTTTTTTTATATGGTCCAAGATCTAGATAAAATTTAGGGAGGTTTGATCTTTTATATGCTTCCCATGCACGTTCGCTCATGGAGATAAAGCTGAGTCCTGGTGGCATCATATAACCCTTCTGAGAACCAGATGCGATTACGTCAATTCCCCATTCATCCATAGGGACATTCGATGCACCTATGCTGGTTACACAATCAGCAATCATTAGAGCTTTACCATGTTCATTTACGTGTTTGCTGATTGTTTTAAGATCATTAATTACACCTGTTGATGTTTCGGAATGCGTTATAATTACAGCACATATTTCTTTATTTGTATCCGCTTTTAATGCCTTGCTGAATTCTTTTTCATCCAGAGGCTCTCCCCAGTTTGATTTCAATACTTCAACATCAAGACCATAAGCTTTTGCTACTTTCACCCATCTTTCACCGAATTTACCGTTTGCTCCACAAATAACTTTGTCCCCACGACTGAGAGTGTTAATTATTCCTGCTTCCATAGCAGCTGTCCCGCTACCAGTTATGACTAAGACATCATTCTGAGTTTGATGCAACCATTGAAGTCCTTTTGTTGTACGAGCAACTATTTCTTGGAACTCAGCGCTTCTATGACCTATGGGGTGACGGCCCATGGATTTCAGTACAGTTTCAGGAACTGGTGTGGGCCCTGGAATCATGAGTGTGAGTTTCTCTTTCACTTTCTCTCGAATAACAATCCTCCATCTTAAAAAATAATTGATCTTCTACTTTCTATTCCTTGTAATGCTGACGGTTTGAAGGGATTAACTTTGCCGGTTTGGGTTGCTGCGGCCGCTAAGGCCGCCGTGCAAGTTTTGCTTGGGAAGGATTTTCTTGCACAACAGTCATTACTTGTGCCAGATAAATCTGAACCTCTTGTGGTGCCTGTTAGTTCGGCTTCGATATTGAATTCTGGCACGCAGGCTTTAGGTATTAGCCATTGTGATCCTGGTTGTAATTTAGACCTCACAAGAGGCTTAGAGGTTTGGGTATTAGTTGAATTGCTAAATAAAGTTGCTTTCTTAGATGATCAGGGCATAAAAACTGTTGATTCTTGGTTGAAGCTAGTGCCTGGCATTGGCGTGGGTACTTATAAAGAGGGTGGAGAGACTTGTATCTCTGGATTCGCTAAAGAGTTACTAAAGCTAAATCTTCGCTCTTTGGTTCCTTCTCATCAAAGCTTGCGGCTTGAGGTGGTTTTGCCTAAAGGTCGTGAGTTAGCAGCAAGAACTAGCAATGAGTCTTTTGGGGTTGTAGATGGCTTGGCTTTGATTGGTACCCAAGTTGAGGTTCAGGCAAGTGCTATGCCTGACCAATTGGAGAAAGCAATTTCCCAATTGAAGCGTAATTGTTCGTCTGAAACATTTCAGGGTTTTCATACCTTTGTTATTGGAGAAAATGGTTATGACCTTGCTCAAAGAATAGGCTTGAATTCGCAGCCTATTCTTAAGATTGGTAATTGGGTAGGACCTCTATTAGTTGCTGCTGCTAAGGCAGGAGTGGATAAGCTTTTATTGATTGGTTATCACGGTAAATTAATTAAATTAGCAGGCGGGATTTTTCATACTCATCATCATTTAGCGGATGGCCGACTGGAAATTCTTACTGCTTTGGCAGTTAGAGAAGGTTTGCCATTGGATTGTATTCATTCTTTAATTGATGAATTGTCTGTAGAGGCAGCATTAATCAAATTAGAAGCTATTGACCGATGCATGGCGTTAAAGCTTTGGCAAAAAATGGCCTTATTAATTGAAGAGAGAAGTTTTCGATATGTGAACCGATACGGCTGTTCTTCTATGGCTATAGGAGCTGCAATCTTTGACCGTCAAAGGAAATTGCGTTGGGCTGGGGCTGAGGGTTTAAAGCAATTAAATCTTTTTGGTGTAGTTCTCGAGCCTTGCTAACTAGGCATCTAACCTTAATGAGTGTGAGGTTGTTTACGCAGGAGCCTTTTTGTTGATATGTCTTTTCCCAAGCCAGAAGGAAAGCGCCAGCCCGCGATAGTAATTCTTGATTTTGGATCTCAGTATTCAGAGTTGATTGCCCGAAGGGTGCGGGAAACAGAGGTTTTTTCCTTGGTTATGAGTTACACCACATCAGCAGAGCAATTGGCTCAATTAG
This sequence comes from Prochlorococcus sp. AG-409-A19, assembly GCA_003216155.1. The sequence goes on along the minus strand of QCJH01000017.1, from coordinate 776 downwards.
CTCCTAAAGGAATCATTCTTAGTGGAGGCCCCAGTTCGGTATATGAGGAAGGAGCCCCATTTTGTGATCCTGCTATTTGGTCGTTAGGCATTCCGGTTTTGGGTGTTTGTTATGGGATGCAATTAATGATCCATCAGCTAGGTGGATCTGTTGAAGCTGCTACTGGTAAAGCTGAATACGGTAAGGCACCTTTGTATGTTGATGAGCCAAAAGATTTATTAACGAATGTAGATAGTGGATCAATAATGTGGATGAGCCATGGAGATTCTGTTCGGGTTCTTCCAGAGGGATTTGTTCGGCTTGCTCATACAGAAAATACATCTGAGGCAGCAGTTGCTTCTCATGATCGTCATTTATATGGAGTGCAATTTCATCCTGAGGTTGTTCATTCAATTCAAGGAATGTCGTTAATAAGAAATTTTGTTTACCATATTTGTGGCTGTGAAGCTGATTGGACTACCTCAACATTTATTGAAGAAGCTATTGCTCAAGTCAAATCCCAGGTAGGTGAGAAGCGTGTTCTTTTGGCATTATCTGGCGGAGTTGATTCATCAACACTTGCTTTTTTATTACATAAGGCTATTGGCGATAAGTTGACGTGTATGTTTATAGACCAGGGTTTTATGCGTAAAGGTGAGCCTGAATTTCTTATGAACTTCTTTGACAAGAAGTTTCATATTAATGTGGAATATATTAACGCGCGTAAGCGCTTTATTTCTAAACTGCAAGGAATAATTGACCCTGAACAAAAGCGTAAAATTATAGGTAATGAATTT
>QCJH01000016.1 GCA_003216155.1 Prochlorococcus sp. AG-409-A19 | reverse complement strand
GCAAAGCAGCAGCGGATAAGAAGGCAGGAGTCAAAAGACAGGTTCCTGCTGGGAATCAGACTGTTTCCGAAAAGAAACGAGATAGCCGAAATAAGTTGTTGACGATTTCCGTTTCTCTCAATACAGGAAAAATCGCAGGATTGGTCTCTATCGGTGTCATAGCTGCCGCTGTTTTGGTTGCTTCTTTGGCTTTCATTGCTAGGTGAATGGAGGTGTTGGATCAGCTTTTATTCAGACTTCTATATTGGAAATAAGTTTTGCCAAAAAAGTTGCAAGTTCCTTTCGGTGCTTGAATACCTCTGACTATGGGAGATACGCAAGTGCTCAGAGAGAGGATCAAAGAGATAGTCGATTTTGCGACGCTTGAATCGCCTTATAGGTCTGCTAACAAAGGATGGGTCAATGACGACGTATACATCCAATGGGGAGCATCCCGAGCTCAATCATCAAACGAAGGTGAGGAGTTGGCAAATGTCTCGGTTTATTGGAGCCCTCTTAACCAAGTCGCAGCAATTATTTTTGTAGTTCTTTTAGTGGCAACTACTTTTGTTTTTTCTGTTGTTTCATTCACTCATGGAAGATTGCATTTTCCTCAAGTTTTGGATGCACAACTTTTAGATGCAGCTCCAGTAGAGAGAGAGATTGTTTCAAGCAAAATCGAGGTGAACAGTGCGCCAACAGTGACTGAGAAGGCAGCTCCAGTAGAGAGAGAGATTGTTTCAAGTGAAATCGAGGTGAACAGTGCGCCAACAGTGACTGAGAAGGCAGCTCCAGTAGAGAGAGAGATTGTTTCAAGTGAAATACAGAGCCAGAGAACAATTTCTATGTCTGTTCCCAGCAAAAATACGAAAAAAGCCGTGACCGCGGTCGATTTGTTCCAATCAAAACACCTGTGAAAGCTTATTAATACTTAAAGAGCCCTTTCTCATGGATTCTCAAGGTGGGATGGCTCCCAAGAGGCTGTTGCTGTAATTGTTGTGGGCATTTAGGCCCTCTTCTAATGGTTTTTGAGACAAGTACTCTCGTGGTAATCAATGGTGCTTGAATATTGATGATTTTGCAGGGTCCACAAGTGGCAGAAAAAAAAGGGAATGAATTGGCAACCATATCCGTATATTTGAACACCCCAATAGCAGCAATCCTTTTGGGGGTCGGCTTTATCGCAGCTTCAGTTTTGTTTGCTGGAGTTCTTTTGATCGCAAGGTAATCCTGAGCTCAGGGCTTGGGAGCCCTCTCCTCATAAAGCAATTGCCTATGCTGTGCTTTAAGCAGCAGGCCAAATTAGAAACTACTAATTACTAGTGGTGACAGATTGTCGTGGGTAGAATATTGACTGTTTTTTATTCGAATTAAGAGAATCAGAACTTATAAGGATTTGATAAGAAATCGCCTCTATTTTTCTATTTACATCTTGGCAAGTTCCTTTGATATTTCTGGAAAGAGCAAATTATTTGTAGCTAACTGTCTTCCTTGAGTGAAAACAACTATAAGCATTGGCTTCTGTCCTGGGATGCAGAACCATGCAGCATCATGACGAGCATGACTCATTAGGCCTGCTTTGCTCCACAAACGTGTCCCAGGCGGTAATCCTTCTCCAAGAAAACCATCCACTTGATTTTCAGGGTCAGCTTTTCTATGCATTAAGTCGATAGGCCTTGAAAGAAGTCCTTTCATTCTTTTGCATGCTGGCGGTGAGATTATGGAGTCAGTCATGATTGCTTCCATTATTCGTGCAGTTGCTGATGTTGATAAGGAATTGCGGTTTATGTTTCCTTCGCCATAGAAATCTTTTTCTCTGCCATAGGGGCCATCACTCCACGTTTTTTGACAGCAATTAATTCCTTGAAGTTCATTCCAACCCAATTCAAATAACCATTTATTAATAAGTTGCCTTTGGGCTTCCCATGCTGTCCATTGTTCTCCTTTTAAAGAAGGTCCGCTGGTAGTACCTGTGAGCAGGTCTACAACAAGACTTGTTGCATCGTTACTAGAGTTATAAATCATTGCTTTTAAAGCTTCCCTGAGTTCTTTGCTATCTGGAATTAAGTCTTTCTGCAGCCATGCTTCCGCTGCTAAGGCATATATAAGCTTCACCACACTGGCTGGGTATAGGAGCCTTTGCTCAGACCAACAAGATCCATAGCCACTTCCAGGTTTTGGGGTGGCATGCGAGTAACGCACCCAAGTAATTGAAATGCTGTTTTTGAGCCCTGAATGCCCCTTGGCTTCAAGCCGATCCAATAACTCCACTAATTGAGAAGTCATAGTGTGATCGGAGCGGTAGAACCCCATATCAATTGCGATAGGCAATCTTGACCCTAGACACCCTCATCTCAATTGATCTATTCACCCCAGGAAGCTATTGGGAACTGAAAACAGGAGTAAATGGTTATCAATCTTCAACAGGGGGTGCTTTAGCTACTCAGGCGCCTTCAGGCCGTAGTTTTGAATTGTTAGAAGCTCCCAAGTCTCTTTTTCTTAAAGGTCGAGTATTAGTTAGGCTTCTTGAAGATGGTTATAAGTGTTGGCTGGATATAGAAGTCTTGTCAGGCAAAGTAGTAAAGAGAGGCTTTTGGAGGCCTACATTGCTGAGTAGAAGAGAAATCAATAAGAGGCTGCCTGCTGTATTGAATTGGGTCCGAACTGCAGCTGCTCAGAAAAATAATTATCTTTGGGGTGGAACTTTAGGCCCTGATTTTGATTGTTCAGGATTAGTGCAGTCTGCCTTCGCAAGTGAAGGAATCTGGTTGCCACGCGATGCTTATCAGCAGGAAAAGTTTTGTTCGAAAGTTCAATTCAATCCAGATAAATTGCAGGATTTGCTATTGGGAGACTTGATCTTTTTCGGTTCTGAGGAACGTTGCACTCATGTTGCGATTCATGAGGGGGGCGGTTTCTATTGGCATAGCTCTGGGAAGGAAAGAGGTAGAGATGGGATTGGACGCGATGGATTAAGTTTTAGTGATACACGTCCTGTGGCCTGTAATTACAGAGGTCAAGTGCGAGGGGTAGGCCGTGTTAATCGCTGTCATGACGGAACTTCTTTGCTTTGACCTTTAGCACTTAAGTTGCCTTTGATTTTGGGGGAAGAGATGAATTCAGCTTTAGATCTCTCTGTAGTAGTCCCGATCTATAATGAGGAGGAAAGTCTCGCTGAATTGGTTAAGCAGCTTTTGGCAGCTTTGCGTCCTACCGGCGAGAGCTTTGAGCTAGTTTTGGTGAACGATGGTTCGACAGATAAGAGTGCGGAGGTTTTGAGAAGTCTTTGTTCAGAGGTTCCAGAATTAGTAGGAGTGATATTGCGCAAAAACTACGGACAAACAGCAGCTATGGCAGCTGGATTTGATACAGCAAGAGGGGAGGTGATTGTCAGTTTGGATGGAGATCTTCAGAATGACCCTGCTGATATACCTCTTTTACTTAGTAGAGTTAGAGAAGGTTTTGATTTGGTAAGTGGGTGGAGATATCAACGCAAAGATTCTGCATTACAGAGAAAGCTACCCTCTCGAATCGCGAATCGATTAATTGGTCGTGTAACAGGAGTGAGATTGAATGATTATGGATGCTCCTTGAAGGCATATCGCAGAGAAGTGCTTACAGATATGAGGCTTTATGGAGAGCTACATAGGTTTTTACCTGTTTTGGCCAATATTGAAGGTGCAAGGATTACTGAGGTGAAAGTCAATCACAGAGCACGCCAATTTGGCAGTAGCAAATATGGGATTGACCGCACTTTTCGAGTTTTGATGGATTTGCTGACTGTTTGGTTCATGAACCGCTTCTTGACTAGACCTATGTATGTTTTTGGGTTTGGCGGCTTAGTCGCTATTGCAGGGAGCATTCTTGCTAGTGCTTATTTGTTAGTTATCAAGCTCTTGGGCGCCAATATTGGCAATCGACCACTTTTTACTGTTGCATTAGTACTTGGTCTTGCAGGAGTCCAGTTGTTTTGTTTTGGGTTACTTGGTGAGCTCCAAATACGTACTTATCATGAAAGTCAAGGTCGTCCTATTTATCGCATTAGAGCCACATTACGTGGGTGACGAACTTTGTCGAGAGAATTTTTTATTTGAGTCTTGCCACGGTATTTCTCCATAATTTTTGCAGCGGCTTTAATTACTTGACTATCAGAATCTTTTAGTCCTCTTTTTACCAAGGGCAAAATCGAAGGATGTCCCCATTCACCAGCGATGTTGATTGCAGTCAGACGATCCTCAGGACTTGATGCTATCAATTTACGAAGTTGACGCTGAAGCTTTATTCGTAACTGAGGGTTTTTTGGGGGGGACCAGTTACTTTTACTTTCTTGTGTAGGCGAGATGGGGAGCTTTTTTTGTAAGAAATCTAGCTTCGAATCAAATAGTGCATTCCGAGGGAGGTTTACAGCATCAAGATTGCTCGTATCAATTGTGTGCAGAGTTGCCTTGGTAGGTTTTCGACCTAGAACCCACAAAATCAGAGTCAATGACAGGGCTGCAGCCCCAGCGAAAATTTGATTCATTGTTGAATGATTCTTGAATTTGGCAGTGATCGATGATTAACCGCCAGGTAAAGGATTGAACTTTTATTTCGTCAATGGGTCTAGGACGGGATGACGATAAAGGCTCTATATACAGTAACTGTGGACTTATTGGTATATGCCATGACTAGCGAATTTGCCGCCGCCTGGCTGCCTGGTGTTTTTGTTCCTCTTATTGGGCTGATAACACCAGCAGTATTCATTGTGCTGGTTGGCCGGCATATCACCGCTACCGACTGAACGGTCGTCCCCATCCATCCCAGGCAAACTAGTTCTAGAAAACCAAAATGACTGAATTTCAGGACCCGTTCCTTCGCTCCAATACTCCAGTTAAGTTTCCCGAGAAATATCGGGACCAGTCTGCCCGCCCAACTGATATCGGCATAGCTGAGCAGTGGGCCGTTACACCAGCAGCAGATCCTTGCGTTGGTGATCTTGCCACACCAGTAAATAGTGGCTATTTCACAAAGGCTTGGTTAAACAACCTTCCTTTTTATCGCCCAGGATTGTCGTCAAACTTCCGCGGCCTAGAAGTAGGTGCGATGTTTGGGTACTTTCTTTATGGACCATTCACCATTACTGGTCCTTTCCGAAATAGCGACTTTGCTTTAACCGCTGGTCTGTTGAGTGCAATTGGAGCAGTGCATATTCTTACTGCTCTGCTTGTCCTCTATAACTCACCAGGTAAAGCCCCTAGTGCTCAGCCAGCTGATTGCACTATTAACACTCCTCCAGCTGATCTATTTACCAAATTAGGTTGGGCAGATTTCACTAGTGGTTTTTGGTTAGGTGGATGCGGTGGAGCTGTCTTTGCTTGGTTGCTATGTGGAACCTTGCATGTCGATACTCTTATTCAACAAGGCGCTTTCTTCCCTTGGGTGGGTTGAACTTAATTGAGGCATAAGACCTGCCAAGCTTGATTTAATATTTCATTAGCTGAGTTCAGTTCTCCTGGGGCAAAATTTTGCTCCAGGAGAATATTTTTTTGTTAAAGATATTTGATTTATTTACGAGAAGCTGAGAAGTTACTTGTGCTTCTGAACGCTCTCTAAGCGTTGTTTTTTTTGATCAAGGAAACAGTTAGTTCCTATGCAAGATACTTTGGAATTGATTCTTCAGCTTTTCCCTCCGCTTTCGAACATTAAGCACCCATTAGAAGGATGTTCATATTTAATAATCATCGCCATAATTGTAAGGTGGAAATGGCCAGGTACTTGGAATAATTTCCTTAAAAGAGTTTCGGCGAATGAAGTTGGGAATGACTGAGTTGGAGGGGGGAAATTGTTTGGTAAACAAAAACTTTCCTTAGAGACCTCAAGAAATTGACCCCTTGAATTGGCTAGTAAATAAGCATTATTAGTGCCATTATCTAAATTTATAATTGATCTTCTGAGTCTTTCCCTTTAGCTGTAAAGATTTCTGCTTCGGCTGATTTTATATTCGGAATTCCTTTCAGAGTCTCTGAATCAGTACTTTATTTGCTTAAAGCTCGTAGAGAAATAGATTACATAAAAAAAGCCCCGCCAACTCTAATGGCGGGGCTTCATGCTGCTTGAAGACAGCTTTTTCAGGAGTAGTAAGTGTTTGAGTTAACCAAACTTGCCAGCAGTTGATGCGATCACAAATGCTGCATAAGTTACGGCGGTTCCAATCACAAAGTGAGCAACACCTACTAGACGGGCCTGAACAATTGATAGAGCCACTGGCTTATCACGCCATCCAACTAGGTTGGCAATTGGTGTGCGCTGGTGTGCCCATACCAAGGTTTCAATGAGTTCTTGCCAATAACCTCTCCAGGAGATCAGGAACATGAATCCTGTAGCCCAAACCAGGTGGCCCCAGAGGAACATAAATGCCCATGGAGATAGGTTGTTAACACCAAATGGGTTGTAGCCATTAATTAACTGTGAGCTATTAAGCCACAGGTAATCCCTGAACCATCCCATGAGGTAGGTACCTGATTCATTGAACTGAGCAATGTTGCCAGACCATATGGCTAGATGCTTCCAGTGCCAGTAGAACTGAACCCATGCAATTGTGTTAACTGCCCAGAAGAGAGCCATATAAGTGGCATCCCAAGCAGATGAGTCACATGTACCTCCACGACCTGGACCATCACAAGGGAAGGAGTAACCAAAATCCTTCTTGTCAGGAATTAGTTTTGAACCCCTTGCATCGAGGGCACCTTTTATAAGGATCAATGCAGTTGTGTGAATACCTAGAGCAATACCGTGGTGGACTAGGAAGTCAGCAGGGCCAATAGGTAGGAAGTTGGTTGTAGCATCTGGGGCATTGATCATATCCATCCAGTAGTGGTCGCCAGGGATATTGGCTGCAGCCATAGTTGCTGCACTACCTGAATTGGATAGCAAGGCATCAAAGCCATACATCATCTTGCCGGCTGCGCCCATCGCAAATTGAGCAAAAATTGGCTCAATGAGGATTTGCTTCTCTGGGGTTCCAAAGGCGACACAAACGTCGTTATGGACGTAAAGACCAAGAGTATGGAAACCTAGAAGCATGGTCACCCAGCTGAGGTGACTGATTAGAGCCTCTTTACTATCCAGTACTCGAGCAAGAACGTTGTTCTTGTTGAGTTCGGGATCGTAGTCACGAACAAAGAAGATTGCACCGTGAGAGAAGGCACCAACCATCAGCAAGACTGCGATGTATTGGTGATGGGTGTAAAGGGCTGCTTGTGTTGTGTAGTCCTGAGCTATGTAGGCATAGGAAGGCATAGCTCCCATATGGTGAGCTACCAAGCTGCAAGCAACACCTAGGCATGCAAGAGCAAGACCTAGTTGGAAGTGGAGAGAGTTGTTAACGGTCTCATAGATACCGTTGTGATTAAGGTTGAAATGTCCCCAACCCTCTCTGTATCCATCTTTGTGTGGATCGTTGGGGTGATTTGTGTTGTGGGCTTCAGTGATTTCCTTGAGGGTATGGCCAATACCAAAGGTGTTCCTATACATATGGCCACCAATGATCATCACAACTCCAAGAGCAAGATGGTGATGAGCAATGTCAGTTAGCCAAAGGGAACCACTATCTGGGTGAAGACCACCAAGGAAAGTGAGCATTGCAGTTCCAGCACCTTGGGAGGTACCAAAAACTGCATCTAAGGAGTCAGGGTTTTGAGCATAGGCACCCCAGTTTCCAGTAAAGAATGGGGTTAAGCCATCTGGGTGAGGAAGTACCTCGAGCCAGTTATCCCAGCCAACGTGTTGACCACGAGATTCAGGGATGGCTACGTGAACCATATGCCCTGTCCAAGCAATGTTGGAGAAGCCGAACAACACAGCAATGTGGTGATTCAACTGTGCTTCAGCGTTCTTGAACCATGCCAAAGAAGGACGGAACCTTGGCTGAAGGTGTAACCAACCACCGAATAGGAGCCAACACACCATTATGTTGATGAAAATGGCCCCTTGATAAAGCTCGATATTGGTCCGCATACCGATCGTGTACCACCAGTGGTAAAGACCGGAATATGCAATGTTGACGGGACCTGATGCTCCAGCTTGAGTCAAAGCATCAGTGATGCCTTGTCCAAAATGGGGATCCCAGATTGCGTGAGCGATTGGGCGAACGTGAGTCGGGTCGGCGACCCAAGCCTCAAAGTTGCCCTGCCAGGCGATGTGGAACAGGTTGCCTGCAACCCATAGGCCAATTATGGCCAGATGACCAAAGTGTGTTGAGAACAGCTTTTGGTAAAGCTGTTCTTCGGTCATGCCGTCGTGGCTCTCGAAATCGTGAGCTGTGGCAATGCCGTACCAAATACGACGGGTTGTAGGGTCCTGTGCCAGACCCTGGTTGAACGAAGGAAATTTCGTTGCCATGGAGGGAAAGGTCAGGAAAGGTCAGCCGAGCCCAATAAGGCGGGCATGGAAGAAACACCAAGTCGTAACGATACCGCCTAACAAGAAGTGGGCGACACCTACTGCACGACCTTGGGTAATAGAAAGTGCTCTTGGCTGAATGGTTGGAGCAACTTTCAGCTTGTTGTGAGCCCAAATAATTGACTCGAACAATTCTTGCCAGTAGCCGCGACCACTGAACAGGAACATCAAGCTAAATGCCCAGATGAAGTGAGCACCAAGGAATAGGAGGCTATAGCCCGCTAGGCCATTGCCATAGCCAGTGAGAACCTGTGAGGACTGTGCCCATAGGTAATCACGCAGCCATCCATTAATTGTGATACCGCTTTGGGCGAAGTTGCCTCCTGTAAGACCCCATACATCGCTTTGCATCTTCCAAGAGAAATAGAAGATGATTACAGAGATGGAGTTATACATCCAGAAAAGCCCAAGGAACACGTGGTCCCAGGAAGAAACCTGGCAGGTACCACCACGACCTGGTCCATCGCAAGGGAAGCGGAATCCCAACTGAGCCTTATCAGGAATCAGTCGAGAGCTTCTTGCATAGAGAACACCCTTTAACAGGATGAGGCAAGTTACGTGAATGGTGAATGCATGAACGTGGTGGATCATCAGGTCAGCTGTTCCCAATGGAATTGAGAAAGCATCACTAACTGCACCAGGGAGATTTCCTGCTCCTACAAGAGCACCAGTTCCTACAGAAGATTGCCAGACGTGCTGTACCCACTGTGCGAATACAGGCTGAACTTGGATAGCGGTGTCACTGAACATGTCCTGGGGACGACCCAGAGCACGCATTACATCGTTATGTATATAAAGGCCGAAGCTGTGGAAGCCAAGGAACATGCTTACCCAGCTCAGATGGCTAATGATTGCGTCGCGAGCTTTAAGAATCCGGTCAAGCACGTTATCTACGTGAATCGCGGGGTCGTAGTCCCGAACCATTGCGACACCACCATGAGCTGCAGCTCCACAGATCATCAAGCCACCTATCCACATATGGTGAGTGAATAATCCCAGCATTGTGGCGTAATCATTAGCCAAATACGGATATGGAGGCAACGCATACATGTGATGCGCAACGATGATGCTTGCTGAACCAACGCAAGCAAGGTTGATGCTTAGTTGTGCATGCCAGCTGTTACTCAGGAATTCAAAGATTCCTTCGTGACCTTTAGGAGCAGGGAAAAGTATTGGATCGCCTTTGGCGTTATCCATAATTTCCTTCATGCTGTGACCAACACCCATGGTGTTACGCCACATATGGCCTCCAAAGATGGCAAAAACACCCCATGCCAAATGGTGATGAGCGATATCAGTCATCCATAGACCGCCTGTCACAGGGTTAACACCACCGTTATTGGTAAGGAAGTCGCTGAATGCCCACCAGTTGAGGGAGAAGAAGTTCCCTACACCAGAAGCTAAACCTGGATAGATCTGGCCAACCAGATCTGCGCTGTATAGCTCATGTGGGAGAGGGATGTCTGCCACGCTTGCAATGGTTTTCCCATCAAGTACAAGCGGAGTGCCAGCATCAATAGCATCTAATAATGCGTTGGTGGGGTTGGCAATGTGATTGAGGTGGCCTCCCCAGCCAATGGATCCAAGACCTATCAGACCAATCTGATGGTGCTGAATCATTGACTCAATCTTTTTAAACCACTCGAGCTTTGGAGCTGCCTTGTGGTAGTGGTAGATGCCTCCGTGGAGCACTAAAGCTGCCATCACCAGAGCACCAATGGCTAAGGCCATCAGTTCGGTCTCGTTGGTAATTCCCCAGGCTCTCCACATTGAGAAAATGCCAGAGGTGATCTGCATGCCGTTGTAACCGGCACCAAGATCGGCATTCATTATTTCTTGACCGACAATTGGCCATACCACCTGCGCACCGGGTTTCACGTGCGTGGGGTCGGCGAGCCAACCGGCGTAATTGGAGAAGCGGGCACCGTGGAAGAAGGCACCGCTCAGCCAAATAAATACAACGGCCAGGTGACCGAAGTGTGCCGAAAAAATCTTCCGGCTGGTTTCTTCCACATCACCGATGTGGGTTTCAAAGTCGTGAGCGTCTGCGTGGAGGTTCCAAATCCAGGTTGTGGTTTTGGGACCTTTGGCGAGGCTTCTTGACCAGAATCCGGGTTCTCCGGCTTTTGCAAGGTCGGCTGGGACATGATCCCTGTCGACAGGCTGGTCGTAAATAGGCTTCGCCTGATTCCCACGCTCTGGTGGGCTAATGGTCATCTAGAGGTTCCTCGAGGTACGGGATCGAGGTGGAGGGCCACCCCTTGGACAGGCCCGAAGGCTTGCCAGGGCCCCGGGTAAATCAGTACTTAAGCAATGATTTATCCGGGCGCCAGTGCCATACAAAGAGACAAAAGTCCTTTAGAGCACTGGAGCGAGTGGGCCCCTATAAGGGGACCGCTCCCGAAAGCATAAGTGCGAGAGCCGGTCACTACTGAAGCAAGTAACAAATGTTCTATCCGCTAGCTCATCAGTCTGGGCCTGGAGTCTTAATCAGGGGCTCCGATAATGGCTGTTCATCAATACAAGTAAATTTACAACTACAAGAACTAGCTATTGTTTGGCATTAATTAACATAAACTGAAGTAGGCAGTTCGCTTGCAGGGACTTGCCTTAAGTCATTGCTCTTAGGTGCAGCGCTAAAAGGACTGAATCGAGCATTCCTGCCCCTCTGATGTTTGGGTTTGTCCCTAGTTATGAAATTATCTATTTGGATTTCTTCATTTCTTGTCAGGGTTACAACACTCTTGCGAGCACTAACTTTTTTGAGTCTTTTGCAAGTTTTTTTGGTTGGTCCTGTTGGAGCCCTATCGGAATTGCCAATTGAGATCACAATCGAAAGTTTTGGTTCGAACTTTCCTTCAGTTTTATTGCCATCAATATTTAGTCAGCTCCAAGAGGTCCAACCCCCTGGAGCTGTAAGGCAAGTGAAAGATAGGTTGGAGAAATATGATCCAAGGTTGGTATTAGAGAGTCCTAAGCCAGAGGCAATTATTAATGATGACTGGGAGATTGTCCTTCGGTTAGAAGATTGGCCTTTAGTTAATGATTCAGATGTAGGACTTGGGCCTCATGTTGTTGTTCAGCTCGACAACAATTCACCTCTTCGAGTTACTGATATAGAAGATTCAAGGTTGCATATACCTATGGATGCTTTAAGCCCAGGTAGCCATAGGATTTCTTCTTATATTGCTTATCCATGGGGCGAGGCTCTCAAAGTTTCTGGTACAAGCCTGCAATTTCGTATTCACTCCTATCAAAAGCTTATAGGGACTCAACCCGATCAAGATGACCCATGGCTTTTAATTGTCAGTCCATCAGAGGCAATGCAATTAGAGGAACCACTTTTATTGGATTGGATTATTTGGAATGCCCCTTTACAAGGTTTAACTGAGGGGGATGACCGGTGGCGTTTACGTATAAGCATTAATGAACAAAATTTCTTAATTGATGGTCAGGAGCCTGTTTGGATAAAAGGTTTACCTGAAAGTCCTGCTGTAATGCGGTTTCAATTAATAGATGCTTTGGGTAAACCTATTGAGCCTGTATTCAATAATCAATTGAGGGTTTTAAAGTCAAAAAATTCAGAGAGTCCTATTTGGATGCAATCTGCTTTGAGTGAGAACGAGCTTTTGAGTTTGCTAGGGGAATCATTGTCTTTAGAGAGTAGTTTGAAGTTGTCTTCACTTTCAGATACACTTGAAACTTCTGAGTTGAATGAGGCAGGAAAAAATAACCCCAGTCTGATTGACATATCTAAAGATTTGATTGCATTTCCCAAAGGCGATTCCCTTGCTTCGGATGAATTAGAGTCCACTTCTTCCAATCCTTTTTATGATGATTCTTCTTTGCAGAAGTAGCTCATCAATGTGTTACTAACAAATAACATTGATTCTTATATTATTAGCTTTTGAGATCCCTCTGACTTAAAATCAAGTTCTATCTTATGTACTACTACATCCACTACTAAGTAACTACCCTGATTTCCACTAACTCTAGACTGGCTTTGGGCCTTTCAGTCAATGCTTTGCCTCTGCTTGAGAGGCTGAGGCTTAGAGGTCACGTGGATGAGCTTGCTTTAACAAAAGGAGCAGCATCTACTTTACAGATTGCACCTCAAAACATAATTGTAGGTTCACCTGCACAAATCCTTTGTGATTACTGGAACCAAGGAGGTGTATTGATTGTTGTAGGAGCAATTGGAGCTGTAATTCGTTTAGTCGCCCCACTTATTAGGAATAAAGAAGAAGATCCTGCGGTAATCGTGATTGATGCTCGTACATTTTTTGTGGTGCCTTTGTTAGGTGGTCATAAGGCAGGAGCTGAAAACTTGGCTAGTCAATTAGCAGAAGATCTCGATGCAATTCCTGTAATTACAGGTGGAACTAATAGTCAAGAATGCTTGCCTTTAGATAGTTTTGGTGAGGCTTGGGGTTGGACCCGTAGTGGCAGTAGTAAGTGCTGGAAGGATTTGATGCTTAGTCAGGCATCCAAGAAGAGAATTGAATTAGAGCAGAAATCTGGGTCTTCTATCTGGCAAGAATCTGTTGCAGCAAAAAACTCTTTTAAGGGGTTTTCAGAAGAAGATCCTATAAATTACTCTGGTAAGTTATTTATAGGATCTTCTTTAAAAAATAAATGTGGTTGGCATCCAGCTACTTTGTGGATAGGAGTAGGTTGTGAACGCTTTACAAGCCAGAAACTTATTGAAAAAGCTTTATTTGATTCTCTTTTAAAGAATGATTTAGCCCTTCAATCTATAGCTGGATTGGCCAGTATTGATATAAAGTTTGATGAACCAGGTTTGATTGGTTTCGCTAATTCTAGGGGGTGGCCGATAAGGCTATTCAAGGCCGAAGATCTATCAAGAGTTTCAGTACCTAACCCCTCTAAATTAGTAGAGGCAGAAGTAGGGACGCCATCAGTTTCAGAAGCTGCGGCTTTGTTGGCTGCTGAAAGACAAAGTGAATTTGAATTAATACAGCCCAAGATTATTTATTCTTCGGATGTTCTTGAGCGTGGTTCAGTCACGATTGCCATTGCAGAGGCCAAGCAGCCTTTCGCTCCAAAACTAGGCGAATTGCATTTGGTTGGATCAGGTCCAGGGGATATTTCCATGTTGACTCAAGATGCAAGATATGCACTTGCCAGAAGTGCAGTGTGGTTGGGCTATGGTAGATATTTGGATCTTTTGGCACCTTTGTTAAGAAAGGACCAGGTCCTTATAAAGGGTCAATTAACTAGAGAAAGAGATCGATGTAATGAAGCTTTGGCCTTATCTAAACAAGGGATAAGGGTTGCATTGGTTTCCTCAGGTGATAGTGGAATTTATGGTATGGCAGGTTTGGCACTTGAACTTTGGTTGGATTTGCCGAAGAGTGATCGCCCAAAATTTCAAGTTCATCCGGGTATATCTTCTTTGCAAATGGCAGCTGCAAAAGCTGGTGCACCATTAATGCATGACTTTTGCGCAATAAGCCTTAGCGACCGATTAACACCTTGGTTAAAAATAGAGGATCGGGTAAAGGCTGCAGCTCAAGGAGATTTTGTTGTTGCTCTTTATAATCCACGTTCTGAGGGACGAAATTGGCAATTACAAAGGGCTATTGATTTGTTTTTAGAGTGTCGCTTAAGCAGCACACCAGTAGTTCTTGCAAGGCAACTCGGACGTAAGGAAGAAAATATTCAAATTCATAGCTTGGGAAAATTACCTGTAAATGAAGTTGATATGCTTACAATATTATTGGTTGGGAATAGAACTAGTTTTGTCAAAGATGGTTGGATTGTTACTCCCCGTGGATACTAGATGTTCTGTACTAAGTAAATAATGATTTAATCGGGATGACAGGATTCGAACCTGCGGCCCCTTCGTCCCGAACGAAGTGCGCTACCAAGCTGCGCTACATCCCGTTTGATGAATTTTAAAAGAAAATGGCTTAATGAATAGCTGTTTCAAAGGTCTTTCTAAAGTTTCAATGTTCTGGAAAACGTTTTGCTCAAACCTCATTGGTTACGTGTAAAGGCTCCTCAAAAGGAAAGAATTGGTGCTGTTGCAGATCTCTTGCTAGATCTGAACTTGAATACTGTTTGCCAGGAAGCCAGTTGTCCAAATATTGGGGAATGCTTTGCCGCTGGTACAGCAACCTTTTTAATTATGGGTCCAGGCTGTACTCGTGCATGCCCTTATTGCGATATTGATTTTGACAAGAGTATAAGAACACTTGACCCAAGTGAGCCGGAAAGAATTGGTGAAGCTGTTTATCGAATGGGACTTGTACATGTAGTTATTACTTCTGTAAACCGTGATGATTTAAAGGATGGGGGTGCTAGTCAATTTGTTGCTTGTGTTCAAGCTATTAGAAGGCTATCTCCAATTACTTCAATTGAATTGTTAATTCCTGACTTTTGTGGTGATTGGGATGCTTTGGCAAAAGTTATGGAGTCTTCTCCAGATGTTCTGAATCATAATATTGAAACTGTCCCAAGGCTTTATCGTCGTGTGCGCCCTCAAGGGAATTATCAGAGGTCTTTGAATTTACTTAATCGAGTAAGAGAAGGTTGGCCTAAAGTTTATACTAAATCTGGATTAATGGTGGGGCTTGGAGAAACTGATAAGGAGGTATTAGAGGTACTTTATGACTTGAGATTTAATGGTGTAGATATAGTCACTATTGGTCAATATCTTTCCCCTGGCCCTAATCATATAGCCGTAGATCGTTTCGTAGAGCCTAAGAAATTTGCTTTTTATAGGGAAGAAGCTGAGCAGAAATTAGGTTTTATTCAAGTTATCAGTTCTCCATTGACGAGAAGTAGTTATCATGCCTCTGAGGTTAAAAAACTTATGAAGGAGAACCCTAGATGAGACTATTCCAATAGTTTACCGCATACTGGTATCCATTCTTCTATTCTCCAATTCACTAGCCGAGAAATTATTAATGGATCATTTTTAATTAGAGTTTTGGCTGATTCAAAAGTGTCCATTTCTACAACTAGCAATCCTCCTCCGCCAGGTTTTTGGTAATCATCTATAAGATAACCACTTGCAATATTTAGGCCTGAAGAACGTAATTTATCCACCCATTCTCTGTGCTCTTCAAGATACTTTTTCCGTTTAGCTGGCACTAATCCCATCATTTCATTTGTAAAAGTTTCAGTTTTTATGAACCAAGGCATTTTATATAGATAGCTTTTTAGGATTTGGCATCAAGCCAATATTTATTTTTTCGCTGGGGGGAAAAAGAACTTTAAAGAGGCTTTTTGATTGATGCCAATTGGCAAGAATTTCCTTTGCTTTAGGACTTGAAGTGTGGGCAAAATGAGATTCCAAAAGTGGTTTTAGAATATTTTCTTGCTTCTCGTTTGATAGTTCGATGACTTCTACAATTTCATTGTTTACTTGAGCCCTGGCATTATTATTTTCATCAAGCAAGAATGCTATTCCCCCTGTCATCCCTGCGCCAACATTTCTACCTGTTGACCCAAGTACAACAATAACTCCGCCAGTCATATATTCACAGCAATGATCACCCGCTCCTTCAATAACTGCTCTTGCTCCACTATTTCGAACTGCGAAACGTTCTCCAGCTCTGCCTAGTGCAAATATTTCTCCACCTGTTGCTCCATATAGGCAAGTATTACCTAAAATCACTTGATTTCCAGATTGATGGCTTATTTCTGGAGGGATTATAGTTATTTTACCTCCATTTATTCCTTTGCCTACATAGTCATTTGCTTCGCCTATTAATCTAATATTCATCCCCTTAAGATTGAAAGCGCCAAAACTTTGACCGGCAGCACCTTTGAAGGTTAGATTGAGTTGACCTTGGAATCCAGTATTGCCATGTTGCCCGGCAATTTCGCCGGCAATTCTTGCACATAAACTTCTATCAGTATTTGAGATGGATATAGTTCGATCTACTTCAGAGTGATTATTGATTGCTTTGATGAACTCTTTGTCCGAAAGGAGTTGGTTCTCTAAAACTGGTCCATTATCATGAGCGGCTAAATTGTGATCAAGCCATTTTCTGTTTTTTGCATTCGCAATTGGAGTGAGTAAGCAAGACAAGTCAAGAGAATTTGTTTTGGATAGATTTAATTCTTCTCTTGGCTTTAGCAGTTCTGTTCGCCCGATTAAATCTTCTAGGTGTGGAACACCTATGAAACTCAAAAGTTGGCGTACTTCTTCTGCTACAAATACGAAGAAATTGACGACGTGTTCAGGGATTCCTGGAAACCGTTTTCGAAGTGCTTCTTGCTGCGTAGCGACCCCAACCGGACACTTGTTTGTATGACAAACACGAGCCATGATGCAGCCTTCGGCAATCATCGCAATTGATCCAAACCCATATTCTTCGGCTCCAAGTAAAGCTGCCATAATTACGTCCCAGCCTGTTTTTAATCCTCCATCAGCTCGTAGTAAGACTCGATCTCTTAAGCCATTTTCAATTAGTGAGCGGTGAACTTCGGTAAGACCCAGCTCCCATGGGCTACCTGCATGTTTTATTGAACTCAAGGGAGATGCGCCAGTTCCTCCATCGTGGCCTGAGATTTGAATGACATCAGCATTAGCCTTAGCAACTCCAGCTGCAATGGTTCCTATGCCAATTTCAGCTACAAGTTTCACACTTACTTTTGCAGATGAGTGAACTTGATGTAGGTCATGTATTAACTGTGCTAGGTCCTCAATGGAGTAAATGTCGTGGTGCGGTGGTGGGGAAATGAGTGCAACTCCTGGCTTGCTGTTCCTTAATTTGGCTATATAAGTATCTACTTTGGGCCCTGGGAGTTGGCCCCCTTCCCCAGGCTTTGCTCCTTGGGCTACTTTGATTTCAAGTTGCTGTGCGCTTCGTAAATATTCCGGTGTTACACCAAATCGCCCTGATGCAATTTGTTTTATTGCGGAACAAGCACTGTCTCCATTTTCAAGACCTTTGATGTTAGGTAGAGATAAGGATATGCCATCAGAATTAACATCTTCGAGAGTTTTGAATCTTGAAGGGTCTTCTCCTCCTTCACCACTATTGCTTTTTCCTCCAATCCTATTCATGGCTACTGCAAGTACTTCATGGGCTTCTCTTGAAAGAGCACCTAGGCTCATCCCACCGGTGCAAAAACGTTTGCAAATGCTTTCTACACTTTCAACTTCATTTAAAGGCAATGGAGAATTCGATGATTTAAAAGTAAGTAAGTCTCGAAGAGAAGTTGCAGGCCTATTCTCAAGAAGTGTTTGATAAGTTGAAAAATGATCATAGCCAGGCCCCTCTTTGACTGCTCGGTGTAAAACTTTGGACATTTCAGGTGAATTTAGATGAAATTCACCACTCGAGCGATATTGCACAAAGCCCATGAATTCGAGCTTCTCTCGATTTAATTCTGGATAAGCTTTTGCATGGAAAGTCAGAGTTTCGCTGGCTAAATCAATAAGGCTTATTCCTGCTACTCGACTCGTGGTCCCTTTGAAGGCTAGTTCGATTAAGTCGGCTCCAATACCGATAGCTTCAAAGATTTGAGCACCGTGGTAGCTCGCTAATAACGAAATGCCCATCTTGGATAGGATTTTGCGCAAGCCATCTTCTAATGCTTTTTGCAAATTTGCCTGGGCTTCTTCAATAGTAAGAACTGGCAATTTGCCAGTCTCGAAGAGTTTTTGAGTGCGTGGATGCTTCCACCAATGGCGAGTGGTTTCCCAAGTGAGCCAGGGGCAAACTGCACTAGCGCCATATCCGATTAGGCATGCAAGATGGTGTGTACTCCAGCATTGAGCAGTTTCTATGACTAAAGATGTCTTGAGACGCAGTCCTTTTTTTAGTAAGTGATGATGGATTGCTCCAACGGCCAAGAGAGGGGGTATATAGGTTGTTTTTGGTCCAATTCCACGATCTGAGAGAACTAATATTTGATTGCCGGCGCAAACGGCATTTTCTGCTTCATCACAAAGAGCCTTTAATTTTTTGTTCAGTCCTTTTGGACCATCAGTGATAGGGAGAAGTGTTTTAAGAGTTGTATTTTTAAGACCTTGTTCGCGTATAGCTGCTAGAGAAGCTTCATTCAGGATTGGATTCTGAATGTGAATTACATTTGCCGCAGATTCCTTCGGTAGAAGTGGTGACCCCCTTTCGCCTAGATGCATTTCTAGGCTCATCACAAGTTTTTCTCTTAAGGGATCAATTGGTGGATTGGTTACTTGAGCAAAACGTTGTTTGAAGTAGTCGTAGAGCAAATGAGGTTTGTTTGATAGAACAGCCAGTGGTATGTCATCTCCCATGCAGAAGGTTGGTTCTTTAGCTCCTCCAGCCATTGCCTCAATTACTAGGTCAAAGTCTTCAGCGGTGAATCCAAAGGCCACTTGTTGCTGAAGTAGGTCTAGATCTTTGAGTTGGGTCTTTTTTAGCCACGGAAATCTTCTTAGACTTTTTCTGTTTTGCTTGAGCCACGAGGAATAAGGATGACGACTTGCAACTTCTTTCTTCACATCCCAATTACGTAATAAGCGTTTATTTTTAATATCTACACAAAGCATTTGCCCTGGCCCTAAACGCCCTTTTTCAAGTATTTGATTTTCATTGAGTTCAACTACACCAGTCTCGGAACCCATAACTACAAATCCATCGGTAGTGATGCAATAACGAGCTGGTCTTAATCCATTGCGATCAAGGGTTGCCCCAACAAAACGACCATCAGTAAAAACAAGCAATGCTGGACCATCCCATGGCTCTTGAGTGCAAGCTGAATATTCGTAAAAGGCTTGAATATCTGGTTGATTAGATAATTCAGGCTGATTTCTAAAGGCTTCAGGAACTAGGGTAAGGAGGCTATCTGTAATTGGTCGGCCACTGCGAACAAGTAATTCCAGAGTTGCGTCAAGATTTGCGGAATCACTAAAGGTTTCATTTACTACAGGTTTTATATCTTCTGCGTTTCTGCCCCAAACTTCATCAAGATTGACTTCTGTTGCTCTTGCCCAGTTCAGATTCCCTAGCAATGTATTTATTTCCCCATTGTGGCCTAGTAATCGCATCGGCTGAGCTAGAGGCCATCGGGGAAGGGTGTTAGTACTGAAGCGACGGTGGTATACGGCAAAGGCAATTTCGAAGCGAGGATCTTTTAGATCTGAATAGAAAGCCGCAAGGACTTCTGAACGCACCATCCCTTTGTATACGACTGTGCGACTGCTTAGAGATGCGACATATAGCTCTTTTGAATTTCCCTTCAACGTTTTTCTTGCCCTATCGCCGATGCGCCTTCTTAATCGAAATAAGAGTGATTCAAGTGCATCATTGTTTTCTTTTGACTCCAAAAGCCATTGTTCGATTACTGGGGCTGTTTGTAGAGCCAATTGCCCTAGAACTGATGTATTGACGGGAACCTTCCTCCATCCTCGAGTTCTAAGCCCTAGTGATTTGGCTTCTTCTTCGCAAAATTTTCTAGCTGCCTCGCGCTGATTCGATTCACGAGGCATAAACATCATTCCCAACCCTGATGCTTCTTGACAAATTTCTTTGGTTACAGGCCAGATTGATTCGAGATAGCTCCAGGGAATTGCGCAAAGGACTCCTGCACCATCGCCAGAATCACTGTCGCCCCCACATCCTCCTCGGTGCTCCATGCAGCTCAGGCCACGGAGAGCTTGTTGCAAAATCCAGTGACTGGCTAATCCATCTATTTGGGCTAAAAAACCGACTCCACAGGAATCCTTTTCGCCAGCCACGGTCTCAGGGGCGTTGCTGTCGCAGTAGGGCCATTGAGGACGACGTGGTGCTTGAGACATAACCTCTGACTGAGCTATCTTCCTTTGCTGCAGCAGTTTTCTGCTATAGGGAGGAAAAGGGTCAATGAAGATCCTAGAGATATGCCCTTCATAAAAGGAATTGTCTGAAGAACGGCCTCTATATGGCCATATTGACTTATGTGCCTTCTTTTTGAGGAACTAAACCAGAGATTTTCCAATTGTTCAAATTGACATATGTATCAAGATGAATGCTGAATTTTGATAGGGCTTGTCTTTAGAGAACCTTGGAACTCAAATTTGGAGTTTATTGATCTCTAAAGATTTCCCAGGTCAGGTCAACAGTTAAAATTGCAGATTGTGGAAATGGGTCGGGTTACCGGCCAAATGATCATCGTCGATGCCAACTATCCAACAGCTGATTCGCACTGAGCGTCAGCGCCTCACTCGTAATACCAAATCTCCTGCATTAAGGGCCTGCCCTGAACGTAGGGGGGTTTGCACTCGCGTTTATACCTCTACTCCTAAAAAGCCCAATTCAGCTCTTAGGAAGGTTGCACGTGTTCGCTTGACATCTGGATTTGAAGTCACTGCCTACATCCCAGGAATAGGGCACAATCTTCAGGAGCACTCTGTTGTTCTTATAAGAGGGGGCAGGGTTAAAGATTTGCCTGGTGTTCGCTATCACATTATTAGAGGAACTCTTGATACAGCAGGAGTCAAGGATCGTCGCCAAGCACGTTCAAAGTATGGAGCAAAGTCTCCAAAGAAGGAATGAAAATTCAATTGATCAATTTCTGAGCTCCTTTTTCACCTTTTTGGCCCTTTATTCCCTTTTTTAAGGTTTATGTCTCGTCGTAACGCTGCTGAGAAACGTCCGGTCCTTCCTGACCCTCAATTTAATAACAGATTGGCAACTATGATGGTCGCCAGGCTAATGAAGCATGGAAAAAAATCCACTGCTCAGAGGATACTTTCTGAAGCTTTTGGTTTGATAAATGAGCGCACTGGTTCAGACCCTATTGAGCTTTTTGAGACTGCAGTAAAGAATGCAACGCCGCTTGTTGAGGTAAGAGCGCGTCGTGTTGGAGGTGCGACTTATCAGGTGCCTATGGAAGTCCGTCAAGAGAGAGGTACAGCAATGGCTCTTAGATGGTTAGTTAATTTTTCCAGGGCTCGTAATGGCAAGAGTATGGCTCAAAAGTTGGCAGGTGAATTGATGGATGCGGCCAACGAGGCTGGAAGCGCGGTTCGTAAACGAGAAGAAACTCACAAAATGGCTGAAGCCAATAAAGCTTTTGCTCACTATCGCTACTGAATTAGTCACAAGCTCAAAAAAACTTTAAGGATTAGGGGGCTGCCCTGTAGAGTCTCAGCCGCCTTTAAAGCCCCACCCCGGAGAAAATCTTGTGGCTCGCGCCTTCCCCCTGGAACGTGTAAGAAATATTGGTATTGCCGCTCATATTGATGCTGGCAAGACCACTTGTACGGAACGCATCCTGTTTTATTCAGGTGTTGTGCACAAGATGGGCGAGGTCCATGACGGTGCGGCAGTAACTGACTGGATGGCTCAAGAACGAGAACGCGGGATAACCATCACTGCAGCGGCAATTTCAACTACTTGGAATGATCACCGTATCAACATCATCGATACGCCCGGACACGTTGATTTCACAATCGAAGTTGAGCGCTCAATGCGCGTACTCGATGGCGTGATTGCAGTTTTCTGTGCTGTTGGTGGTGTGCAACCTCAATCTGAAACAGTTTGGCGTCAAGCAGATCGCTATTCAGTCCCGAGAATGGTATTCGTCAATAAGATGGATAGAACTGGGGCTGACTTCCTTAAGGTTTATAAACAGATTAAGGATCGATTGAAAGCCAATGCTGTTCCGATACAGCTTCCGATTGGAGCAGAGGGTGATCTAAGCGGAATTATTGATCTTGTAAAGAACAAAGCTTTTATCTATAAGGACGATCTTGGGAAAGATATTGAGGAGCAAGAAATCCCTTCTGATATGCAGGAGCTCGCAAGTGAATGGCGCTCAATATTGATGGAGTGCATTGCAGAAACTGACGAAGCTTTGATTGAGGAGTTTCTTGATAAAGGTGAATTAAGTCAGTCTCAATTAAGAGCAGGTATTAGAGAAGGCGTTCTTAAGCATGGTTTGGTGCCAATGCTTTGTGGTTCTGCTTTCAAAAACAAGGGTGTCCAGCTGCTTTTGGATGCTGTTGTTGATTATTTGCCTGCACCTGTGGATGTTCCTCCAATTCAAGGATTACTTCCAAATGGTGAGCAGGCATTGCGGCCTTCTGATGACAGTGAGCCATTTAGCGCCCTTGCTTTCAAGGTCATGGCTGACCCATATGGCAAGCTGACTTTTGTCAGAATGTATTCGGGCGTACTTAAGAAAGGAAGTTATGTCCTCAACTCAACTAAGGATGAAAAAGAAAGAATCTCTCGCTTGATTATTCTTAAGGCTGATGACCGTGAAGAAGTAGATGAATTGAGGGCTGGAGAACTTGGAGCTGTTTTAGGTCTGAAGAATACGACCACTGGCGATACTCTCTGCTCTTCAGATGATCCAATTGTTCTTGAGACTCTTTTTATTCCTGAACCTGTTATTTCAGTTGCAGTTGAGCCAAAGACGAAAGGGGATATGGAAAAACTATCTAAAGCACTGACTTCATTGGCTGAGGAGGACCCTACATTTCGCGTCAGTACTGATCCTGAAACAAGTCAGACAGTTATTGCTGGTATGGGCGAATTGCATCTTGAAATACTTGTTGATCGAATGCTTCGTGAGTTTAAAGTTGAGGCAAATATTGGAGCCCCACAGGTTTCTTATAGAGAAACCATTCGTTCAAGTTCAAAAGGAGAAGGTAAGTTTGCAAGGCAAACGGGCGGTAAGGGTCAATATGGTCATGTTGTGATTGAAATGGAGCCTGGTGAGCCCGGCTCAGGATTCGAGTTTGTTAATAAGATTGTTGGTGGTGTTGTACCTAAGGAATACATCAAGCCTGCTGAATCAGGCATGAAAGAGACTTGTGAATCTGGAGTTATTGCTGGTTATCCACTGATTGATGTCAAGGTCACCATGGTTGATGGTTCCTTCCATGATGTGGATTCTTCAGAAATGGCGTTTAAGATTGCTGGATCAATGGCTTTCAAAGATGGCGTAAAGAGGTGCAATCCAGTACTTCTTGAACCAATGATGAAAGTTGAAGTCGAGGTCCCTGAGGATTTCCTTGGTTCGATCATCGGCGACCTGTCTTCGCGAAGAGGTCAGGTCGAAGGACAATCCATAGATGATGGATTGTCTAAAGTTCAATCCAAAGTGCCTCTGGCCGAAATGTTTGGCTACGCCACTCAACTCCGATCAATGACTCAGGGTCGGGGTATCTTTTCTATGGAGTTCAGCCACTATGAGGAAGTTCCTCGAAACGTAGCTGAAGCCATCATCTCCAAGAATCAGGGCAATTCCTGATCTCTATAAACCCTAATTTTTCACCCCCCGATTCTTTAACAAAATGGCTCGCGAGAAGTTTGAGAGGAACAAGCCTCACGTCAACATTGGCACTATCGGTCACGTTGACCATGGGAAAACCACCCTTACAGCAGCAATTACTAATGTGCTTGCCAAGAAGGGTCAGGCCAAAGCACAAGACTATGGAGATATCGATGGTGCTCCCGAGGAGCGCGAACGCGGTATTACCATCAATACAGCACACGTTGAGTATGAGACAGATGGGCGGCATTACGCGCATGTTGATTGCCCAGGTCACGCTGACTATGTGAAAAATATGATCACAGGTGCAGCGCAAATGGATGGAGCCATCCTTGTTTGTGCTGCTACTGATGGTCCAATGGCTCAGACAAAAGAACATATTCTTTTGGCTAAGCAGGTTGGTGTTCCAGCTCTTGTGGTCGCTTTAAATAAATGCGACATGGTCGATGATGAAGAGATCATTGAGTTGGTTGAGATGGAGATCGGTGAACTTCTAGAAGGCTACGGATTTACTGATGTCCCTATCGTCAAAGTCTCTGGACTAAAGGCTTTAGAAGGCGACTCCGAATGGGAATCTAAAATTAATGAATTAATGGAGGCAGTTGATAATTCGATACCAGAGCCTGAAAGAGAAGTTGATAAGCCTTTCTTAATGGCTGTTGAGGATGTTTTCTCAATTACTGGTCGTGGCACAGTTGCTACGGGCAGAATTGAAAGAGGAAAGGTAAAAGTAGGAGAGGAAGTAGAGATAGTTGGGATTAAGGAAACTAGGGTGACAACGGTTACTGGAGTTGAAATGTTTAGGAAACTACTTGATGAAGGTATGGCAGGCGACAATGTTGGTTTGCTACTTAGAGGTATTCAGAAAGAAGATATTGAACGAGGAATGGTCCTTGTTAAGAAAGGGTCGATAACTCCCCATACAAAATTTGAAGGGGAGGTTTATGTACTTAAGAAAGAAGAAGGAGGAAGACATACTCCTTTCTTCGCAGGATATCGACCACAGTTCTATATTCGAACTACAGATGTAACTGGTCAGATCACAGCATTCACTTCTGATGATGGAAGCAATGTAGAGATGGTTATGCCAGGTGACCGCATCAATATGACAGGTGAACTTATCTGTCCTGTTGCTATAGAACAAGGGATGCGCTTCGCAATCCGGGAAGGAGGTCGTACGATTGGTGCTGGAGTTGTTTCCAAAATCATCGAATGAATTAGTCTTTGGATGGCTAGGCTTAATTGTCTAGTCATCCATTAGATTCATGGCCTGCTTAATGCTTATTGCAAATTAAGTCAGCCCGGCTCTTTGAAGAACCTCGAAAACTCAACTATCACCTATTAGGGATCTCCCTAGATTTTCATGTCAACGGCCATCGCCCAGCAGAAGATAAGGATTCGTCTCAAGGCTTTTGATAGACGAATGCTTGATCTATCCTGCGAAAAAATCATTGAGACAGCTGATAACACTGCTGCAACTGCAATTGGACCAATACCTCTTCCTACAAAAAGGAAGATATATTGCGTCTTACGTTCACCACATGTTGATAAGGACTCGAGAGAGCATTTTGAGACGAGAACTCATAGGAGAATTATTGACATTTACAACCCTTCAGCCAAGACCATTGATGCGTTAATGAAGTTGGACCTCCCTAGTGGTGTGGATATTGAAGTTAAGCTCTGATCTGAAGCTACTTCCTCCCAAAATTTCTTTAGGTCACTAGGATTTAGATCTCTATCTGATTGATTCCCGTGGCCGATCTATCTGTCAGGGAATTACCTCTGTTCTTACTCCCTGATGTAGTCCTTTTCCCAGAGGAAATACTTCCTCTGCACATTTTTGAGTCTCGGTACAAGATAATGCTGGCAACGGCTTTAGAGAGCGATAGTCGTTTTGGAGTCGTTCGGTGGGATCCATCCAAAAGAAAGATGGCGAATGTGGGATGTTGCGCTGAGATAGTGCAACATCAAACAGAAGAGGATGGTCGAAGTAACATTATTACTCGCGGTCAACAGAGGTTTCAGATTTTAGAAGTGATGAGGGAAACCCCTTATCGGACTGCGATGGTGAGCTGGATAGAGGATCAGCAGGTTGATAATCAAGACAACCTCCTTGACCTTTCACAAAGTGTTTCCTCCGCTCTTAGCGACGTAGTAATTCTCACGGGGAAATTAACTGGCTCTCAAATAACTCTTCCTGATGATTTGCCTGATCTACCAAGAGAACTTTCTTTTTGGATAGGAGCGCATCTTGGTGGACCTGCTGCTGAAGAGCAACAGCATTTGCTGGAATTGACTGATACTACTGAAAGGTTACAGAGAGAATATGAGATGCTTGACCATACCCGTAGACAGCTTGCAGCGAGAACTGTTTTAAAAGACACTTTGGCGAATGTCGATAAAACGAACAGCTAGAGATAGAACAGATGTTTTTTTTGTTTTTTCTTTTCCTTTGTTTTCCCTTTGGGGTTTACTTATTCCTTTGGTTAAGTAAGGACCGTAGATATCAAGATAGTCGGAGTGTGGCGTCTGCATACGACGCATGGACTAATGATCAGCTCTTAGAAAGACTTTGGGGAGAACATGTTCATTTGGGCTTTTATGGAGACCCTCCAACGCAAAAGGATTTCCGGAAGGCAAAGATAGATTTTGTTCATGAGTTGGTCCAATGGAGTGGACTGGATCAGTTACCTCCTGGTTCTCGAGTATTAGATCTTGGTTGCGGCATCGGTGGAAGTAGTCGAATTCTTGCTGAGGATTATGGATTTGATGTTTTAGGAATAACCATTAGCCCCGCTCAAGCTTTGAGAGCGCGAGAATTGACTCCAGAGGGTTTGTCATGTCGATTTGAGGTTATGGATGCACTTGATTTGCAATTAGATCAAGGAAGTTTTGATGCTGTTTGGAGTGTTGAGGTTGGTCCTCATATATCTGATAAGCAGCGCTTTGCTGATGAATTATTACGTGTTCTTCGTCCAGGAGGTTATTTAGCTTTGGCAGATTGGAATCGCCGTGACAATTTGGATGGAGAGATGTCTTTGCTGGAAAAATGGGTTATGCGTCAGTTGCTTGTTCAATGGGCGCATCCGGAATTTGCAAGTATTTATGGTTTCAGGAATAATCTTATAAATAGTCCCTTTTGTGATGGTGCTGTTCAATCTGATGATTGGACTTTAGTGACAATATCTTCTTGGAATGATTCGATTCTTGAGGGGATTAGAAGACCTTTTGCCGTTTTAGGTCTTGGACTAGGTGCTTTTTTTAAAGGTCTTAGAGAAATCCCAACAATTTTGCTTATGCGATGGGCTTTTGCAAAGGGCTTAATGCAGTTTGGGGTTTTTCGAATAAGAAACTGAGATTATTCAAGATCAATAGAACTATTTGGGTATGCTCCGAAATGTACTAAGTGCTGGCATAAAGGATTTAAGGCCTTTGTAAGTGTTTTGAGAAAATGATTATTTTCAGGAGATAGGTCCACATCAACAAAAAAGACATATTCTCCTAATTCCCTCTTCGATGGCCTTGATTCAATTCTTCTCATATTTAAGCCTAGTTTTGCGATGCATGAGAGGGCTTCTAGCAAGGCTCCTGGAGCATTTTTATGTAATGAAAACGCAAGACTGGCGACATCCCCTTCTAGCTGAGGCTCGCCCGATTGGATGAAGATAAATCTCATTCTTTCAGCCAGCCTAGCTCGCCCAGCTAAACCAAAAAGCAAAAAACAATCATCCGCTAAGCCTGTGGCGGCAATGCGGAAACGAAAAAAAGAAACTACTCGCCAGCGTCAACGTCGACGTGCGATGGAACTAAGGGCAGCCCGCGAGGCAAAGCAAGTGCGTCCCGAAATGATCATTGTCCCAGAGGCCAACCTAACCGTTCAAGAGCTAGCGGACATGCTCAGTGTAGAAAGCTCAGAAATCATCAAATCCCTTTTCTTCAAAGGAATAATTGCCACTGTCACACAATCTCTTGATCTATCCACGATAGAAACAGTAGCCGAAGAATTTGGGGTCCCAGTCCTGCAAGACGACGTAGAAGAAGCTGCTAAGAAAACAGCGGCAATGATTGAAGATACTGATTTAGAGCACTTAATTCGTCGCCCACCAGTAGTAACAGTGATGGGGCATGTAGATCATGGGAAAACAAGTCTGCTTGATGCCATCCGCAAATCAAGAGTGGCGGCTGGTGAGGCAGGCGGTATTACCCAACATATTGGCGCTTATCAGGTTGAAATTGAACAGGGAGGCAAGCCAAGAAAACTCACCTTCCTAGATACACCAGGTCATGAAGCCTTTACAGCTATGCGGGCCAGGGGCACAAAGGTTACTGATGTTGCTGTACTAGTAGTGGCTGCTGACGATGGGGTTCGACCTCAGACATTGGAAGCCATTAGCCATGCAAGAGCTGCAGAAGTGCCAATAGTTGTTGCTATCAACAAGATTGACAAAGAGGGAGCTTCACCAGATCGAGTCAAGCAAGAGTTATCTGATCAGAACCTCATTGCAGAAGATTGGGGTGGAGATGTAGTGATGGTGCCTGTCAGTGCAATCCAAGGACAAAATATTGACAAGCTTCTAGAGATGGTTCTACTAGTAACAGAAGTAGAGGATCTACAAGCAAACCCAACAAGAATGGCAAAGGGTACGGTTATAGAAGCTCATCTGGATAAAGCTAAAGGTCCTGTAGCCACGCTTCTAGTTCAGAACGGAACTTTGAGAACCGGTGATGTTCTTGCAGCGGGGCCAGTACTAGGGAAAGTACGGGCAATGGTTGATGAAAGCAGTAAAAGGCTCAAAGTAGCAGGACCATCCTGTGCAGTAGAAGCACTTGGTTTTAGCGAAGTTCCCACTGCTGGCGATGAATTTGAGGTCTATCCCGACGAAAAAGCAGCACGTGCCGTTGTTGGCGAAAGAGCAACAGATGCAAGAGCTTCTCGCCTAGCTCAACAAATGGCATCAAGGCGGGTTTCTCTCGCGGCAATTTCAGGACAAGCCAGTGAAGGAGACCTAAAAGAACTAAACCTCATTCTCAAAGCCGATGTTCAAGGGAGCGTAGAAGCAATTCTTGGATCCCTTGAACAATTACCCAAAGACGAAGTACAAGTAAGAGTACTTTTATCAGCTCCTGGTGAAATAACAGAAACTGATGTTGACTTAGCCGCTGCATCTGGAGCTGTAATCGTGGGATTTAACACTTCCATGGCTTCAGGAGCCAAACGTGCTGCAGATGCCAATAGTGTCGATGTCCGTGAATATGAGGTCATTTACAAACTCCTTGAAGATATTCAACTTGCTATGGAAGGACTCTTGGCGCCTGAATTAATAGAAGAATCACTTGGGGAAGCAGAAGTCAGAGCAATTTTCTCTATTGGGAAGAGCGCAGTAGCAGGTTGCTATGTAGTCAATGGAAAACTACAACGCAACTGCAGAGTAAGAGTGAGACGATCCAAACAAATTGTGTTTGAAGGCGATCTAGACTCCCTTCGCAGAAACAAAGATGACGTCAAAGAAGTGGCGACTGGTTTCGAATGTGGTATTGGATGTGATCGGTTTGCCAATTGGGAAGAAGGAGACCGAGTAGATGCTTATAAACTTGTTACCCAAAGACGCAAATTGGCAAAATAACTTATTTAGAAATCAAACAGTATTAAAGCTTTGAGTCAGTACTTTGGTTTCGATCAATCTTCAATAAAATTCCAAAGAAAACAATCGCTATGATTTGAATGGTGAAATTGTTTAATGATGCACCACTTCCACTTAAAGTTTGCAAAATCATTATAAAAAAGCCCAAACAAGCTGACCCAAATAATGCGAACCAAATAGTACGGCGTAGGCCACGCCAAGGATTTACTGACTCCTGAAGGAGACGTTTACGCAGCCCAGGCGCTAACTTTGATTCACCAGGAGAAAAATCGCTCAATTCTTCAAAAGCACTTTCTTAAATGGTAGGTTCCGATTGTCGCCGGTGTAGCTCAGAGGTAGAGCAACTGATTCGTAATCAGTAGGTCGCAGGTTCAAATCCAGTCGCCGGCATTTTCCATCTAATTATCTCAACCAAGTTTT
>QCJH01000015.1 GCA_003216155.1 Prochlorococcus sp. AG-409-A19 | reverse complement strand
ACATAATCGAAATCCAGCAAAAATATTTATGGGCGATACAGGCTCATTAGCAATGGGTGCGGCGTTGAGTGGGATAGCACTTTTATCAGATAGCTTATGGGCATTATTAATCATGGGAGGAATATTTCTCATAGAATCCATTTCAGTAATCATTCAAGTTTGTGTATTTAAATATACAAAAAAAATCAAGAAAGAAGGATATAGAATTCTACTTATGGCACCATTACATCACCACTACGAACTGAAAGGCCACAAAGAAGTGGTAATTGTTCAGAACTTTTGGCTAAGCACTCTATTCTTCGTGATTTTGAGTTTAATATTTATCCCAAACATTTGATAATCAAATGAATTACTTCAAATGGACAGATAGCTCTCTCACAAGTGATTGTTCAAGTCTTGAAGCCATGGCGTACCGTTTTGAAGAAGCATCGAAGTTACTCAGAAAAATGGCAAAAGAAGGGTTTGAACTCCACAAAAAAGAAAATGAAAAATTTATAACACACGAAAATCAAAAGGTATTCGACGCCTGGGGGTTTATTAGTGAAGAGCCGGCTTTCAAACAATTAACTCTTATTTCGCAAAAAGAAATATAATAGAAAAACTACATGCATAGTTTACATGGCGGATCAAATGGTTGTCCTTCCTAAAAAATTTATACTTCTTGGAAGTGGTGAACTTGGGAAAGAATTTACAATAGCAGCTAAACGTCTAGGGTGTGTTGTTATCGCATGTGATCGATATGTAAATGCTCCAGCAATGCAAGTAGCGGACAAATTTGAGGTATTAAATATGAATGATCCGATTCAACTAAAAAAAATCATAGACATTCATAAGCCGGATTTTGTAGTTCCTGAAATCGAAGCAATTGCAGTAACAGCACTAAAGGACTTAGAAAAACAAGGTATTAATATTATTCCAACCGCTAAAGCTACAGAAACTACAATGAATAGAGACCTAATTAGAGATTTAGCTTCTAAAGTTCTAGGAATTAAAACAGCTCGTTTTGCTTACGCCTCAACTCCTGAAGAAATATATTCTATAGGTAATACACTAGGTTGGCCAATACTAATAAAACCTATAATGAGTTCGTCAGGTAAAGGACAGAGTTTAATACGCAATGCACAGGAAATAGATTCGGCTTGGGAAAAAGCGATCAAAGAAGCTAGAGGAGCATCTACACGTGTAATCATCGAAGAATATATTAAATTCGACCTAGAAATAACACTATTAACAATAAAACAAAAGAATAGAAAAACATTATTTTGTGAGCCAATAGGACATGAACAAGAAGGAGGTGATTATCAATGCAGCTGGCAACCTGCAACAGTTAATCAGAATCAACTTGAAGAAGCAAAAAACATGGCAACAAAAATCACCAATGAACTTGGTGGTGCAGGAATTTTCGGAGTTGAATTTTTTATCCGTGGTAATGAAGTAATCTTTTCAGAACTATCACCTAGACCACACGATACAGGGTTAGTAACACTAATAAGTCAAAATATGAATGAATTTGAATTGCATCTAAGAGCAATTTTAGGAATACCAATACCTAAAATCAAAACAGCTAAAGCAAGTGCAAGTCGTGTAATCTTATCAAAAGGTGTATTAACATCAATGCAATATGCTGGTGTAGACAAAGCGTTGGAAGAAGAAGGAACCAGTGTATATCTTTTTGGAAAACCTAATGCTAAAAAAAATAGAAGAATGGGTGTGGTTTTGGCTGCATCCGAATCAATAACTGAAGCAAGAAAAAAAGCTGATAAAGGTGCAGGCTGTATAAAATTAATTAATAGAAATTAACTATTTATTCGAAAGAAATCTATAATGATTCAATCCATCTAACAAACCTTTCACTTTAGGACTAGACGAAAAGAAAACTCGTTGATGTGATCGAAAAGATTCCAAACAAGAATCATAATTTGCAAGGACTACAGATGAGGTCAATCCACTAACCAATTCAGCATCACCTTGTTGACTAGCTACAACTAAAACATTCTCTAAAGACAAACCCCACCTTAGAGAAAGATATCGAATGGCCTCATTCCTAGAAGCACGTAATGGTAAAACATCTAAATACCAATGACATCGCAAATATGGCCTAGCCAACTGATTTTTGCGGCGCAATCTTTTACGTAATAGTGGCAAAATATCATCTCCTGACTCTCTTAATAAATAACTGACCTTATATTTAGATTGATGATGATCATCCTGATAAATTAAATGCTCTTTCAAATCTAAAAGAGCATCTATAATACCCTGTCTATTCCAATCTAAGGAAATAGATGATTCCCAGGACTCATCAACTTGATTCTCAGATCCATAAAATATTTCTGTACCTGCTCTGCAAATCCAAACGTGTGGATCCGGAAGTTGAAAATGACCATATCGATATCTAGCACCCTTAATTGATCGGCCAGTCAATACTCCTAAACTATAAGTAGAATTAAATGCTGTTGTTTCTAATTTTTTACGTAAATCACACAAAGATTTGGAATCAGGGTTATCAAAACTGCTATCTAAATCTAATAGAATTAACTTCTTACCTAATGGGCTATCAGTTGGTTCACTACTTTTAACCAAAGTACGAGACAAAGAAAGTGCGGAACGATTTTGCATATATGCCAAATAATTGCAAACATGAGCATCCCAACTGAAATGACGACTAACAGCCTCGATACCATTATCACTCCATTTTCTCCACCTTTCAAGATTAGAAGAACCTTGCTCTAAGGCATCCTGCAATGCATCTAAATCAGTAACGTCAACCAATAATCCATTATCACAATGAGCCAATATTTCTCGCGGTCCACCATCATCAGTAGCAACCATTGGCAAACCAGAAGCTGCTGCTTCTAATAAAGTCAATCCAAAAGGTTCAGTAAGAGCTGGATTCACAAATAATCCTTTTTTATTAGCTACCCATCTATATATTGAAGGTATCTGATCTCTACGATGCTTCTTTGGATATGCGATTTTTCCATACAAATCAAATCTATCTACTAATTCGAAAACTTGTTGAAAAACATCCTTTTGCTGTTTATCTAAATGCCTAGGATCTTCTCTACATCCAAGAACAAGAATTATATTGTGACGTTGGCGTAAAACAGTTGAACGGCCATATGCTTCTACGAAAGCTGGTATGTTTTTACGACGAACAGCCCTAGATATTGTTAACAAAGGGGGAAGAGAAGTGTCTCTCAAAAAAGGAGCAAAAAGCCGATCAATATCCTTATTTTCCTTATCTATTTGTGTAGAGTGGAAACGTGCAGAGTCCACACCTGGAGGTACTACTTTTACTCGATCAGGCATAAAACTTCCATAGCGAGCATATTGTTGCTCTGCTTCCTGACGAGTACTAGTGACGACCATTTCTGCATGAGCAAGTGACAGCTCTTCGGCATCAATACGTCTACTAATAGAATAGGTCTGTTCAATATGTTCATGATCTACACCAGCTGCAAGCAATCTTCTTTGCTTTTCTCTACCTAAAGAATGACCAGTGAAAACTAAAGGTATACCTAAACGTCGACTTACCAATGATCCAACATAACCCGCATCTGCATAATGCGCATGTATCCAATCTGGTAAATATTTATCATTCTGTAAATTAGTAACTATCTGATCCGCCAAATCATCTAAATATGGCCAAAGCAATTCCTTGCGAAGGTATCTTTTAGGTCCAAAAGCTAATCTAGAAATTGAGGCTCCAGGACTAATGATTTCCTTCGGATTCGAATAATCAGCAGATACTCTTCGGTCTTGAATCAATCTAGTAATTAAATCAACCCTTTCGACTTCTGGACGAGCTGCTAGACCTCTAACAAGTTCCAGCACATAAAGAGTCTGGCCACCGGTATCAGGATCTCGTCCTAACTCGAGATCATGAGACCTGATAAGGCCATGAAGGCTTAAATGTAGCAATCGTAATCCCATCCAAGCCTTCCCGGATCTGGAAAGAGCTAAATGATTTTTGCCAAAACAAACCTAAAGAAAGAATGAGAAAAAGAACTCAAAAAGTTCCCATTCTCGAAAATCTCTTGCGGCTAAAGGGTTTTAAGCTAAAACAGAATATAAGTAATTTATAAAATAATGGCAAAATGCTAAGAAAATACTCAGTACAAAAGTCAAAGTCCCAATGGAATTAGAACTTTAGATGCCTTCTTCATCAGTGCATTATCAGTCTGAGGTAGTCGAGATATCCTTTGGATGATTTGCTAAAACATTTTTTAGATATGCACCGGTATGACTAGTTGGATGAGCAGCAACGACTTCAGGAGTGCCTGAAACAATAACCTCACCTCCTCGGTCACCACCTTCCGGACCTAAATCAATAATCCAATCAGAACACCTAATCACATCCAAATTATGCTCAATAACAATTATTGAATTGCCTTTATCCACAAGGCGCTGTATCACATCCATTAACTTATGAACATCATAGAAACTAAGTCCTGTTGTGGGTTCATCAATTAAATATAATGTTTTTCCAGTAGCTCTTCTTGATAACTCAGTGGCTAATTTCACTCTTTGAGCTTCACCACCGGACAATGTTGGTGCAGGTTGACCTAATTTAATATATCCAAGACCTACATCAACCAAAGTTCGTAGTCTTTCTGCTGCTTGCGGAATGGCAGTAAAAACATCTGCTGCTTGCTCAACAGTCATTTCTAAAACATCTGAAATAGAAAAACCCTTATATTTCACCTGTAAAGTTTCTCGATTGAACCTCGCACCTTTACAAACATCACATTGTACATAAACATCTGGCAAAAAATTCATTTCGATAACATTTACTCCTTGACCTTTACATGCTTCACAACGACCACCTTTTACATTAAAACTAAATTGTCCAACCTGATATCCTCTGGCTTTTGCCTCTATTGAGGCAGCAAAGATATTTCTAATAGGATCAAATGCTCCGGTATAGGTAGCAGGATTAGAACGAGGAGTTCGACCTATGGGTGACTGATCAATTACAATTACTTTGTCAATTGCCTTAATTCCACGTAACTGCTTCAACCCCTTCGGAAAAGGTACTTTCAATCCTAAACTATTGTTTAGAGCGGGATGAAGCAACTCATTTATCAAAGTGCTTTTTCCGCTTCCACTAACACCTGTAACTGCTATTAATCTACCCAAGGGAAAATCTACTGTGATATTTTTAAGATTATTTAATTGACAATCAACCAACCGTAAATTTCTATTTCCTTCATTACGCCGAATAGAAGGAGTAGGAATTGAACTTCGCCCACTTAAATAAGCTCCAGTTAAAGAGTCCTTAGAGTTTAATAAATTATCAACGGTCCCCTGTGCAACTATACGGCCTCCATGTACACCAGCTCCTGGACCAATATCAACTAAATAATCAGCTGCTCTAATAGTTTCTTCATCATGCTCGACAACGACAAGAGTATTGCCTAAATCACGTAATCTTCGCAAAGTCACTAGCAAGCGATCATTATCCCTCTGGTGCAAACCGATACTGGGTTCATCTAGAACATAAAGAACTCCTGTCAACCCAGCTCCTATTTGCGTTGCTAGACGAATTCTCTGAGCCTCTCCCCCTGAGAGAGTCATAGCAGGACGATCTAAACTTAAATAATCAAGCCCAACATCTAGCAAAAAACGAAGGCGCATTCTTATTTCTTTTAAAACTAAATCTCCTATTTGAAGTTGTCTATTATTAAGCAAAGGATTACAATCTTTAGATTTACCAACACCTATCAATTCATTAATTCGATCAAGAGTTTCTCCTACACTAACGGAAGTAAATTCAGTAATTCTATATGGACCTACCTTAACAGCAAGAGCTTCAGGCCTTAATCGTTTGCCACAACAAGAAGAACAATCAACTAATTCTAAATATTTTTCTAGCTTTTGCTTGCTAGATTCTCCACTTGCATCCTTTAATTGTCTTTCTAATATAGGAAGAATACCTTCAAAAGGTTTTGTATAACCTCCCTTTTTACTATATCTACTATCAGCCTGAATTAAAATAGGTTCAGAACTTCCGTAAAGAAGAGTCTTTTGTTGTTCCTCTAATAAATCCTTCCAAGGAGTCTTTATTTCAAATCCAAAAGCTTCACCAACAGAGTACAACAATGAAAAATAATAACTATTTTCTTTATCACTCCAAGGAGCTACGGCTGCATAAACCGGTAAAGTAGGATCTGGGATAACTCTATCTACAGTAAATTTCCTTAGATGACCTAATCCATGACAATCAGGACAGGCGCCATAAGGACTATTAAATGAAAACAATCTTGGAGAAAGTTCTTCAATAACAGCTCCATGTACAGGACAAGCAAAGTTTTCAGAATAAAGTCTCTCTCGCTCTAATTCGGTAGGTAATTCTTCATTTTTTTTGGGTACAACTTCAACTAGAGCTAGACCATCACCTCTCTTAAGAGCTGTTCTCAAGGAATCTGTCAATCGTTCTTGAATTTCGTCTCTCGCTATTAATCGATCAACTACAACTTCTATGGTATGGATTTGATTTTTATCTAGCTCGATATTGTCAGATAGTTCTCTGACTTCACCATTGATTCTTACACGAGCAAAACCCTCAGTTGCCAATCCACTTAAAAGTTTCATATGTGTTCCCTTTTTTCCTCGAACAACAGGGGCCAATAATTGAAATCTTGTTCCTGCTGGTAAAGTAATAATCTGATCGACCATTTCATCGATAGTTTGAGGTCTAATTGACCTATCACATTGAGGACAATGAGGTTCTCCGGCGCGACCAAATAACAATCTCAAATAATCTTGAATCTCTGTAACTGTTCCAACTGTTGATCGAGGGTTATGACTTGTTGATTTTTGATCAATTGAAATAGCTGGAGACAACCCTTCAATTGCATCAACATCTGGCTTATCAACTTGCCCTAAGAACTGACGAGCATATGCAGATAGGCTCTCAACATATCGGCGTTGGCCTTCAGCAAAAATCGTGTCAAAAGCTAATGAACTCTTACCACTGCCGCTAACACCAGTGAAAACCACTAATTTCTTCCTTGGAAAGGAGAGGTCTATATCTTGTAGGTTGTGCTGCCTGGCACCGCGTACACAAATAAAATTATCAGGCTTTTCTCCCGTCAAATTCTCAGCTTCGACAAAAGATTTCTTTTTCGGCTCAGAATTCTCTGACACAGACAAGGCTGGATAG
This sequence comes from Prochlorococcus sp. AG-409-A19, assembly GCA_003216155.1. Next base: position 22,866 of record QCJH01000015.1, on the reverse strand, counting down.
CAAGCCTTAGATTCTAGGAAGAGATGGAACTTTTAAGCTACCTGTTGTTCCAGCAAACTAGCTGCATAGATCCCAGCCTCCTCAAAATCACCGCCAGCTAACTCCGCAAGTTCATTTTGCCGATCTTGAATATCCGACAATAATTCGATTTTCGAATAGGTTAGATCATTTTTAGAAAGCTTAGAAACTCTAAAATGATGGTGGGCTGCTGCTGCAATCAATGGTTGATGAGTAATACAAAAGACTTGCCTATCTGAAGAAACTTTCTTTAAAAGATTTGCAATTGAACTACTAGTTCTTCCACTAACTCCAGAATCAATTTCATCAAAGAATAAAGAGCTGCTATGATCAACTTTAGCCAAAATAGTTTTTAAGGCGAGTAAAATACGTGATAATTCTCCTCCTGAAGCAACTTCATTTAAAGGACGCAAAGGCTCACCTGGATTAGCTGAAAACATAAACCCTATAAAATCTGCTCCATACTGATCTGGTTCAGATGACTGAATTTCAATCTTAAATCTTACATGTTCTAAACCCAAAGAAATTAAATAATTGGTCATCTGCTTTTCAAAGACATTCGCTATTTGCTGGCGCGCTTTAGACAAACGATCGCACGCAGAAATAAAAATCTTTCTAGATTTACTTTCTCCCTCCTCTAAACTAGTTAAAGACCGTGATCCATGATCTCGATTAAGTTTTTTATCCAATGTATTTTGTAATACTATTAACTGCTTTAATCCAAGTCCATGCTTCCTTTCTAGGCGTTTAATCAATGCTATTCTTTCCTGCAATTCATCTAGCCTTGAAGAATTAGAATCTAAAGAATCAAGATAACCATGTAAATAATATGCCATTTCAGAAATATCAGCTTGTAAAGCCAATAATTTATTATTTTGCTCTTCTAATGCAGCATCAAAATTAGAAATGCTATTTAAATGACTAACGCAGTTAGCAATTTGATCCAAAACTGAAGGAAATGAAACATCACCATTCTCTAATAAAGCGACAACTTGAATAATGCCATCTTTTAGCCTTACGCTATTAGCCAACTTATCTTCCTCTTTTTGAAGTCTATCAAATTCAGAAGGGTCTTTTAAATCAGCCAAAAACAACTCATTAAATATCTCTTGATCTTGTTTATATGTTAATTCAGAATCTTGAATTTCTAATTTAGTCTGTTGCAATAAAGTGAAATTCTTATGCCATGTATTCCAAGATTCTTTTACATCAAGAATAATTCTATGCAATGAGTTACCACCTATTCTGTCAAGCATTGACCGAGCATAACCAATTTTAAAAAAATCTATTGTCTGGCCTTGTAAAGTGAGATCAACTAATAATGGACGAATCGCAAGAATTTGCTGTCTATTAACACATAACCCATTTATTCTATATCTACTAGTAAATCCCTCGTCCTTTTTTCGCCATTCTCTAGAAAGGAATACATCAGAACCCTCTAAATCAAAAGATTGCTCATTCAACCAGGATTCAACTAAAGGGTTAAGGGAAAAAGTAGCCTCTATAACAGCACTATCACAACCTGTTCGTGGCAATCTAAAGCCTGCTAATCCATGGAAACCACCCAATAATGCATCAATGGCATCAAAAAAGATGGATTTACCAGCTCCTGTCTCACCAGTTAGAACTGTGAAACCATCCTGGAAACGGAGTTCTAAGCTATCAATCAAACCAATGTTGCTCAAACGCAGGCCGGTAAGCACTTCGATCCTTGAGACTCGAGTCGACGGTAGCGGCTATTTGCCAGATTTAGAAGGGGAAACCTAAATGCAAGACATCCAAAGCAATAAAGACCTGGATGATTTCATTGAGGCGTCAGGGCTTAACGAATATGATCCAGATGCAATTGCAAGAATTTATAGAGGACATCCACAAAGATTGCTTAGACGCTTATGGCAAACTCTAATACCTATAGGAATATATCTTTTCAAAATCGCTATAGATAAAGTTTTCGGATTACTAAAGAACAAAGAAAAAGCAACAGATAGAGCAAAACAGTTTACAGAATTATTGGTTGAATTAGGTCCTGCATTTATTAAAGCAGGACAAGCACTCTCTACAAGGCCAGATATTGTACCGGCACTACTGCTAGATGAACTCTCACAATTACAAGACCAACTGCCTGGGTTTGATAGCAAACTTGCAATGGATTGTATCGAAGAAGATCTAGAAAGGTCTATAGATTCAATTTTTGAATCATTAGATGAAGAACCTATCTCAGCTGCATCATTGGGACAAGTTCATAAAGGGGTTTTAAAAGGTGGTGCACGTGTAGCAGTGAAAATACAAAGACCAGGCTTAAGAGAGCAAATAACCTTAGATCTTTTCATAGTTAGGAATATTGCTAGATGGCTAAAGGAAAATATAGGCTTGATAAGAAGTGATCTAGTAGCACTAATTGATGAATTAGGAAAGAGAGTATTTGAGGAGATGGATTACTTAAATGAAGCAGAAAATGCTAATAAATTTGCAAGATTACACAAAAGAAATACTAAAATAGCAGTGCCTAAAATTTATGAAGAAGCGACTAGTAGACGAGTTTTAACAATGGAATGGATAGATGGGGTAAAACTAACAAATTTAAAAGCAGTCAAAAATCTTGGTATAGATCCACAGAAAATGATAGATATAGGAGTTAATTGTAGTTTAAAACAATTATTAGAAGATGGCTTCTTTCATGCAGATCCACATCCAGGCAACTTATTAGCACTTCCGGACGGAAGACTATGTTATTTAGATTTTGGTATGATGAGTGAAGTTTCTAGAGAATCTAGGACAGGATTAATACAATCAGTAGTTCACCTTGTTAATAAGAACTTTAAAGAGCTGTCCGAAGATTTTGTAAGTTTAGGATTTCTAGAAAATAATATAAATCTTGCCCCAATAGTTCCAGCCTTTGAAAAGGTATTTACAAATGCTATTGATATGGGAGTAAGTAAAATGGATTTTAAAACAGTCACAGATGATTTATCTGGAGTTATGTATAAATTCCCATTTAAAGTACCCCCTTATTATGCTTTAATTATACGATCACTAATTACACTTGAAGGTATTGCCTTAAGTGTAGATCCTAATTTTAAAATACTCGGTGCGGCATATCCATATTTTGCTAAAAGATTAATAGAAGATCCTGATCCCGAGTTAAGAGAGAGCCTAAAAGAAATGCTTTTTGATGAGGGTTTATTCAGCTGGAAAAAACTAGAAGAACTTCTTGGGAGTGCTGCTAAACAAAAAGATATTGATATTGGGTATTTGTTAGATCAAATTTTGAATTTTTTATTTTCAAAAAATGGAAACATTCTACAAGAACAATTAATAGAGATTATAATAAACCAATTAGATATAATCGGTTTAAAAACTATAGGACATATCAACCAAATTCTACCAAAGAATATACAATCAAAAAGAATTAAAAAGAGGACTGAAAGTCTTACATTTATACAAATCAATCCAATCAATAGCATTGCAAAAATACTAAAAGAATTGCCAGGATATAAGTCAAATTTACTACTAAAAACAACTCTATTAATAAAAGAACCAATTGCACTAAAAATGGGAATAAAAATAGCTAAAGGGATTACTGAGAAAAATCTTGATCGAATTGTTCGATTTACGATTGGGCCATCAACTCAGATATCATGAAACAACTAAACAGGCCCATATATATAAAAAACTACATAGCCATATTTTTAACAATATTATTTACATATGCTAATCCTACAAAAGCTGCCACTGAAATAGCTTTAATAAGTGGGGCATTTTGTAGAACTATAAGTATAGAAAATATAGAAAAACTTGCTGAAACTGGAAAAACTACAGGCTTATTAAAAACCCTTCTTAGATTTAGTAATCAAGATCCCAAAGAAGTCTCAACATTGCTAAAGCAAGAATATAAGCTCCCATTGGTACTAACAAGTGATCTAATGAACAGCACTATTGGAGAAGTCATATTAGAAAGAGCTGCTAAAATAATTTATCCACTAAGAGTTTCAAATACCAAAGTAAGTATCCCTGCAATTAAAGCTGGAATAATCAAAAGTATAGTTATCGGCAAAGAAAAAGTAAACTTAGTATTATTTCTAAAAGCCTATCCAAATAAAACAATAGCAGTAAACCTACCTGCTTTATTTAAAATCATTGATAAAGTAGAATCAATTACAGATCTTGTGAAATTCTTTTCTGATTCACCTTTAGACCGTCTAAAGGATAATGAGATAAAAAGAATTTAATCATCCTAAACTTGAAAATGACTTTAATTCAACAAATCAGAAGAAGTATAAGGTCAAGTGCAATCCAGCAAAATTGGCCAGGGCTGATAGAAGCATATAGAAACCGACTTCCAGTTACAGATAACACTCCAATCATTAGCCTTAAAGAAGGAGGTACTCCACTAATAAGAGTTAAATCTATAGAAGATAGAATCGGTAAAGGAGTAAAAGTCTATGTGAAATATGACGGACTTAATCCAACAGGATCATTTAAAGATAGAGGAATGACCATGGCAATAAGCAAAGCAAAAGAAAAAAAATGTGAGGCAGTTATATGTGCTAGTACAGGAAATACATCAGCATCTGCAGCTGCATACGCCAGCAGAGCAGGTATGAGAGCATATGTTTTAATACCTGATGGCTATGTAGCTCAAGGAAAATTAGCTCAAGCACTTGTCTATGGGGCTGAAATATTAGCTATTAAAGGTAATTTCGATTGTGCTCTAAATATTGTCCAAGAAATGGCTGAAAAATATCCTATAACACTTGTAAATTCTGTAAATCCATTTAGGTTACAAGGTCAAAAAACAGCATCATTTGAAATTATAGATAATTTAGGCGAAGCTCCTGATTGGTTATGTATACCAATGGGAAATGCTGGAAATATCAGTGCTTATTGGATGGGTTTCAAAGAATATTATAAATTAGGTTATGCAAAAAAATTACCAAGAATGATGGGTTTTCAAGCAACAGGTTCAGCAGCTTTAGTATTGAATACAATAGTCAAAAACCCTGAGACAATAGCAACAGCAATAAGAATTGGTAATCCAGTCAATAGAGAAAAAGCAATTAAAGCAAAAGAAAATAGTAAAGGAAGTTTCTTAGATGTTACTGATAATGAAATAATAGAAGCATATAAAATCTTAGGTAAAGAAGAAGGGATTTTTTGTGAACCTGCCAGTGCTGCAGCAGTAGCAGGTTTACTAAAAAGGGCAAATGAATTAGAAAATAACAAAACCGTTGTATGTGTATTAACTGGAAATGGTCTGAAAGATCCAGATTGTGCCATTAAAAATAATAATGCGGTATTTAATTCTGGAATAGAAGCAGAAATAAATAATATTGCAAAAATGATGGGCCTATAAGTCACAAAGCAATGACAGACGGTAGCCAAACTGTCTGAGGAGAAACGTGGAAAGAGTGGCTTTAAATTTGTGGAAAAGAAATTAAAAAACCAAATATATGAAAAAAGAAATTTTAAAAATAAAAATTATTTCTAAAAATTAAAAGTTCTCCAGGATTTGAGAATTAAATTCCACAAGCTTATGCAAAAAAAAACCTGTGATATAAATGATTTCGGCCCTTTTCCACCATTTCCACAGGTACTACTACTACGGCTATCTTTCTTTATTAGGATAAGAAAAGAAATTAGCAGAAAAGAATGAGATGGATTAACAAGCTATTGCACGTTGGTCATTCTTGTGAAACCTTGGGTGTAATTACTCTCGTTTTACTTTGAACGTAGTTTGATGAAATTAGTTTGCGCTCAAACAGAATTCAATTCAGCTCTTCAACTTGTAAGTAGAGCAGTAGCTTCGCGGCCTACTCATCCTGTTTTGGCTAATGTTCTACTAACCGCTGATCAAGGTACAGAAAGATTAAGCTTAACTGGTTTTGATTTAAATTTAGGAATTCAGACTTCTTTTTCTGCAACTATTGAAACTAGTGGTGCAATAACATTACCTGCAAAATTACTTGTAGAAATAGTTGCTAGGTTATCAACAGATAGTCCTATTACTTTGATTAGCGATGATTTAGGAGAAAATGTTGAATTAATAAGTTCAAATGGAAGTTATCAAATGCGAGGAATGTCTTCTGATGATTATCCTGAGCTTCCCTTAGTACAAAGTGGAAGAGCTTTTAAGGTTAATAGGCACTCTCTAATTAAAGCATTAAAAAGTACAATCTTTGCGAGTAGTTCAGATGAAGCAAAACAACTTTTAACGGGTGTACATTTAAGTTTTAATGGATGTGAAATGATCTCAGCAGCAACTGATGGACACAGATTAGCAGTATTAAACATTAAGGATGCTTTAGAATCTGAATCTGCAAATGAAATTGATGATTTTGCTATTACACTACCTTCAAGATCTTTACGCGAAGTAGAAAGGTTGATGAATAGTTTAAGAGATAATGATACAGTAAGTTTATTTTGTGACCAAGGACAAGTAGTCTTCTTATCTTCAGATCAGGTTATAACTAGTAGAACTTTAGAAGGAGATTATCCAAAATATTCTCAATTAATTCCATCCGAATTTAGCAGAAAAATCTATATTAATAGAAATTCGTTTATTCAATCATTAGAACGTGTAGCCGTGTTAGCTGATCAATTAAATAATGTTGTTAAGATTACTTTAGACGAGAAGTCTGAAATTATGAAAGTGACAGCAGATGCTCAAGATGTTGGGAGTGGCTCTGAATCTATACCTATTAAATTTATAGGTGAGTCTATACAAATAGCTTTTAATGTAAGATATGTACTCGAAGGTTTAAAATCTATAGATTCTGATTTAGTAGTCTTAAATTGTAATTCACCAAATACTCCTGTTATTCTTTCAGCAGAGAATAGTGATTCTGGTTTTTTATATTTAGTCATGCCAGTCCAAATACGAACATGATTTTAAATTTACCTGAACAATATTTGATGACTGACCTTTTAAAACATCGAGTTAGATGTGATCAAGGAATTGATCATGGCATTGGCATAAATTGTTGGATGCATCCACCTGTACATAGGATTTTAGGCTGGGCGAGTAAACCATCATCTTTGAGACTTGCTAGAGATATATGGCGGTTAGATCAATGTAGAGGAATTAGTGAAAAGCAAATTTATGTAAAGGGAAATCCAGCTAACTATGATCAATCGCTTTTATCTCGTTTGCCTACTTTGATTGATGCTGAACTTTTGAGTAAAAATGGTTCAAGAATAGGATTAATAGCAGATTTTGTTTTTTCATTTAAAGATGGAAAAATTATTCATTATTTAGTTTCTAGAACAGACCCTAGACTACCAGGAACAAGTAGATGGATTTTATCTATTGATCGAATAATTGATCAGCAACCAGGAATGGTTGTCTGTTCTTCTGACTCTATCGATGATCTTCCACTTTCTAAATCAAGCATTCGTCAGGATATTTTACGTAAAACACGACATTTTCGTGATCAATTTCAGCATTTTAGCGATATAGCATCCAATAAATTAGAAGGCTGGCTTGAAGATCCACCTTGGGAAGAATCAATAGATAATAGTATTGATGATCAAAAGAAAATTTCTATTGATGACCCTTTGGAAGATTGGGATACTTCATACGATTCCTCGACATCAGAAATTAGTGACGTCCGAAATTACCCTAGAAATCGCTTTATTTCTTCAGATAACGATGAAGATCCATGGTTTTGATCTTATTTATGGATATTAGCAATATATTGGTTTTGTATCTTCTCAAATTCTGTTTTGACTGTTGACTATGACGTTCAAGAAGCCTTGAAGCAAGAGGGTTTAAAGCTTCAAGATTATGAAGAAATTTGTAAGCGGCTTAAACGAAAACCCAATAGAGCTGAACTGGGTATGTTTGGAGTTATGTGGTCAGAACATTGTTGTTATCGTAACTCTAGAACTTTGTTAGGTAATTTTCCAACTAAAGGTCCTAGAATTCTTGTTGGTCCTGGAGAAAATGCTGGCGTTGTTGATCTTGGGCAAGGAGATAAATTAGCTTTTAAAATTGAAAGTCACAATCATCCTTCAGCATTAGAACCATTCCAAGGTGCAGCAACAGGAGTTGGAGGTATTTTGCGTGATATTTTTACCATGGGTGCCAGACCTATTGCTTTATTAAATGCTTTGCGATTTGGTCCATTGGAAACACCCAAAAATGTTGGTTTAATGCAAGGTGTTGTAGCTGGAATATCTCATTATGGAAATTGTGTAGGTGTTCCAACTATTGGTGGTGAGGTTGGGTTTGATGACAGTTATTCAGGTAATCCATTAGTTAATGCTATGGCAATTGGATTAATGGAAACAGATAATATTGTTTGTTCTGGGGCTAAAGGTATTGGTTTTCCTGTTCTTTATGTTGGCAGTACTACTGGTAGAGATGGTATGGGGGGAGCCAGTTTTGCTAGTGCTGAATTAAGTAAATCTTCTTCAGATGATCGTCCAGCAGTGCAAGTGGGTGATCCTTTTCTAGAAAAAGGCTTGATCGAAGCTTGTTTATCTGTTTTTAAAACTGGGGATGTTATAGCAGCTCAAGATATGGGAGCTGCCGGTTTAACTTGTAGTTGCTCTGAAATGGCAGCAAAAGGAGATTTAGGTATTGAATTAGATCTGGATAAAGTACCAGCCAGAGAGCATGGAATGACCCCCTATGAATTTCTTCTTTCAGAGTCACAGGAAAGAATGCTTTTTGTTATTTCTCCAGGTTCAGAAAAAAGATTAATTCAGGAGTTCACACGTTGGGGTCTTCATGGGACTGTCGTAGGACGTGTTCTCGAGGAAAAAACAGTCAGAATATTACAAAATGGCCAGATAGTTGCTGATATACCAGCTAATGCTCTAGCAAACGACACACCAGTAGAGCAGCATGATTTACTTCCCAATGTTCCCTTAGAAATATCAAATCATTGGCTTTGGAGTGAACAGGAACTTCCAGAATGTGATAATTTCGAAATATCTATTTTTAAAAATGATGTAAAAATTTCAACCTATACATGGAATCAAATCTTATTGAAATTATTAGATGATCCAACTATAGCTTCTAAACGTTGGGTTTATAGACAATATGATTATCAAGTTCAATCAAACACTATTATTCCTCCAGGACAGGCTGATGCTGCTGTAATTCGTTTACGTGGTCAACAATCTAATACGAAAAAAAACAATCACACAAGGGGAGTGGCAGCTGTTGTTGATTGTTCCAATAGGTGGGTTTATCTTGATCCAGAAAGGGGAGCTGTTGCTTCAGTTGTTGAATCTGCAAGAAATTTAAGTTGTGTTGGAGCTGAGCCTTTAGCTGTCACTGATAATCTTAATTTCCCTTCTCCTGAAACACCTTTAGGTTATTGGCAATTGGCAATGGCTTGTAAAGGTATAACCTATGCTTGTACTAACCTTGAAACACCAGTAACTGGAGGGAATGTTTCTTTATATAATGAGACGAGAAATCAGGCTGGAAAGATAAAACCAATACAACCTACTCCTGTTATAGGAATGGTTGGCTTGGTACATAATATTGACTCTATTGTAGGTCAAGGATGGTTGTCAAAAGGAGATACTATTTGGTTATTAGGTGTTCCTTTATCAGAGAATTATTCGATTGATTCAAGAGTTACTTTGTCTGCTTCTATGTATCTTCAAAACATACATGGTTTATTAACAGGTAGACCACCAGAAATTGATTTAACACTTGAAAAATCAATACAATCTTTCCTAAGAGATATGATTTCAAAAAAATATATTAATTCAGCTCATGATGTAAGTGATGGCGGATTATCTGTTGCATTAGCTGAATGTTGTATCAGTTCTAGTTTTGGTTGTCATGTCAAATTACCTCCTTACAATTGTCGTATTGATCGTATTCTTTATGCAGAAGGAGGATCAAGGATTTTGGTTAGTGTGCCTGAGAATTCTTTATTATCATGGACACAAGCTCTGGAAGATTTAAATGGGCTACTTGATAAAAGAATCCCTGCTCAAGAAATAGGCGTCGTTACCCATGAATCTAAGCTTTTGATCAGTCAGGGTGAGACTACTCTTATCGATCTGTCTCTTAAAGATCTTTCAGAGACTTATGAAATGGCTATTCCACGCCGTATGGGTTTAGATAAATTTCCTTAAATCTTCGTTCTTTGTTCTCTTTTAGTGCAAAATACTTGAATAATAAACTAAGGAGCTCCGTTTTGTATGTGCGGCATTGTCGGCATCGTTTCTACCGAGCTCGTAAATCAGCAGATATACGATAGTTTGTTACTGCTTCAGCATCGTGGTCAAGATTCCACAGGAATTGCGACTATGGACGGTAGTATTTTTCATTTACACAAATCAAAAGGTCAAGTCCGAGAAGCATATAGAACTAGAAATATGAGAAATTTAATAGGTAATGTAGGTTTAGGGCATGTTCGATATGCTACTAAAGGAGCAGCGGATAGAGAAGAGGAAGCCCAGCCGTTTTATGTAAATGCTCCTTATGGGATTATTTTGGTTCATAATGGTAATTTAACCAATACTCGTGAATTAGAAAAAGATCTTTTTAGTATTGACCGTCGTCATACAAACTCGACTAGTGATACAGAAATGTTGCTCAATGTTTTAGCTACAGAATTACAATCAAAATCAAAAGAAAAAGCCTTATCTCCTGAGCAAACTTTTGAAGCTGTTTCTGCAGTTCATAAAAGAATTGAAGGATCTTATTCAGCGATTGCTTTAATAGCAGGACATGGAATTCTAGCTTTTAGAGACCCTTATGGAATTCGTCCACTTGTTTTAGGCAATAGAAAAATTAAAGATAAGGATGAATGGATGATAGCAAGTGAATCATTGGTTTTAGAAAATAATGATTATAAGATTGTAAGAGACATCGCCCCTGGCGAAGCCGTATTTATTACCTTAAACGGTGAATTTTATTCTTGTCAATGTTATTCTGATCCAAAATTATTTCCTTGTTCTTTTGAATATGTTTATTTAGCTCGCCCTGATTCAATTATGAATGGAATATCGGTTTATGAAGCAAGGTTACGTATGGGTGATTGTTTAGCTGAAACTATTTCTAAACAGATATCTAGTGGTGATATTGATGTTGTTATGCCTATACCAGATTCATCCAGGCCAGCAGCAATGCAGGTGGCAAGGCAGTTAGGTATAGAATATCGCGAAGGTTTTTTTAAGAATCGTTATGTAGGTCGTACCTTTATTATGCCTGGTCAAGCTCATAGAAAGAAGTCTGTTAGACAAAAGTTAAATGCAATGGGCACAGAGTTTAAAGGAAAAAATATTTTGATAGTTGATGATTCCGTAGTTAGAGGAACTACATCTAAGCAAATTGTACAGATGGCTCGTTTAGCTGGTGCGAATAAGGTTACTTTCACATCTGCAGCTCCTCCAGTGCGTTTCCCACATGTTTATGGAATTAATATGCCTAGTAGAAATGAATTAATTGCTCATGGAAGAACAATATTAGAAATCTCTAATGAACTTGCTACTGATTATCTAGTTTATCAAGAAATCGATGATATGAAGAGAGCAATTATTCAAGATTCTAGCATTGAGAATCTAGATATGTCGTGTTTTAATGGTGAATATATTACTGGAAATATAACTGAAGAATATTTAATATGGGTAGAAAAAACATATCTTTCCTAATCTTTGTCTTGTTGAATTAATAGAGGTGTTATTTCGTCTATATATTCTTCTTCTTTCATTTCAATTTTTTTAACCGTAGGCTTTTTGACTGTTCCGCTTTCTAATAATCTGGCATCAAGCCTTCCATGTCGAGATTTAGTACTAATAATTCCTAAAAGTTTTTCTCCACTGCAAATAGAAATTATTGTTTCTTTGGATGTGTTGATGTTCATCATCATTTCACCAAGACTTCCACGATTGCACGATCTTAACGAATTTATGGATACTTTAAACAGTTTTCCTTTCTTTGTTGAGAGGATAATTGTTTCCTGAGTATTTTTTGAACATGAAATTGCCCCAATAATTGATTCTGTTTTAAACAATCTCATTGTGATAGGGCCTTGTGCCATTTTACCCATTATTGGCATACTTTCTTTATTGATAGAGAGTTTCAAGAGTCTTCCTAAATTACTTGATATGATGACTTGACCATTCTCTTCGCAAATAACTGCTGCTTTTAAAGTTACGCTTTCTTTGAGTTTTAAAATTGTTGCTGCCCTTCCAGATAACTCTATGATCTCTTCAAATGATAATCGTTTAAAACGTCCATCGCTACTTAGTAAACCAAGGCTTAGTTTTTGCTCTGAGGATTTAGGAATGGGTAATAAAGTAACAAGTTTATCTCCTTCTATACCTCCAGGTAAAAACCTTTCAATATTTCCTGGTTGTTGCCCTGAAAATTCCCATTTCACTAGGGCAATTCTTCCGGTTTCAGTAATGGCTAGTATTTTGGGATTAGTTTCGATTGGAATTATTAATTTTCCTGCCGAAGGATTATCCCCTAATGTACATTCTTTGTCTAGGTGTAATCTTCCTAGGACTTGTGGGCTGATAATTTTTACCTGATTATTTTGGTGTATTAGTAGTTTACTGTCTTGTGGTAGTGCTTCTAATGCTTGTTGTCGTTGCAGTTCTGCATTAGGCCTTTGATTTGCTGCTTTTTCTGCAAGGAGTAGGTCTCCACCATATATGAGTTTGGATCTTCTTGGATTCCCAAATCTTTTCTTCAGTTGTTTTAATTCTTTTATTAACACATTTAATAATTTATTTCTTTCAACTAGTAAACTTTCTAATTCCTTTTTTCTTATTTCAAGTTCTTCCTTTTCTTTATGAAGACCATCTTGCTCTAAATTAGTAAGTTTTCTTAGCGGCATTGCTAATACTGCATCAGCTTGCTTTTCATTTATATCTAATTGAACAATTAATTTTATTTTTGCTGCTCCTGCGTCATTTGCGTTTTGAATTAATTTGATCACTGTTTGTAAGTTCTTGATAGCTTTTATCAATCCTATTACTATCTCTAATCTTTTAACGGTTTTACCAAGCGAATACTTAGTTCTTCTTGTGATAGTTAATTCACGATATTCTAAAAAATTCTTTAATAATTTTTTCAGTGATAGTTGTTGCGGTTGTCCTTCTATTAATGCTAATAAAATTGCACCAAAGTTATTTTGTAGTGAGGTTTTATGGTGTAAATCTGTTATTACTTTTTCTGGATTTACATCACGCCTTAATTCGACAACAATTCTCATTCCTTCTCTATCACTTTCATCGCGTATATCAGCAATACCTGAAATCTTTCCATCATTTACAAGATCAGCTAATTTTTCAATCCATCCCGCTTTGCTTAGTTGATATGGTAATTCATTGATTATTACCGCACTTCTTTTATGTTTACCTTTACCTGGTTGTATTTCTTCTATATGTGCTAATCCTCTCATTGGTATACTACCTCTACCTTTTAAATATGTTTCTTTAATACCATTTCCAACTAAAATTTCTCCTCCAGTTGGGAAGTCAGGACCAGGTATTAGTTCTAAAAGTTTTTCATCACTCAGTTCTGGTTTTTTGATTAGTGCTATTAATCCATCAACTACTTCGTTTAAGTTGTGAGGAGGAATACTTGTAGCCATTCCTACAGCTATACCTGAACATCCATTGAGGAGTAAGAAAGGGAGTTGAGCAGGTAAAACAGAAGGTTCTTGTTGAGACCCATCAAAATTCGGTGAAAAATCAACCGTTTCTTCACCTATTTCATTCAACATCGCTTCGTAAGCGATGGGGGCAATTCTCGTTTCTGTATATCTCATCGCTGCTGGTGGATCATCATCAACAGATCCAAAATTTCCGTGACCATCTAGTAACGGGTAGCGACTAGCAAAGGTTTGTACGATGCGCACCAATGCGTCATAAACGGCTTGATCTCCATGTGGATGATATTTACCTAGAACATCTCCAACTACTCGAGCGCATTTTCTATAAGGTCGATCAGGAGTAAGTCCCAGTTCATGCATTGCAAAAAGAATGCGACGTTGAACTGGCTTCAGCCCATCTCTCGCATCTGGCAAGGCTCTTCCAACGATTACGCTCATCGCGTATTCGAGATAAGAGCGTTGCATCTCTTGATGCAACGAAATTGGTTGTAGGCGCTCCTCGGCCATCCTGTTTGTGGATTAGAGGGCGGAAAGTGTTAAGCCTACATATTTATTGCTTGTTGAACAGCTTTTGTCCAATGAATTGAGGTTTAATCAGAATTTGCTAATGCACGTTCTACGATTGTTTGCAATTCAGGTTTTCTAAGAAGTGCTTTCGTTGCTTTACGTAGGCTATTGCCCCATAGCTGTGATCGTTGGTGTTCTTGGGAAATGTAATTAGGATTTTTTGTTAATGCGTTGGTTGCCAGTGAGATTGATTCTAAATCTTTTGAATTTATAAAATTTAAAGCTGCAGCTAAAGCTAGCATTGGTTCTGCATTCATTTCTATTTCTAGAACCGCTTCCCATGTAGAGATAGCTCGTTCTATTTTTTTCTGTTCGAAAAGAATTAGTCCTTGATTATTTAATGCTTCCCAAAATGTAGGCTTTAATTCTACAGCTTTTTCAAAGGCTCTTAACGCTTGTTTGTACTTTTTTTGCATGATGTTTGCATTTCCCAGATGAAAATAGGCATTTGCATTTTTTGAATCTATAGTTAATCCAGTTTTTATTAATTTTATTGCTTTTTTAGGATTTTTTTTAATTATTTCTAATGAGCCTTCAGCAAACCAAATGCCAGCTTTTTTGGGATTAATTGTCTTGGCTGCATTTAACGATTTACTAGCTTGATTTAATTGATCATTTCTTAGTTGTGCTTCTGCAAGAATTGCCCACAATCTATCATCTTGAGAGTTTAATCGTATTGCTAATAATGCAAGTCTAAGAGCTTCTTTAGGTTGGCCTATTTCTAGTAATTGAATGGCAGTACGGCCAATACTAATACCAGTTCTTTTCAGTTCTTTTGGATTAGGTTCATAGACATATGGAATAAAAGAATGTATTGGGCTTGGAAAAAATATAGAATTTAAGGCTATTAAAAGGCCTAGAATTAATCCTTGGGATTTTTTTGATTGTCTTTGGAATTCAATCATTTGTTTGTTTCTTGGGTTGCCAGTGCATTTCTTCTCCACATCCATGGTTTGATACGTTTTAGTGCTGAACCTTTTAATTTTTTACTCCAAGTATCGTCATCCCATTTTAATGCTTGTTCTTTGGTTAGGTTGATAACCCAACTTTTTGGTTGTGTGGCTGGGTCTTGACTGGAAATAAGGTCATTTTGATTCCATGGACAAATATCTTGGCAAATGTCGCAACCAGCTATCCAAGGACCAATAGATTCTTTTATTTTTTGCGGAAGCTCTGGATTGCGGTTTTCGATATTGTGATATGCCAGGCATTTACGTGAATTAATTACAAAAGGCTCTTGTATTGCTTTTGTTGGACATGCCTCTATACATAACTGACACTTTCCACAAAGAGATTCAGCAGGTTTATCTGGGGTAAGAGATTCAGTACAAAGCAAATGACCAATAACTATCCATGAGCCTTTTTTTTTGTTTATTAAGTTGCTATTTTTCCCAATCCAACCTAGTCCAGCTTCTTCTGCCCATGCTTTGTCTAAGAGAGGCGAAGTGTCAACACATACTTTCCATTTGCAATTTGGTCTGTGTTTCTCAAGCCAGATACCAATCTTTTTTAATCTTTTTCTAACTACTGTGTGATAGTCTTCTCCCCATGCATATTTTCCTATAGATAAGCTCCCTTGTTGTTTTCTGGAGTCTACGTAATAGTTCAGCCCTACTGCTAAAAGACTGTTAACACCTTCTAATAGATCCTTTATCTGTTTACGTGCAGGAGCTTTCATCCAATCCATGTCTGCTTGATGACCCTCGTTTAGCCATCTTTCTAAAGCGGCGTTGCGTAGTCGAAGTCTTGAGCTCCCGGGTATGCGTGCTATTCCTACAGGATTAAAACCTTGTTTCATTGCTTCTTCCTTGAGTTTTTTGCTCAATTCATCCTGACTTTTGATGGTTGAAAAATCTGCCAAGCTTAAGTCTGAGTCTCTTTACCTATTTTCGCTTGTTAAACGCCTTGAAACAAATTAGTCCATCCAATAAATTTAGCCATTTGACCCTTTGGGTTGGTTTAAGTTTGGTTTTATTATTTTTGTTCCAAATGTTTCTTGTTCTTTTTGGGGCAGATTGGCATGATTCTACTTTTCATCAATTGCTAATCGATAGATTTGTGAATCGAGCATCTATGGGGATTATAGGTTTACTTATAATGTTAATTGGCCATAAAATGGATTCACTTGTTAAGTCCAAATCCATTTTTGGTGTATTGATATTTGTTGTGTCAGTTTTTTTCGTAATAATAACTTTTTTATTAATTCCTTTCTCTGTCTATGTTAATCATATGTTTTCTTTTCGATCAAGCAAGTCATTAGACCAAAAACGTTTTCAATTTGAACTCGTTAATCAACAGCTTGTTAGTCCACAAGCTTTGGAAGAGCTTGGTGGTCAATTGGTACAGGTTGGTCAATTGCCTATAAATGCTTCTGTTTCAGAGAAAAAAAATGCTGCACGTAAATTAGTGAATCAACAAGTTTCAATTATTAAGCAGAAATTGCAAAAAGAACAGCAAGAATATGATGCGGCTAGAAATCAAAAATGGTTAGGAGGAACCGTCTCTTTACTCATTCTTCTTGTCGCTTTCATCTGTCTTGCGTTACTGGTTTTTGCTTGAAACGCTTTAAAAGTCTTTTGATTCTCGCTTTGACAGAATAGAATAGGTTTTGTCTAACCTATCTAACGATAATTGGTCCAGTCCAATCCCAGACAAGATCTGCCTTTGAGCGCAAGGCTGCAACAAGATCTCAAGAATGATCTGATAGCTGGCTTATTGGTGGTTATTCCTTTGGCCACAACCATTTGGCTGTCTACAATAGTTAGTAGATTTGTACTAGCCTTTCTGACTTCTATACCTAAGCAGCTCAATCCCTTTATTACTCTTAATCCTTTTCTTCAAGATCTTATAAATCTTGCTCTAGGTCTCACGGTTCCTTTGTTAGGGATTCTTTTGATAGGCCTGATGGCAAGGAATATAGTGGGTCGTTGGTTGTTGGAATTTGGTGAGGGGACACTTTCGCGCATTCCTTTGGCTGGTTCGGTTTATAAGACTTTGAAACAATTATTGGAAACTTTTTTAAGTGGTAATTCAAAACGTTTTCGTAGAGTTGTACTGGTTGAATATCCGAGAGAAGGCTTGTTTAGTGTTGGCTTTGTCACTGGTTCTGTGGGACCATCTTTACAATCTGATTTAGATCAACCTCTTCTTAGCGTTTTTATACCAACAGCGCCTAATCCAACTACAGGCTGGTATACCCTTGTTCCTGAGTCTTCTGTTCGTGATTTAAATATTTCGGTAGAGGATGCTTTTAAAACAATAATTTCTGCAGGAATTGTAAATCCAGATGATAGAGAAGCTCCTGCAAATAGAAGTTTTTCTAGTTTATTCGCTCAGTTAAGGGCTACCCCAGCCTCTTCATCTAGAGCGTGAGATTTTAAGTTTTGAGGCCTATAATGCAATCTCGAACAACGTCAAGAGAATTAGCACTTCTAATCTTGGGTCAGATATCAGATGCTGAAAGTAAATTGCTTCATGAACTTACATTAGATGATTTATTGCAAAAAGCTTTAGATAGTCTATTACAATATTGGCGTGAAGGCTTAGATAATTGTGCCGAAGAATTAGAAAATGCTCAACAACATTTATTGGATAGTGAGTTACAAGAACTAGATAAGCCTGCTGTTCCTTTAGTCCGTAATCATTTACAATTATGTATTCAAGAGGCTGAAAAGATTTTGAATGGACTTTCAATTAGCTTAGAATTGCCACGCCTAATAGCTTTAAGTGATCAAAATGAGATACGCAATGGAGCAATGAAACGTGCAAGTTTAGTTCTTGAACAAGTTGCTAATATTGATCAAAGTTTGGATGATGTAATGGAAGGTTGGAGATTGAAGAGACTACCTCGTATAGATCGTGATATTCTAAGAATAGCTTTTGTAGATATAAAATTTTTAGGAACGCCAGCAGCCGTTGCATGTAATGAGGCAGTAGAGCTAGCCAATAAATATAGTGATGATCAAGGTCGACGAATGATTAATGGAGTTTTGCGTAGATTGCAGAATGCCTCAACCCCTAGTTTTGTTTAATGATTTACGACGGTTTTAAGAGGGAAGTAAGTGACTCTAATGATATTAGAGAGTCTAGACTTTCAAATTCGCCTACAAAGGATGAATCTAACCTTCAGTTAGAAGGCGATTCAAATTTAGAAGAAGATCCTTTAGAATGGGCACGGAAGGCATATGCAAGACTTAAAGATCAGCAAGAGAAAGATAATAGTAATTCTGAAAAGCCAACCTCCGATTTAAGTATAAATTCTGATCCTGAAGTAATAAAATCGTTAGAAGAAGATTCTTTGATTGAAGACGAATTAAAGCAGGAAGTAAAAATTAATGATGAAAAAAACTCTCTAGAAACTCAATTAAAGCCTAGTGATCTTTCTCAATCAACATCTGCTGCTGAGAAAGCTATACTCGGAGATTTTGATGATTCATTCACTTGGTCTGCAGAGGTTCTTTCAGCGCAAGGTCGTAAATCTGAGGAGATCTCTATAGATGAAATTGATTGGTTAACTAGATTAAGGAGAGGTTTAGAAAAGACAAGAAAAGGTTTCGTTAAAGGTTTGCTAGATAATCTGGGTGATGACCCACTTACTCCTGAAATCCTGGATGATTTAGAAACATTATTGCTAAGAGCTGATGCTGGAGTTCAAGCTACGGATCAAGTACTTGATGCATTAAGATCTCTTATGAATGAAGAAATTGTAGATCCAGAAGAAGGAATTCGTTTTCTTAAGAAGCAATTATGTAATTTAATCGATGCACCTATTAAAGATTCTGGCATTGATTTATTAGTGCCTAAAAGAGGACAATTAAATATATGGTTAATGGTAGGTGTTAATGGCGTCGGTAAAACTACTACTTTAGGTAAATTAGCCAATTTAGCTGTTCGAAGTGGGTATTCATCTTTAATAGCTGCAGCAGATACTTTTAGAGCAGCTGCAGTTGAACAAGTTCAGATTTGGGGAGATAGAAGTGGAGTACCAGTTATTGCTAATAATTGTGCAAATGCGGATCCTGCTGCTGTTGTTTTTGATGCTATTGGAGCTGCAAAATCTAAAAATATTGATTTGGTTTTAGTTGATACGGCTGGAAGATTGCAAACAAAACATAATCTTATGGAGGAATTAGGCAAAGTGAGGAGAATTATTGATCGCTTGGCGCCTGAGGCAAGAGTTGAATCATTATTGGTGTTGGATGCAAGTCAAGGACAAAACGGATTGCGGCAAGCTTTGGCTTTTGCTGAAGCAGCAAAGTTGACAGGTGTTGTAATCACTAAGCTTGATGGAAGCTCTCGTGGGGGCGTTGCGTTAGCTGTCGCATCAGAGGCAAAGCTTCCAATTCGTTTTATTGGTGCTGGTGAAGGGATAAGAGATTTGAGGCCTTTCAGTAGTTTCGAATTTGTTGAAGCCCTTTTAGCTAGACGTTGATTTTTCAGACTCTTGCTGAATATTTTGCTACGTTTCTAGATTCAAAGTGGTGATGTCGTGAGCAACAAGCCACCAGGGAGACATCCAATACGTTCATTTAATTCATCTGCGCAATTGCCATCTGTATCTGCATCATTGCGTGAATTGTTGGATAGCTTGTCAAAGGAGCAACGTCGTAATCAGGAGTTATTGATCTCCTTGGGCTTTGCTTTAAGAAGCTTTACCAACTTGCACCGGTTTCTTGAATTGGTGCCCGTTGTTGCTTCTCGCTTGGTTGGTGTTGATGGTGCTTTGTTAGTTCCTTTTGCATCTGATGGTCGGCTTTGGCGAGAACAGCTTCACATAATTCCTGTTGATCATTCTCAGGAATTGTTGAGGCAATTAGGTTCAGTGGAAACATTTATGAATGCTGGTTTTGCTAATGATGAATCTCAAGTCGATTTACTTGATCAGTTAGTACAGCGACATATGACTACCTCGGCAATTTTTGCTACTTCTTTGGTTGCTCGCGGTAGGCCAAGGGGGCGTCTTTATGTTTTTGATTTAGGTGGTTCTTTGGTTTGGAGTGAAGTACATCGTCGTCATGTTCAGTTAGTTGCAGATCTCACAGGCATAGCAATAGAAAATGATTTTATGTTGAAAGAGTTACAGCGTCATGAAAGAGTTGATCGTCAATTAAGTATTGGTGCAGAGATTCAGGCACAATTATTGCCAGATCAATGTCCAGTAATTGAGGGCATTGAATTAGCTGCTTTGTGTAGACCAGCTTTTCAAGTAGGTGGTGATTATTACGATTTTATGCCTACTCGACCTGAATTGATGGGGAGAAGGCGGGAGAGAGGACGTTGGGCTTTTGTGATTGGAGATGTTATGGGCAAAGGTGTTCCTGCTGGATTACTAATGACGATGCTTAGGGGAATGTTGAGAGCAGAAGTATTAAGTGGCTTGCCTCCTGATCGGATATTGCATGACTTGAATCAATTGGCTTTAGAGGATTTAGCTCAGTCTCATAGGTTTGTAACTCTCTTTTATTCCGATTATGATCCTCGATCCCGTCGCTTACGTTTTGCGAATGCTGCTCATAATCCACCTTTGATTTGGCGAGCTCAGAAGAGAAGTGTTAGTCGTTTGGATGCTCCAGGCCTATTAATTGGTTTACAAGCTGAAGCAGATTATGGAGCAGGTGAAATAGTGTTAGAGCCAGGAGATGTTCTTCTTTATTACACGGATGGTGTCACAGAGGCTTCCGGTATGACGGGCGATCGTTTTGATGAAACTCGATTAATTAGTACGTTGGAAGGGGTTTGTCGAGGTGGTTTTGGGGCTCAAGGAATTCTTGATCAGCTTTTTAAGCGTTTAGATCGATTTGTAGGTAAAGATCATCATTTGGAAGATGATGCCTCTATGGTTGTTTTGAAAGTGCGTGAGGAACTGGCACTTCCTTCTTTGCATACTTCTTTAGCCTGATACTTAGTCTTTTAGTTGGTTTAAGTTATGACAACTGGAGTTACAGGAGGTTCAGAAGATGCTTGGAGCGAGAGATTTGATGAAGGCTTGCATCCGGCAATAGAGAAATTTAATGCTTCTATAGTTTTTGACATAACTCTTTTACAAGAAGATCTGGATGGTTCCATTGCACATGCTCATATGCTTGGAGATTGTGGTGTTCTGACTTCAGAAGAAGTGATACAGCTGGAGAATGGGCTAGAAACTATTAGATCAGAGGCTTTATCTGGTACTTTTAAACCAGGAATAAAAGATGAGGATATTCATTTTGCTGTTGAAAGACGTTTAATTGCACTTTTAGGATCTGTAGGTAAAAAACTTCATACTGGTCGGAGTAGAAATGATCAAGTAGGTACAGATTTAAGACTTTGGTTGCGTAGGCGAATTGATGAGCTTGATATTGAAATGAAGCGTTTTCAACAATCTTTATTTTTGCATGCAGAAGAACATCTCTACACTTTAATTCCTGGTTATACTCATCTTCAGCGTGCACAACCTATATCTTTATCACATCATCTTCTTGCTTATATTGAAATGATTCAAAGAGACAGGAACCGCATTCAGGATGTGAGAAAAAGGGTTAACATTTCACCTTTGGGTTCAGCTGCTTTAGCTGGCACATCTGTGCCTATAAATCGTCAACAAACTGCTAAGAAACTAGGCTTCGACAATATTTATTCTAATAGTTTAGATGCTGTTAGTGATCGTGACTTTGCTGTTGAATTTGCTGCAGCATCTTCATTGATTATGGTTCATCTTAGTAGGCTGGCTGAAGAAGTTGTTTTTTGGTCTAGTGAAGAATTTGCATTTGTTCGCTTAAGCGACCGCTGTGCAACCGGTAGTAGCCTGATGCCTCAGAAAAAGAATCCTGATGTTCCTGAATTAGTTCGAGGGAAGACAGGAAGAGTATTTGGACATGTTCAAGGTCTATTGACAATGATTAAAGGATTACCACTTGCATATAATAAAGACTTCCAAGAGGATAAAGAGGCACTTTTTGATGTAGTGAAAACCACGAGAGATTGTTTGGAAGCGATGTCTATTTTAATGGAAGAAGGATTGGCATTTTCATCAGAAAGCCTATCGCTTGCTGTGGCCTCTGATTTTTCTAATGCAACTGATGTGGCAGATTATTTAGTCTTTAAAGGCATTCCCTTTAGGGAGGCTTATCAAATTGTTGGAAAAGTTGTCAAGGCTTGTATAGCAAAAAAGATTTTGCTCAAGGATATGGATTTAAAGGCATGGAAAGAATTTTCTCCATCCATCGATGCAGACCTTTTTGAAAAGTTGATGCCAACCCATGTTGTTGCTTCAAGAAACAGTGAAGGTGGTACTGGTTTTGAGCGCGTACAGGAACAGTTGACCTATTGGCGGAAGAGGCTCCGTTCCTGATCAGGATGATTAAAAGGTCTCTGGGGTTTACTCTGTTTCAGTCATTAGTGAATTGATTTCTTCTAGAGTCAAAAACTAATGGCAACTTTTTGTTCCATCGGTCCATTCTTTAAGGTCCACTAGCAAGTGAGTATTTTCGTCGGCAATCTGCCCTTCCGCGCTGAGCAGGAAGATGTCATTGAATTATTTGCACCCTTTGGTGAGGTAGTTAATTGCTCCTTGCCTTTGGAACGCGATACAGGTCGCAAAAGGGGTTTCGCCTTTGTGGAAATGGTTGATGAGACCGCTGAGTCTTCAGCCATAGAAGCTCTTCAGGGCTCAGAAATGATGGGTCGTCCATTACGGATCAATAAGGCT
>QCJH01000014.1 GCA_003216155.1 Prochlorococcus sp. AG-409-A19 | reverse complement strand
GTAAAGGGTGTATCACGCATGCTTAGGCCGCCAAAGCTAAGTGCGAATTCTGGAATGGAAGACATATTGGGACACTTGTAGAGGACCTTTTTAATTAATGAAGCTGGAGTTTCAGGAAAATAGATTCTATTTTTAATTAGAATCCCAATATGTCCTTGGAAAATCATTCTGAGACATTCTGAAGCACAGATGATCGATTTGATCGGTCAGACCAACACAAGTATGGTTAAAGAACCAAGTTAGCTTTGAAATAATTTCGGCTCAGCAAGTCTTAGATGAGACGGCCTTGATGAGGCTTTCAAACTTTGCGTTTCCTGAAAGGCCAAGCTAATTGAAGAAGAATTTATTTTGTCAATAATGCTTGCTTACAAGGCATGAGATGGACAGAGCTCGACACACCGATACCATCAGCAGGGTTACCTATGGGAGGCCATTTCTCATGGCAAGCATTGAGCGAATGGACAGCATCGATCATCGCCTTAGTAATCAACTTCATCTTTTCAGTGAGTTGTCTGAGGTTTTGACTTTGAGACTACTTGACCTTGAACTGAGGGTAAATCAACTTGAGAAACTTCATAGGCCAAAAGATTCTTGTGCAGATGTTGCTGCACAAGAGCTTCTTGAAGGTAGTGAAGAAAGAGTTAGGAACTTAAGGGAACTCTTGAATACTGATTGTGATATAGATAAGCCTCTGCATGTTGTCGCGGATAGTTCATCCTCAGATGATTTAAAAGATCATTCTTATCAAGAAGAAAGTGGGGAAAGTACAGGCAAAGACAATGGTTACAAGGCTGTTCAAGATCATGACTTTGCACAGTTTAATGAAGATATTGATAATCAGTGTTCTGATTCTACTAGCCTTGAAGATACGCAATATGTGGATGACCCCCAAATGCCACTTTTGTCTGCCTAAATAATTCTTAGTTCAGATTGAGGAGACGTATTCTGAATTTTGCAACTTCTTTTGCCATTTCAGGCGATTCATTTAAGAAGGGATGATCTTTGATTGCCTCCAAAACATTTTTTAATTTTTCATCTTTTTCTAAAGACACCTCATTTTTTTTGTTTTGATAGCTTTCCCAGGCTTTATCAAAGGCCATGGCGAAACTATCAGCATTACTAAATGCTCGCTCATTACCCGGCGTGGATTTTGAGAAAGACAAAGTCGACTTCCTTTCAAACTAACTAATGCCAGGACCCAGATTTGAACTGGGGACACGGCGATTTTCAGTCGCCTGCTCTACCAACTGAGCTATCCCGGCCTGTCATTTTTGTGACGTTTGGATTTTAGAGCACCGTGAGAATCAACCATCGTGATGCTGGCTTGACTATCTGGGAGATTTTGGCTGGATTCATTTACTGAGGTGATTTTGAGCAGGCTTGAAGCATCGCGATCAAGGTACGGTGTGCATCTTCACTATCAGTAAGAGTGTGGTCGAAATGGATTTCAACTAGTTGACCGTCAACCTCAAGTTTCATTAATTTAGAAGATATAGAGACCATCAACGCATTGCTTGGTTTTTTTAATCCTCCATAGTGTTTTGCATAAGAAATGATTGCTTTCTTATGGTCTGAATTCATGTGATTACATATACGAGTACTTGTTTCAGGAGTTAGTGGATCCATTTTCATGTTCAGATTTTGTAAAATGATCACTAAGGAGTTAGTGGATTCATGCCTTTGTATAGCAATATTAATTTCGCAGAGAAGAAATTACTAAAAATTGCAGAATGAAAGTTAATATTCTTTGAATATAATTATTATTTTCATTGAGATAAATCTTTAATCCTAATAAGCAACTCTTAAGATCTTTCTCAATGAATTTATTTATATGGCTTTTGGCCCTTTAGTTTCTTTATACCTTCTAAAGCAATTCGAGCGCTCCCAGCTGCGGGAGGCAATGTACAACTTTCTATAGGGATGCCAATGATTCTTTCTCGTAAACGACGCCATTGAGGATTGCGTGCTCCACCTCCAATTGTTATCAGTTTTAGCGGAGGAGGAGCACCTTCTTCAATTAAACGTTGCCAGCCAAGAGCTTCAATATGTGCAAGTCCTTCGAGAAGGCCATGCAGATATAAAGAATCACTTACTGGTCGTGGATCTAGTTTTGGCTTTAGATATGGGTCGTCCGTTGGAAACCTTTCACCTTCAGAAAGAAGTGGATGGAGATTTAAGCCGCTATTTAATTCAGGGTTGATCTGTCTGCTTAGCTCTTTGAGTTCTTGTGTGTTGAAGAATTGCTTTAATGAGGCTCCACCTGCATTGGAAGCTCCTCCGCATAGCCACCTTCCTCCAATTCGATGATTGGTAATACCTGCACCTATTACGGGAGAAACTACAAACCGTTTTAAAACCAAAGTGCTGCCTAAAACTGTTATGCCATGTTGTGATTCCGCATCAGTAGCAAGAACTGCAGCATTCGAGTCAGTCGTCCCAGCAATTATTAAAAGATTTTCTTGCAAATTGAGTCTTTTGGCTTTACGTGGAGAGATGTATTTGAGAACGCTTCCACTGGGCACTATTTCTGGAAGAGCCTTAAGCCAGGGTAGTTTTTTAAAGCTTGAGGGCCAGCAATTTTTGGATAAACTCCACCCTAATCGCAAATTGTTGCCTTCTTCACCCCACTGCCAATGATCCATAAACCATCCACTGATCCAGTCTGCCTGATGTCTCAAAAGAATTTCTGGGCCATGTTTATTAGTTAGTCGGAGTGCTCTTGCAAGGCTGCTACTTTGACTTCCAGCAAGGCTATTTTTAGGTACTAGTTCTTGAAGAGAAGACTTTTGCTCAGGACAGCTTAAATAGTATGGAAATGCTTCTTCAATTGGATTACCAATTTTATCGCAAGCGATTAAGGTCCCTGAAGTTCCATCTATTGAAATTGCAAGTAGTCTTTTGCTGATGTGAGAAGGTAAGGATTTAATGAGCTCTTCGCAGCAAAATTCCCAGTCTTTTGCAAGATGAAGACCTGAGGGATAAGAGATTGCTGAAGTGTAGATAAGTTCTTTTGATGAATTAATTACCGCGATACGAACGCCACTCGTGCCTAGGTCAATACCCAGAACAAATGACTCTGATTCCATTGATTTAGGTGGAAATTAATTTTGCTTTTCTGGTTGTTTTCATTTAGCTCTTAAGAGAAGAGGCTTTTTGGGTAACATTTTCCCATGGAAGATCTAGGTCAGGACGGCCAAAATGTCCATATGCGGCAGTATCTCTATAAAAACGTCCGCCTCTTTGTTGTGGGAGATTTCTGAGTTGAAATTGTTGAATAATTGCCCCAGGCCTAAGATCAAAATTTTCTTTTACCAATTCTGTGAGTTCAAGATTAGAAATCTTTCCAGTTCCAAAAGCTTCAACCAATATTGAGACAGGTTTTGCTACGCCTATGGCATAACTAAGTTGAACTTCTGCTCTATTCGCAAGCCCTGCAGCTACTAAGCACTTGGCTACAAAACGAGCTGCATAGGCTGCCGAACGATCAACCTTGGTAGGGTCTTTGCCTGAAAAAGCACCTCCTCCATGCCTTGCATAACCTCCATAGGTATCAACAATGATTTTCCTTCCAGTTAGCCCTGCATCGCCTTGAGGGCCACCCACCACGAATTTACCTGTTGGATTTACAAGAAAGTTTGTTGATTCACGTTTGGGCTTAAGGAAAAGATCAGAAGTTGCTGGTATTACAACATGAGTCCATAAATCTTTGGTGATCTTTTCACGAATTTCTTTTTCTGATGCGATTCCCTCTACTTCCGAAGTGTGTTGGGTGGAAATCAGGATTGTATCTATTGCGATAGGACGATTGTTTTCATATATCACACTTACTTGTGTCTTCCCATCAGGTAATAAATAACTGAGTTCCCCTTCATGTCGAACTTTCGCAAGCCTTCGAGCGAGACGGTGCGCGAGGCTTATTGGAAGTGGCATTAGTTCAGGCGTTTCATCACAGGCATAGCCAAACATGATGCCTTGATCTCCTGCTCCTACTTTGTCGAGAGGGTCCCCAGCATGATCATTTGCTTCATTTACGCCTTGAGCAATATCTGGAGATTGCTGATCAAGAGCAACTAATACTGCGCAACTATTTGCGTCAAACCCCCCAGCTCGAGCACCGCTATATCCAATATCGTGAATCACTTTTCGAACCAGTTTAATGAAGTCAACTTGTGCTTTGGAAGTTACTTCTCCAGTAATGATGCACAGACCTGTATTAACAACAGTTTCGCAGGCAACTCTGCTATTGATGTCTTGAGCAAGAAGAGCATCTAGTACGGCATCACTGATTTGGTCGCAAATTTTATCGGGATGACCTTCTGTGACTGATTCAGAAGTGAAGACGTAACGGCTCATGGAGTAACCACGCTGTCGGGGACTTTAGGGTTTTGCTCGATAGTGAGATCATTCCAGTGATGAATTAGATGCTGATGTTCAGTAAGAGATGGCTGCTTGCTCCATCCAGCAAGGTACCCAAGTATCAGATTAATGTTTGATTGACGAGCCATGGTCAGATCCGAATCTGCGTCTCCAATGAGTGCACATTCGCTGGGGTTTAAACCCAATTGATCACATAGACCCTTGACGGCTCCAGGATCAGGCTTGCTAGGTCGATGTTCAGCACTCCAGAAATGAGTAATGGTTTCTTCTAATCGATTTAGCTTTAAGAAGTCCTTAATACCTGAAGTGGTGTCATTGCTTATCAATGCACATTTAATTCCTGCTTGTTTGAGTGAGACTAAAAAGTTTTTTGCTCCTGGTAATAAAGGCCTGTCAATTCCTAATGAATTTTCTTTCTCAATAAACTCAGCGCTGTTGAAAATCTCATTCGCCATTTTAAAAGCGTTTGGCCAGTGCTCACCAAGGATGCAAAAAACAGTCGCGGTGGAAATCAGATTTTGCCTTCTTGAAGCCACTGCAAGAGTCCCATTTGGTTCAAGACTATTATGGGTGAGACCATAAGCTGCAGTTAACATTTCTTTTAGCCTTTTGCTTTGACGAAGGTCTTTTTCTTTGGTTGAAAATTTCTTTATTGACTCTTCTATTCTTAAATTTCCCAGAAATAATAAATGATCTTCACTATATGTTAGGGTGCCATCTTTGTCGAATAACACCCCTTTAATAGAGCCAAGCAAAGATCCTTTCAAGAAAAGATCCGCATTAAGGGTTTGATTCTTAGGCAAGCATTACTCCATTAGTATCATCACCCTCTTCTGCTTGTTCAAGCAACATTTGCTTATATCTGGCGGCCATTTCTTCTGCTTTATCAAAAACTTTTTGAGGATCAGTAAGCATGTCGCCAGGTTCAGGTTCTAGTGCTTTGGTAGATAGAGAAATTCTGCCTCGTTCAGCATCTAGATCAATGATCATTACTTTCATTTGGTCATTTACGTTAAGAACTGAATGTGGAGTCTCAATATGTTCATGACTAATTTCAGAGATGTGAAGAAGACCACTAACCCCTCCAATGTCTATGAAGGCTCCGTAAGGCTTGATGCCTCGCACAGTTCCAATAACTACTTCTCCTACTTCTAACCTATTCATCTTTCTTTCAACTAGTGCACGCCGGTGACTAAGGACTAAACGGTTTCGTTCTTCATCCACTTCTAGAAACTTTAGTGGTAAGAAGTCAGCCACAAGCTCTTCTTTCGCTTTTCTTGTGCTGATATGAGAGCCAGGTATAAAACCTCTTAGGCCTTCTACCCTTACTAATGCACCCCCTCTATTTGTTGCAAAAACCTCTGAATAGATTGTCGCATCTTCTTTTTGAAGTTGTCGTACTCGTTCCCATGCGCGTTGGTATTCAATGCGTCGGATTGAAAGAGATAGTTGCCCATCCTCATTTTCTTCACTCATTATGAAGAATTCACGTATTTCCGAAGGCTGAAGGACGTCACTAAGTCCTTCTACACGATTAATAGAAACTTCTTGCAAGGGCATAAAGGCTGCTGTCTTAGCCCCTATATCAATCATTGCTCCTTTTGATTCGAGAGCAAATACTGTGCCGTTAACTATGTCTCCTGGTTTGAAGTTGTAGTCGTATTTGCTGAGTAATGAAGCAAATTCATCAAGGGTAAAACCGGCTCCGTCAAAGTCTCTTTTGGATGCTCTGCTTTTGGGGTCATCAGCAGTGGGGACTTCCTCTGGTATGGCTAAGTCCTCTTCTTTAAAGTCTTCTCCGGCACTATTGGGGTTTTCAGCGGTCGCGATATCAGCCTTTTCGCTGACTTTCTCTGGGGTTGGCTCTTGAACTTGTTCGGTCGTATTCGCAGACATTTTTATATGGCGGTCTGCCTAAGGCAGTGCGAGGAAAATCCAACAGGCCCGCCGACCTTGCAGAATTAATTAGCTACTCTACAGATGAGCTGTTAATTCTTAGCCAACAGTTGCAAGTTCACCTTTTCTTGCATTGAGTCTTTCGAGAGCAGCAATGAAATCACTTATTCCTCGGAATTGGCTATACACAGAAGCGAATCGTACATAAGCCACTTCGTTCATTTCACTGAGCCGACTTAAAACCATTTCTCCAATCTCAGTGCTACTGACTTCTCTAATCGAGCTTTGTTGGAGTTTTAATTCCAACTCATCAACTAAGACTTCTAGCTTTTCAGCTTCGATAGAGGTTTTTTCGCATGCTCTAGTTAGTCCATGAAGCAGTTTGCTTTTGCTAAATGTTTCTCTACTACCATTACGCTTCAAAACTGTTATAGGAATTGTTTCGACACGTTCATAAGTAGTAAATCGAAAGTCGCAATTAAGGCATTCACGCCTTCTCCTGACACTTCTGCCGCCGTCGGCAGCACGTGACTCGAGAACTCGACTATCTGTGTTTTGGCAGGAGGGGCACTGCATGCCCGAGCTACTCCAATCTATTTCTACCAACTTTATACATTTATTTGTCTTCTGAGAAGGGCCTTGTTGATTGAAAGCTTTAGAGGTTTTTTTTTTAAGGCCATTTATATGGGAATGAAATGGATAAAAAGTTCTTTTGGCCATTGTAATTTTCCATAAAAAAAGCCCCGCCAATGCGGGGCTTAGAAAAGATTGGCACTTTATTTGTACTTGGGTGGATCACGGAATGCGACCGCGAAGAACAGGGTGCCAAGTGCCAGAGTGAGGATGAGGACGTAAGAGAAGGCTTCCATCGAGGTTCTCCGAAGTGTCTATCAGCTAAGGGTTGATTGGTTGGTGAACAAATAAGGATGCATAGAATTATGCACGGCCTGGAACGCGACGAGTGGAACTGTCACCCAGTTTCTTGAATAGGCCGAATTCCACTTGATCCCCAAGATCTGGGTCGATTCCAGAGAACTGATCCTTGTATAGGGCTCTTGATGCATGCCACCAATGCCCGAAGATGTATAGCAAGCCAAAGCATGCGTGGGAAAACGCGAACCAAGCTCGAGGACCACTTCTGAAAACACCGTCAGACTTGTAGCGATCACGGTCAAACTTGAATGACTCTCCTAGCTGAGCTTTACGTGCGAGACGTTTTACTACCGCTGGATCAGTAAAGGTTTGACCGTTTAAATCACCTCCATAAACGGTTGCAGTAACTCCAACTTGTTCGAAGGAGTACTTGGCTTCAGCTCTACGGAATGGAATGTCTGCTCGTACGTTTCCGTCTTGATCTTCAAGAATTACAGGGAAGTTCTCAAAGAAATTAGGAATTCTGCGTACTTCAAGATCATTGCCATCTTTGTCAGAGAAACCAATATGACCTTGCCACCCAGTTGGTAGACCATCACCGTTGACCATTGCGCCAGGTCGGAATAGTCCACCTTTGGCTGGGCTGTTTCCTACGTAGTCGTAGAAGGCCAATTTCTCTGGAATTGCTCCATAAGCTTCAGCTTTAGATGCACCGTCAGCCATTGCTGTTTGGACTCGACGGTTGATCTCAGTCTTGAAGTAGTTGCTATCCCATTGATAACGGGTAGGGCCAAACAGCTCAACTGGGGTGCTGGCTGTGCCGTACCACATAGTTCCTGCAACTATTAGACCAGCAAAATGGGTAGCTGCTAGGGCACTAGCTAAAGCACCTTCGAGGTTGCCCATCTTGAGGTATTGGTACAACCTTTCACCAGGTCGGTTAAAGATGTGAAAGTGACCTCCTATTAATCCAAGAAGACCAGCGCCGATATGGTTTGCGGCAATTCCTCCAGGGTTAAAAGGATTAAATCCATCCGCCCCCCAAGCTGGGGAAACAGGCTCAACATGTCCTGTTAAGGCATATGGATCTGATACCCAAAGACCAATAAGGGAGCAATGGAAGGCGCCAAATCCAAAGCAAATAGCACCTGCAAGAGCAAGGTGAATACCAAAGACCTTTGGTAAATCGAGAGCTGCCTCACCAGTGCGTGAGTCCTCCCAGAGTTCTAGATCCCAGTAGGTCCAATGCCAGATAGCTGCCAGCATCAGAAGACCACTGAGGAAGATATGGGCTACTGCAACGCCTTCAAACGTTGAGTAGGGAAGGGCTTTCCCCCAGTAACCCAATTGATCGAAGTCAAATGCGCCTACTCCACCAGTAATGTCCCAGCCATTCCAACTGCTTGTGACGCCTAGACGTGCCGTCATTGGCATGACATACATGCCCTGACGCCACATTGGGTTCAGTACAGGGTCAGAAGGGTCAAAGATGGCTAGTTCATATAGGAGCATTGAGCCGGCCCAGCCGGCTAACAGAGCTGTGTGCATGAGGTGCACGGCCAGGAGTCGGCCGGGGTCGTTAAGAACGACGCTGTGCACCCGATACCAGGGCAATCCCATTGGTCAGGTTCGTGGAACGAAGCTGCTAAAGCAGCCAGACCGTCAGATCGTAAGCGCTTCCCCTGGTCACAAGCGATTAGTTGTCGCTAGCTGCAACGTGTAGTGATACTTAGAAATCCCAAATAGGTCTGTATTGGTGGGATGAAAGGCAGTTTTGGCAGTTAAAACCTCATCTACATATGTGGTCACAAATCGCAATGCCAAGTTGCACAATAGAAATTGTCTTTGGTCGCTAGGTAATGCCAACAATTCGTTTTGTTCGTGAAGGCAGAGATGTCAAGTGTGCGCAGGGAGCGAACCTTAGGAGTGTCGCTTTGAGTGAGCGTTTGGAGTTATATGGCTTGAAAGGCAAGCTTGGTAATTGTGGAGGGTGTGGGCAATGTATTACTTGCTTCGTTTCTGTTATCTCAGAAAGCGAGCCTGAGGCTTTATCTCCATTGACTGAAGTAGAGAAGGTCAAGCTCAGAGGCAGACCTTCGAATTGGCGACTTGCTTGTCAAACGATTGTTAATGCTTCAGTCATAGTTATGACTAAGCCACAGGCACCACCCTCGAATGCAAATGCGTTAATTGCGTCGGCAATGGAAGCAGAGTTATCTGAATGACGTTTTTTTAGTGACAGAGGGCGCTTTGAGCAGCCTTGGAAGGCCTGAGGACCTTTTTCTGCTGCAAAGCCCGATGACGAGGCCTGACCATATTGATGTTTATTGCGCCTACAGGTGATACCTTCTTCGGAGTACCCATCTCGGCTCTGCGGCCATGGAAACAACCAACTTCGGCTTCATAGCCAGTCTTTTGTTCGTTGCTGTACCGACTATTTTCCTGATCGGTCTTTATATATCCACCAGTGATGGAGAGAAGTCGAGCTTCTTTTCTTCTGGTGGAAAAGGGAAAATTGGTCCTGGGAAGTAGAGCTTTTTGCTCTATCTAAAAAAAAGGATCCGTTAAAAGGCTTCAATCAACTTGACCTGAGTCATTAAATGATTTGGGACATTTTTTCATGGTTCTTAATATAGGCGAGTTGAAAGTGGCTGTCACTTTCAACTCGCCTATATAAAAGTTATGAGGTTTTTTACTTTCTTCAAAGGAAAATTTTTAGACTTCTAAATTAACTTCTCAAAAAGAGTCTTGTTACTAAATATTTATTTTGCCTAAAGTCTGATTAAGGCTAGTTCATTCTTTCTTTAGGGAATATTAGAGATTCCATCCTCCGAATTAATTCTTTTTTTGAATTTCCACAGGATTTAATTATGATTGATAGATGAACATGTAGGGATTTTGGACGTAGAACTTGACTGCCAGCCTTGGAGCTTGACAAAGATTGTCTTGCCTCAGCATACAGACCATGCAGGAGTTATGTGGCATGGTACCTATGTTAATTGGTTGGAGGAAGCCAGGATTACAGCTTTGAATGAGGTTGGACTTCCCTATAAAGCTTTGTTTGAAAGAAACTTAGAAATGCCTGTAATCAATATACATATTGATTACAGGAAATCTCTTTTTCATGGAGATGAAGTTGTTCTTGAGAGCTGGAGCCTTCCTTCGACTGGAGTTCGCTGGCCTTGGTTAACTACATTCTTCAGAGATGGTAGAGAAGCAGTTGCAAAGGCAAGAATTGAGCTTGTTCTAATTAATTTCATAGGGGGCAATAGGAAAGTTCTTCGCGAAGTCCCAGAAGACCTATGTAAAACTTTTATTGATTTACAAAAAGGTCCTTAAGTAGATCTTCTCTCCATGAAAATTCAAATAGAGGAACCAGCCCTTTAGTCTATGCTGGGTAGAAAGAAATTATGATTAGCGATTCATTCCTGAAAGTTTACGAAGTCTCAAATTTATTTGTCTTGACTAAAGCGATTTAGTAATTTGTTTGTAATGGGATTTTGTTTAATACATTTATGGATTCTTCTATATAATTGATTCTCAATATGGAATACTTTGAGTTCTCTGGTTCAGATCTTTTGCTTTGGCGACAAAGACAGTTGAATAATTGCGAAAAGGAGTCTGAGCTTGATTGGCTTTTAGATATTGGAGGAGGCTTGAGAGTAGGGGCTTTAAAGATGCTTCAGATAGATCCAATTCAATCTGTTCGTCTGCATAGGTCTTTGGAGGACCTTGAATCCTTATGGCGCAAGTATCTTGATGAAAATATTCCTCTTCAGTATTTAGTAGGGCGTTGTTTTTGGCGTGATTTGGAATTGGAGATTAGTTCAGCTGCTTTAATTCCTCGCCAAGAAACGGAGTTACTGGTTGACTTGGCTTGCCAAAAAATGGATGGTCAAAATGTTGTCTTCTGGGCAGATCTTGGGACGGGTTCAGGTGCTTTGGCTATAGCACTGGCTAGATTCTTTAAGGGTGCGAAGGGTCATGCTGTTGATTGCTCCATTGAAGCCTTGTCGCTTGCTAATCACAATTTTCGGCGCTTAGCACCTAGAGGAAACTGTCAATTTCATTTGGGAAGTTGGTGGGAGCCATTACGCCCTTGGTGGGGATTCTTAGACCTTGTTTTGGTCAACCCTCCTTATGTGCCATCAGAACTTATTGCTGATCTTGATCCGTTAGTTAGGGATCATGAGCCTCATCTTGCATTGTGTGGTGGTATTGATGGGCTTGAGGCTTGCAGAAAGGTGATCGCTGGATCTTTTGCGGCGCTTGCCCCAAGGGGTTTTTTGCTTATAGAGCATCACTATGACCAAAGTGATGCCGTTTTGTCGCTAATGAGAAGTGTGGGTTTTGAGGATGTTGCTTATGAGTTAGATCTTCAGGGCATAAGAAGATTTGCTATTGCTAGACACCCTTAAATTCTTTCTTTTTTGATTAACTTATGGAAAGTTTTCGTTCATCAGTATTTGAAGCAAAAGAACTTGCATCGGCCCTTAAGAGAGGTTCTTTGGCTTTATTTCCTACCGATACTTTACCTGCTTTGGCTGTTAGTGCTGAACATGCGAAAAAGCTAAGGGAAATTAAAAATAGGCCTCTAAAAAAACCTTTGATATTGATGGGTCCTAACAGCGAAGACCTTATGAATTTAATTTCATCTTCAGCTTTAGATGATGTCAAGGAAATAGCAAAGAAATTCTGGCCTGGTCCTTTAACAATGGTTGTTCCTTCTTCAGATCCAACCGTTGAATTTCTGAACCCAGGTTTCAAAACCATTGGCATCAGGGTACCTGGGTGTCCAATTGCAAGGGATTTGCTTGAAGAGAGCGGACCTCTTGCTACTACTAGTGCGAATCTTTCTGGTCAACCTCCTTCCCTTAACGCTGCTGAGGCAGCGGCTTGTTTCCCAGGAGTCCCATTGTTAGGTCCTATCCCTTGGCCTAATGGATCTGGTCTCGCAAGCACAGTGATTGCATGGGAAGGGACAGAAAGATGGAAATTGCTTCGAAAGGGTACTGTTGTCCCTTGGGACTGTTTAATTGAAAAATAGAAAACCTCTTGCCAGTTTATTCTCAGTACTTTAGTTTGATTTATCGACTTTTATTTTGATTAAGTAGACCTCTGGTTCGCAGGACAATGCAGCTGGCAAAATATAGATTCATGGGCTAAAACATTTAAATAGGATTAAAGGCTTTGCTTTTAATTGATGTTGCCCTCTCTAATTTATGCTCCCAAAGATTAAGTCGGCAAATAAAATTGCCACTACCTCAGGTTTTTGATAACAAAAACAAGTACCCTAGCCAAATCAATGCTCTGGTTGATCTTCTTAATTTTAATACTTCAGTCTTTTTTTAATTGGCTTTTAAAGCCAGGCATTATTCTTTTAGTCCCGGTTTTGGAGACCCGATTTCTAGGATTTGCTATTTTATTGGTCTTTGCTTGGTTAATT
Source organism: Prochlorococcus sp. AG-409-A19 (assembly GCA_003216155.1). Next base: position 27,536 of record QCJH01000014.1, on the reverse strand, counting down.
TCTGGGAGAAGAGATGGCCAGTGGTTTAAGTAGGTTAAGAACTATGCCTATTTAAGTTTTTTGTTTTTATGCCGGCTAACGGATTTGAACCGATGACCTTCGCTTTACAAAAGCGCTGCTCTACCGCTGAGCTAAGCCGGCTATATGAGAAGTTTAACTAAGGGGGGGGGCACATGCATAAGTCCTTTTTTGTATATCCATACAAGTTAATCCTTAAATAAGTAAAAGACCTTTGAATATGTTTCTTTAATATCATCTTTAGAATCTGCAACTGCGATAATTGTTTGGACTATTCATTGTTGATTTTTTTTAAAGGGCCAGCATTGATCTGAGCCTGTTTGAAATCAACCCGTTTAAACCGAACTATTGTTAAGGTCAATTACTTCATTCTTTTCAGAATCAAGATGGAAACCATTAGCCTTTTTGTGGAGACCAAAATTGAGATATGCCAATCTTATTCCTTCGTTAATTTGGTCAGTTAGGGCTGACGATAGCTTGTCAAGGTCATTAGTAAGGAAGGCTGCTTCTGTTTGGGATTTGATTGCGGACTCAAACATATCTTTTCTTAGGGTTAAATCTCCTTGGTTAAGTCTCTCTGCTAATTTTCTGATCGCAGCTTCATAGGCCAAAAAACTTCCTGCATTTGGCCTTTTCTTTATTTGATTTATGTCGACTTCTTTTGGCGATGACATTATTGGGATTGGATAACCAAGCTCTTTTTGATTGCTCATTAGATCACTTTTGAGTATTTGCATTGCCTTCGTTTGGTTGCTGTTCTCATTAAGAGTGCTTTTTATAAAGTCTAGGAGATCCTCTCTCCTAGAACGTTTTGAGCGAAGAAGAGTTCTAATAGCGGCCTTTATAGAGGTAGCATTTACACTTAATTCGCTAATTAATTTGTTTAGTCTTAGATATACTTTTTCTGATTCCTTCTTGGATAAAGAAGATGTAATTGACCCGGCTATTTCTTTTTCTGAAATCCATCTAATTAGCATTTCATTGGAGTCCTTCTTGTTAGACCATCTAATAAGGCATCCAGTTGAGATTATGATTTCATATATATAGCGACTATAAATTCTTCTTGCTTCTTTGTTGGTATCATGCTTGCTGTGAGAAGGCTCGCTTTTTTCTAAGGAGATATTCTGCTTTATCTTGAAAAATGATTTTAATTTTTTTCTAAAAAAAAGTATCATGGTTTAGAACTCATAGAAAGCTAAGAAATTTTCAAAATAACCCCCCCTTAGAGGATCTCATCAACCCTCTTCCCTGTTCCCTCTTTGTGCATTTGGATCACTTGCCAACAATTTCTAGATAATAAAAATAGAGGATTCTAATAGGTTCTTTGGGAAATATTTTGTTATGACGTTTATGGATTGCTAGAGGCTTTGATCTTGGTTCGCTTGATAGGCAAGTTTGCTACTAATGCTGTCATGCGGTCTTCTGTCTCAAGGCTGACAGCACCTTCTTCTATGTCAACTTCCACATATTTGGCCACGACCTCAAAAATTTCTTTACGCATTTGATCTAAAAGTTCAGGACTTAAGTCGCTTCGGTCATGCGCCAAAACAAGTTGTAACCTCTCACGTGCAGTTGAGGCACTTGCTTGTTGTCGCCCAAGTAATTTGTTGAGGATGTCTCGCAGTGTCATTACTTTAGAAGATCTTGGTTTGCATCAGACGTCGCATTTTGTCGCGAAGTCCTTTCCCTTCTTTCGAAGGATCTATTAAGGGAATCTCTTCGCCTTGAAGGCGACCAGCAATATTTGAATAGCATCGGGCTGCAGGAGATTTACTTCCACTAAGTGTTAATGGTTCTCCCCTGTTAGTACTAACAATCACCTGCTCATCTTCTAGAACCAAGCCAAGTAATGGGAGGGCAAGTATGTCAGTTACATCATCAACAGAAAGCATTTCTTGGCTGGCTATCATTTTTGGCCTGACTCTATTCAGGACTAACTGCACTGGGTGAATACCATTTGTATTCAGTAGTCCAATGACCCGGTCTGCATCTCTAACCGCAGATACTTCAGGAGTAGTAATGACTATTGCCTCTTCAGCAGCTGCAACGGCATTCTTGAATCCATCTTCCACCCCAGCAGGGCAATCAATTAAGACATAATCGAATTGTTCGGTCAGCATCATGACAATGCGTTGCATGTCTTGAGGCGTCAACCATTCGAGCATTCTTGGATTACCTGCAGGCAGAAGAGCAAGGTTTTGCTCTTGTTTATGTTTGACAAGTGCTTGTTCAAGCCTGCAGCTTTCTTCAAGTACCTCTTGAGCCGTATAAACGATGCGGTTCTCAAGCCCTAGTAGCAGGTCGAGGTTACGTAATCCAAAATCAGCATCTAAAACAGCTGTGCGAACGCCTTGTTTTGCGAGAGCAATCCCAAGATTTGCCGTGAGGGTTGTCTTCCCGACACCCCCCTTTCCTGAGCAGATGAGAATGATGCGTGTGTTTTGGGCCACGGGCCACTTAAGAGTGGCTGAAGCTTAGATGGCAATTGGTATTACCCAGCAGGATTGATCAAGGTTTGAACAAGATCTTTTGATTTTCTCTCACTTTGCTTTCTCTGTCAGGCTTGCTTTTGTAAAAGCTTTTTTAATCTTGTTTACAAACAGGGTCCTCCCCCTTCATGAGGGTTTGGGATTAATCAATGAGTTAAAGGGTTCATTCTCACTGGCGCTATCAAAATTTGTCCATCTTGAATTCTTGCTTCTTCTGCTAAACCCGCCTGGGGCTTTTCATCAGGTCCTCTTGCTATTGCATTCGCGATACGTAATTGGAGGGGTCTTAGCTGAAGGGCAATGATCTTTGCGCTTGTATCCCCTTCTCGGCCGGCATGAGCTGTTCCTAGCAGTCTGCCCCAAACCATGACATCCCCTCCTGCTGAAATTTGTGCTCCAGGATTGACATCTCCCAGTAAAAGAACATCAGAAAAGGCTTGTAAATGATCTCCTGATCGGAGGGTGCCTTTATGGAAGAGCAATTTATTTGATTTGTTCAGCTTGGGATCAGAGTCTCTTGATTGATTAAATGCTCCTTGATTGTTTTTGGGTTTTAGATATGCCAGATGACCTAGCGCTGTTGCACTAACAATGGTTTCTGGAATATTTGAGTATATGCAGTTGATTTTTTTATCTTCCTTCGCAAATAGGGCTTCTAATTGCTTTATATCTCTACAGGAAAGTTTCCAGTCACAACAATCTAGTTGAACTTCTAAGGCTTTAAGCTTATTGAGTATTCCAGGCAAGACATCTCTCCAGTCAGTTTTTTTTGACCAAGGAAGTATTACCTTAAGAATTTCAGTCTCACTTTTTTGCATTCTCAGATAATTTTTTAATGCTGGATCTAAAAACTAAACCATATCTGTGAGTTTCGCCTGGATTTCACTATGTATTTCTTTCGGGTGAATTAGCCAAGATGAGGCTGAGGGTGTAATTAGGCTTTTGACTAATGAAGAAACTTGCTCTAGGGATTGAAGTTTTTTACCATCCCAAATTCTTAAGCCCACTTTGTATGGATGATAACCATGTGATTTTTGATGTCGTAAACCACAGCAATATGAAGGGTCATGACCTTCCTTTTGGGCTAATTGTCTAGCAAGAGCAAGAGCTTCTAATTGTTGGCAAGAATTTAAATTTCCTATGTCAATAGCTTTTGGTAAATTTCTATTTAGATAGCGGTTGCAAAGCTCTGAAAGGGGCATTGGAGAATCTTCGTACCATCTTTGTATGTGATAGCAGGTGCGAACATCGTCGTTCTTTAGAAATGTCTCAAGATCAATTTCCAAAGGCTCCCAGAGCCACTTTGACATGTACTTATCAGCCCAGACTTTTTTGGGCCCTAAAATTCTTGCTGTTTCGATTACTTGTCCGAGTAGCCAGTTGCAAACTTCATTTAGACGATGATTGTAGACGCTACGATACATCAGACTCCTAACAACTAGATAGTGCTCAACTGCCATTACCCCTTTCGGATTAATCGCCAGACTTCCATCAGGTGCAAGTGTAAATGCTGAGAGAATTCTTTCAAAATCTAGCTGCCCATAACGTGCACCTGTTGAGTAGCTGTCGCGCATTAAGTAGTCAAGCCGATCACAATCGATTTGGCTACTTACTAGAGTCTTCATGATACTTGGTGGGGATTTTTCTTTCTCAAATAGCTCGCTTATCTCTTGAGATGTACCTTTTCTGTATGCCTCTAAAAGATCCCTGATCTCAGGATGTTCCAATATTAATTTTGCAGACCATTCTTCATGTTTAATGTTGAAGATCTCTTCTCCAGTGTGACTCAGAGGGGTATGGCCTATGTCATGAAGAAGGGCGGCGGCATATAGACTTCCTTTGATCTCTTCGAACTCCTTATTCAAGTGGATTAATTTCTCAAGTGCTTTACGGGCGAGATGAAATACTCCAAGAGAATGTGTAAAACGACTGGATTCAGCACCATGAAAAGTTAAGAAGGCTGGACCAAGTTGCCTGATTCGTCTAAGCCTTTGAAAAGGAGATGAATCTATTAAGTTGATTATAAGTAATTCGGCAGGCTTTTGACTGTCTAGTGTTATGTCACGGTGAAGTGGATCGTGATAGGTGCGTAGGCTCATTTATTGGCTAATTAAGATATTTGGGAATCATCTTCTGAGTTCTCTTCATTGTTGCTTTCAGGGATTAGATCTTCTTCAAGACCTTTACGATCCAGATTGGCTCCCATTAATAATTCTGCGTCACTTAGCCATCTATCTTCGGGACTACCTGGATTCAATGGTTCAGGAAGATCTAAGAAACGATCTGGCTCAATACCATGGTTTTGAATGTCATTCCCCTTTGGTGTTAGATAGCCAGAAACTGTTACCGCTAGACCGCTCCCATCGCTCAGATTAGTAAGAGATTGGATGAGCCCCTTCCCGAAAGTTCTGCTGCCTAGCAGCTGAGATCTTCCATTATCTTGCAATGCTCCTGCAAGTATCTCGCTTGCGCTTGCTGTCCCTCCATTTACGAGCGTAACCATTGGGCCGTCGAAGAGGGTTTCGTCGCCAGCAGGTATTGCTTCATTTACTCCATCTCGGCTTCTTGTCTCCACTATTGGACTACCGCTTAGGAATGCATCAGCAACTGCCAACCCTGAACTCACTAATCCTCCTGAGTTGTTTCTTAGGTCTAGAACAAGACCTTCAATATTTTTTTCGGAAAGCTCTTCTAGTGCCTCATTGACTTGCTCTGGAACACCTTCGCTGAATTGTGTAATTCGAAGGTATCCCAGTGTGTGTTTTTCATTTCTTAGCCGTCTTGTCCTAACCGGTCGGAGGTCAACACTGCGGCGTTCCAAAGTCAGTTCTTTAACTTCTTCATTAGGCGGTTGAAGTTCGACAATTACTTGCGAGCCTGCTTCCCCTCTGAGTCTGGAAGCAGTTGCCTCTAGTCCTAAGAACTTTGGCGATTGTCCATCAACACTTATTACTGAAGTGCCACTAACTACTCCCGCATCAGCAGCAGGCGAACCTTCTAAAGGGGCAATAACCACAATCTGACCATCTTCAGAACGAGCTCCAAGTTGAAGTCCAACACCATTTATTTCGCTGCCAAGGTTGCTTGCTTTCATTGCTTCATAGTCATTGGGTCTCAAAAGCCTGGTGTAGGGATCTCCTAGGGGCAGAAGCATGTCCTCAATAGCCTGATATGCCTCAGCACTATTTGTAATTTTCTTCTCCAGGGCTGCTTGACGCAGTCTTCGCCATTGAACTTTTTCGAACCTTGAAGGATATAAATACCCTTCGTTGACCAGTTGCCAACTTTCTAAAACAAGTTGCTGTGCGTCACTTAAGGCAAACACAGGACTTGAAAGCCCTATGGCAATCAACCCGATACTCAAAAGCACTAAAAGCTTTTTCAGTAAGGGATGTGACTTGGAGTTAACAGTCGACGACATTGGCTTAATTACTAGTACGGACCTTGACGCATGATGAGTAGAATCTTGAAATCAAAGCCCACTTATGCATGGCGAACTCCTCACCTGTCTACGACTGGTTCCAGGAAAGGCTTGAAATCCAAGACATCGCAGATGACGTCACCTCTAAATATGTACCGCCCCATGTCAACATCTTTTATTGCTTGGGTGGCATAACACTGGTTTGTTTTTTGATCCAGTTCGCGACTGGTTTCGCGATGACCTTCTATTACAAGCCAACTGTTGCAGAGGCTTATAGCTCTGTTAGTTACCTAATGACAGATGTGAGTTTCGGGTGGCTTATTCGATCAGTTCATCGTTGGAGTGCCTCCATGATGGTGCTCATGCTGATTCTCCATGTTTTCAGGGTTTACCTAACAGGCGGTTTTAAGAGACCGAGAGAATTGACATGGGTTACAGGGGTAATTATGGCTGTTATCACAGTTTCTTTTGGTGTTACAGGTTACTCCCTTCCTTGGGACCAAGTTGGCTATTGGGCGGTGAAAATTGTTTCGGGTGTACCAGCGGCTATTCCAGTTGTTGGGGATTTTATGGTCGAATTATTGAGGGGTGGTGAGAGTGTTGGTCAGCCAACCCTCACAAGATTTTACAGTCTTCATACATTTGTTTTGCCTTGGCTTCTGGCTGTATTCATGCTCATGCATTTTCTGATGATTCGTAAGCAGGGAATTTCTGGACCTTTATGAAGCTCTTGATTTGATTTTTACCTTTTAACCTTCTCAGCTTTTTTCCCAACTCTTTTTTCGATTAATACAATGCATATTCTCAAGAAGCCTGATCTGAATGACCCCAAATTAAGGGAAAAACTTGCCAAGGGAATGGGACATAATTATTACGGTGAGCCAGCTTGGCCTAATGACCTTCTCTATATCTTTCCTGTGGTCATTCTTGGGACCATAGCTTGCGTAGTTGGACTTGCTGTTCTTGACCCTGCAATGTTGGGGGATAAAGCTGATCCATTCGCAACACCATTGGAAATTCTTCCAGAGTGGTACTTATACCCTGTTTTTCAGATCCTTCGAGTAGTTCCAAATAAGTTGCTTGGCATTACTTTGCAAACCCTTGTACCTCTTGGCCTAATGTTGATTCCATTCATAGAGAGTTTTAATAAATTTCAGAATCCATTCCGCAGGCCTATTGCGATGAGTTTTTTCCTATTTGGAACTGTTTTTACAATATATCTAGGAATTGGGGCTTGTTTGCCAATAGATAAATCATTAACTCTTGGGCTTTTTTAATAGCTTAATTAGCAAGAGCAAAATACCTTTTAAGCTTCGTTTTCAGCAAGTCGAATTTAAATCTGGAACAAGTTCTTGAAGATCTAGCATTAGTACATCATCTGGACATACTCTTAAAAGATGATGCAGTAAAAGAAATCCAACTATTGTCCAAGTCTGATAAGTTCTTGATTGTTGACCTACCCAGGTACCAGTTGGCCCATCAAAGTATTCTGCCCATTTTTGGCGTGGCAATTGGTTGAGCTGGCTCCAATAACATTCCTCAAGTAGTGCTCGCATTTGTCCCATTAAAAGAACATCTGCATCTGGATAACGCTTTTCATGTAGAAGGATTGATGCACCAAAGAACCAAAGCAGACTTGGCCAGTGCCCTCCATTGTGATAGCTCCAGGGCCAATTCTTAGGGTCTGAACCTGTTTTGTTTTGCCATTCAGCCCCATCCATAGGTGGATGGCAAATACGCATGGGCATTTGTGCCATTAAGTGATGTCGGTTATGTAGAACCAGTCTGAATAGGGCGCGTTGTTGTGGAGCAGTAAGTACACCGAACATGCAGGCCAGAGAATTGCCAAGGCTGTAAAAGCGGAAATCCGGGCGACCTGTTCGAATGTTGCCTATTAGATATCCTCCACGATTCTCTAGCCAGTCTTGAAGCCAAGATGGCACAACTTGTGGCTGAACATTGAACTCGTTTTGATGCTGGTCTTCCCCATATTGCTCAGTAGGTCTTCGTCTAAGAACCTGCATGGTTTTGCTTGTAACCCAATAGTGTTTAAGAAGAAACTGTCTAAGGTCATGAACCCATTGCCTTGTCAGAACTAACCGTTGATCTAAAAGACGACTGACTTGTTGCTTTCTACTTAGTTCCATAAGCTCAATGCAGCTGCGTAAGCAGGCAAAGAGAAGTACTTCGACTTCTAAAGGAGCTCCCCATACATCCATGGGACGATCAATCATGAAGGAGCAATCAGGGACAAAGAGAACAGGCGTTCCTTCGAAGGTTGGGTGGAGAACCAGATCTAATAAAAGTTGAACCCCTCGTTGAACTTTTTGACTAGTCCCAAAGCTTTTATCGCCACTCCTTCTGACGTAAAGCCAGCATAAAATTGGCCACCAAAGACTGGCATCTGCAGAGGTTATTCGTCCGATTGAGCGTTGCCCATAGTCAGCTATTAATTCACCTTGCTCTTCTACGAAGCTTGTCGGGAAAACACCTCTTGTTTGATATGTGGTGCTTTGAAGGTCTAAGCAAACAGTAAGAAATTGTTTTACTACTTCATAACGTCTTTGAGTCAACATATAGATCATTACTGGCACGTTGTCTCGCAGAAAGATTTCTCCGTAGTTCAGAGCTTCATTGTCTGCCGGATGTTCTAGTGCTGCCACGCTTCCAGCAATGCCTCCGGAGATTTCTACAAGGGTTCTTTCGAAATGCTCCTTGGCACGTCTTATTACCTTGTCTTCATTGGAATTAGGTCTTACACGTTTGTGCTGTTGGCTGAAGCGCTCTGCCATGAACCTTTAATTCCAATGTTCAAACGGTAGTGATGCCAGAAGCTTTCAACAGTGGAAGCAAGTCTTGAGAAATTTGCTTTGTAAGGGACCTTGCTATGGGGCAAGCAATGGTCTATGTTATTTGAATGTGCGATGGGCTGAGCCCAGAAACACATACTGCATGCCTTGATTAAGGTGAGAGCCTTATCAGGACAAGTAGTCACTTACATGCTGAGAGGGAGACCCTTCGGTGTTGTAAGTTTCAAAAGTGGTCGAGAGACCGCAGCTCTTGAACTTCTCTGTTGGGAAGAAAAGAGCAGAACCTGGACAACTTAAAAGTTTAGGAACTGACGCTTTCGTCGCTTTTAGGCCTTTAGTCATGCCTTGTTTGAGGTATGGCCAAGGTCTAGATAGATATGCGATGAGAGTGTGAGGTCCCGTCAAAAGAAACAAGTTGCTGATAGTTGTTACTGAATTAATCTTGGCTCTCACGGGCGAAATTGATTTGAAACTGGTAGCAGTTAGAAGCAACAACCGGATCTGAGATCCTGGAAAGTCACAGGGAAGAAATTCTCAAGTGCACTCTTGAACCCTTCTGTCAGAGGAAGGAGGCAACAACTGCCATTAGTACGCCAGTGTTAATGAGTGGGTGGAGCAAGTCATGCTGCGTGATAAGTCCTAACGGGCTTTTGCAATAGGGCGTGAACTACTACGGAGAGTTTGATCCTGGCTCAGGATGAACGCTGGCGGCGTGCTTAACACATGCAAGTCGAACGAACCTTCGGGTTAGTGGCGGACGGGTGAGTAACGCGTGGGAATCTGCCCTCAGGAGGGGGATAACGGCTGGAAACGGCCGCTAATACCCCATATGCCGAGAGGTGAAATGAATTTCGCCTGAGGATGAGCCCGCGTCTGATTAGCTAGTTGGTGAGGTAATGGCTCACCAAGGCTTCGATCAGTAGCTGGTCTGAGAGGATGATCAGCCACACTGGGACTGAGACACGGCCCAGACTCCTACGGGAGGCAGCAGTGGGGAATTTTCCGCAATGGGCGCAAGCCTGACGGAGCAACGCCGCGTGAGGGATGAAGGCCTCTGGGCTGTAAACCTCTTTTCTCAAGGAAGAAGATCTGACGGTACTTGAGGAATAAGCCACGGCTAATTCCGTGCCAGCAGCCGCGGTAATACGGGAGTGGCAAGCGTTATCCGGAATTATTGGGCGTAAAGCGTCCGCAGGCGGCCTTTCAAGTCTGCTGTTAAAGCGTGGAGCTTAACTCCATCAAGGCAGTGGAAACTGTTGGGCTTGAGTGTGGTAGGGGCAGAGGGAATTCCCGGTGTAGCGGTGAAATGCGTAGATATCGGGAAGAACACCAGTGGCGAAGGCGCTCTGCTGGGCCATAACTGACGCTCATGGACGAAAGCCAGGGGAGCGAAAGGGATTAGATACCCCTGTAGTCCTGGCCGTAAACGATGAACACTAGGTGTCGGGGGAATCGACCCCCTCGGTGTCGTAGCCAACGCGTTAAGTGTTCCGCCTGGGGAGTACGCACGCAAGTGTGAAACTCAAAGGAATTGACGGGGGCCCGCACAAGCGGTGGAGTATGTGGTTTAATTCGATGCAACGCGAAGAACCTTACCAGGGTTTGACATCCTGCGTACCTCTTAGAAATTTGAGGGTGCCTTCGGGAACGCAGTGACAGGTGGTGCATGGCTGTCGTCAGCTCGTGTCGTGAGATGTTGGGTTAAGTCCCGCAACGAGCGCAACCCACGTTTTTAGTTGCCAGCATTCAGTTGGGCACTCTAGAGAGACCGCCGGTGATAAACCGGAGGAAGGTGTGGATGACGTCAAGTCATCATGCCCCTTACATCCTGGGCTACACACGTACTACAATGCTACGGACAAAGGGCAGCTAACTCGCGAGAGCAAGCAAATCCCATAAACCGTGGCTCAGTTCAGATCGTAGGCTGCAACTCGCCTACGTGAAGTAGGAATCGCTAGTAATCGCAGGTCAGCATACTGCGGTGAATACGTTCCCGGGCCTTGTACACACCGCCCGTCACACCATGGAAGTTGGCCACGCCCGAAGTCGTTACTCCAACCCTTGTGGAGGAGGACGCCGAAGGTGGGGCTGATGACTGGGGTGAAGTCGTAACAAGGTAGCCGTACCGGAAGGTGCGGCTGGATCACCTCCTAACAGGGAGACAACAACTGATTTTGATGTCTGAGTTTTTAGTCTTAGGCCAAGATCCTGTCACCTTAGGTCGATCGGTACCTCAGATTGAGATACAAATAATATGTTTGAAATTTTCAGCATAAAGATTTGGCAATCAATTTCAGTTCCTAAACTTGTCTAGGTCACACCCCGCAAGGGTTACTCCTGGGCCATTAGCTCAGGTGGTTAGAGCGCACCCCTGATAAGGGTGAGGTCCCTGGTTCAAGTCCAGGATGGCCCATTCGGTGTTGGGGGTTTAGCTCAGTTGGTAGAGCGCCTGCTTTGCAAGCAGGATGTCAGCGGTTCGAGTCCGCTAACCTCCACTGACCGAACTCCTCAATTATCAAAATAGTGAGGAACGTTTTGCGTGTGATTTAGACTTACTGTCCACTGAAGTAGAACCTAGCTTCCTATCATTCCAAAATCTCAAAATAAATAGAGATGGTTGACAGGACGCTGGGCTCTCTGCGATTTCAAAAATTCGCAGAATGTTCAGTAGAACCTTGACAACTGCATAGGTGAGTCTGGAAAGAATAAAGCATCTCATGGATGCAATTTCCTTTTCTTTGATCTCAATTGCTTAAATAATTAGCTATTTGATGATTGATTAAGAGAAAATTGTCTAATTCTTGAGCAAGAGCCGAGACTCTATATTGTACTTTTAATGAAAAAAAATCACTAAGAGTCTGATTAGCTTTTCAAACCAAACTTAAAAACTAAATAACAGTTTCGATTGTTATTTTAAACTTAAGTTAAGGTGAATTCTAAGAATACGTTTTAAATAACGTTTTTCAATATAGAGGTTAATTTGGTCAAGCTACAAAGGGCTCACGGTGGATACCTTGGCACACAGAGGCGATGAAGGACGTGGTTACCTGCGATAAGTCTCGGGGAGCTGGAAACACGCTTTGATCCGGGAATTTCCGAATGGGGCAACCCCTAGAACGGCCAGCTGAATCCATAGGCTGGTTCGAGCCAACCCAGCGAACTGAAACATCTTAGTAGCTGGAGGAAAGGAAAGTAAAAACGACTCCCTGAGTAGCGGCGAGCGAACGGGGAAGAGCCTAAACCGATGGTTTCGACCATCGGGGTTGTGGGACAGCAATGTGGACCAACAGACCTAGAAGAAGCGTTTGAATGGCGCGCCATAGAGGGTGAAAGCCCCGTAATCGAAAGGAAAGTTGGCCTAGCTGTATCCCGAGTAGCACGGAGCACGTGAAATTCCGTGTGAATCAACGAGGACCACCTCGTAAGGCTAAGTACTCCTGTGTGACCGATAGCGCAACAGTACCGCGAGGGAAAGGTGAAAAGAACCCCGGGAGGGGAGTGAAATAGAACATGAAACCGTGAGCTTACAAGCAATGGGAGCCCGACTAATCGGGTGACCGTGTGCCTGTTGAAGAATGAGCCGGCGACTTATAGGCACTGGCAGGTTAAACCGGAAATGGTGGAGCCATAGCGAAAGCGAGTCTTAATAGGGCGCAAGTCAGTGTTTATAGACCCGAACCCGGGTGATCTAACCATGGCCAGGATGAAGCTTGGGTGATACCAAGTGGAGGTCCGAACCGACTGATGTTGAAAAATCAGCGGATGAGCTGTGGTTAGGGGTGAAATGCCAATCGAACCCGGAGCTAGCTGGTTCTCCCCGAAATACGTTGAGGCGTAGCGTCTAGTGCTCCAGCAGGGGGGTAAAGCCACCATTTCGGTGCGGGCTGCGAGAGCGGTACCAAATCGATATGAACTCTGAATACCCTGTGTGTAACTAGGCAGTCAGACTGTGGGGGATAAGCTCCATAGTCGAAAGGGAAACAGCCCAGACCGCCAGCTAAGGTCCCTAAATCAACACTAAGTGATAAAGGAGGTGGGATTGCCCAGACAACCAGGAGGTTTGCCTAGAAGCAGCCATCCTCAAAGGAGTGCGTAATAGCTCACTGGTCGAGCGATCCTGCGCCGAAAATGAACGGGGCTAAGTGTTGTACCGAAGCTGCGGATTTAACTTGTTAAATGGTAGGGGAGCGTTCCATGTGGGGTGAAGCGCTAGCGGAAGCGGGCGTGGACTTCATGGAAGTGAGAATGTCGGCTTGAGTAGCGAAAACATGGGTGAGAATCCCATGCCCCGAAACCCTAAGGGTTCCTCCGGCAGGCTCGTCCGCGGAGGGTTAGTCTGGACCTAAGGCGAGGCCGAAAGGCGTAGTCGATGGATAACAGGTCAATATTCCTGTACCGGTTATGTTTTGGGAAGGGGGACGGAGAAGGCTAGCCAAGCCAGATGTTGGTTACTGGTTCAAGCGTTCGAGGCGTTGAGGAGCGGAGAAAACGTTCCGAGCTGAGGCGTGAGTACGAGCTGCTACGGCAGCGAAGTTGGTGATGTCATGCTTCCAAGAAAAGCCCTATACCCGTTAAGGCATAACTGCCAGTACCCGAAACCGACACAGGTGGGGTGGTAGAGAATACCGAGGGGCGCGAGATAACTCTCTCTAAGGAACTCGGCAAAATGGCCCCGTAACTTCGGGAGAAGGGGTGCCAGCGAGAGCTGGTCGCAGTGAAGAGGCCCAGGCGACTGTTTACCAAAAACACAGGTCTCCGCTAAGTCGCAAGACGATGTATGGGGGCTGACGCCTGCCCAGTGCCGGAAGGTTAAGGAAGCCGGTCAGCGTAAGCGAAGCTGGCGACTGAAGCCCCGGTGAACGGCGGCCGTAACTATAACGGTCCTAAGGTAGCGAAATTCCTTGTCGGGTAAGTTCCGACCCGCACGAAAGGCGTAACGATCTGGGCGCTGTCTCGGAGAGAGGCTCGGCGAAATAGAATTGTCTGTGAAGATGCGGACTACGTACACCCGGACAGAAAGACCCTATGAAGCTTTACTGCAGCTTGGTATTGTGCCCGGGCTCTGAATGCGCAGGATAGGTGGGAGACTTTGAAGTAGTGCTTGTGGGTGCTACTGAGTCAATGGTGAGATACCACTCTTTCAGAGCTAGGGTTCTAACGTTCACCCGTTATCCGGGGAGCGGACAGTATCAGGTGGGCAGTTTGACTGGGGCGGTCGCCTCCTAAAAGGTAACGGAGGCGCGCAAAGGTTTCCTCAGGCTGGTTGGAAATCAGTCGACGAGTGCAAAGGCAGAAGGGAGCTTGACTGTGAGACCTACAAGTCGAACAGGGACGAAAGTCGGCCTTAGTGATCCGACGGTTCTGAGTGGAAGGGCCGTCGCTCAACGGATAAAAGTTACTCTAGGGATAACAGGCTGATCTCCCCCAAGAGTTCACATCGACGGGGAGGTTTGGCACCTCGATGTCGGCTCATCGCAACCTGGGGCTGAAGTCGGTCCCAAGGGTTGGGCTGTTCGCCCATTAAAGCGGTACGCGAGCTGGGTTCAGAACGTCGTGAGACAGTTCGGTCCATATCCGGTGTACGCGCAGGAACATTGAGAGGATTTCTCCCTAGTACGAGAGGACCGGGAGGAACGCACCTCTGGTGTACCAGTTATCGTGCCAACGGTAAACGCTGGGTAGCCATGTGCGGAGTGGATAACCGCTGAAAGCATCTAAGTGGGAAGCCCACCTCAAGATGAGTGTTCCCATGGCATAAGCCAGTAAGGTCACGGGAAGAACACCCGTTGATAGGCTCTACGTGGAAGCCTGGTAACAGGTGCAGCGGAGGAGTACTAATAGACCGAGGGCTTGACCAAATTTTCTTAGTTCTTGCTAGAAGAAAAAGTTTTATTCTTTCCAGAGAATTTTCCGAAAGGATCATTAAGCCTATGTAGTTCTCAAGGCTCTTAACCTTTGAGAATGTATTTCTTCCTGGTGTTCATGGCGTTGTGGCCCCACTCCGATCCATCTCGAACTCGGTTGTGAAACGCAGCAGCGGCGAAGATATTTGGGGGGTAGCCCCCTGAGAAAATAGCTCAATGCCAGGTAAAACATTCAATTAAACAATGGAATTAAAAGTTAGATCATTGTTTAACAAAAAAGCCACCCTCTTAGGGTGGCTTTTTTGTTAGGTGGAGCAATAGATTCGTTTAGGATATAAATAAGCTATCGTTCTATAGAAAAGAGTTGATTGACTCCACCTGATTCCGTTTTGTTTTGAATGCATAGATTAAAAAACAAACCAATTACTTTCTCTTTTCTTTTTCTTTTTCTTTTTTTTTTTTTTGAATCAAGCGATTTGTCTCCTTAATAGTATTATTTAAGCTATTTCAATGTTGGCAGCTTGGACACCAATGAGTACTTCTTCCTCCTAACTTTCCTTTTGCAATATATTCACCACAAAGTCTGCATGGCTGCTTTGCTCTCCCGTAAACCCAAGCCTGGCCACCATAATTTCCATTTATTCCTTCTAGATCTCTAAAATCGCTAAATGTAGTTCCACCTTCCCCGATGCTTATTCTTAAAGTTTCGATAAGGCTTGAACAAAGTTTCTCTATCTGATTCAGGTTTAGTTTGCATGAAGGCGTTTGTGGAAGTATCCCAGCTAAAAACAAACTTTCGTCTGAGTAAATATTACCTGCTCCAGCGACTAATGATTGGTCAAGTAAGGCAGATTTAATGGGCCTTTTAGATCTTTTAAGTCGATTTTGGAGATATTTTGCATTGAAAGACTTGCTAAAAGGTTCAGGTCCGAGTTTTCCTAGGCCTTTGATAATAGTTTCGATTTTTTCCCCTGGTGGTACCCACCACATTTGTCCGAAGCTGCGAGTATCCACAAAGCGTAGTTCTTGATTTTGCAGACCCCATATACGCACTCTTGTATGTGAGCATGGAGAGCTAGGTGAATCATGCAATTGAAAGTGCCCAGTCATTCTTAGGTGCACTCCCAAATATCCTTTTTGGGGGAATGCTTCAGTTTTGAATAATGATGAGGGACTCTCATTATGAAGATCAGCTATGAGATATTTGCCACGTCTTAGCCAATTACCAAAGTATGCATCCTTAAGCATTTGGACAAATTTCTTTGACCCACCTTCACTGGCAATTGCCCTCTCCCTGCAAACCTCCACTCTTTTTATTTGAAAATTTGCAAGACGATCCTCCAGTCCCCGTCGGACCGTCTCGACTTCTGGCAGCTCAGGCAATCCTTTTTAAGCTTGCTCTAGTTCTGCATCGCAGTAATTAGCGGTGTTCATACCACCATCTATGCCGCTATATGCCTTGTAGTCCACTTTGTCAAAGCGAACAGTCACTGGATATTTGCCACCATCAGCGACTGATGCAACTGTGCCTACTTCGTTGAACCAGTAGGACTCTGGTCGCTTGATGCGGACCTTATCACCCTTGGAAGCCATCGCAGCTAATGAACAGGATTTCCCTCCAAGCGTATCGTTGAGTAAGGAAGAGTTGGAGTCACCGTCACAGACTGTCGTCCCTAAGTTGGATGTTTATGGCAGCATCAATTCTTGAGATGGAAGAATTTTGGTGCAATCGCTTGAAGCTCCTGACCCTTCATATATGAGGTTGGATTTACCTGATCCAGATGAGGATGGGATTAGTAATTTGGAATTCTTAGCGCAATTAGAGAAGGCATGGCTTGTATGTGATCGATTTGATTTGCAAACTGAGATTTGGCGTGGGCGGATTCTTCGGGCAGTTAGGGATCGAGAAAAGCGCGGTGGAGCTGGTAGAGGAGCAGGATTCTTACAGTGGCTTCGTGAAAGAGAAATCAGTAAGACTCGTGCTTATGGATTGATTCAGTTGGCCGAGTCAGCTGATGATTTAGTTGGGGGGGGACTGCTTGAAGAGAAAAGTGTTAATCAGTTTTCCAAACGGGCCTTTATTGAGACTGCACAGTCTTTACCTGAAGTGCAGTTACTGGTTTCTGAAGCAGCCAATGAAGGGAAGGAAATTACAAGAAGACAGGTGCGTCGTCTGAATGATGAATTTACCTCTGCTACTAGTCCTCTGTTGCCAGAGGAGATTCGCAGAAGAACTCAGGAGAATTTATTGCCTCCGAAGATAGTCGCTCCCTTAGTTCGTGAGCTTTCGAAGCTCCCTGAGCCTCAGCAAGACAACTTGAGAAAGGCGCTCAAGGAAGAACCAGAAATTGATTCAATTAAGGAAATTACTACTACTGCAAGATGGATTGGGAAGACGTTGGAAGCCTCTATTGCAGTAAGGGCTTTTCAAAGCTCGAATATCAATCTTGAGAAGGCCATTCAAGAAGCTCATCGCTTGGAGTCATTAAACTTGTTGTCTGATGCATTAGGACAAGCTCAAGCACTTGAATCTTCTGTCTTGAAACTTCATTCTGCTTGGAGAAGATTAGGTGGCTTGCAAGAAAGGCTCTGGTTAGAAAGTGGAAGCAGTACTCCATACCTAAGAGAATTACTTGGAGCACTTGAAAGCCTTTGTGGTGCAACTATGAGGGTTTCTCTTGGTGAAATCTCAGGAGGGAAGAAGGTTCGTTTGCAGCTTGTTGAAGAAGCGGCAGATCAGTTAGAGCCCCCTCCTTTAGTTCAATAAAAATATAGACGCTATATCTATAGTCAGTTATCTTAGTTAATCTATAATTATAGTGTGCATTGGATTCCCTGCCTGCGGCATTACTCCATCACTATGGTTGGAAGTCATTTAAGTTAGGTCAGAGAGAGATAGTAGAAGCAATTATTGCTGGGAGAGACGTACTTGCAGTTTTGCCAACCGGTGGTGGTAAATCACTTTGTTATCAGCTTCCTGCTTTGGTTCGTGAAGGCTTGGTAATAGTTATTTCGCCTTTGGTTGCTTTGATGGAAGATCAGGTTATTCAGCTTCGAAAACGTGGAATTCCTTCTGCATGTATTCATTCTGGGATGGGGGAAGGGAGGAGAGAAGAAGCTTTAACTTCTTTGAGAGACTTTCAATTGAGGTTGCTTTATTTGGCTCCTGAAAGACTAAATAGAGCATGCATTTCTCAGTTGATAAGTAAAGTTTTCTTGGCAGGCAAATTGGTGGCTTTAGCAGTTGATGAGGCTCATTGTATTAGTGCTTGGGGACATGATTTTAGGCCTGATTATAGACGTCTAGGGGAATTTAGGAGACTCTGTCCGAGTGTTCCTATGGTTGCACTTAGTGCTACAGCGGCACCGAGAGTTCGTGCAGATATTATGCAGCGTCTTTCATTGCGAAGTCCATTTGTTCAGATTTGTTCTGCAAAGAGAAGTAATTTGCTTTATTCAATGCGGCGACGCCCCTCTGACCCTTTGTTTGATGTAGTTGATTCATTAAAAGGTTCACGCGGTGCCTCATTGATATATGCACGTACTAGGAGCTCAGTTGAGCAATGGACTGAACTCCTAAGATCTTCAAATGTCAAAGCATTTCCTTATCATGCTGGTTTGAAGGTAGAGGATCGTGAGAAGGCACTAGAACACTTTCTAGAGGAAGAAAAGCCCGTACTTGTAGCGACAGTAGCTTTTGGCATGGGGGTTGATAGGGGAGATGTAGGTTTAGTTATGCACTTAAATTTGCCTTCTAGTCCAGAAGGCTATTTACAGGAGTCTGGAAGGGCTGGACGTGATGGATCGCCAGCAAATTGCTCGGTTTTGTTTTCGCCAAAAGATCGAATGAGCCTTGGTTGGGCTATGCATTCGAATGCAAGAGGGAGATATGGAGGATCTTTGCCGGAAGAGGAGAAAAGCAGATTGGAGTTCGCCCAGGAACAACTGCGTCGGATGGAGGCAATTGCTGAAGGGGAATTGTGCAGGGAACAAGCTTTGCTTTTATCTATAGGTGAATTGGTAAAGCCCTGTGGACGTTGTGACCGTTGTATTGGCTCTTTGGAAAATAGAGATTGGTCGAGTCAGGCATATGAAGTATTAAAAACCCTGGATATTTTGAAAGGGTTAGATTCAAGAGAACTTGTCGCAACTCTAGGAAAGATTACTGGTCAACCCAAAGAAAAATGGGGCTGGTTAGCAAGAAGATTAGTACAAGAAGAATTTATAAAGGAGACTAATGATGGATTACAGCGTCTTTATATAAAGGAAAGTGGACGTCGATTTCTTAAAGATCCTTGGCCATTGACTTATGCTGCTTAAAAAAAACCGGAAAATCTTATGTTTGATTAATTCTGCACACGTCTTTAATAAGATTGTGCTCAAATTTCTCTATTGGCGGACTCCACTTTTTCCAGGCCCCATTAGCCCCAGTCGCATTTAGCCTTTTAACAAAACAATTAACTGCAAGATATAAAGCTTTGCCTTCACTATTGAAAGAAGGAGTAACATAACTTCCTCCCATTTCTTGCCAGTTAGACCAAGCTACTTTTAGAGGGCCATACCTTCTCCATTCAGTTTGTACTTTTTGGGTTTGAGAAGATAATGTTGAGGCCTTTCTATTAATAGAATTATTCTCAACTTTCTCGACGAGAGAAAGTTTGGTCCCAGGGATTAGTTTATAAGGATTTTTGATTTCATTATATTGCATTAAGGTATGAACATCACTGTGATTTTGCTTGGCAATGCTTGTCAAGGTTTCTCCTCTTCTAACTATGTGATGAGGTTTAAGAGTGTTATTTTTTTCTCCCCTTAGCCTTAAATTTTGTCCAGGATATATTAGGCTTGAGTCTTTTAGTTCGTTTAATGCTATGAGTTGATTCTCTCTAATATTATTTGTACGAGCAATTTTGGCCAGAGTATCTCCTCTCCTTACCTTGTATATTAATTGTGATTTTGAATTATCGGTTATTGACTGAGGGAGATTAAGAGTTTGCCCTATATATAAGTGGTTGATATTGCCAAGCCTATTCATTCTTATCAGGTCTCTTTTTGAGATTTTATATTTTGTTGAAATGCTGCTTATTGTTTCTCCACTTTGAACTTTATGCTTGGCCGACCTTTTTATTGCTGAGCTATTGAAGTTGTTTGGCAGTTTTAGTCTGCTTCCAGCTTTTAACTGGTTAGAGTCTCTAAGGCCATTTAATTCAATTAGCTTTTGTATTGGTACTTGATGCTTGGCTGCTATCCTTGAAAGAGTATCTCCTGGAGCCACTACTACTGTTTGCGCAAGGCAGGGTATTGGTATAACCATAGACAAGGTTAGTAAAGTGAGGCTCGTTTTGAGGTACATGCTGCTCTAAATACTTTGGCGAACCATAAGACTCTTATAAACAATCGCCAACTTTATATACGAAAACTTATAAGCTTTGAGCCAATGGCGCGCATACTTTTAGTTCATTAGTCGCTTTAGTAAATCCAGATTGATTTCGTATGGTGGATATCGAAACTTGATATCTAGCCAGAAAGGACGTTCTAATACTGATTTTTGGTGAGAGAAAGTTTCAAAGCCTGCTAACCCGTGGTATCGGCCCATACCACTAGATCCAACTCCGCCAAAAGGTAATTCAGGGATGCCTGCTTGTATAACAACATCGTTAAAGCAAACACTACCAGAACTAGTTGTTTCTAAAAGAGTTTGTTGTTGGCTTGTTGTTCCTCCAAACATATAGATGGCAAGAGGTTTTGGTTGTTGCCTTATATCAGCTATCGCTTTTTCAAAGTTTGGTACTTTTAGAATTGGGAGAAGTGGGCCAAATAGCTCTTCTATCATTAGAGGGTCTTGACGATTTTCTACTCCTATAACAGTTGGTGATATTCGCTTTTGACTTTTGTCAATTTCTCCTCCTAAAAGCACTTGTTTTTTTCTTTGAGCTCCTTCAACCAGCAATTGGAGTCTCTTGAAATGGTGATCGTTGACTATTCGACCTAAGTTGTGGGATTGGCAGGGGTTTTGCCCATAGAAAATTGCACAAGCTTTTCTCATTTCAGTGAGAAGAGGTTTGACGAGGTTTTCTTCTACTAAAAGGTGGTCTGGTGCAATACAGGTCTGGCCTGCATTTAGCCCTTTACCCCAGATAATTCGTCTTGCTGTGACTTCTAGATCAGCGCCTCTTAAAACAATTGCGGGGCTTTTGCCCCCTAATTCCAGGGTTACAGGAGTTAAATGTTTTGCAGCAGCAGCCATGATCTTTTTGCCGATTGTTCCACCACCAGTAAAGAAGATATGGTCAAAGGCTTTTTCTAGAAGTGCTTCGCCTACAGAGCTGTTCCCCTCTACAACTTGTACAACATCATCTGGGAAAAATAGTGGGATTTTGGAAGCAATTAATGCAGATGTAGCAGGCGCATGTTCGGAGGGCTTTAATACAGCTGTATTTCCTGCGCTCAATGCACTTATTAAGGGTTGAAGAATTAGTGAGAAGGGATAATTCCATGGACCAATAATTAGAACGCATCCGAGTGGTTCAAGTTGGACCTTTGCCTTCCCTGGTTGGAGTGATAGGGGTACTTTTACTCGTCTTGGACGCATCCATGCCCCAAGCTTCTGTTGGGCTAATTTCAGTTCTTGTTTTAAAGCAATGACTTCAAAAAATGCTTCGGTTCCAGGTTTCCCGAGATCTTTAGCGAGTACATCGAGTATTTCTTTTTCATGTTTTGCCAACAAATCTGCAAGGCGTTTCAACTGTAGTCGCCGCCAGCTTTCTGCTCTAGTTTGTCCAGAGATGACTGGGGTACGGAGTTTGTTTAGCAGGAGGTTCTCAGGAAGCAAGGTACTGACGAGATGGTCAAGTTTGTCTAGCAGTAGTAGAGGCGTTAGGACGTTTTAGGAGGATGGTTTTAAAAGAATCCTGGTGGCATGGTGCGGTTATCTATCAGTTGATTCCACGTAGTTTTGCTGATGGCAATGGAGATGGGATTGGTGATTTACAAGGATTGGCCAATCGATTGAGCTATTTGCGTTGGTTAGGAGTAGAAGCTATTTGGCTAACTCCTATTTATCCTTCCCCATTACAGGACGGTGGATATGACATTACTGATTTTGAGAATATTCATCCCGAATTGGGAGACTTGGCTTCATTTCATCGGTTGTTAACAGCTGCTCATGGATATGGCATAAAAATAATTCTTGACTTAGTTCTTAATCACACGAGTGTTCTTCACCCTTGGTTCCAGAGGGCTCGCTGGGCTCCAAAGGGAAGCTTGGAGAGAGATGTCTATGTATGGAGCGACGATCCGCAACGTTATTCCGAGGCTCCAGTTTTATTTCGCAACTTTGAAGCCTCTAATTGGGAATGGGATGAGGTCGCTGGAGAGTATTACCTCCATAGGTTTCTTCGCCATCAGCCTGATCTCAATTATCAGAATCCATGGGTGCAAGAACAAATGTTGGGAGTAGTGGATTTTTGGTTGGAACGAGGAGTGGATGGGTTTCGTTTAGATGCTGTTCCCTTTTTATTTGAGGAAGAAGGATCCCGGTGTGAAGGTCTGCCAAAGACTCACGAGTTCTTGAGGAGAGTACGTAAGAAAGTAGATGACCAAGGAAGAGATGTTTTGCTTTTGGCAGAAGCTATTCAACCAGTAGAGGAAGCGGCTCCATATCTTGCAGAGGATGAATTACATGGGGCCTTTAACTTTGCTTTGACAGCGCATTTGTTTTCTGCAATCGCTACAGGTAGGACTGAGAATCTGAGTAGATGTATTCAAGACTCTCAAACCTCGGTCCGTGGAAGTCGGTGGGCATTGCCGTTGAGAAACCATGATGAGCTATGGCTTGGAGATGGGCATTTGGTCCCCGAGGACGTGGTTCAAGCTATTAGAGCTGGATTACATCAAGGACAGGGGCATTGGCTTAATTGGGGAATAAATAGACGTTTGGCTCCTTTGCTGAATGGAGATCTACGTGCAAATCGAGTAATGAATGCTCTTTTGTATAGCCTCCCAGGAATGCCTTGCCTTTATTACGGTGATGAGCTTGGAATGGGGGATTGGCCTGGATTAAGAGATCGAGATCCAAATAGAACGCCTATGGCTTGGACTCCTGCTCGGAACGGCGGCTTCTCTATGGCTCCCGACCCATTACTGGTTCTTCCCCCTGTTACTGCGCCTGGTTACGACTACAGGGTCATAAATGTGGAGGTTCAGAAACAATTGCCAGGGTCTCTTCTTAACTGGCACCGACGCATGTTGACTTGTCGACGCTTGTTACCTGCATTGCGTTTTGGAGATTTTGAGCTCCTTGAATCTTTACATCCAAGTGTCATTGTTTTTTCTCGCTCGAACGAAAGAATGACAGTTCTGGTGGCTGCAAATTTTTCAGCAGCGGGAGCATCCCTATATGTGGATCTAAGTCGCTGGAAGGGTCAACGGACAAGAGAGGTGTTGTGGGGATGTGAGTATCCAGTGGCAGATATTGATTGGTTTGTATACCTACCTGCCTATGGTTTTAGTTGGTGGTTGATTGGCGAAGTTGAAGATTCAGTAACTTCCTGAGCTTTTAATTAGAATTACCACCTATATAGATAGATAATACATGGGCCAATAGCTACATTTCTTAGGCTACTTTATTTGAATTGGGAATCGTTGAAGGCCTTTGTCTTTATTGTCCTTGCCAATTTAGACTTCTTTTTACGGCTTCATTCCAACGTGCTCGTAGTTTTAATCTTGAGTTGTCATCGATTTTGGGCTGAAAAAGTTCTGCTCCTTCTTTGTGCTGATTAATTAGACTTTTTAGATCGCTAATTGCTTCAGATTGAATACCAGCTAATAACGCTACTCCTCTAGCAGTACTTTCAAGACTTACAGGTCTAAGAACATTTAGACCTGTGCAGTTGGATTGTGCTTGAAGTAGGGGATCTGATGCAGCAGCACCTCCATCAACTGCTAATTCACCAAGACTTCTTCCTAAAGACTCTTCGGCTAATTCAACAAGTGTCGCTACTGATAGCGCAATCCCTTCGAGAGCTGCTCTTGCTATGTGTCCTTTACGACTATCTCTGGTAAGACCTAAGATCACCCCTCTTGCAGTGGGATCCCAATGAGGCGTTCCCCATCCTGTAAATGCGGGTACCAACATTACCCCATCGGAACTATTAACTTCGTTCGCGAGGCTATTGATCTGATCAGCAGTTTTAATTATTCCCAACCCATCTCTGAGCCATTGAACTACGGTCCCTGCATTGAATAAGCTACCTTCTAGGCAATAAGTAGGAGATCCAGCTGAATCTGTCCATCCAAGAGTGCTAAGTAACCCTGAGCTTGAACGATTGATGTTTTGACCTGTATTTACTACAAGAAAGGCTCCAGTCCCATAAGTACATTTTGCTTCTCCTGGATTTAAGCAGAGTTGTCCAAGAGTCGCTGCTTGTTGGTCGCCAAGCATTGCTTGTATTGGCAAGCCTCCAAAAGGAAGGTCTCTTTGAATGTTCCCAAATTCTCCTCGGCATGGAACTAACTCTGGCAATGCATTTTGGGGGAGTCCAATGGCGTCACAAAATGGTTCTATCCAGGTTCTTTCCTCTAGGTCCATAAGCAACGTTCTACTGGCATTACTCATATCTGAGCAATGACGTTTTTGGGCTGTTAATTGCCATAGCAGCCAGCTTTCTACAGTTCCAAAGCAAAGGTCCTTTTCGATTAGTGCCTGACGTGCTTCAGGTGCATTCATTAGCAGCCATTGAATCTTGCTTGCGCTGAAGTAAGGATCTAGAAGTAAGCCTGTTCTATGGCACCATTCGGCTTCTAGGCCTTCCTGTTTCCATTTCGAGCAGATGTCTACTGTCCTTCCGTCTTGCCAGACCAGTGCAGGTCCACATGGCGTGCTATTACTTTTTCTCCAAAGCAATGTGGTCTCTCGTTGATTAGTAATACCGCAGCTAATAACAGCATTACGTTGCTCAGGACTGATTTTTTCTTCTAGTTTTTTCATTGCTGCTCTTTGGCTTGACCAGATTTCATTTGGATCTTGTTCGACCCAACCATCTGCTGGGTATTCGATTTTTAATGGCATGCTTGCACTTGCGATGAGTTGCCCCAACGTGTCAAAGATTGCAGCTCTTGAACTGCTGGTTCCTTGATCTAGAGCTAGAAGGAGAGGTTGAGATTGCATGATTTTTCTATTTACCAATTCCTAGCTGTAGGTGGCCAGTATGCAAAGGGGTAAGCAGCAGAAAAATTTGTTTGACCAACCACCTGAATGGGTTTCCGAAGCAATTGTCTATGAGGTTTTTCCTGATCGCTTTAGAAGAAGCGGGCTTGTAAAGGCTCAGCACAAAATGAATTTAAGACCTTGGAGTAGTAAGCCTGTTCAGCATGGTTTCCATGGCGGTGATCTTTATGGGTTAATCGATGGACTTGATTATTTAGAAGAATTAGGTGTTAACTGTATTTATCTGACGCCGGTTTTTAGTTCAGCTGCTAATCATCGCTATCACACCTACGACTACTTTCAGGTTGACCCACTTCTTGGAGGTAATTCAGCGTTAGAGGCACTTATTGAGGCTTTACATCGACGTGAAATGCGTATATTGCTTGATGGTGTCTTTAACCACTGTGGGCGAGGATTTTGGGCTTTTAATCACTTAATAGAAAATGGGAAAGATTCCCCTTATCGAGATTGGTTTCATATTCATAAATGGCCGTTAAACCCATATCCCAAGCCTGGTGAAGATTGCGGGTATAGCTGTTGGTGGAATGCACCTGCATTGCCTAAATTTAACCATGATTATGGACCGGTTCGTGATTACTTATTGAATGTTGCTTCTTACTGGATTAAAAGGGGTATTGATGGATGGAGGCTTGATGTCCCTGATGAAGTGCCTTTCGATTTTTGGGTTGAATTTCGCCAAAAGGTTAAAAGTCTTAATTCACAAGCTTGGATTGTTGGTGAGATTTGGGGTGATGCAAGACCTTGGTTAAGAGAAAAGCTTTTTGATGGTGTTATGAACTATCGAATTGGATGGAGCAGTCTTTGCTGGTCTGCAGGTAAGAGATTTAGAAGTAATTACAGAAACCCTGACTATCCAATTGCTTCTCTTGATAGCTTAGATCTTATTCGGATTTGGGAAACAACCTTTGGTTGGTATTCCCCTGAAGTAAATCGCAGTCAATTGAACCTATTAGATAGTCATGATGTTCCTCGTGCCTTAAATACTTTGAAAGGTGATGTGGCCGCTTTAAAGCTTTCGCTGACGCTCATTTTCTTTCAACCTGGGGCTCCATGTATTTATTACGGAACGGAGCTTGGTTTGGATGGAGGAGAAGAGCCTTCTTGTCGGGAGGCGATGCCCTGGGAGAGAAGAAATCACTCCCTTGACTTAAGGGGATTTATTAAGGAGTTAACTTTGCTTCGAAGAAGTCTTTTGGTGTTTTGCAAGCAAGGTTTGAAATGGAATTCGATTGAGGATGATGGATTGTATGGTTGCGCTGGGGATAGATCATTAAGCAATGATCAAGATCAGAAATGTCTTTTGATTTGGTGTAATCGCAGTCGTAAATCCTGGCTGAAAGTCCCTGAATCTTTATCTTGTCCTTTTTGGACTCTTGGGCAAATTGATCAAGAAGGCGGGAGACTTGGCCCACAGTCTGTAGTTGTGTTGAAGTGGGGAAGTAGTAGTTCGCTATTTGGCTTCTTTGAATTTAAATCAAATGCCCTCGCCGGGACTTGAACCCGGGACCTCTCCCTTACCAAGGGAGTGCTCTACCGCTGAGCTACAAGGGCTTGTGGTGGTGGGCGGGGTTGGCTCACCGAAATCCCAGCCAAGTCAGCTGATCTGGTTCACGCACAAAGAATGTAGACCAATCTTTTGGCCTTGCCAAACCACTTCTAGGGAGTGCTGAGATCGCTCCAAAGTCTATTTTTGGGACTTTTAGTCCACTCATGAACTGCATTTCGCCCTTAAGGGGGCTTAGCTTTCCTGGCTAATAGGAAAAAGTTCTCGAAAATATGAGGTTAAAAAGAGCTGAGCCTTGGGAGTTCCCAAATAGGATCAAAAGCCAATAATTCTGACTAACGGCAAATTTGAAATGAATAAGAGTGCCAGTAAATCAGTTCGATTCTTAACCCCTTTATTTTTAATTGGAATCGCTTGGATTCAGGAGCTAATTGATCAGGTCTGGTTTGGTGGAAATTGGAACCTTCTAATGGGAGGGGGGGCTCCATGGTGGGGGCTTTTTACAGCTCCTTTCAGCCACAGTGGATTTAGCCATCTACTCTCAAACACATTTCTATTTCTCCCCTTGAGTTGGCTCGTCCTTTCAAAAGGACTACGTGATTACATCTCAGTTTGGGCCTGTGTTTTGTTTGTTGAAATATTCCAGGTGTTTTTCTGGGCTACTCCAGCTCATGGGATGTCAGGAGTGGTGTTTGGCCTCCTTGGATATTTGTTGATTATTGGCTTTCTAGAAAAACGCTTTCTTGCAATTGTCCTCACCTTTATTTGTTTTGGACTGTATGGACATTTTCTTCCATCTTTACTCCCATGGAATGTGCCTCAAGGTATTAGCTGGATAGGACATTTTAGTGGCTTTATAGGTGGATTATTAGGGGCTCTAGGTATTTATAGAGAGCCTGGGCAGATCTTGTAAGAAAAAGGATTTTTCAGCTTGAGTCTTCTCTTCGCCAAATCTCAGCCCATTGTTAAAAGATTGGATTAATTGCAGTGATTTTTGCGATAAGCCGAGCACTCAAATAAGAATAAAGATATGTTTTAAAGAACATCCAGTGGTAGAGACGAACAACGAGTCCAAAAACAAGTCAGAACTAGATGGTTTAGGAGCAGAAGAGATGAATGCAGAAGAGATGAATGTATTAGCCGAGAAGAAGGTTGAGCCATATAGTTTGCAAAAAGCTATTGCAGAGAAGCAAGCAGCTGAGAGG
>QCJH01000013.1 GCA_003216155.1 Prochlorococcus sp. AG-409-A19 | reverse complement strand
TGATGACGCCTGGGCCGAAATCATGGAAGCTTCTTTAAGTTATGTAAAGCTTAACTCCAAGGGTGTCTCTAATTGCCCAAAAAAAAGCACTTTTGCACGTAAATAAGTATTTATACCTAAGCATGGATGCCATTCATGTTTTTCAGTAGCCATGCTGCGGTTCTCAAGTAAATCATCACTCCTGCTACATCTGTAGCAGTAGTGATAAAAGGAGCCGACATCAAAGCCGGATCAAGACCCATACGATCAAACAAAAGCGGGAGGGCAGCTCCTGCAGTAGCAGCAAGAGTCGTAATCGCCATCAAACTAATTCCAACTGCAGTACCTACCAAAGGGCCGTCTCCTCTCCACCAAGCAAAAGGGACAACAAAGAACAACATCAATAAACCAAGCAAAGCCCCTGCAATTGCCTCACGAAAGACAGCCTTCATCGGTCCAAGAGCCTGAATACGTTGAGTACTTAAGCCACGAATAACCACTGTCGAGCTCTGGGCGCCAACATTTCCACCAGTACCAATCAATAAAGGAATAAAAGCTGCAAGCAGAACAACTTGCTGTAAAACCAAATCATTCATTGCAATCACTTCAGTGGTCAAGCCATTTGCCACCACCAAGACAGCCAGCCAAACCACTCGACGACGAGCAACCGTAAATAAATTGCTCTGAAAATAATCATCTTCATCTCCAGCCTGAACTGCACCTGCGGCATAAATGTCGCGAGTGGCCTCTTGCTCAATGACATCAATTACATCATCAACAGTGACTATCCCCACTAAGCGCTGCTCTCGGTCTACGACTGGCACAGCCAAAAAGTCATAACGCTGAATTGCCCTGGCCACTTCCTCTTGATCAGTATCCGTACGCACACTCACCACATCACGAGTCATTACATCACCTATAAGTTCTTCAGGGTCAGCAGTTACCAGATCCCTCAGTGAAAGGATTCCAGTGAGATGACGTTCTCCATCAGTCACATACAAGCTATAAATAGTTTCAGTATCTGGAGCCCTTCGACGCACAATTGTGAGTGCCTGGGCTGCACTATGAAATTCTTTAAGATCAATAAATTCAGTAGTCATCAAGCGACCTGCCGTTTCCGTCTCGTAACCCAATAACTGAGCTGTCACTCTCCTCTCTGCTGGGCTTAATTCGGCCAATAAACGCCTAACAACTTTCGCGGGCAACTCATCAAAAAGACGAACCCTGTCATCTGGGGACATCTCTTCAACAAGCTCTAAAACCTCACTGGAACGAAGTCGTTCTAAAAGAGTTTGCTGAACCGTTGGATCCAAATATTCATAAACCTCT
The DNA here is from genome assembly GCA_003216155.1 of Prochlorococcus sp. AG-409-A19. Next base: position 41,959 of record QCJH01000013.1, on the reverse strand, counting down.
ATCGCCTCATCTTTACTTAACAGGCGAAAAGCAAGGGCCTGAAGAGTCCGAGGCAAACTACCAATCGCTTCTGCAATATCAACGGGCTGGACCGGTTGAAGCAAATTTTTCACACCGTCATAATTGCCGGCTGACAGCATCGTTTGCAGCTGCTCAGTTACCAAGTCATGCAACTGAGATCCGCTTAAGACAGATGCAGCTGAAGTAGTTGCCTCAGTTGCCTCGTTCATCGACGAACCATGAAGGCCATTTAAGTTTATGGCTATAAGTTCTAGCTAAGGTCAAAGAATCACCATACAGAAACCATGACCATCAATGTAAGCAAAGTAAGTGTCACAACCCCTGAAGGTGCTGAAAAACAACTAGGGGAATACAAAGGGAAAGTTTTATTGATCGTCAATGTTGCTAGCAAATGTGGGTTTACCAAGCAATACGCAGGTCTACAAACTCTTGAAGAAACTTATGGTCCCCAAGGTCTTCAAGTACTTGGATTCCCATGCAATGACTTTGGCAATCAAGAGCCTGGCACCCTTTCAGAAATTAAGGAGTTCTGCTCAACTACATATGGCGCGAACTTCCAACTCTTTCAAAAAGTCCATGCCACTGGCAATACAACTGAACCATACACAACACTAAATAAAGCTGCACCTGAAGGAGATGTGGCTTGGAACTTCGAAAAGTTTTTAATTAACAAAGAGGGCGAAGTTGTTGCTCGCTTCAAAAGTAATGTGGAGCCAACAAGTGAAGAATTGATAGCTGCAATTGAAAAAGCACTTAAAGAATAATCTTACGACCTATAAGAAGGCCTAAATATGCAAATCCTAACCCTAGCCCTAAAGTTATAAATATCAGCACAAATGCAGAAAACCATGAGCCCAAAATCATAAGTTTAAAGCAACTCAAAATCCAACCACCAAAGGTAGTCAAAGCACCACAAAAGCCAACTCCTATAATTAATTGTTTACGTCTACGCAAATTCATACCAAAAATCAGTCCTAAAATAAATGAACCAAAAATATTAACCAATAAATCATTCTGCAACTGCCAACGAAGAAAGGCACCTGGAATTGCGCCTATACCAACTAGTAGTAACTCATGCAATTCCTTGTAATAAGAAATTTGCCTTTCATCCATATCCTATTTGATAACCCAAGGCAACTGCAAAAATGCCACCAACGAGCGTTCCAATTAAAAGACTCAAGCCATCTATCCACCGATGTTCCATAAGTATTCCCAAAATATCAACAACAAAAGTCGAGAAAGTACTGAAAGAACCCAAGAAACCTATGCTGACGAACAACATAAAAGGGGAGTCATCTTGCAAAATCACACCCTCCTTAAATGAACTCATTATCAAGCCAAAAACAAAAGCAGAAAAGATATTAATAGTTGAAACCCTCCAAGGTTTCTTTGGCAAAAAATTACGTTTATTATTCATTACTTTCCACCTCAAATAAGCACCAGCGACAGCTCCAAAAGCAACCAGTGCCAAGGACTGCGAAGTGAAGTGTTGCTGTTCAGCCAAGGAGCCAACCACGTCTTACATTGCTGGCTAAATCAACAGCTGACATCGATGCAATTTTGACCTGAAACCAATATTCACCCTTAGCGTTCTTCCAAGTCCTTAAAACATGTATTGGAGTACCTACTTTCAATTTCCTTAAAACAGGAGCAGCTGCAGCAGGACTAGCGTGAATAGAACATGTATTAAAAAGAATAAGCGGGGAAGTATTAACCTTTTTGCGGCAAATCTCTGGAGGGGCAAACTCACCTCCACCTGCAGGCAAAGTTGCTGGAACCAATAAAGCCGAGACCAAAACAAATAACAAGCGAGCAGCAAAAACCAACTCCTTCATCAGATGTCGAGCGCATTCATATCAAGCTCCACACTATGCGTTTCAATGAACTCTCTCCTTGGTGCAACTTTATCTCCCATCAAAATAGTAAAAATACGATCTGCTTCTAATGCATCCTCTATTTCAACTCTCTTCATCATGCGTGTAGAAGGGTCCATAGTTGTTTCCCACAATTGTTTTGGCATCATTTCACCAAGACCTTTGAATCTCTGAATTGTATAGTTGGCTTTCTCTCCAAAACTTGAAAGAGTTTTTTGCAAATCCGATTCGTTATAGCAATAAGTATGATTCTTTCCTCGCTCAACTTTATAAAGAGGTGGGCAAGCAATATAAATATAACCGCCCTCAACCAACTCTTTCTGATATCTATAAAAGAAAGTTAAAAGAAGTGTTCTTATATGTGCACCATCAACATCCGCATCAGTCATTATGACTACTCGATGGTAACGAAGATTTTTTGATTCAAATTCTTCTCCTTTTATTCCTAAGCCAAGAGCTGTAATTAACGCTTGAATCTCTGTATTCTTATAAATCTTTGCATCATCAGTTTTCTCAATATTTAATATCTTTCCTCGTAAAGGCAAGATTGCCTGAAAACGTCGATCCCTTCCTTGCTTTGCTGAGCCGCCAGCAGAATCTCCCTCCACAATATATATTTCAGACTCAGATGGATCTCTTGAACTACAGTCTGCCAACTTTCCAGGCAATGTTGAACTTTCTAATACACTCTTTCTTCTAACTAGCTCACGTGCACGCCTTGCAGCTTCTGCAGCATTAAAGGCCTGAATAGCCTTTTCAAGAATCAAATCAATTACTGCAGGATTAAATTCTAAATACTGCGCCAAAGATTCACCAACAAGACTGTCAACAATTCCACGAACTTCAGTATTTCCTAGCTTTGTCTTTGTCTGGCCTTCGAACTCTGGATCAGGGACCTTAACAGACAAAACAGCAGTAAGTCCTTCTCTTATATTTTCTCCAGCAAGATTGGAATCTGCCTCTTTCCTTTTCCCTCGCTTACGCGCAAAACTATTTAATGTTCTAGTTAGTACTGTTTTAAGGCCTTCAATATGTGTCCCCCCATCGACAGTTCTAATATTATTAGCAAATCCAAGAATGCTATCTGAATAAGCATCAACACACCACTGCAAAGCAGCCTCAACTTGAACACCATCCTTTTCAGAATTGACATAAATAATTTCGGGATGCAATGAATCTTTCTCGGAATTCATATAAGCCACATATTCTTTTATTCCTCCCTCATAAAAATAAACCTCTTCATAAGGTTTACCTTCCTCATTAGCAGAAGTTAGTCTTTCATCTCGAAAAACAATTCTTACTCCTCCATTCAAATAGGCCAATTCACGAAGTCGAGAGGACAACGTGGTGTAATCAAAAGCAATCCCTCCTGTAAAAATTTCAAGGTCTGGCTTAAAACAAACACTTGTTCCTGTTCTGCCCTTCTCTAAAGCCGGTTGAGAAGCAGACTTCAAACTGCCAATAGCTACTCCTCTTTCAAAACGTTGAGAATGGAGCTTGCCCTCACGTCGCACAGTTACTTCCACCCATTCACTTAAAGCATTAACAACAGAAACGCCTACCCCATGGAGGCCTCCAGAGACCTTGTAACCACCACTTCCGAACTTACCGCCTGCATGAAGAACTGTTAGTACCGTTTCCAGCGCGCTCTTCCCTGTGCGCGAGTGCACATCAGTAGGAATACCACGACCATTATCAGAAATAGATGCTGAGCCATCTGCGCACAGGACTACCAAAATCTCATCGCAATGTCCTGCTAATGCTTCATCAACTGAGTTATCTACGACTTCATATACAAGATGATGTAATCCTCTAGGCCCAGTTGAGCCGATATACATACCTGGGCGTTTTCTTACTGGCTCGAGCCCTTCTAGGACCTGAATCTGCTCGGCGCCATAGGCAGCCTGAACCTTGGAGTCTTCGCTCATTCGGGGATACAAGAACCAGGAAGGGTTGTTCTAAAAGTCCTCATTGACGAGAAACCTCTACCTGGCACTCTCAATCTACCACTGGCGCCAAAAGGGCGCTTAGAAAGGCCTCCCCACACAATTTCTGGCATGTCAATTATCAGAATCCCTCATGCCCCCAAAAAACCAATTGTCATTGTGCTTCTTGGGCCAACAGCAAGTGGGAAAACAGATCTATCTATTCAAATAGCAAAAAAATTGCGTCTTGGTGTCCACAATTTTGATTCCAGGCAACTTTATAAAGGAATGGATATAGGTACGGCCAAACCATCTTTAGAGCAACAACAACTTGTTCCTCACTATCTTCTCAATATACGTGAACCAAATCAGCCAATCACTCTGTACGAATTTCAAAAGCTAGCTCAGCAAAGTATTGATCAGACCCTTCAGGACAGAGGATTATGTCTATTAGTTGGCGGGAGTGGTTTATATCTCAAAGCAATTACTGATGGCCTTCAGCCACCAGCTGTCGCACCTCAGTCAGCTCTAAGAAGGCAATTGCAAGATTTAGGTCAAGAGATCTGCCATCCTCTTCTGAAGTCAGCTGACCCCTTAGCAGGGCAACGCATAGATTCAGCCGATGCAGTTAGAACACAACGAGCTTTAGAGGTAATCTACGCAACTGGAAAATCAATAAGCAGTCAACAGAAAAAACATCCGCCCAAATGGCAAATAATTGAACTAGGCCTGGACCCTTCAGACCTTAAAGAACGAATTAATAAAAGGACCGAACAGCTTTTTGAAAATGGCATCATCCAAGAAACAGAACAATTACTGCTCAAATATGAATCGAATCTCCCAATGCTACAAACCATTGGCTATAGAGAGGCTTTGCAAGTAATCGAAGGACAAATTGAACTTAAAGAAGCCATCAAAATTACGAATCGCCGTACTCATCAATTTGCGAAACGTCAGCGGACATGGTTCCGCAAACAACATGCTCCTAAATGGCTAAACGATGAGGAACCTCTAAGGGAAGCATTAACACTGATCGAAACCGGTATAGGGTGATGCAAGCAGACATAGAATGGATTTCATATTCGGTCTGCCTTTTTCCATCAACCTACTGAATGCCACCTCGTCCTCGTTTTGACCGTCGCGCCCCCGTCCGGGAGCTGCCCAACATTAATGATCGAATCAACTACCCCAAATTGCGTGTAGTAGACGCAGACGGAACGCAATTAGGGGTAATCAATAGAGAAGAAGCTCTCGAAGTTGCTCAAGAGCGTGAACTAGATCTTGTGCTTGTGAGCGAAAAAGCTGATCCACCCGTATGCCGAATTATGGATTACGGGAAATTCAAATTCGAACAAGAAAAAAAGGCCAAAGAAGCTAAAAAAAAGTCACACCAAACTGAAGTCAAAGAAGTGAAAATGCGTTACAAGATTGATCAGCATGATTACGACGTACGTATTGGACATGCAACCCGTTTTCTAAAAGCTGGAGACAAAGTGAAGTGCACAGTGATCTTCAGAGGTCGCGAAATCCAACACACAGCCCTTGCTGAGACTTTATTGCGCCGCATGGCAAAAGACCTAGAAGAACAAGCAGAAGTTCAACAAGCTCCTAAACGTGAAGGTAGAAATATGATCATGTTTCTTACTCCACGAAAAACCCCGCTTGTTAAAAAAGAAAAGGATGCTCCAACTCCGGTTAGAGCAGTAAGAACTATCACTGCACCTCCTCGCCAAAGTGCCACGAAGCTGGCCAGCAAAGCAAAAACCACAGATAAATAAAAGATCTTTACGAAAATCACCTCGAAATACATATTAAATTTCTGCCAGAAAAAGCATGCAAACAGAAGGCTGGTATTCAAAACAAGCAAAAAAAATCAATTGGCATAGGGTCACATGACACACAAATAATTGTCACCCGCCCCGCGGCTCCTTATGGTGGACGCATTGCAACCCCGGTCGCTGGCGTGCGATTCCATATCCAGCAGGAAAGCGACATCCCGGCTTCGGCCCAGCTTTATAACCAAATTTGTTTTGCAATCGCAGCAAGACACTATCCACCTGGCCATCGACTGCCAAGTACTAGGCAACTTGCTATGCAAACCGGACTGCATAGGAACACCATCAGCAAGGTTTATAGACAACTAGAAACTGATGGAGTCGTTGAAGCAATGGCTGGCTCAGGAATATATGTACGAGATCAACAAAAACCACGTGAAATAAAAACGCCACCTCATATTCGAAACAAGGGTGTTACTGATATCGATCGAGAAGTGCGCAAATGCGTAGATGGCCTATTAAATGCAGGTTGCACTCTTCAACTAACCAGGGAACTTCTGACTCGAGAAATTGACTGGCGCTTGCGCTGTGGAGCGAGAGTGCTTGTAAGCACTCCAAGAGAAGACATTGGGGCCTCAATGCTAATTGCAGAAGAACTAGAGCCCAAAATTGATGTCCCCGTTGAAGTAGTTCCTATGGAAGAACTCGAAAACGTCCTAGAAAGTTCCTCCATCGGGACAGTAGTAACTAGTCGCTACTTCTTGCAGCCCATGGAAGAACTTGCAAAAAAGCACAAAGTGAGAGCAGTAGCAGTTGATCTGAATGACTTTCGCAAAGAATTGGCGATGCTTAAAGAACTTCGCCCAGGAAGCTGCGTAGGCCTAGTAAGTATCAGTCCAGGCATTCTCAGAGCTGCAGAGGTAATCCTTCACAGCATGCGAGGGAACGAAATATTGCTCATGACAGCGACACCTGATATAGGCAGTCGGCTGCTTGCTTTACTGAGAGCTGCTAGTCATGTCCTCTGCGATCGTCCTAGCCTGCCTCTAGTAGAACAAACCCTGCGTCAAAATCGCTCACAACTTATGAGAATGCCCCAATTACATTGCGCTGAAAGTTATCTAAGCGGTGACACTATTAATCTTTTGCGCAAAGAAATCGGCTTACAGACATCTTAAAAGCCAACTATTTAAATTGATGATTGAAGTTATTAAGGCCGATCTTGCGATCATCCATGAGCGCGATCCAGCAGCACGTGGTCTTGCAGAAATACTTATCTGCTATCCAGGATTTCATGCAATTACTCTTCATCGCATAAGTCATAAGCTGTGGAAAACTCAATTAGGCCTGGTTCCCATGAAGCTTTTAGCTCGTATCCTTAGTCAAATTAGTCGCGGCCTAACAGGAGTAGAAATCCACCCTGGTGCACATATTGGGAAAGGGGTTTTCATTGATCATGGAATGGGAGTAGTCATTGGTGAAACAGCTGAAATTGGAAATCGTTGCCTGCTATATCAAGGGGTAACGCTTGGAGGCACTGGAAAAGAACATGGGAAACGTCACCCAACTCTTGCTGAAAATGTAGTAGTTGGAGCTGGAGCAAAAATTCTTGGAGGTATAACCGTAGGAGCTAATACTCGTATTGGGGCAGGATCAGTAGTCGTTCGCGATGTAGAAGCGGATAGCACTGTGGTTGGGATCCCAGGCCGAGTAGTTCATCAAAGTGGAGTACGTATTAATCCACTCGCACACTCAGCCTTACCAGATGCTGAAGCAACTGTAATTCGTAACCTTATGGAAAGAATAGATCAACTAGAAAATCAAGTTATATCGCTACAAAGTAATCTAAAAGATGTTGAAGCTGGCAGAATTCCTCAACATGTGTACTCAGGGAAATCTCAAAGCCTCAAAGACAAAGAAATAATCGAATTTCTAGGAGGAAATGCAAATCAATCAAACTAAACTCATCCTTTCTCCTGTGAAGCATTGGCAGGTTGAAACATAAACATCGAATAAATTACATTGCGTCGCATATTAGTCATCATTTCTAAAAACATATCGTATCCCTCATTCTTATATTCAATCAATGGATCTTTTTGTCCATAACCCCTAAGGCCAACTGACTCACGCAAAGCATCCATTGCTTGCAAATGCTCACGCCAAAGAGTATCAATCTGCTGAAGAATAAAGAATCTTTCTGCTTCACGCATCATGCCTGGATTCTTTTGTTCTATTTGAACTTCTTTTATATCATAAGCATTCCTTAATTGTTCCTGCAAAAACGCCTTCAATTCTTCAATACTCAAACCACCTAAGTCTCCAGGATTAAGATCCTCAAGTAAATAAACAAATTCCTTCACTTTATTTACCAATTGTCTTAGATCCCACTCCTCAGGTGGAAGATCTGGATTAACATAGGCTTCAACTATTTCTTCCATTGTCCTCTCGCCATAACCAATTACTTGATTCTTAAGTTCACTTCCTTCGAGTACTCTTCTACGCTCTGAATAAACAGCACGACGCTGATTATTCATTACCTCGTCATATTCAAAAACTTGTTTTCGAATATCATAATAATAGGTTTCAACTTTCTTCTGAGCACCCTCCAAGGATCGTGTCAGCATGCCTGACTCAATAGGCATATCTTCCTCAACCCTAAAAGCATTCATTAATCCGGCTACTCTATCTCCCCCGAAAATACGCAATAAGTTATCGCCTAACGACAAAAAGAATCTTGTACTTCCTGGGTCACCCTGCCTGCCTGCACGTCCACGTAATTGATTATCAACTCTACGAGATTCATGCCGCTCAGTTCCTATTACATGCAATCCACCTGCTGCTCTAACTCGAGCTTCTTCCTGAACTACAACAACGTCATACTCACTTTTAACCATTGATATTGAAGCCCTCAGAGATTCAATCTGGGGGTCATCGGTAGGCGCCTTTTCAGCGGCTGTCGATATACGATCTTCAAGTTCAATAACAGTTAAAGACCTATCTCCCCATTCCTTAATCAAAGTGCGAACCATTTCAGCAAGCACCTCTTCAGTATCTTCATTAAGTGCACAAGGATAGAGGCTTCCTATAGCCTTCGCCTCAGAAGGAGCAGTATTCTTTGTTGTTGATGAAGGCATAGATTCAGGAGCAAAGCCACTTACTTTTTCTAAGCTTCTTTGCAAAGGTACAGGCGGTCGATGGCCATCCTCAGGCTTAACTAACCTAGGTAAAAGCACCTCTCTAAGTTTCAACCTAGCCATATAATCGCTGTTCCCTCCTAAAATAATGTCAGTACCACGACCAGCCATATTGGTAGCAATAGTCACTGCTCCTGCTCTGCCGGCTTGTGCAACAATCTCAGCTTCTCTCTCTACATTTTCAGGTTTAGCATTTAGAAGATTATGTGGAACATCCTGCTCGGCAAGCAAAGTACTTAACAACTCACTTTTTTCAACACTAGTAGTTCCAACCAAAACTGGTCTTCCCTGTTTGTGTATCTCTGCAGTCTCATGAGCTACAGCACGCCACTTAGCAGCCTCAGTTTTATAAACCTGATCAGCCCAATCTGAACGTGCACGAGGTTGGTTAGTGGGAATAACAGAAGTTTCTAACTTATATGTTTTTTCAAATTCAACTTCTTCCGTTTTTGCCGTGCCAGTCATGCCAGCGAGTCGTGGATAAAGCAAAAACAAATTTTGATAAGTAATGGAAGCCAAAGTTTGGGTTTCTGGCTGAATAATCAAACCTTCCTTTGCTTCAATTGCCTGATGTTGTCCATCGCTCCAACGTCTTCCAGGCATAACTCGACCAGTAAACTCATCAACAATCACAGCCTCATTATTACGAATAATGTAATTCACATCACGAATAAATAACTCCTTAGCCTTAAGAGCATTTGTAATATAATGAGCCCATGGATCGGCTGGATCAAATAAATCGCCTACCTTCAATAGCTGCTCAGCCTTGGCAAACCCTGCATCAGTAAGCGTGCAACTTCGCTGTTTCTCATCAACTTCATAATCACCTTCTGGATCTATTCCGTCTTTACTCATTTCTGCCGCACGTTCAAGAGAAGCTGCCACCTCTGCAGCCTGTTGATACTTCTCTTGAGGGCGCTCAACTTGGCCTGAAATAATTAAAGGAGTCCTTGCTTCGTCAATCAAAATAGAATCTACTTCATCAATAACGCAATACTGGAACTCCCTCTGTACTACCTCACTTTGGTCGGCAGCCATATTGTCTCTTAAATAATCAAAACCGAGTTCTGAATTAGTCGCATAAGTAATATCACAAGCATAGTTAATTCTACGTTCTGAGGGACTCATATCCTGCTGAATCAAACCAACCTTCAGACCTAAAAATCTATGGACCTGACCCATCCACTCAGCGTCCCTCCTTGCCAAATAATCATTCACAGTCACTACATGAACACCCCTACCTGTAAGTGCATTTAAAAAGCTAGGCAAAGTGGCTACTAAAGTTTTTCCTTCACCCGTCTTCATTTCTCCAATCTGTCCTTCATGTAAAACCATTCCACCAATCAGTTGGACATCAAAATGGCGCATTCCAAGGACTCTCTTACTAGCCTCACGAACAATTGCAAAAGACTCAGGCAAAAGCTCATCAAGTAAAGGCCTCTGTCTCTCCAGCGTTCCTGCTTTCTGCAAGCGTTCTCTAAATTCAGCTGTTCTAGCGCGAAGTTCATCATCGCTAAGCGGAGCAATATCCTCTTCTAAGACATTGATATCCGTGACAATAGGTTGGTATCGCTTCAGCTTGCGGGCATTAGGGTCACCCAGCAGTAGCTTGAGCATGATGGAAACAGCAACACTAATTCTATGCAGCCTAACGAGGCTGAAACTTAGGGATCGCTGCAGAAGCGTTTAGTCATGGAAGGCACTTATATCTTAGAAATACTGACATTTTCCCTACAAGGATTTTTTTGCGCATTGCAGCCCTCCAAGAGATTTCTGGAAATCTGATATAAGAATCACCGGACAGAGAAAAACACGACATACTCTTCTATATAAGAAGCATTATTGGCATGAGCAAGAACCCTAATAAAATCAAAACAAGCCTTGTCCTCAGATCACTTGCCAGAGAAATTGCAGCCAGCCAGGAAAACAATGCATGCAACATCACAATTGCAACTTTCCGAACAATTAAATGCCTTAGAGAAAAAAGACCTTTACTAGTAGCGGGATTACGTTTGAGTAAGCAATTGGGATTAGAACTAGCAAGAAAAAGCTCAAAATTAAAATTGTGGTCTGCTATTGCAAATCCCTATCATGCAAGAAAATATGGGAATAAAAAAGCACTGTTTATTAGTCTAAAAAAAACCCAGGCCTGGAAGACTAGTTGGGAAGGACTCAAGTCACTCAAATGGAATCATCGAAGAAGAATAAAACACTCAGAACTAATTATCAAAGAATTAAAAAATGAAGATTTTAACCGTATTTTCTTCTGGCACCATTATGACAATCTTGGATATCTGCCAAAAACCTGGCTAGCAGCATTATCCAGCCTTAAAGAAGCAGGTTGGAAAGTGATTGTATCAAGTTCTAATCTATCTCCAAAGGCTCAAGCCTCACTTGAAGAGCAAAAAATACTAATCAGCAAAAGAATGAATCTAGGCATATGTATTGGTGCATATAGAGATTTCTCTCTTTTATTATCAGAGCACCCAACACTTCTAATGAAGTGTCAAAAACTCATACTTGCAAATGACAGTACTCTTCCAATAGGTGGGCAATCGAAATTCATAACTTGCATTAACGAGATTGCAGAAAAGCTTGAATCAAATGAACCAAGACTAGCGGGAGTAACAGATTCGATAGAAAGGGGTAAATATCACCTGCAAACATATCTTGTAGGCGTTAATCAAGCTCTAATAAACACTTCGTGTTGGAACGAATTCTGGCGCTCCTTATCTCTTAATGGAGAGAAGGATGATTTCATTAATCAAGGAGAAATCCAACTTAGCCAAAACCTGATTAATTCAGGCGTAAAACCGTGGGCAAGGCATTCACTAATCAAGATGATTCTTGAACAAGAAGTCACTGCATTAGAGCTTGAAAGATCTTGCTTAGGTGTTTCTAGAGAAATCAATCTAACCCTTTTTGCTTGGCAAAGCCTTTTAAAAGAAGGATCCCCATTTATAAAAAAACGCGTTTTATTTGATCTTCTGATCCAGCCTGGTCAAAGGTTGCCTCTTAGCCAGCTTCCACAATGGATTACAAAAGAAGACATAGGAATCGAAGAAGACATCAAAAGTCTACTTATCTCGCAATTTAGTTAAAGAAAAGAATACGCTATTCATTCTGCGCCCAAAGACTGCATAATTGATAGGCTATTCAGTAGTGAGGTTGATCGCTATGCGACTATCAATCCTGGTGGTGTCATGCAACCCAAAACTACTGAACAAAATGCTGGAAAAGCTTGAAAAGGCTGCCAGCCTTAAGCCAATAGATGTTGAAATCCTATGTTCTTGGAATGGCAACTCAAAAGATGAAAAGTCAATAGATAATATCTCTGGTTACAATTTCGAAATCGTACAGAAAGAACCTTATCACTTTGCAAAAAACATCAATTCACTTGCCTCAAAAGCCAAAGGCGAGCTTTTACTGATTATAAATGATGATGTTTTCCTTGATGCGGAGAGCATAGATGAAGCTATAGAATGCCTGGAAAGTAATCCAAATTCAGGAATTGTAGGTGGAAGGCTACGAAATCAGGAAGGTCAACTAAGGCATGCAGGTATAAATTTCGATACCGAGCATTCTCCATATCATTATCTAGATTTATTAATCGCATCAAATCATCCTCGAGTAATGAGAATAAACCGAAAAGTACCTGCAGTAACAGGAGCAATGATTCTAATCAGACGAGAACATTTCATAAAGCTACTTATGAATGAAACCTACAATGTGTGTGGTGAAGATATAGAACTTTGCCTTGATATTCGTCAAAAGCTTGGTTTAGATATCTGGTACTGTCCTACTGCGAGTGGAATACATGAAGGGGAGAGTACGCGCAAAACCCAAAAAGCACAAGGTGCGAATTTAGATGATATCAAGAAAATGCGTAAAGTACGATCTCAATTCATCCAAAAAGCAAGTTTATTTCAACTGCGTGATGATATGCACTCTCAATGCCTAGAGACCGAAGTACTACGTAGGTTAGAAGAAAAAAGAGAATCAAATTTCCCCGAAATAATATATCTACGTCAAGAGGTAAAGAAGTGGCAAAATCAAACACACGCACTTCATATTTTAAGGCTAAAACATGATCAGCAATTGGCCCAAATGAAAAGAGAGCTTGCAAGTCTAAAAGGCAAAGAGATTGTGAACGGTTAAATAAGATAGATTCTTTCTACACTATATCGATAAATATATAGACCAACCTTCAAGAATAAAGCTTCAATTCAATCTAAGTGAAGATAATTATTGCATAAAATCACTTTACCCATATGCACCATGGCTATGTTATTTGATTTCAAAAGGTCGCAAAGCTAGGGTGAATAGGCCAAGCAAGCCTCTATGGCAAACGCCAATAACAATCTTTCATTAAAAGGTGGCTCCCTTAATGGGAAACGCGTAATTGTAACGGCTGAGGAGCTGGAAAGACTCGAGCATAGAGGCATTGCTTCCTATGCGAAAGCAATCTTACGGGCACTAAAACAAGAAGGAGCAGAGGTCTGGCTGCTAACACAGTTCAATCCACGCCCACGGGGAAACGGGCTCAATTGGCTACCACTACCAACCAGAGAGCTAGTCCACACTTCTATTGTTCTAGATCGTTTGGCAGAAGGCGATACAAGACCTCATCTTTCTTTGGTAGAACAACGATTTGGGTTTGTTCGTGAATTCAATAAAACCCTTGAAATAATTAGAAAGTGCATAGAGCTATTTAAAGATGTCCAAAATCCAACTATCAAGGAAAATAAAATCCATAAAATCTACCTCAATAAACAGTTTGATAATCTATATTTAAGGAAAGAAAGGCTTAAGTACCTGGAAAATGTTGACGGGATACTTTGCGCTAGAAACCTATTCAAAAGATCATTATGGCTTACCACATTAAGAAATTCAAAACCTATATCTCTCGACCTAAAAGGATTCGATGCTTTAATTATCACTTCGCCTCAGAATATAACTGCAACTGGCATTTCAAGTGAAGTCCAAACCATTCATGACCTCATTCCTCTTGAAGAAGGACATGTAGTACCTGAACATATCGTTTCATTTGCTCGTAGGTTAGAAGTCTGCGGCAATTCTCATAGGATTTTTGTATCTCGCTCAACATACAAAAAATATCACTCTCATATACTAAAAAATAAACGGTTAATCAAAAAGGTAAATGAGAAGATTGTAGTTCAGCCTCCTTCACTCCATTCACCAAAATGGACCTTATATGACTCCAATAAAAGTACAGATCTCGAACCTTGCTTTAGAATGTTATTACCAGAAGGAAGCCTGGTTCCATTTAATTATTTCCTTTTCAATTCATCAGTTGACCCCCGAAAGAATCTACTTTTCTTAGTAAAAGCATATGCCGAGTCAAATTTGTTTAGCCAGGGTATAAAGCTATGTATAACAGGAAAACTAAAGTCCGATCCCTACAGCCAAGAAGTTAGAAATATAGTCAAGAATGAGCCAGGAATATTTTTGACCGGTTATGTAACTGAGAATGAAAAATTGGACCTTTATCTAAATGCTATGGCCCTTCTGAGTCCATCTTTAGTTGAAGGGTTTGGCATACCAGTTTTAGATGCCGCTTGCCTAGGAATGATGGCATTGGCTAGCGATTCGGACTCACATATCGAGATACAATCCATGGAAGACTTCTTAGAATGGATAATTATTGCCAAAACATTAGAAAGCCGTGATTGGGCTCTTGCGATGAGGGCGATAGCATTCCAACAAAGTCATCTTCACGCAAACATGAATCTAGAAAGGAGAAAAAGACTATCAAGATATAATATTTTCAACAAAAAGATATCCTTTAATTTCAACCAAGAAATAATAAATCTACTCAAATAAGAAAAGGAAGATTAGGGCGCTCCTTATTAAGCAGACGAATAGCAAGCCAAATGCAAATAATATTAATACCCAATGTCAGAAACCCTTCTAAAAGATTTAACTCTCCAGTCATTAAACTATATCTTATTGGGCTTAAAATCCTATAAAATGGGTTTAGATTAGCAGTCCAGACCATTCCTCCAAGACTATCTTTTTTATAAAGGATTGGGGATAAAAGAAAGACTAACTGCAAAACGATTGGAACTAACTGGTATAAATCCCTATAGCGTGCGCCAAGTAAGCAAACAAATACAGGTAACCAATAAAGGAAAAGAAAAAGATTCAACAAAGGCAGCCAACCCACTAAAACCAAATTCAACAGTAAGCTTTTTTGAAAAAAGCCAAGGGCAAGTACAACTAAAAAGAATGATTGAACAAAAGTTTGCAACTGAAATGACCACTCTTCAAGAGTATAGAAAACAGGATTTAGATTAGTGTTATGAACATGAGCATTATTATGTTCAAAAAGATTTGGCGCTGAACCTACAGCAGAAGCGATAGTGTTCCAAACCACCAGACCAATTCCTAAATAAACAACATAAGTATTAAAATCCTTAACTTTGAAGACTGCACCATAAACAAAAGCCAGAGCTCCTATGGAAAATAAATTAGAAAGGCCAAGCCAAAAACTCCCAAAAAATGTTCTTACAAAGCGTGCTTTTGTGCGTGCCGTGGCGGTAAACCACCAAACACGTCGCATTTGCCAAGCTTCACGCAAAGTGCGCCTAACAGAGGGGGTAAATTTGGAAGTAAAATTCACGAGTTTTGATGATAATGATCAAGAGCTAAATCAAGTGCTCCATCAAATACAATTCGACCTTCTTTAAAAACTAATCCTCGTGTGCAAAAACGTCGTAAAAGCTGATCAGAATGAGATGCCAAGAAAAGAGTGCCTGTAGTACTTAAAAACTCATGTAAGCGCTTCTGAGCTCGATCAAAAAAGCTACTATCTCCTGCTCCTAAACCCTCATCCAGTGCCAAGCATTCATGAGTACAAGCTGTTAAAACAGCAAATAGCAATCTTGTGGCCATCCCTTGGCTATAGGTCTTTACAGGAAGATGTACATAATCTCCTAGGCCTGAGAAACTTATCACATCCTGGCTAAAGTCTTTAAAGCCTAATAAAGACCCATTAACCATTAGGTAATGAGCCTTTATTGCTTGCATCCCACTTAGCTCTGGGCTAGTTATAAAACTTTTATGTAACATTGGAAAAACCCTTACACTTGCCTCAAAAAGACCATCAGTATGTTGATAAATCCCTGAAATTAAGCGCAAAAAAGTAGATTTCCCAGCGCCATTATGGCCAATCAAAGCAACTCTTTCACCCTCATAAACTTTACAGTTGACATCCTGCAAAGCAGTAATAACTGCACCACCTTTACTTCTGCTTAATTTCCCTCCAGTAACTGACCTTATCAAACTAGACTTGAGACTCCTAGTTTCAGTTGTGAAAACAGGGATATCTAACCTTACATTGCGTAGAGAAATCACAAGAGCTCTGCTATGACTCTCGTTCAAACATGTCTGCTGACCTAGAGCTGAAAAACCAGATTCTATTTCTGGTAATGAGCCAAGCCGGCTTGGGAGAGATGGTGCCAAAAACTAGTAAGTTGGAAAATGTGAACGCTAGCAAGATCTAGCTAGCTTTATTAACTCTGGCATAACAAAGAACAAATACCCAAAATGACCAATTCACCATAGATGTTCTTACCCCTCCATTAAAATTCAAACCGAGAGAAAAGAATGATTAAAAAGAGTTCTGTGCAACAGTTTCAGCGATGCCTTCATCTAGGGAGATCCTGGCCTTCCACCCCTTTGAAAGCAAGCGAGAAACATCCAAGAGCTTTCGAGGGGTCCCATCGGGCTTGCTCTCATCCCAAAAGATTTGACCACAAAATCCAACTACTCCTGAAATCTTCTCAGCTAATTCGCGAATCGTCAGATCAATACCTGTGCCAACATTAAGGAAGCTTGGCTCATCAATTTCTCTCTTCCAAGATTCCAAACAAAAAACAACAGCATCAGCCAAATCATCAACATGTAAAAATTCCCTTCTTGGCTTACCACTGCCCCAACATGTAACAGTCTGAACATTATCTTTTCTTGCCTCGCAAAATCTACGAATTAAAGCAGCCATTACATGACTATTCCTAGGATGATAATTATCTCCAGGCCCATAAAGATTAGTAGGCATCAAGCTAAACGCATCCATGTCATGCTGCTGATGCAATGCCTCAACAAGTTTTATACCTGAGATCTTCGCCAATGCATACCATTGATTCGTAGGTTCCAATGCACCTGTAAGTAAAGATTCCTCTCTTATTGGTTGATCTGCAAACTTCGGATAAATGCAACTACTGCCTAAAAAACAAAGCCTTCTTACACCATTTTGCCAAGCAGCCTCAATTACATTTGTCTGAATTTTTATATTCTCGAGTAGAAAATCAACAGGATAAGTTTTATTTGCATAGATACCTCCTACCTTAGCTGCAGCCAAAATCACTACCGAGGGTCTCTTATTAACCATCCAATTCTTGACAGCAAAAGAGTCACTCAAATCAAGTTCTTTTCTACTTACTGTCAGTAATTCTCCTCCCCCTGAGAACCCATAACCACTAGCCAAAAGTCTCCTAAAAATCGCACTTCCCGCCATACCTTTATGTCCAGCTATAAAAATACGATCTTCAGGGCCCAGCAAACCTGTCATTCGTGACTCCCAATAACTTTGAATCCCTTCCTCAAAAGCAAAGCCTCCTTACGTGCTTCCTCCCGATCATGAGTAACCATCTCAGTGATTAATTCTTCCAAAGTAGTCTTTGGCTCCCACCCCAATTTTTCTCGCGCCTTAGTTGGATCTCCAATCAATGTATCTACCTCCGCTGGTCTGAAGTAATGCGGATCAATCCGAATAACTATCGACTCATTATCAACTCGACGTCCTACTTCATTGACCCCCTCACCATTCCAAAAAATTCCTCCCCAACCCAACTCAAACGCAGACAATTCAATAAACCTCCTGACTGATTCTTGACGACCAGTCGCAATCACAAAATCATCTGGGGCATCTTGTTGAAGCATTCGCCATTGAATTTCAACATAATCTCTCGCATGGCCCCAATCCCTCAAGGAATCCAAATTACCCATATAAAGGCATTCCTCTAGGCCAGCTTCAATTCGAGCTAAACCACGAGTAATTTTACGAGTAACAAAAGTTTCCCCCCTACGTGGTGACTCATGATTGAAAAGAATCCCATTACAGGCATACATTCCATAAGCTTCTCGATAATTTACAGTTATCCAATATGCATACAGCTTGGCCACGCCATAAGGAGATCTTGGATAAAAAGGTGTGCTTTCTGTCTGCTTAGGCTCCTGAACTAAACCATATAATTCACTAGTGCTGGCTTGATAGATCCTTGTCTTTTCTGTCAAACCAAGAATTCGTACTGCTTCAAGAATTCTGAGCGTACCTAATGCATCACTATTGGCAGTAAATTCTGGGCTCTCAAAACTTACTGCAACATGGCTCTGCGCCCCAAGGTTATAAATCTCATCTGGTTGAACTTGCTGCACAATGCGAATTAAAT
The DNA here is from genome assembly GCA_003216155.1 of Prochlorococcus sp. AG-409-A19. The sequence goes on along the minus strand of QCJH01000013.1, from coordinate 23,697 downwards.
TAGTGCTATCAGTTAAATCTCCATAGTGCAATTGAAATCTTGGAGGTGCTCCTGTAGGACCCCGCTCATGAGGGTCCTGGTACAAATGGTCAATTCGAGTTGTATTAAAACTACTAGCCCGACGTTTTATCCCATGTACCTTGTATCCCTTCTCAAGTAATAATTCAGCCAAATAACTACCATCCTGACCAGTAATTCCTGTAATCAAAGCCGTTTTAGAACCTTTCATCTCTTTGTTTGATGCTGATAGGGTCATCCTTAACTACCTCTTAAAGAACTCAATCCTCTAACAACCAAACAACTAGCTAATGGAAGTTTTGGCAAGGTCAATTTCTCATACTCTGCAGTACATGGTTGATACCTTGAACTTGACGAGTCAAGCTGAATTGTTTGACATGAGCAACTCCCAACTTGGAAAGCTGCTTCCACAAATCCCTGTCTCTAGCTAGTCTGCGAAGTTCAAACGACAAAGCTTTACCTCCATCACCAAGACTAAATAACAAAGCATTGCTGTCATGTAATTCTCGATGAACATTAATATCACTGGCTAAAGTAGGTAAGCCATGAGCCTGGGCTTCAAAAAGAGGATAATCAAAGCCTTCCATAAAGCTTGATGATATAAGGCAAAAGCACCTTCGAATCAACTTTTCAAGATCAAACTGCTCTATGGATGAAATCCATCTCACTCTAAATTGAATCGAAAGATCATTAACCAACCTTAAAAGTTCTTTTGTCGATCTATCAGGAGTTCCAACAATAACTAAATTGCCATCCCAATTCTTTTCAAGCTTTAAAAAGCAAGCAAACCCTTCCAAAACAGCTCTTAAATTCTTGTTTCGAGCATGCCTAGCAATAACCAATATGTCTTCATTAACAGGTTTAGTAATAGGGTTGGACACAGCTTCAACTCCGTTATAAACAATTTCAATGCGTGATGATGAAATCCCTGCCTGAATTAATAAGTCGGCGACACTTCTACTAATAGCAATAATTCTAGAAGCCCCATTCAAATGTCTTGGCAACCAAAGGCGACTGCGCCAATAAGCTCTCCGACTATTAGGGAAAAAAAGTGGGATAAGGTCATGACAAGTAATAACTTGAGGTACTTCCGGTAAAGAGAGAAGTCGATCTGTATATGGTGAGTAAATTAATTCTGGTTTTATATCTTGCAAAAGGCGTTTCGTAGGTAACCCATGTTGCACCAAAGCATTTGATTGTAACCACCGCATGAAATAGGAAGACTGCTTTTTAGGCAATACATCTGAAGTGGAAAACCCTGCTTGACCTTCTTCCAAAACTCTTAGTTGCATGGGCAACACTTGTCCTGTTCCCTTAGACCAAGCTTTTAACAACCTCTCTACATATCTACTAAGCCCTGTAGGAGTCGGCCGATAAGAAAGCAAATTAAAAAGAAGAGAAGTCATGCGGCCAATTTTCTAGCTAATGCCAACAGACAAAGGCCTATTAAGTCTGGATTCACTCCTTTCAGCCGGTCTTGACGACGACGTTCTAAAACCGGATCTATGAAACTTCTACTTAAAGGGTCAAGCAAAAGCTGCAATAACTGAACAAGTTCTTTTGGTTGATCCGAAGCAAACCTCATACAAGCCTTACCGCCTGCCTCTCTCAAGCCAGGAGAATCAGCAACAAGCACTACTGCTCGAGCTGCCAAAGCTTCTATAGCTGGCAAGCCAAAACCTTCTATGCGACTGGGGATTACAACCGCCAATGAGTTTTGATAAACCAATGCTAATTCTTGATCAGTAAACCCAGCCGAAAGTGTTCGTCCAATTAAATGCGGAAAGTGATTCTCCAACTCTTTAATACGCTCAGCTGCACCTACACCACAGAGTATGAGATTTATATTCCCAAGCTCAGGAGCTCCAAGAGCTTTTGCTACAACTTCAGGATTCTTATAAGAGCCAATCGAACTTGTTGCTGGTAAAAGAACATAAGGTTGAGAAATAGCAGCCCTTTCACACAATTTTTTCCAAGCCATTAGAGCATCAGGATCCACAACTGTTTGTGCAAAGCACTCTGCAGGAGCAGAGTGGCACCAATAAATCTCTTCATAAGGAATATCAGCAAAAGTCTCTAAGTCTTTAGCCGTAGCCTGAGAAACAGCTAAATGAGCCTTGGCTCCACGAAGCCATCGACTCCTCAGGCTCCCAAATGGATGTTTGACTTGAAATCGCTCAGGCAAACAATCATGAACAAGTGCAACTTCTGGACATGTGGGCTCATTATTTCCACAACTACTAATCCAACTTGAGATGAAAGCCTGTGCCCCCCAATTAACCGCTATATGTGCATTCTCATTAGCAAGATCTTCGACAGCTTTTGCATCCAAGGGATCAACAGAGCGGCCTTTTTCTCGAGGAAAAAAAGACGCCCCCAACAATTGACTATCTCGGTCGATTAGACATATCGGTGCCTTTGGATAAATTAACCCTGGCAATTGCCAAGCCCTAAGAATCTGTTCCCAAACTCTTGTAATTCCTCCAGGTGGTCTGGAAAACCAAAGACCATCAACTAATAATCTTGGTCCAACTTGTCCCCCTAAACGCAACTCAAGTTCTTGTTGCAAAAGATCCTTTTCAAAAAAATGGATATTTCCCCTATAAAAATCCAACTTTTCCTGAGCAGCCTTAGGGCCATTAGCTCTCCAAATCGCAAGAACAGATCTTGTAATATGCATATTCCTAAAAGAGCTAGCTAACTGAGATTCCAACTCCTCACACATAAACCAATCCAAGATCTTGCAATCGCTTATGCCATTGTGCTAGCGAAAATTGTTTTAAATAACGTTGCTTAGACTGCCGACAAGCTTCCAAGTAAAGAGAATAATCACTAAACAAGGCATCAAATAACTCGGCAAGCTGATCTGATTTGCCAGACCAAGAAACTGCTTCTACCTTACTAACCCAATGCATACCCGAACGAGGTAAATCAAAAGCAATAGCAGGAATTCCAGATGCCATAGCCTCTAATTGAACAATCCCAAATGCCTCATTACATCTATCAGCAGGTAACACTAATAAATCCGCTTTAGCTAAAAGGTGAGCTTTATCGCTTTCAGAAGCACGACCATGAAAAACAATCGACTTGCCAGAATGCCTCTCTGGTAAAAGATCATTTACCAAAGCTTCTAAACGGAAACGATCTGGGCCATCACCAATCAAATCTAGACGAATAGCTTTTGAACTTAAGCAAAATGACTTTATCAACCAATCAATACGCTTATAACTATCTAAGCGACCTATCGCAATAAGATTACCCAACTGTCTCGGAGTATATACTTTGCATAAGTTTTTCCTTTCTAAAGAAATAGATTCATAACATGATTCCTGCTCAGCAGTTAGACTGCAAGGCAACCATTGCACTTGTTGATTAGAAATACCAGCAACTATTAATGCATCAACCAAAACTGGTGATGTTGTAATTATTGGGAAGGGTTTAACCAAGTTAATAGCCAACCACTGATATAAGTTTTCGAGAATTCCAACAAATCCTGGTCTGGCCAAAATAAAAGAATGCCAATAAATGCTTATGGAGCGATTTCGCCTAAAACAACGAGCAAGTATGACTAGAAATAAAACAGTAGGACAAGGTAAATGAGCTAATAAGGGTCTTCTACTAAATAAAAAATTGCATAATTCAAAGGTAGGCAAAGGCAATAACAACCTACCTATACGAATGGAGAGTAATCTTCTTCTACAATATTGAACTTCAAAAGGTTCTAAAGTTGCATGCTTTGCTTTATTTAGGCAATATAATTTACCTCCCAAACTCTTTCCCAAGCCATGAGCAACACGTTCAATGCCTCCAAAGCCTGGTGGCCACTCGCGTAGCAACTGATCCATCAATGACCTCTTAAATGATTTAAAAGCCTTCTAACCGGTGCAGTAATGCGCCAACTCGTAGAATTATGGACAGAAGAAAGTTCTCGTTTGAGAGATTCAGAATATTTTTCCATTTCCAAAATCACCTTTTTATTTAATTCACGTTCCTGATCAATCTGTTGAGAATCAAGCTTTTGATCGCCAAAATGATTCTTGTGAAAAGCATCCAAAACTGGCTTAGGCAATGAAGAAAAGGCTTCTTGATAAGAAGCGACAATTTTGCTCCCTTTCCTCACAATAGAAAAAGCTTTCTCTGTTGCATTAAGAAGTGATGGGTTAATCGATTCCAAAACGGATTTCGATAATATCAATGAAGATCTGTTGAGGGAAGGTTTAATTCGCTTCTGAATGATTTCCTCCCAAAGTTCAAATGATGATGTCTCATAACCATTCTTCTCAAAGAATCTTTTGAAATACAAAGATAATTCGCTAGATTCACTAACTTCTACCAAGTTTAATAGACTCGAATAATTTACCAATAAGTCATCTTCTTGAATCACCTGAGAAAGATGATGATTATATAAAAACCATATTGTTAAACCCACATTAATAGGCTTTGAATCTCTTAAATAAAGCGAAGTCGCGACTTCCAAAGGGTCTCTAAGAACTGCAGCCAAAGGCACTCTCTTAAGCAAAATATGAAGAAAAGCAGGATATGTCAGACAAAGCCTTGGATCCTTATCGACCCAATTTTGTGTCAATGCATAAGAACTAAACGCAGATCTAAGTTCAGCAAATCGACCGATGTGATCTGTTGAATCCCATTCAGCCGAAAATACAGAAGGGCGATCCCATGAAGATCCGATTGAATTAAGCAATGAATCATTAACTTCAACAAGCTGTCGAGACTCAAAAAATCCCATTGGATTATCTAAATGCACTGCGAGATCATCCTTTCTCTGATCAGTAGAGATGCCTCTAAAGTCGAGGATCAGTGCAGCAAGCAAAGAAGTCCCTGATCTATGGCAACCGGTCACGAACACGGTTAACTCTTCAACCTTCTCTCTGAAGCCTAGTGGTTGGAGTTAAAAGGCAGGGTAAAAATCCTTCTTCCCATCAAGCCCTTAGAGTCTAGATATGGAGCAAAAGGTGAATTTCTTAATCTGTGGGACCCAAAAAGGGGGTACAACTGCCCTTGCAGACTATTTGAGGACCCATCCTGAAATCTTCATACCTAATCAGAAAGAACTACACTTCTTTGACGAGGAGTCCCACAATTGGCAACTAAATAACAAGCTTAATTATCACCAGTTTTTCCAAGATTCTCCTAAAGGACGTCAATGGGGAGAAGCTACGCCGATATATATGTACTGGGAGCCTTCAGCAGAAAGAATCTGGCGATACAACCCATCAATGAAATTAATAATGATCTTACGAAATCCCATCACAAGAGCCTACTCACACTGGGCCATGGAATATAATCGTGGAGCCGAATCTCTAGGGTTTGAAGCTGCTATCAAACTTGAATTGGAACGCAGCCAAGAAAGCTTGCCCCTTCAACACAGAATTTATTCCTATATAGACCGTGGTTTTTATAGCAATCAAATTAAAAGACTATGGAGATTCTTTGGAAAAGAATCATTGCTAATACTGAGACAAGAACAACTTAAGAATAAACCACTGGATTGCCTCAATCAAATCTATTCCCATCTAAAGGTGAAAGAAGTATCAGACATAAAATCACTTAGAAGTCATATTGGCCAGTATTCAAATTCCATGAGCTCTGAAGCAAAACTATTCCTAAGAAAGATTTTCTGGCATGAAATATGTCAACTAGAAAGTCTTTTGAATTGGGATTGCAGGGAGTGGCTTAAACCATAAGACTTATGAAAGTATTAATTTCAATTCCACACGTATTTGCCCCAAAGAAAGATTCATTATATTCCTCTGAAAATGAAAGCAAGCGGACCACAAAACAAACTGCTCTAGAGCAAACAACTATTGGTAATTTATGCCGACATAGCTATTTACACTGGATTCATGCTTCTTTAGGAAAAGGTAAATCAATAGTCACAAGAGAATTACAAACCCAATGTGGTGTTGACTTAACCATTCAATTATATACACCACCAGAAGAAACATTAGCAGATCGCTTACCTAGTAACTCCAAATTGGAAATAGTCAATCCGAATGTAAATAATTACACTGATATCCCATTGATAGCTTCAAGGCGAGTATTAGAGCAAGCTGAAGAATATGATTTAATTGGCTATATGGAAGATGATCTTTTAATAGAAGATCCAGAATTCTTTGCAAAAATAAACTACTTAGAAAAATCAACAGATGGAAGCTATGCATTCCTTCCTCATAGATGTGAACGTATGCCTAATAAAGGTGATGTAATACTTTCTGGAGACCCTGATGGTGGAAGGCCAGACCTTTTCTGGGATACTAAAGAATCAATATCTTTTGCATGGCCATTAGGAAAACGAACTTTTTATCGTGCAACTAATCCTCATTCAGGATGTTTCTTCTTAAGCAAAAGACAAGCACTCATGGTTGCAAATTTTTGGAAAGCGAAAAACTGGAAAGCAGATTACGTCCTTTCAGGCCCGCTAGAAACAGCATGCAGCGGAATACTTCTACCTCTTCTAAAGCTTATGAAACCAATACCAACCCATTATAGATTCCTAAGTATTATCCATCAAGATTCACTATGGAAAAGACATTCTTTTGAAAAAAAATAATCCTAACTGGTGAAAATATACTATTCTAATTACTCATTAAAGAAGAGAGCCAATTAATAACTTGCCTAGGCTTAACAGATCTCATGCAAATATGTCCCTCTACCAAGCAATCATCATTATGAAATTTATTTTGGGAACAAACCGAACAGCTATTTTCTGCAATCGTTCTACTCACATTCGAACACCTCGGCAACCATAAGCGAATAGGACTTGCACCTATTCCATGCTCATCATTGCCAACAATTGCTAATGTTGGTGTACCTACAGCTGCTGCAATATGTAATGGACCTGCATCTACACTAATAACTGCTTTTGCTTTCTTTGCAGCCCCGGCAAGTTGCAACAAGCTAGTACTTCCTCGTAAATCCAATAGCCTAGTTCTGGCAAGCAAAAGTTCCTCACCATCACCTGAATTATATGCCTCTCTCTGAGCTAAAGGAGAACTACCCACTAAACCTACAGTCCAAGATCTAGATTCGGCAAATTCAATTACTTGTTGCCAATAATCAAAAGGCCAAACCTTAGCTTGGCGAACAGTTGTGCAATGAATCAACAAATCAGGGACCAAAAAAGGAGGTTCTACAATTGGCAGTTCTATCTCTTTGGGATTAACATGTCCTCCTACAAAAGCCATTTGACAAAAAAGCTCGGCAATATAATTACTAGAAAAATAAGTTGAGTAGCGCATAAAGAAATCTTGACTGTCCCAATCTGAATCAGTCAAGAAACGTTGCTGAGGCAATTCTCCCGAAGGAAGATCACTACGAAGGTTCCTTTTTAAACTCCCCCCAGCAACAAAAACAGGATTCAACCACGGAACCAATGAACATGTAACCGGGTTAAAACCATCCAAATTCAAAGCCAATTGAACTTGTCCATAAATATCTATTTTGTTTGCCAAAGTTTGCTGAAGTTGCAAGCCGGCACCTAAAGAAGGGTCATCCCAACTCACTCTCCAGTCAATAGAAGGCAAAGACCTCTCAAAGTCCGCAGTAACATCACTACCGATAAAACCAATAATGCTTTCTCTAAAACGTGCCTTTAAGCCTCTTAGCACTGGAGTGCTGACAACAAAGTTACCAACCTTGCAAGAACCAAGCACCACAATATGTGGCTTTGAGATGAGATCCTCTCCTCCATAGCGCTTCATTTAGATTCAAAGTCCTCTAAAAGCCATGTCTCCATATTCATTTATAAGAGATGCAAAAATCCCATGAAACATGCCATTGAAACTGGCGCCCACCGAATATGACAAAAGCCCATCAAATCTGAGAAGCTGTTTTAATGAAAATACTTCTTGTAAACCACGGTACTGCCGATAATTGGAGTGGTGGAGATAGTGTACAAATTGCTGAAACTGCCAAAAGACTCAAATGGCGTGGTCATCAGGTACATGTGCAAAACAGCGATAAGCCCGATGTATCAGGTGTTGACCTTGTCCATATCTTCAATAGCAGAGTACAGCATTCATTGCCAGGCCAAATTGCAAGTTGCACAACAGCTAGAAAACCAATTGTCATCTCTCCAATATGGATAAATCTAGGAAAAGCACTCTGGGGTAGTCGTGGAGCTCTACCTGTACTCCTTAAAGCAACAAAAGAGGGAGAAGATGCAGCTGCAAGCGAAATGGAACTACTAATCAACAGAAAACTTGTTGTTGTTATGCCAGAAGGGGAACTCAAAGCTCTTGGAGATGGAGATTTTCAATCTGAATGGCATCAAGAAATTCCAAAACTCATCGCCCAAGCTGATGGCCTTCTCCCCAATAGCTGGTTAGAATTAAAAGCCGTTCAAAATGATCTTCATTGGAGTGGATCAAACTATAAAGTTGCACATTACGGTGTAGATCCAAAATTATTCTTAGATGCTGATCCTGAACCATTCCGACAATTCTCAGGCATTAAAGAACCTTTTGTAATGCAGGCAGGGCGCATTGAACCTGGGAAAAATCAAGCGATGCTTTGTTGGGCTTTAAGAAAAACAAATGTACCTATTGTCCTCATTGGTGGAACAAGTAATTGGCCTGGCTATGCAGAACTATGCAAAGAAATAAGTGGCAATAGAGTTACCATCATTAATCATCTTCCTCAAGAGTTACTGGCTTCAGCATATGCTGCTGCTCGAGTTCATTGCCTTGTAAGTTGGATGGATACTTGTGGACTCGTTAGTCTTGAAGCTGCATTAAATAGCACCCCAGTAGTAGGCAGTACATTTGGGCATGAACTGGAATATCTACGCGATGATGCATGGCTAGCCGATCCTGCTAATCCAGAAACAATCTTTAGAGCGGTATTAGATGCATGGGAAGCAGGTAGACATAGTAAACGTGCTATAAGTCTTAAACAAAGGGTTCTTAAAGAATTTACCTGGGAGAATACTGTGAATGAAACTGAAGCGATTTATAGACAAGTACTTAACGGAACCTCTTAATACCTTCGAATTGCTTGGTAAACATATCAGTCAAAATACTAATTGCTGGTCTAGACCTGAGTTTAATGTTTGCACTAACACCCATCCCGCTTTGTAAGTTTAATTTTTGTTCTCCATATAAAACTTCTTGCTGCTCTAAAGAAATAACAGCAGGAAATCTATATTGCTGGCTGAGTGGACTTGGTTCTAATGCATCTGAACCAATCTTTTCTAGCGTACCTGAAATATAACCAAACTCTCCTGGTGAGAAAGAATCAACTCCTACCGAAACCGGCAAGCCAACTCTGACAAAACCAACATCCTTATTCAAAATTTCTACATTCGCCTGTAATCTATCTGCTGGTACAACCTTAAGTAAAACATCTGAGGTGCTTACAACAGAATTGGGTCCAACTTTTGCATCGAATATAGTACCTGAAATAGGAGCCTTAATAGTCCTGTAGCTAATAGCTTCTTTTAAGCCAATTAACTCTGAACGTAGATTAATTATCTGCCTATTGACCCTATTAAGTTGTGTGGCAGCTTCTCCAATTACCCTAGTTCTTTCCTCTAACAAAGTCGAAACTTCTGCTTCATAAGACTGAACTCTATCTAAACGAGTTAAATAATCATTTCTCGCCATACCACCTTCTCTATACAAAACTCCTAAATCCTTAGCTATACGTTGATGCAAACGAAGCGATTGCTGACGACTCTTCAAGCGACTTGAAATTTGTTCTAGTCTGGATATTAGTTGTTGTGTTTGATTTCTAGCTGTATAAAGTTGTTCGGACAATTCAACATCCTCAACAAATGGAACTGGGGGCAAAGTCCCTACTTTATCTGGCTTACCTTCACTACGAATGATTACCTTTAAGGAGCGTGCCTGAAGATCTAACAAGCTAAGGCTACTTTCTATCGCATTCCTTCTAGAAGCTAAGCCCTTAGCCTCAACATCAATTAATGGCTGCCCTGCCTCTACTCGATCTCCATCCTTTACATATACCTTGTTAACAACACCAGCACTTGGGGAATCAACTTCTTGAACACTACCTGAAGGGGCCAATCTGCCGCGAACAGTAATTGTCTGGTCAACACGTGCTGTAAACGCCCAAACTAAAGCTGTAAAAAACAAACCTGATGTAAGCCAAATCAAGGCAGAAGACCAATGTCTTCCTTGCTCTACAAAAGCAGAGCTACCTTCCCACAGCTTCAAACCGTCGGGTAAATCAACTTGCTGACCAGTACTAACAAGTTTTTGTTGAGAATGAGATTGTGGTTTCCATATTCTTTCCTTCAATTGGTCAAACTTTGGCTTGACCTCCAAAAGGATCGGTTTCACTTTTGATTTCAAACCTTCCTTGAGCTCATTAATCTTTGGTTTAACCTCCAAAAGGATCGGTTTCACTTTTGATTTCAAACCTTCCTTCAGCTCATTAATCTTTGGTTTAACCTCCAAAAGGATCGGTTTCACTTTTGATTTCAAACCTTCCTTCAGCTCATTAATCTTTGGTTTAAGCTTTGACTTGACAATATTAATAGCTTCATTACCACTTTTTAAGCTACGAGGAGATTTATTTTCAGTCAAGATCAGCCTCCTGTTGAGAATAAAGAGCGTAATAACGTCCCTGAAGATCTAGAAGCTGCTTATGGGTACCTTGTTCTATAAGAGCTCCTTGGTCAAGCATCAGAATCAAATCTGATGAGCGAATTGTACTCAATCGGTGAGTTATAAAGAAAACCGTAGACCCCTGAAAAGTTCTCTTCAAATTTATACATACCTGCCTTTCCGTTAAATAATCTAAAGCACTTGTTGCTTCATCCATAATCAAAAGAGAAGGCCTTTGCATTACTGCACGGGCAATTGCAATTCTCTGGCGTTGTCCTCCAGAAAGGGTACTACCTCTTTCACCTACTCTACTTGCATAACCATCTGGTAATTGCATTATGAAGTCATGAGCACATGCAACACGAGCTGCAGCAATAATTTCTTCACTAGTAGCATCTGGACAAGTTAGAGCAATATTGTCACTAACCGTTCCATCAAATAACAAACTCTCTTGTGGAACTATTCCTATTTGCCTTCTAACCGAACCCAGCTGAAGCTTATTTATATCATATCCATCTATCAATACACGTCCTGACTCGGGTTCATAAAGGCGAGGCAATAGTTTCATTATTGTACTTTTACCGCTGCCACTTCTGCCTACAATTCCTATAAAAGAACCTGGAGGGACTGTAAAGCTAACATTCTTAACCACTAAAGGAGTGCCTTCATTAAAACGAAAATCAACGTCCTGAAATGTGACTTCACCTTCAATTGGTGGTAAAGGCAATTGATCTGAATCAACATCACCCCCTTCAATCGGAGCATCTACAACGTCACTCAAACGCTCAATAGATAATGCGACTCCCTGAAAACTTTGCCAACTGGTTGCCAAATTAAGTAATGGACCAACAACATAGCCAGAGATAATTCGAAATGCTATTAACTGTCCAATTGTAAGTTCTCCATTGATAACTAAAAAAGCTCCCACCCAAAGAGTCAGTAATCCAGTTAGTTGACTCAAAAAAGATCCAACAGTGCCAGATGAGACACCAATCAATACTGTTCTAAATGACTCGCTCATAAAAGCCGAATATCGTTTCTGCCACTCCCAACGAATGCTATTTTCTGCATTTTGGGCTTTAATGGTCTGTACACCATTTAAAGATTCAATTAAAAGAGCCTGAGTGCGGGCATTCTTCTCAGCTGCTTTTCTCAACTGTGCGCGAATTACAGGCGAGAAAACATAAGTTAATCCCAAGAAAAGAGGAACTACACCTAAAGTGACAGCTGTGAGTGTTCCACTATAGATAATCATTACAGCTATATATATTACCGAAAAAAGAGCATCTAAAAATAAAGTCAACAAACTTCCTGTCAAAAAATTTCTAATATTACCAAGTTCTGCGATTCGTGTTTGCAACTCACCTACTGGTCGACGGTCAAAATAACGTATAGGAAGTCTCAACAAATGCTGTATAACTTGAGAGCCTAAAGCTATGTCAATCCTATTTGTAGTATCTGCGAATAGATATGTACGAACAGCCCCAAGTAAACCCTGGAAAAGGCTAACTCCAAGAAGAACAATGCCTAAAGTATATAAAGTGTCAAGATTCTGCTGAGCTATAACTTTATCAAAAATCTGTTGCATAACCAATGGTTGCGCAAGGTTTAATAGCTGCATAACTAATGAAGCAGCAAAGACCTCAATAAGGCTTCGACGATATTTTCGAATCTGAGGTAAAAACCATGAAAGGCCTAACTTTCTCTTTTGACTATCTTTTCCTGGTGACAAAGTTAAAACACGGGCTCCTGATTCTCCACCTAACATCTCCTCAAGAGGAAGGATTACACTGCCATATTCAGGCAAAACTGCCTTCACCTCTCCGTTACTAATGTCGTGAATAATTGATGGTTGATCTTTGATGATTGAGAGACAAGGAAATGGCAAGCGAGGAAGCTGAGTAACAGGAATCGTACTAATACTTCCTATAAATCCCATAAGAGTAGAAAGATTACCAATCACTTCAAGACTAGTTTTACGATCAGCAATCATGCTTTTTGCTGCACGTTCAAGAACATCTCTGCGAAAAGGAATATTATAAAATTTCGCCAACATTTCCAGGCAAGCCATTGTTTGCTCAAGCGGGCCTACTCCAGTCACAACTGGAATATTTCGTCCACGCCATCGCATAGATTTTTTCGGATCTTTAGTTATATCTTCATCAGCATTTGTTTCTCTACGACCCTCAGGTTGAGGAGCCAAAAGATCAGCATATCGGTCCTCCGCCCAGATATCATTTGTAACTGATACTTCAACTTCTGGAAGAGCCTCCATAGGAGGGTTTAACTGTTGATCCCATAAGGCTTTCTCTATTCTAATTAATCTCAAAGACTGACCTATAGGAAGCTCTTGCAAAATACTTTCTTCAACAAAAGAGCCTGCCTGCAATGCCTTTTCTCTAGGCTGTGCATTCCAGAGCCAAATAGCCCCATCATTAACAGGCAAAGTTCTATCATTCCTAGCAGGAACTAATTGCAAGCCATCAATTATCCTTCGTAAAACATCTCTTTCCGATGGATTAGCTTGAGGGCGACGCCTGAGAGCTGGCATCAAGACAGACATTAACTCGGCAGGTGAAATATTGATATCAAGCCAAGTTGCAAAAGCTTCGCTGCGTTCTTCTAAGGCATAAAAATCCTCTGCAGGAATACCAATCAATTTCATTGGTGTTACAGCAGTAATCCATTCACATGGTTGACGCCTCACCAAACCAGCCCAACCCACTAAATCACCTGGCATTGAATAAGCCAAAGTCACGGGCCTTTGCAAACCTGGGTCACGATGCAAAACACGGCCTCGCCCTTCAAGAATGCAATAACACAATTCAGGTAAGCGATCTGAGACTAAAAGCTCTTGCCCTACATCACAATGAAAAGGTTTTGCCTTTTGAGCAAGCCACGAAAGATCATCATCTTTCAGGCTAGAAAAAGCCTGAAATCTGGCCAACAACCCCTGAAATGTCTCAGTACGACTAGAGGTCATGATTGTTCTTTCTGTTCAGAATAGTAATGGAGCTCCTCAAGAGCTTCACCAGCAAGAAGCTTGCGAACCCTTTCTTGCAAAAAGTCTTCTAGCTTTTGCTTTAAAAGCATCTGTTCCATCTGATCATCAAATCTGGCAGGGGTGAGTTGTTCAAGCCTCAACAAAACAAACCATTCTCCTATTTGGCAAGGCCTATGAATCTGACCTGGCCTTAGAGAACGCAAAACTTGCGCCATCTGAGGGGGTTGCACTTGGCTAATTGTTAAAGGACCAATAACACCCTTACGTGCAGCTTCAGGACCTTCACTAAAATTAGAAGCAGCCTCAGCAAAAGTTGTTTCTGCTTCTTCCAATCGAATCCAAAGCTCTTGAGCAAGTGCAGGACTGCTCACACGTAAAAAAGAATAAATAATCTCGTCATAACCTCCTTCAGCTGACAAGAAGGTTTCCTCTAATCCTCCACCAAAGCGTTGCGCAGCAAATCTTCTCAAGGCCTCAGGCCTAGCAACATGAAGATCAAGATCTGAGTCTTTCCATCCTTTTTCTTCCAAAAACTGTTCAACAGATTTGTCTTTGATCACCTCATTACGATGCTCATTAATCCATTCTGAAGGAAGATCCACTATGGAAATAATTGCCTCTTCCTGCTGCCTTCGCAGCAAATTAGGCAGCAAATCCATACGCCTTACTAAATCAGCAATAGCGGCTGGATCATTCAATAAGGTGGATTGATCGGCTATCTGACTAATCATTAATGCAGTTTACGATTAGCCAAAGCACCTAAATCAAGCAAAAATAGAGAGTCCAGGGAAGCGTTTAATTGCTCAACCATGCCTTGCCAATCACCAAGACTAGGTTGACGAAACAATCTCATGGTTCCTGGATACCAAGGAGAGTCCACTCGATCTAGAAGCCAACGAAAATCTGCAGCATGCGGAAGCAAAAGCCAAGTTGGGCGACATAATGCGCCAGCAAGATGAGCCACAGCAGTATCAACACTAATCACTAAATCAAGCTGATTTAAAACATGAGCGGTGTCGGAAAAATCTTCTAAAAGAGGAGCCCAGTTTGTAATTCTGGGATGATCAATCCAAGGAGCCAATTGCTTTTCATCTGGACCCAGTTGCAAAGAATGAAAATCAATTAAATCTAGGTTCAATAAATCCATCAGACGAGGCATCAATAGAGATAGATCAATTGATTTCCTTCTATACATTTTTGGATTATTAGCATGACTGGCCCATACAAGCCCTACAGAAAGTCCTCCTGGTGCTTTGGGAACCTCTAAATTACTGGGTGGAGAATTAGGTGCCTTTAAATAAGGTAAATGATTAGGTATGGTTGAAAGTTGAGTATTAAACAATCTAGGCAAACTCATTAAAGGTATATGAGGCCTATGATCTGAAGAATCTTTAACCCTCGTCTCAAGTACCACCCTATCATCCAACCCAAACCAATCTTTAAATAAACTGAATAAAGGCCTTCTACATCTAAATTCATAGGGTATTCCTGCAGATTCCAAAAGAGGCAGATATCGACCAAACTGTATTGCATCTCCTAAACCCTGTTCACTCCAAACTATCAATTCTGGATCACCAATCCTAGGGCAATTATCAATAGAAGCTGGAATCTTGCCAAGAGTAGGGACCTCATCTGGTCTTGCATCTGCAGTACTTAAACGAGCATCGTAAAGTGACCATCCATTAAGATAATCTCCAATTTGCAAATGAGCCAAAGATAAATTCCACAAAGAATCTGCCGAATTCTTTTCTAATTGAACACCTTTGTTTAGATAATCAATAGCTTCTTCAGGTAACAAGCCCTGGATTAGGCTTGCGCCCATATTTACGTGACTAGCTCCATGACTTTTATCTAAACTAATTGCATAAGAAAAAGCTCTTTGAGCAGAATATATATAGTCCTGAGCTTGCAAGGTATTTCCTAGATTGCACCAAACATTTGCCACGGCTGGATCTAATTGAAGACTCATTTGCAAACAAATCTTTGCTTCAGAAAAACGATCTTGTTCATGCAATAAAGTCCCTAAATTATGCCAACATTCTGCATAATTTGGATCAAGACTTAAGCTTCGCAAATAAGCCTGTTCGGCAGCCTTTGGATCACTTTTCTGCAATAAATTGGCCAAGTTATAATGCAAATCGGATCTATGAAAATCCAATGACAGCGCCTGCCGATAGGCTGCTAAAGCTTCTTTAATGCCATCAGGTAAGCTTTTGGCAACCATTCCTCGAAGAATCCAGTACCGAGGTTCCCTAAGGAGGTCAACTTCTATTGATAGCAATAGAGCCTGTGCCTCTTTATGTCTTTTTAACCTCCAATAACCAAGAGCCTCTGCAAAAACTACATAGGCATTAGTAGATCTTCCTATTGAAGATGCCAAACGCTTCGAGGCTAAGTCGTCTACAAATTCCAGCAAAGGGCCACCCACAGGAAGCTCGCCAGCCCTCTCCAAGACCAACTCAAAAGATGTCTTCTTATCTTCAGATGCCATGCTTAACAAGGGGCTCATAAGGACAAAGGCTCTTAAAGCACTTCAATCAGGAAATTTTGAACAAGCAGCAAGGTTCTATCAAGAGTTGATGGGCCTGACAAGCACTCAGGAATTACCTGAAGTATCTGACGTTATAAACCTAGGCGTACTTCTGAGGAAATTAGGAAGACTTCAGGGAGCAAAGAAGCATTATTCAGAATGGATCAACAAATTTCCAAACAATACCACTCTGAGAATCAATGCTTCGAACTTCCTCAGGTCTCAAGGTTTAAAGAAGCAAGCAGTCCAGTTAGTCGAAGAAGGTCTAACTTATACGCCTCAGGATATAAAGCTTCTCCAAAGCAAAGCCCAGCTTTTAATTGACGATGGTGAACTACTTTTAGCAGAGAAAATTCTAAAAGATCTAACCAAAATAAAGCCCAATGAATTAGGGCTTTGGCTTGATCTATCTTTAATAAACCACCGACTTGGCAAACAAGCTGATGCTCTTAATGCATGCAGAAAGGCTTCTCAACTAGACCCTAATAATTCTGGGGCAATATGTAATGAAATTTCTCTTCTAAAGGACATAGGGAATCTAAAAGAGGCCGAAGAATTAGTTAAAAAATTACCAGTTTCCCAGCGAGAGCAGCCTGATATTCGTGCTGCAATTGCAGGTTTATTAATGGCTCAGCAAAAAATGGTAGAAGCAGAAGAAGAACTTGCAGAGTTATGCAAACTCGCTCCAGAAAGTCCGATACATTGGCTAAATCGTGCAGCATGCTTGCGTAATTTAAAGCACTTTATTGCAGCAACTAATGTCTTAAAAAATGGCTTAAAGTGGTCTCCTGAGAATACAAGATTAAAAGAATCTTTGGGCAACTGTCTTACGGAAATAGGCCGACCAAAGCAAGGTATTAATTTATTAAGAAGCACATTTCCTTGGGACGAAAACTTAAGTGATGAAACTCACGCTAGTCTTCAATTTATAGGCGCAGGATATGGATTAATCAATTCGCTAGAACGTTCCAAACTTGCACGCGCCTGGGAAAAGCGTAAGCAAGCCGAAGGCATAGAGCAAATGTGGTCAGACAGGATTAACCAACCATATAGGAATCGGCGATTAAGGATTGCTTACCTTTCAGCAGACTTTTGTAATCACCCTGTTGGTCGATTTATGTTGCCTATATTTGAAAATCATGATCATCAAAAAATAGAGTTGTGGGGTCTTAGTTGTGGCCCACATGATGATGAAATCAAACGCCAATTAAAATCATGCTGTGATCACTGGTTGGAGCTGAGATTTGGAAGTGATCTCGAAGTCGCAAGATTAATAGCAGATCAATGCCTTGATCTTATTGTTGAACTTGGAGGTTTCACTGCATTAAGCCGCATAGGTTCATTAGTGTATAGACCAGCACCAATTCAGTTAAGTTATCTGGGATATTTTGGGCCCACTTATCTCAAATCTATTGACGGTTGGATAGGCGATAAAGATCTATTTGGAGGTCTCAACGAAATAGATCAAGATGCACATAAGCTCATCTTGATTAATGGTGGTTATATGGCATATCAAGATGCAGATCTACCAACGCCCAAAAGAACAATCAAAGGCAAAGTACGATTTGGTAGTTTTAATCACTCACGGAAGCTTTCCAATAAAACTATTGACCTTTTTTGCTCTGTAATGGCCCGTTGCCCATCTAGCGAATTAGTTTTGAAGAGTATCAGCTTTATAGAGCAAGCAGAACGCGAACGCATAAGAGAATTATTCGAAAAAAAAGGATTAAACCCTAGTAGACTTATAATTATACCTTGGTTAGAAGGCCGTCAAAATCATCTCAATTGCTATGAAGAAATCGATATCGGACTAGATCCTATTCCATATGGTGGTGCAACTACTACTTGCGAAGCATTATGGATGGGCATTCCAGTGATAAGCCTCGCTGGAGATGGGATGGTAGGAAGACTAAGTACAACTATTCTTAGAAATAGCGGTTTTAGTAAATGGGTTGCAAAAAATGAAAATGAATTTATTGGCATTGCATGTGATCTTGCCAAAGAAGGAATGAGAGATACACGTCAAAGAATTCAGCAACGCAATTACTTAATGAAATCAAAATTGTCTAATGGTTCTCGTCTAGCAAAAGAATTAGAAAAGTCTTATAAGGATCTAATAAATTCTAACTAGAGCATTTAGTCAAATAAAGCTTCTGAAAAGTTGTTTCAAGCTCTTGCATTAAACTAAAGGCATCTCCCAATGAATTTTCCTGTATATAATTTCTCCAACGATCGCGACCTGACCTTAACCAGTCCAATCTTGAAGCCATACCAATTGCAAGATTCAAATAATCTTCCTCAGTCTTTGCACAAAACTCAGGGAGGCCAGCTCCATTTAAGACAGCCGTGCTCATGCGACTGACATAAGACCTCCCTATAAGGGTAATAACAGGAACTCCCATCCATAATGCTTCGCAAGTAGTAGTACATCCTCCATTAGGGAAAGGATCCAATCCAACATCCATTTGTGAATATTGCTCCAAATGTTCTTCTGGAGAGGCAGTAATTGGTAGCCATATAACTCTTTCAGGGTCTAGACCTGCACGCAACATTCTTCTCCTAAGAAGTTCTTGAGTATCTAAATCACCACTGTGATTAGCTTTAAGAACTAAAAAAGATCCATGAATACTATTTAAAATGCGGCCCCATAAATTAAGCGTTCTATCTGAAAATTTACGGTTATGATTAAAACATCCAAATCGAATCCCTGCGCCACGTGGTGGGTCAGTAACTTGTGCCTTTGCTTCTGGGAGTCCTTCAGTTGGTTCCCAAGCTATAAAGCATCTATTGAGTCTACAAATCTCCTCAACATGCCATTCGTTGATTTTCTCAGGGAATAAATGCTTGTCTCCCAACCAAAAATCCATACTTGGAATTCCAGTTGATGCAAAATAACCAAGATAATTAATCTGTACTGGAGCCATTCTTGCTAAAAATCCCGTTACGAAATTTCCATCAGTCCAACCCGATAAATCAATTGCAATATGCGGTTGATGATTTCGGATTTCTGCAAGTTTATGATTAGGGTCAAGATTACCTACTTCCAAAATCTCAAGACCTTGGATGTCATGAAATAACTCAACATTGGACTCACTTTCATGGTCTTTCAAATTAACTAATAAATGCCGATGCTTAAAGTCAGTAGATCCAGCACGTAAAAAGCCCAATAAAAATCTTGAAACTGGATGGTGAGCTAAATCTCCTGTTAGCCAAGCAATAGTCAATGGGTTTTTTACATCCTTAGCCTTGGCAGAGCGGGGAATAAGGCCCGATCTTTGATGGGACTTATATTCAGGAACAGCTATGAGTTTTGAAACATAGCTCTGCAAGTATGAACCATATTCTGGTGCCTCAAGAGAAGCAAACTGGCTACAAAGATTATGCTGAATGGACGAAGTCTTAATATCGCCAGTCAAAAGTTCTTGTTTTAAACAAGGTATCCAATCAGCACAACCCAATTGTTCATATGTAGAAACTAAATTAGAGGGGTTAAATAAAGTTGGGTGAACAGAAGAATTGACCAACTGCAGCAACTGCATCCTTCTAGCCTTGGCAGGTTCACGTCTCAATAAATGAATTCGAGTGAGTGGATCCATAAACTCAGTTTGCTCACCATGTCTATTTAGAGATTCACGTAAAAATGGAATGGTTTGATAACGTGAGCGTGCATTAATCAAAAGGGTTGCCATTTCTGCCTGCAAAGCACAATGCTGAGGAAAACGCTTAGCTGCTGGCAACAAAATATCTACAGCTTCTTTGTATGAGCCTGATAAGGAAAGCAATCGAGCATTAAAGCGAACTATTTCCATACAATGTGGTTTCTGAATTGCATTAATAAGCTCATAGGCCGATTGATATTGCTGAGAACTCAAAAACCATGAAATATGAGATAAAGCCAAGGGTATAAAACTTGTTTGCTCATTCCACCAATGACTAGGAAGAGACTCCATACGATCAAACTCACGGTTTTCCAAAAACGTCTGTGTTTGCAGAAAACGTCCTACAGATGAATCAATATCGTCCAACCTTGTCAAAAGAGTCCCTGCAGACTCAAACTGATGCTGAAAATGTCTCAAGATAATCAATAACACTAAAAGATCTTGATCCTTAGGACATTTAGCTAAGGACGATAAAAGAAGACGCTCTGCCTCATGGAAACGCTGCAGACGCATCAAAGTCGCAATAAGTAAATTGCCCTGAATCCCTTTCAAATCAGGCAATTCATCTGGCCAGGCAAATAAAACCTGAAACAAAAAAAATCCCCCTGTTTCCAGGGGGATTATATGTTGCGATGAACGCTTTTTTATGTGAATCAGAAGACGGCTGCAATCTGAGCAGCTGTAAGGCTGCTGTCGAGAACAATCGCTGCTGTTGCAACGTTGGCGAAGGTCGCCACTGTTGTTGAACCATCCTTGACGAAGACAGTGTTTGTACCACTGATTGAAGTCGCCATGCTGGTATATGTGCTGGAGTCGTAGTAGAAGGAAATCGTAGCCGTTGAGGTTTCGGTGTTTCCTGCAGCACTGAGGAACTGGAAGCTGTCTGCACCACCTTGATAGAAGTAATCCATCGAGTCAACGCCCAATTTGGTTTGGGCTTGACCGAACAAGAAGGTGTCGTTTCCTGCACCACCTGTAAGTGAGGTGCCATTCCTTACCATGTTGCCGAATGAGGTGAAGTCAGCGCCAGCACCAGTATCAATCTTGGCACCAGATACAGCACCTGCGAAATTCAGAGTATCTGTTCCGCCACCCATTTTGAACAATGATGCAGTGGTCGCAGCACTTGCGCCCATTGACACATCCCCAGAGAAGGAAAGGGTGTCTGCCCCGTCGCCACCATAAACACTAGAGCTACGAAGACCTTGACCAGCTACATCAGTACTTGCGAAGTAGCTTCCAGTGCTTGATCCATAAACCTTCGCGTTTGTAGCAACGTTAGTAAAGGAGAGGGTGTCAGCACCTGCAACGGTGTCATTCTTCGATGAACCGCCGAAGATGGAACCGCCACTAACCGCAGCAATGATGATGCTGTCAGCACCGGCATCGCCAAAGTATGCACCGTTTACAGCGGCAGAAGTGGAATTGATGTTGAGGGTATCTGCAGCAGCTCCTCCATATACAGAGCTGTTAGAAAGTAATCCGAGTACTGAGATACTGTCAGCACCAGCACCACCGTAAGCAGTTGACTGGCTAATTGTGCTGCCAGCATTAGAGCCAAGTAGAAGGGTGTCAGTACCTGCGTCACCTTTAATCTCGGACTGAGTAATACCATCTGTGATGGTTACGAAGTCACCAGCAGCACCACCCCAAGCAGTTGATTGGCTGAATCCAGTTACGAAGTGAAGTGTGTCTCCTCCAGCATTACCTTGAACGAAGGTCTGAGAAAGACCACCGCGAAGAGATAGGGAGTCAGCAGTATCAGCAGTTGTAGTGGTTGTGCTTCCCCCATAGATGGAACTCAGGAGTGAAACCCCAACCAAGCTGAGAGTGTCTTCACCCTTATCTCCATAGACAACGGAATTTGAAAGGCTTCCAGCGATAGAAACGTTGTCATTACCTGCACCACCACGGGCAGTGGTGTTGTTAGTCAGTGTCTGGAGACCGAAAGTATCATTTCCAGCATTACCTTGAAGGAAGGTACTAGTCGCATGAGAAGAGAAGACAATCGAGTCTGCTGAGTCCCCAGTGGTATCAGTCTCGCTACCGCCCCAAACACTCGCATTTTTAACACTGCCACTTAGAAGCAGGGTGTCAGTACCTTTGTCTCCTGAGACATAGGAAGTAGTGACGGTATTGAGTACTGAGACATAGTCAGCACCTGCACCACCTCGAACGCTACTAGACGCTTTGGCTTGGCTAGTGATGTTGAGGGTATCGGCACCGCCATTACCTTGTACGAATGATGCGCTCAGTGAGCCACTTACAGTAAGGCTGTCATTGCCATCGGTTGAGGTAACACTTCCAGAACCACCATAAATTGTGGAGCTGAGTAAGTGATTACTAATGGTGATGGAGTCATTACCTCCACCACCAGAGATTGTAGAAAGTGAATAAGTACCAGCTGCGTCACTTAATAGGACTTGGTCATTGTCTCCTTCTCCATCAGTAGAAGAAGAAATGAAGTCTCCTCCGGAAATACTTACGGTGTCGTTCCCTGAACCGCCAAGTATTGAACCTAAACTGAAAGGACCGGCCGAGGCGATTGAATCGTTTCCTGCGCCTAAGGCCAGAATGTCATTACCTCCACCGCCAGTGATGGTGTCATTGCCGGCCAGAGCGGTAAGCGAATCGCCTCCCGCCGTTCCGACAATCATTGAGTTGGCCGTATCGGTTCCAACAACAGAATTGTAATCAGCCATGAATTCCCGAGATTTCAGTGTGGTGGGTGGGGTTTTTCCTCACAACGCACCCACCATGGGGGCGGTGTGTGCCAAGGCAGTGCCCCAGCATCAGCACTTTATACATCATTGAGCCCCGTTCTGACAAGCAAGGTCGGTGCCGGTTTTGGTCCTGTGACATAACACCTAAGAGCTATGCACTTACTTTTCACCCTTCAAACAGAGCTCGCCATTTCACAAGGCCCTCAGTCGCGCTGTATTCCTGAGCCTTATGAATAGCCCGCGAAGCCAATCCCTGTCTAAATTTTGGATTATCCAAAAGATGGTCTATTGCATTTGCTTGTTCATCAGGACTGAAGAAATCAACCAGCAAAGCTGAGTCCCCATCACTCAAAACCTCTTGAACTGGAGGGGTATCACTTGCTACAACTGCACAACCGGCTCCCATTGCTTCTAATAAGCTCCAACTCAAAACAAAAGGAACAGTCAAATAAATATGCACATCACTATGAGCTAAAACCTCAAAATATTCCCGATCCTGAAGCATCCCTAACCAATGAGTCCTAGCAGGATCTAACTCACACTCATCTAAAGCCCATTTGCCCCACGTACGTCCATCAGCTCTTGTAGCTCCATATGCAACCCCATCATGGCCAGCAATCAGAACATGCATATTAGGCCGCCGTTTCTGAAGTAAAGCCATCGCCTCCATCACTTGAGGGAAACCGCGATACTCTTCAAAACATCTACTTACATATGTCACAACTTCAATCTTTTGATCTTCAGGTAAACATTTAGGCCTATCAATTAATTGTGTTTTAAGAGAGCCAAGTTTTTCAGTGTCTATTCCTTCATGAATCACCTTTAAACGATGTCGTAATGACTCTGGGAACTGTTGTCTTTGCCAAAACGTAGGCGTTACACAATAATCTGAATGCGCAAGCTCAATAAGCACTTGCGCATTCCAAGTACGGAGCTGAAGCTGCCGATCAATATCAACCTTGCCTTCTTTTAAAAAGTCAACATCAGATCCAAAAGCATTGTAATACCACTCAAACAAGCCAATCCTTCGTGCATTCCTAAATGCATCTCCTAAGTAAAAACCATTCCCATAGCCCACATGATTAACTATCCAATCTGGTTGCCAACCTTTTTCTGCTAAATCCAAAGCAGCTCGAAAGCTAGCTTGTCCTTCTAAAATTGCTTGCTCAAAGCG
>QCJH01000012.1 GCA_003216155.1 Prochlorococcus sp. AG-409-A19 | reverse complement strand
CACCCAAACTTAATTCAAATACCCTTCAGCAAAGAAATTCCAAACTTGCTTCAAAATGCAGATTTGGTAATTAGTCGAGCTGGCGCCGGCAGTCTTAGTGAACTTGCAATTTGTGGGACTCCTGCAATTCTTGTCCCTTACCCACAAGCTACTGATAATCATCAAAATGCAAATGCTTCATGGTTTGCAAGCAAAGGAGCAGCAATCATCATTCATCAGCATTCGCCAAAGCATCCTGCTCTAAGAAATGCCATTGATCGATTGCTAAAAAACTATTTATCTAATAAAAAATCTTCATATAGCCTCCTCTTCTCAATGCGTGAAGAGATTAAAAAGCTAGCTGAATTACAGGCGAGTGAAAAAATAATAATTCTAATAAAACAATTAATCAAGTAATTTCCTTACTGTATCAACAATCTTGCGATTTCCCCTTCTATCTTGCAACGAGATTCTCAACCACTTATCGCCCAAATCCTCAAAAGAACAACAATCACGTACTAAAATCCTTTGGAAAGCCAGTTGTTCTCGTAATAATTGCAAGGAAGACTCTCCCTTTATTAATAAAAAATTTGCAGCAGAAGGTTGTGGTGTTATCCCTGGCAATGTTGCCAATTGAGAGTATAACCATGGTCCTTCTTTTGCTATCCAATTTTGAACTCTAATTATCCAATTCTTTAATGCAACAGCATCTTGCATTAACATTTTACCAGTTGCCATTGCAAGACCATTGATTGGCCATGGATCACGCCAATCCTGCCATTTTCTCAAGCGATTAGGGTCACCAATTGCATATCCCAAGCGCAAACCTGCTATAGAAAAAAGCTTAGTAAGACTTCTGATTACAACCAAATTTGGATGATCAATAACTAGTGGAACCAAAGATTGACTTTCTCCCCCATTTACCAATGGTAAAAATGCTTCGTCACAAATAACCAGCGAATAACTCTCTAACAGTTTTTCCAAAGAGTCTTTAGTCCATAATTGACCAGTAGGGTTATGAGGATTTGTGATCCATAAAACTTCTGACTTGATGGCTAAAGGAAAAGGTTGCGGATACTCATTAGACCAAGGGATTGGTAAAGAATGAAATCTATAAAGGCCATTCCAACAACGTAAAGCTCTTACATAATCCCTAAAACAAGGAGAAGGTAAGCCACTAACCCCTTGAGCAGAAGCATCGCGGGCAACCCATGTGAATAATTCAGATGCACCATTCCCAGGAATAATCATTGCTGGTTCTATACCGTGCCAACTAGCCACCACTTGGCGGAAGTCATGATGGCTTGTATCGGGATAGTCCCTTAAAGAAGTCCCTGAAATAGCTCGAATCAAGTAACGACGAACCTGCTTTGGGGGCGCAAAAGGGACTAAAGAAGCACTTGCATCAAGAATCTGATCAGGTCTAACACCCAAACGTCTTGCCTCCTGTGCACGATTGCCTCCATGCAAAGAACAACCTGGGCTCACACCTTTGATGCAATAGAGCAACAATCCATACTTTCCTGCAATAAACCTTTTTTCAATCCAAGCAGAAAACAAGCCTTCTCTTCAAGTTTGTTGACTTAAAGCATGCCCAATAGACATCAGCCCGTCCCAAAAAATTTGGTTGGGAATAAATTCATATAGACATCATCCAAACAATAAGCTCAGGTTCCTTGCCAAGGTGCACCACTACCAACAGCCTCAGAAATATTCCGAAATCCATGACGCTCTATTTGCCTCAACAAGCCTTCTAAAATACGAGGAACTAAATCAGGTCCTTTAAAAATCCAACCTGTATAAATCTGCACAAGAGATGCTCCAGCGGTTATCCGTTCCCATGCAGATTCAGGAGAATCAATACCCCCAACACCTATCAACGGTAACCCTGGTCCAGCTACAGAGCGCAATCGTTTAATCACCTCTACTGCCCTGGTACGCAATGGCGCCCCGCTTAATCCTCCAGTTTCCTCAGCTAAAGAACGACCAGTTTGAGTAAGAACTCGATGCTCCAATCCAAGGCGAGCAAGACTTGTATTCACAGCAATAACACCTGCCAACCCCTCCTCATAGGCAAGCCTAGCCAGGCCATCAATTGCACTATTCTCTAGATCTGGAGCAATCTTTACCAGCAAAGGAGGGCAACCTGGCAAACGCCTCAATTTTTCTACTATACGTCTCAAATGACTTGCATCTTGTAAATCCCTCAAGCCTGGAGTATTAGGAGAACTGACATTTATTACGGCGTAATCAGCTAAAGGCGACAAAATCTCAACAGAAGAAGCATAGTCATCTGGAGCCAAATCTAAAGCAGTTATCCTTGATTTCCCAAAATTAAAACCTAATACAGCTAGTCTATGACCGGGCGAAGGCAAAGATTGTCTATTAAGAGTGCGTAGCATCATCTCAGCACCATTGTTATTAAAGCCCATACGATTCAGTGCTGCCTGCTCAGCGGCCAATCGAAACAATCTTGGTCGAGGGTTCCCTGTCTGAGAATGAAATGTAACAGTGCCTAATTCCGCGAAACCAAATCCAAACTTATCCCAAATTCCTGCAGCAACTCCATTTTTATCTAATCCTGCGGCTAAGCCCAATGGATTACTAAAACGGCAACCAAATAAATCCTGCTCTAACCGCCAATCTCTACGCTTTAGATCCATAGACATAAGAGATAGCGCTCGAGAAACTCCAGGCCAATTTCTACGAATAGAAACCTGAGCAAGTGTTGCTAGTACAGCCTCCGTCAACTGCTCTGGATCAAGTCCATCATCATGCAATAGAAAAGAACCAAACAAACGTCGATAAATACTCGCCGTTGAAAAAGAACCCATACCTAATGGTTTATCCACTTTGAGCCTTATCCTTTTGAACAGTTGATGTCTTCACCTCGAGAAACCTCCAACGGTCTTCTCCTAAGGGTTCCAACACCCAATCCCTCCAACGCCAAGCAGTACTCCTTTGCTTTAACTCTGATATCGGTTCACCGAGTAGAGAAGCTAGCTCATCAAGACTAATGCCATATCCTTTTTTCGCAAAACGATCAATCAACTCCAGCCTAGAAAAGAGCTTATGCAATTTTTGAGGGGCCAAATCATCCAAAGATTCCTGACTATTGTCCGCCGAATTAGCAACTAATAAATCTGATCCCTTATTTGATCTCAAAAACGGCTTTAACCCTTTTGAAAAACTTACTGCTATTTCATCGACCCTATCATTATCAGGATCTCCACTATGCCCTTTTACATACTCTAAGGAAACATCAGCTAGACGAGCGCCATCCAATGCTTGCCAAAGGTCCTGATTCAATACTGATTTACCAGAAGCGGTCCTCCATCCTTTGCGCTTCCAACCCTCAATCCATTTGCTATAACCATTTATCAAATATTGGCTATCTGTTCTAATTTGTAGATGTTCTTCACGTAATAACTCTTTTAACTTTGTCAGAACAAATAAAGCCGCTTGTAATTCCATACGATTATTAGTAGTTTCAGGCTCATAACCTCCAAACTCATCAACGCTTCCATCATCAAAACGTATTAATGCTCCCCACCCACCTGGTCCGGGGTTGCCACTACAAGCTCCATCAGTAGCCGCAGCTATTACTCGCTTAGACCTGTCAACCATAGTTCAGAATCGCATAGTATCTTGCTAGAAAAAGATTTCCGCAAAAAGGAAGAGACCTAAAGTGTCATGTTCATATTGAAAACAACAATTAAAGATGTCAATCTTGCGGCGCTCAACTAGAGGCAAGTCTCAAAATTGTTCGATATTTCATTTTAATGGCAAATAGTGTATTTACTTGATAAGTCTAAACCGAATGACGGTCTCATTCTGTTGATTACTACACCCAATCCTGCTGATCAATTGAATTAGTACTATTTGGAATAGCCAAAGCTTTTGGAGAATCTGACCTGTCCATAACTAGGCCAGTTACAAGAGCGACACTGCAAATCACCCGCTACGCGGAACAACTTGATATTTTTTTGATTGTGTGAGGGGTGAATGTATCTATTTGGGGTCGAAACAAGGAAAGACTCCTGAATAAATTCCACCTCAAAAGCCCCTGCCTTTGGCGGGGCTTTTTTTTTAATTCCCTTTCCCCAAAATAAACGGTCAAAAGACAAGTTATTTTGGGGAAAGTTCACCCTTGTTGTATCAAAAAGCCATTAGCAATTGAAGTGATTACTTAAGGCTAACCTTTCCACCTGCCTCTTCAATAGACTTTTTAAAGCCCTCAGCCTCTTCTTTCCCTACACCTTCTTTAATGGTCTTAGGAGCAGCTTCTACCATTGCTTTGGCATCTCCAAGACCAAGGCCAGTAGCCTCTCGAACTGCCTTGAGAACCTTAATCTTGGCAGAAGCATCAAAACCTTCTAAAACCACATCAAATTCGGTCTTTTCTTCAGCAGCCTCTGCCGCTGCACCTGCCGCTGCACCAGGAGCAGCCATCACAACGCCTGCCGAAGCTGCAGCAGAAACCCCAAAAGTCTCTTCTATCTGCTTTACAAGCTCAGATGCCTCAAGAAGAGATAAAGATTTGAGTGATTCAAGAATTTGGTCAGTTTTTGTAGACATGAGTTGAATTAAGCAACAGTTTGGGAGAAAAAATTAATTGCCAAGATACTCAGCTTTCGCCACTCTCAGCATGTTGATTGAGCGCCCTAGCCAGTCCAGAAGGAACCTCGTTAATCCCAACAGCAACCTTGGTTGCAAGGGAATTAACTGCACCTGCAATTTGAGCCATTAGTGCTTCTCTAGAAGGAAGATCAGCAATAGCTTTAATCTCCTCCTGAGACAAGAGTTTGCCTTCAAAAAGGCCGCCCTTTGTCTGAGATTTTTTCGTGTCCTTTTGGAAAGCCTGGACTGCCTTAACTGCACCACCAACATCACCCTTAATCAGGATGAATGCATTGGTACCTTTCAGCAAAGATTCAAGACTAGACCAATCATCTTTTCCATCAATAGCGAGGCGCATCAAGGTGTTTTTTGTTACCTTGCAAACGCTGTTGTTGGCCTGCAGACGACTCCGCAGATCAGACATCTCCTTAATAGATAGACCCTGGTAGTCAAGTATCAAAGCCATTTCAGCCTCATCGAGAAGCTCTTTGAGCTCTTCGACAATCTGTTGCTTGTTCGCCAGCGTGCGGCCCATAGTAATTGGATCGAATCAGGGAAAAGCTGCAAAGCCGACCAAGTGTCTCTAAAAGAAGAGAAGAGGCCGCAATCGATCCGATCCAATAAGGATAAAACCTTTGCTCTTGCCTTGGCAGGACTTATACAACGAGATTGATTACTTAAGCAATCAATCAATAATGTGACCTGCTGTCTTTGGCCGGGCATATGCCCATTGGCTTTCGCCAATTCATTAAAGATACATCAATGGGGCTACTCATCCTGCTGAATATCTTGCAGAGCTGTTATGTCAACTTCTACAGAAGGCCCCATTGTAGAAGTCACATAAAGGCTCTTCCAATAGCGACCTTTAGCACCACTTGGCTTATTCCGATCAATAGCTTCTTGCAAAGTCTTCAGGTTTTCCAACAAATCTTCTGCCGAAAAACTGGCCTTACCAAAACGCACATGAACAATGCCAGCACGGTCGGCACGGAACTCCAACTTGCCGGCCTTAAATTCTTTAATAGCCCCTCCTAAGTCAGTTGTAACTGTGCCAGCCTTTGGATTAGGCATCAAACCCCGAGGACCAAGAACTCGGCCTAATTTGGCAACCTTTGGCATCATGTCTGGAGTGGCAATAAGGAGATCAAAATTCATTTCTCCCTTGCCAATGCTTTCTACCAAATCTTCATCGCCAGCCAACTCTGCTCCAGCTGATTTAGCCTCAGCGACCTTTTCGCCACTGGTAATGACAGCAATTCGTACGCTTTGTCCAGTGCCTTTTGGAAGCGCAACAGTAGTTCGCAATTGCTGATCTGTGTACTTAGGATCTATACCTAAACGCACATGTGCTTCGATAGTTTCATCGAACTTAGCGTTTGCAGTGTCCTTAACCAGTTGAATTGCTTCAAGTGGTGGATATGTTCTAGCCTCAATCTTTGCTGAAAGGGCAGAGAATCTTTTAGAGAGTTTAGCCATAAAAATTGGGGTGCAATCGACAAAAAGTCTCCCCCTGGAAAAGGTTTAAAAATTAGAAATGAAAATTTTACTAAGACTGTTAATCAGAAATAGCAACACCCATATTGCGGGCAGTACCTTCTATTACTCGCATGGCTGATTCAACGCTATTGCAATTGAGATCAGGAAGCTTTGTCTTAGCAATCTCCTCAAGCTGAGCACGGCTGATAGTGCCTACTTGACCTTTAGCAGATTCGCCAGAACCTTTCGCAATTCCAGCTGCCTTTGTGATGAGTACAGAGGCGGGCGGAGTCTTAGTAATGAAGGAAAAACTACGGTCTTCAAAAACCGAAATTTCTACCGGAATTACAAATCCTGCCTTGTCCTGAGTACGAGCGTTGTACTCCTTACAAAACGCCATGATATTTACCCCATGCTGGCCCAAGGCAGGGCCCACAGGTGGTGCGGGATTAGCTTTACCGGCCTGAAGGGCCAGCTTGATCACAGCTACTACTTTCTTTGCCATCAGCAAAAGGAGTTGGACGACTGCGGATGCCCTGACACTAACGACAGGTGCGGCAAGGTGAAAAAACCACCTCAATGGCCGTCCTCCGCAGGGAGACGGCCGCCGGTAAATCAATTTTGTTTATTGATTTGAGAAAACTCAAGTTCAACAGGTGTTTCTCTTCCGAAGATAGAAAGCAAGGCTTTTAACTTGCTACGTTCTCCAGAGACTTCAATGACCTCTCCTTGGAAATCTTTAAAAGGACCTGAAGTTACTACTATCTGATCTCCTTCAGTTAAATCCAATTTTACGACTGTCTTCTTCTCTGCAGCGCGCTTAAATATTCGATCAACCTCCTGCCGACTTAAAGGTCTTGGCTTGATATGGCCCCTTGCTTTACCAGTAGCACGACGATCCTCAGCACCAACAAAATTAATAACATTGGGGGTACTACGGACAGCCATCATGGTGTCTTCATCAAGCACCATACGAACGAGCACATATCCTGGAAAAACTTTTTCTTCGGTGGACTGTCGACTTCCGTCCTTTTTTAATTTCACTGCAGGAGTCTGTGGAATTTCAATCTCCAAGATCCTGTTACTTACTCCAAGTGTCACCGCTCTTTGCTCAAGAGTCGCCTTTACTTTCTTTTCGCAACTCGAAGCAACCTGAATGGCATACCAACGAGCGACAGAGGTTTTAGCAACTGGAACTTTAGTTAATGTGCCTTCCTGACCTTGATTAGGGGCAGGGAGATCCAGCACCTCGGCTTTTTCTTGGAGTGTGGAATCGAAATCGGACACGGGTGTTTTAAAAAGAAAAAGGAATCGAGATCTAAGAATGAACTAGGGAAATAGAGTCATCGGAAAATCTGAGAAGCACCCCAGCCATAAAAACGACTAACTGCAGCAATGGAAGCAGCTGAAAGACTAACCATCAAAATCACTGCTACTGATTCACTGAAAAGTTGCTGACGACTTGGCCAAACAACCAATTTCAACTCTTCGAAAGTTGCAGCAAGAAACCCACTCTGACGAACAGGTTCTGACTCAGAAGATGGGTTGAGGGAAGTTGTTTCCTCAGATGATTGACTGGGAGACGAAGCTTCCTCAGGTGATGATGAACTAGTCACGGGACTCAAGCCGGAGGCTAACGCCAATGGATTTAAACCATCCGGCAAACCCACACCATAACGGATACTTGATTAGATCATTCTTGGGTTTGAAAAAGAAGTGGTTCTGACTCATCAGAACCACATTTGACAAATACTATATTTGTCGCTCTAAAACGTTCTTCCAACAACTCAGTGGCCAAAGGGTTCTCAAGACGTCTGCGCAATACTCTTCTCAAAGGACGTGCTCCATATTCAGGCTCATATCCTTCCGCTGCCAATAACTTAACGACCTGATCAGCAACATGAAGCTCAAGATTTTGCTCCATTAACAACTTTGAGAGCTCTGCTAACTGCAAGCGAACAATTCTTTCTAGATCTTTAGCTTGAAGGGGTCTAAAGCGAATGATTTCATCAATCCGATTCAAGAATTCAGGCCGAAACTGCTTGGCCAAAGCGTTATCAATTTGATCAGACAAATGCTCATCAAGAATTTGAACAT
The DNA here is from genome assembly GCA_003216155.1 of Prochlorococcus sp. AG-409-A19. The sequence continues at coordinate 41,336 of QCJH01000012.1, read as the reverse complement.
CAGCCTCAGCCTGCTGAGAAAGCTTTGCAGTATCAAGAATTGCTCGACTAGCAAGGTTGCTAGTCATAACAATGACCGTATGCCGAAAGTCAACTGTTTGACCCTGCGAATCAGTCAAGCGTCCATCATCTAAAACTTGCAAAAGAACATTGAAAACATCTGGATGTGCCTTCTCTATCTCATCTAATAACAAAACTGCATAAGGACGTCTACGAACTGCCTCGGTTAATTGTCCGCCCTCCTCATAACCCACATAGCCAGGAGGTGCCCCTAAAAGCCTTGCTACTGCATTCCTCTCCATAAATTCACTCATATCGAGACGTACCAAGGCCTCCTCCTCGTCAAACAAAGAATCAGCCAAAGCCTTAGCCAGTTCTGTCTTACCAACACCTGTAGGGCCCATAAAAAGAAACGAGCCAACTGGCCTTCGCGGATCCTTCATACCAGCACGAGCTCGACGAATTGCTGCTGCAACAGCCTGAACAGCCTCACACTGTCCCATCACTCGAGCCCCAAGATGGGCCTCAAGATCCAACAATTTCTGCCTTTCCTCAGCCAATAACCGATGGACAGGAATTCCTGTCCATCGGGCAACCACATCAGCAATATCTTCAGCTTCAACCTGCTCTCTAAGAAGAGCAGTTCCTGATGCCTGTGATCTTGCAAGAGTCCCTTCTAATTGAGCTCTTTTCTGCTGAACCCTATAAAGCTGGTCATACTGAAGTCTGGCGGCCTCTGCCAGATCACCAACACGCTCTGCATCAGCGATAGCATTACGAAGATCCTCATCTTCTTGAAGCAATTCTCGCAACTCTGAGAGCTGCTCCCTTTCAACCTGCCAACGTTGATTTAGCTCTTCAAGACGTGCAGCTGCTTTAATTCGCTTCTGCTGAAGATCTAATCGTTCATCATCTGGATATTGCTCTGCGGATATTAAAGAAACCTCTATACGTCGAAGTTCAGATTCCGCCTCTTCAATAACCTGAGGTTTAGAAGTAACATCCATCTTCAACTGAGCTGCTGCTTCATCAATCAAATCAATTGCTTTGTCAGGAAGACAGCGATCACTTATATATCTATCGGCCAATCGATTGGCCGCCGTAACAGCAGCATCCGTAATCGTGACACCATGATGCAACTCATATCTCTCTTTTAACCCCCGCAAAATCTCAACACTTAAATCAAAAGAGGGTTCTTTAATCAAAACTTGCTGAAAGCGACGATTTAACGCCTGGTCTTTCTCAACAGTGCGCCGATAGTTCTCAGGTGTTGTTGCCCCAATACAACGCAACTCTCCTCTTGCTAATACAGGTTTCAAAAGGCTCCCAGCATCTGCACTTGATCGTTCACTACTAACAAGCGTATGTAATTCATCCATAAACAAAATCACACCTGCATCTGGATTACTTACTTCAGAGAGGACAGCACGAAATCTCTCTTCAAACTGCCCTCTAAATTTTGCTCCGGCAATTAATGCCCCCATATCTAAAGCGACCAGCCGCAAACCCTTTAAAGAATCAGGGACCTCTCCTGCCACAATTCGTTGAGCCAAAAGCTCAGCAATGGCCGTCTTACCAACTCCTGGGGGGCCAATTAATACTGGATTATTTTTGCCACGTCGTGACAAAACCTTGATTAAACCTCGAATCTCAGAATCACGACCTATTACAGGATCTAGCTGTCCCAATTGAGCTGCTGCAGTCAAATCACGACCATAAATATCTATTGCATTGGGCTCCTGCACTAATGCCAAAGCAGAAGATGCTTCTACTGGTTGTGTTGCTGACATTCCATCAACATCCTTTTTAGGCTCAAAAGAATCCTTAGTAGCCACTTCTGAAGAAACACTGGCAGACGCTGGAGCTAAAGAAGTTGCTGGACGATGGGGTAAGGAAATACGACGTAATTCGATTTCCAATTTTGCAGCAGGCAATCCTAATTGCTCAAAAAGATCAGCACCTATTCGCTGATCTCTACCAAAAGCAATCAATATGTGAACTACATCTATTAACTTCGATCCCCAACGAAGCCGCGATCTATCTGCTTCTTCTAGCAATTCTTCGAGATCCTCACCAACAAACAATTGTCCACCTCGTGAGACTGGTTCATCTGCCAGAAATCCTTCCAAACGATCCAAAAGATCCCCCTTTTCCACAGGAAGATCTCTAACCCAATTGCTATAAGAACGATCACTAAAAAGAGCCTGCAGCAAATGCTCTACATCCAATTGGCCATGACGCCATCTACGTGCAACCTCTTGGCCGGCCAACAAAAGGTTCCAAGCATCTTCACTAAAGAGATCTGGCTCATTAGTCAGACTGCGCTTACTTGGAGTAACTCTGCCTGTCTCAAAAGACATAGTATTCAGACCAAAAAGTCGCGTTGAATAAGCTCTATCTTGTAGCCATCTGGATCTTCCAAAAATGCAATTACTGTTTCTCCATGTTTCATTGGCCCAGGTTCACGAACAAAATAGCCACCAAGCTTTTTGATAACTTCACAAGTAGCATGGATATCTTTCACACCTATTGCAATATGCCCATAACCTTCACCTAATTCATAACTAGAGGTATCCCAATTATGAGTAAGCTCAATCACACAATTCTCACTCTCCTCTCCATAACCAACAAACGCAAGCGTGAAACGACCCGCTGGATAATCCTTTCTCCGCAAAAGTTTCATACCCAGTAATTCTGTATAAAAATGCAATGACCTCTCAAGATCACCCACCCTGAGCATCGTGTGCAGAATTCTCATAGCTATCGACTCTTAACAACAACAGAGCTAGGTTCATTGTGCGTGCAAACGCGTCTTAAAACAGGCTCCTCAGAGCAGTAGTGAAAACAAACTCACAACTACCTCAAAGAGCAACCCATAACCCACTTCAGACCAACCACTCGTGATCGACTCCTTAGATCTTGTAATCGACACCATCTTGGCCAGGGAAGTGCTTGACTCCCGTGGCAATCCAACTGTTGAGGCAGAAGTACTACTAGAAGGAGGAGCAATAGGGCGAGCAATAGTTCCGAGCGGTGCCAGTACAGGGGCTCACGAAGCTCATGAGCTGAGAGATGGCAATAGTCGCTATATGGGCAAAGGGGTCATACAAGCTGTCAACAACATCGAGGAAAGAATTGCTCCATGCCTGTGCGGACTGTCAGCGCTAGATCAAGCAACAGTTGATGCGGCCATGCAAGAACTGGATGGGAGTGAAAACAAATCAAATCTTGGAGCAAACTCAATACTGGCTGTCAGCATTGCCACAGCCAAGGCTGCCGCCAATGGCTTGGGTGTACCGCTTTATCGATATTTAGGAGGTCCGATGGCAACTTTATTGCCAGTGCCTCTTATGAACGTCATTAATGGTGGTGCCCACGCACCAAACAACATTGATTTTCAAGAATTCATGCTTGTACCCCATGGAGCAAGCACCTTCCGCGAATCTTTACGCATGGGTACAGAGGTTTTTCATACACTCAAGTCTCTCCTAAGCGATCAAGGGCTTTCTACTGCAGTTGGAGATGAAGGTGGGTTTGCGCCCAATCTCAGCAGTAATGATGCGGCAGGAGATTTACTAGTAAGAGCGATAGAACAAGCAGGGTTCACCCCTGGGGAAGAAATCTCACTAGCGCTAGATGTTGCTAGTAGCGAATTCTTTAAAAACAACTCCTATAACTTTGGAGGCAAAAGTCACTCCAGCCATGAAATGGTCAATGAACTCAAAAACTTGGTAAGTAAATTCCCTATTATCTCAATTGAAGATGGACTAGCAGAAGATGACTGGGATGGTTGGGAACTCCTTACTAAAGAATTAAGTGGAAAGGTGCAACTTGTGGGAGACGATCTCTTCGTTACAAACTCTCGTCGATTGCAGAAAGGAATAAGCAACAACATAGCCAATTCTATTCTCATTAAAGTCAATCAAATTGGTTCCCTAACTGAAACATTAGAAGCCATTGATCTTGCAACCAGATCAGGCTTTACGAGCGTAATCAGTCATCGTAGTGGTGAAACAGAAGACACCACAATTGCTGATCTTGCCGTGGCAACACGCGCAGGGCAAATCAAAACAGGCTCTCTTTGTCGAAGTGAAAGAGTAGCCAAATACAATCAACTTTTAAGAATAGAAGATGAACTAGGTAGCCAAGCCATTTTTGCTGGAGCAATAGGTCAAGGGCCTAGAGGCAGAATCTGAAAAATAAATACCAATAGAATTCTTCAATTGCAGTTTAAGTTTTTGTTGATGGAATTTTATCTAGCCTCCCATCCCTCATTAATTTAAGCTGCAATTTCACCCAACTTAGTCCTAACGGAAAAGCCACGCACAAAGGAGCAACTGCCCAAACAGGTCTAGAACTTGCCCCTAAAAGAGCAGAAGCAAGAACCAGTGAGCCCAACAAAACAGATTGACCTATTGCTCTTTGAGCATTAACCATTCGACGCAAATGTCTATCAGATTCACCCATGCGAACCTGTAATTGCAAATCGCCTTGTTCCAATCTTTCCAAGCTTTCATCAAGACGCCTTGGGAGAGTGACTGCCCGACTGCCCAATGCGCCGACTTGGCGACCTAATTCATTAATCAAATCATTTGGACCAGAACCAGTTGAAGTCATGAGCGGGAGAAGGTATGGCTTAGCTATAGCCATCAAATTAAAGCCTGGATCCAGGCTGCGGCCAACACCCTCAAATGTAGAAAGTGCACGCATCACAAAAATCAACTCCACTGGAAGTCTGAAAGGCTTGCCATAAACCAAGTCATAGAGATCCCCTGAAAGTTTCTCAATCACAGTCGAATCAAAAGGTGGTGTCAACGCCTCTTTCAACATCACGCGTACAAGTCTTCTCACAGGACCAAGATCAACTCCTTCAGCGATTAAGCCAGCTAATTGAAGCTCTTTGACTAAACCAGAAGCATCTCTTGCAGCTGCCGCACGCACCATGGACCCCAGCCTTCCTCTAAGGCTGTCAGATAAAAGACCCATCATCCCAAAGTCATAGTAGATAAGAGCACCATCAGCTCCTACGGCAAGATTTCCTGGATGTGGATCCGCATGAAAAAAGCCAAATTTCACTAACTGCTGTAAATAACTAGATGCTCCAATCTCAGCAATCTCTGAAGGGTCAATACTAGATTGCAGCAATGCATCCCGATCATTAACCTTTATGCCTGGCAAATAATCAAGACATAGAACACGACGTGTACTGAGCTCCCAAATCACACCAGGTATTCGAATACGAGGTTCATCCAAAAATTGCTGGCGGAAACGCGCCGCATACTGAGCTTCAAGCCTAAAATCCAACTCGCGAAGCAATACACGTCGACATTCCTTCGCCATACCAACCCAATCCCTACCACGGCCCCAACTAGGGTGACGTTGCAACAGCGCAGCAACCTGCTGCATAACAGACAAATCAAGACGTACCAATCGCTGTAAGCCAGGGCGTTGAATCTTCAAAACCACCTGACGACCGCTTCGTAAAATCGCACGGTGTACCTGAGCCAAAGATGCAGCTCCAAGAGGCTTCTCATCTAGATCAATTATTTCTGCACAGCGAGCACCTAATTCTCTCTCTAGTAAAAACTGAGCCTTATCAAAGCTAAATGGGGGGACTTTATCTTGCAAATCTGCCAACTCCACCACCCAACCAGCAGGTACAACATCCGGCCTAGCCGAAAGCAATTGCCCTAGCTTGATAAATGCTGATCCCAAATGTAAAAGCTCATCAGTCAACCATCTAGCCCTTGCTTTTTGTCTTGCTTGACGTCTCTGCGATGAATAGCTACCAAAATATGTCCATGGACGACTATCCCACCACAAGCCCAAAACCAGCGTACAAACAACTCTCCATATATTTAGAACACGTAAGGTCCTCCGAAGTGGCTCAAATAACGCCACGAAACCCATTAACTCAAAGCCTCAATTTTGCGACTTAATTGAGCAACTTTCGAACGTAATTCATCAATCTGCTCCTGCGGCCGACTATCAGGGTTATCGCTATTTCCAGAAGCTAAATCAACATCTTCCTCCTCTTTTCTCAACCTATCAGCTTCTTCCCTAACCTCTTCTTGAAAAAGCTCCCACTCCTTTTGTATTCGTTCCGGAGCATCTTGAGCAAGATCTACTATCCCTTCTGCTACATCAGTTAATCCTTCAGCCATTCGCACGGACAAACGGTTTATAGCGGCTTTGATCAAAATGTCAGCGTTGCTCATACGGAGAGAAATAATGTAAAACCAATGGGGAAAAGGAAGGTTTAAGGTGATTCTGGACTGAAGCTAGGTAACGAAAAAATCAAAGGTGGGTCTAACACAGGCGTGGATAAACCCGAGGATGCTGATTCGGAAACTACTTCCTCCACAGTAGAGGCATGAGCGGCTAGAGACTCTTTAGGCCCTTGTTGATCTACTAAATCTGATTTCTGCTTTCGCAAAGCACGCTCTTGTTCAATTAGAGCTAAATCTGGCAGAAGATCTCCTAACTTTCCGCCATGCCTTAGACGCAAAGTCTCTAATCTCTCTCCAGGGAAAGGATGTGTTTCAAATTTATATGGCTCAGCTCGTGTCCGATTGTTTTGATAGGTAAAAATACGATGCGTCAATACATACCCAAGAGAAAAGCTCGCCCCCAAAACAAGCGGGCCAACCCAAAAGCGAGGACGATTTAAAAATTGTGGATTCACGAAATTATTTTAACCCTAAGCTTTTAGCAAAAGATATTTGTAGGGAATGCTATTAAATAGAACTATAATAAAAACACCTTGATAGCTCAACAAAACAAGTAACGTTCAACTAGCTAGATAATGCTAGAATGGGTCCAATAGTTAACAGACGTGAAAAGCGATTACTACAATTTTGCCAGGCTCTGCCTAACTCACAATCTGCACATTTTATACTTTCCTGCAAAAAGAATTATTTATACACGAGAATTGAAAGATTTTCTGATTTCCAAAAAAATAAAATGCATTCATGTAGAAACCAAAGAAGAAGCGATTGAAGTCCTAAAAGGCATCGGCCAAGAGAAAAGTTGCTTATGGTCAAGTGATGGGATCATCTTTAAAGATGATCTGGGTAAAGTGATTCAAAAAAAACAGCCGACAATTGTCGAGATTTCAACCAATGACTTAGCTCAAATAGAAAATGAATACAAGGTCAATACGCAATGGATCAAAGAAAATATAAGTCAAGATAGAAAGATTGTTTTTGCGATAAATGATAAAATACCTAACCAATTAAAGATAAGATACCCAAACATTGCCTGGGCCAGAATCTCATTGCCATTTCAAAAAAGGGATTTCACAGTATTATCAAAAAAACCAAGAATAATATATGCAGTAGAGTGCCACCGATCCTTCACGGAAGATATTACACAATCATTCTCATTAGACTCTTTAGGTATAAAAGATGATTTTCTTCGATACTACAAAGATCAAGTAACTTATGATGAAAAATTCGAAATCATGGAAAAATCAATAAGGATTCAAGATATAAATAAGCAATCACTTTTGATAGGGTCAGGCTTTACTAAAATTGTAGAAGATCTAAAAAGACTTCGTATTGCAATAAAAATAAATAGGAATTTCAAAGCAATTGAGTTGGTTGGGAATCACCTTATGCAATTTGGTTTAGATGCACAACCAACCACAAGATATAATCCACTATTTTTTCGTCAAAATATTTGTTTGGACCCTGGATCACACTGCCTAATCTCTAGATATTATTTGCGTCCTATAGAAACCGCACTAATGGGCGGGATACCATTACCTATATATAATCTATCTAATGGCTCCGATCCATATCAAGAAATAATATGTAAAGACTCACTTGGAGTACAAACAAATGTCTTGGACAAATTAAAATTACTAAATGGAAATCTTAGTGCAAAGCTGGAAATGATTAATAATCTGAATGGTGTTTTCCAAGTCACTCTAAGCCATGACTTGGAATTAGATAAATACATTTAATATTAATGTACCTAAAAGAGATATAAACATATTAGACTAGTGAATGCTTTAATAGGTCTGAAACAATAGATTTAGAATATAAACTAGATGCAAAAGGCGTAATATGACATCTATCTATCCAAAGTTTTTGAGGATGAAACTGCTCTAAACTTTGTATTGAGATTTGATTTAAAGAAGTGCTTACATGAGGGGTATGCACAGATCCATAATATTGCATTAGTAAATCATAGCCAACTTTCATGCCATTTTGCTTGCTCTTTAATGTGAATTCAAAAGGCATAGGAATACCAATTCTAGAAAAATACTTATCTAAATCTGGCCAGGGTTGAAGATAGGACAAAAAACCAATTGATTTCGCCTGGCAAAATCCACTGATTGCCTTAAATATAACATCAACTCGATCTATTACTTCAATAGGTGTTGGAGATTTGTATGGAGATTTGCATGTAGATTGGTCATAATCTGATTTTATAAGATTATGAACTGACTGAGTTTGAGTATAATCTAATTCATGCGGATGGTAGATGCTAAGAATATCATTTAAGCCCCCTATACTAATCACAATGTCAGGCTTTATCAAGTGAAATACTTGTATTAATTTAATGAATTGATCTAATAATGTATCGCCAGGGCAACTCAAATCATAAACCGCAAAAGAATTCTCCTTAAAATCCTGATTTAATCTACTTTCGGTCTTGAAAGCGAGGGTTTCGACCGTTGGTAGAAAAGCCCCATAAGCAAAAGAACCTCCTAATACAGCTATTCTTTTTTTTAGTTGCAAGTTTTCGTCATTGAGAGCAGGTAAATTGGTTCTCAAGCCATGAGTAGTATGATTTGGTCCATAATCATTAACGCCAATAGTTCCTAGCAATCCTGTCATAATTTCTAAAGAAATAAAAGCAATATCAGATGATGTCTTGATGGTTGGCCAATTCCGAATTGTGCTAATAGAGGCCTGAGAACGATGTGGAGATGTAAAGAAGTTACTACCAGAAAAATAGTCCTGCTTATCAAAGCCATAATATTCATTAATACTTAGATTCGGAAACATATCCTCTGATGAAAGGAAAGAAAGGTTCTGACCTAGAGCATAATTCCCAAAGTCAATATAATTAAAGAATTCCAAATCACTCTTGTAAGCCTTCACCTTTCTAAGCCAAATATAAATTGGATCTACTGAGTGAACTATATATTCTTTATGTTCTAGGTTTGTAGCGGGGGATAAATCTGAATAAGAAGTTTTTAATTCCCAACGGATTCTATCTGTAGTTTTAATACTGATGGTTCTATTACCAAGCTTAACTTTTCTATTTTCATAGTTTACTCGAGGAATAAATATTTCCTCTATAGGCAAGTCATAAGAAGCCTTGTCAAGATACTCAATACTAAAGGCAGGTATTTTTGTCAATAAAGAGATGAAATACTGATCTAACAAGCTCAGGTAAAAATCACTCAAAGATTCTGAAGAATATGATCCATCATCCTTAATGCAGCATGTAAATATATAAATCGTCAATTCAGAAGTTGTTAGGTATTTATTTGAAATCAATGACGCTGTTCTTTGAAGGCAAAGTATTCCCAAATCACGCTGGTAGTTATCACATTTAAGTGGCTCTAGATTTAATTTTAGTAAAATACTCTTGTTCAAAGGGGTAATTATCCTCGATTCGAATATTGTAGCGAGATTTCAATGGAAAGTATATGAGTTGCTTAATTGCTTGTCAGAAGAAGGATTCATATTGACTTGGCCAGCCTGATCAACAGCAATTAAATTTGACCGATGTAAGTTAGATGCCTCTTCAATATAACCTCGGACAATTAATTCATTTCTAAATCTTTTCAACAGCTTTCTCGGTAAAAGCATAACTCTTTCAATGGGTAGCGAAGAGACTAGCGAAATCCCTCCCTGGACGTAAATTAAGCAAGGTTAGCTCTAAAGATAAAAGCATAAGCAATAATTGAGCTTTGTTAACTAATAATCGCTTATAATAGCAAAGAGGCGAATTAAATCCTACTAATGCAGAAATATTCCTTGGGTATTTCATACGGTTATCATGACTCTGCGATATGCCTCATAGGTCCAGAAGGTAAAGTGGAATTTGCAGCGCAGGAAGAAAGGTATTCAAGGAGAAAAAATGATTCGAATTTTCCTTCTAAATCAATTGAAGCTGGTCTAAAGTATTTAGGAATAGATAAAAATGATATCGAATCAGTCGCATATTATGAAGATAGCAATGAAAAAATTGCTAGGATATGTAGGTTTCAAGCCAATACATGTGCAGAAATACTGGGAGAAAGGTTTAGGCTAAATCCTGGCATGTTTAATATGAAAGATATTCTCAAATCATTGTTTCCACAAGCCAATACAATAAACCATTATCCACATCATTTAAGTCACGCAGCTAGTGTAGCTCTTTCAATTGGGTCTAAAAAAAAAGAATACCTAGCCATTGTATTAGATGGGGTTGGAGAATTCGACTCGACTTCTATTTGGCATTTCAATAATAATGAAGTCAAAAGAGTTGGAGGTACTCAAATCCCTCATTCTATAGGGCTAATATATGCCGCTATAACTTCATTTTTGGGTTTCGAAGTTAATGAAGGTGAGTACAAAGTCATGGGATTGGCTTCATATGGGCAACCTAGATTTGCGAACAGGTTAAGATCACTAATATCATTAAAAAACAGGCTTGAAGATTTATTTATCATAGACCAGACACATTTAGATTTGACAGGTTCTAGCAAGCTTTTATATAAAGAATCATTGGCAAAATTCATTGGACTATCAAGCAACTTTCGAATAGCTTGTTCTGAAAACTATGATCAATTAAAAAAAGAAATTTTCCAGGAGCATGCTGACCTTGCTGCTAGCCTGCAAATAGTTACTAACGAAATGATTGAACATGTTTTTCGAGTATCTAGAAATAATTTTCCAAAGATTCCCTTAGGTTACTCTGGTGGTGTAGCATTAAATTGTGCGGCAAATAGAAACCTTCTTGCAAAATTTGGAGATATAGATTTTCAACCTGCCTGTGGTGATGCAGGAGGAGCTATGGGTTCAGCACTTTTATCCCATTACAGGTTCAAGCAAAGTAAATCTTCTAAGTTAAATGTATATATATCTACAAAATCTAACTTAAGCAAAGGTAACTCTACTCGAATAGAAGACTTATTATTTCTAGGTGAACAATATTCCAATGAACATATAAGAAAGAAGTTATATAAACAACGCTTAAAAGATATAATCGAATTCAAGTCAACTAAAAGTATGATCGATGAGGCAGCGAAAGAGATCATAAAAGGTAATATTTTAGGATGGCATCAAGGTCGTATGGAATGGGGTCCACGAGCATTAGGGTCAAGAAGTATTATCGCGTCTCCCTTGGGCAAAGAAACACAGTCAAAAATCAATAAAGCAATTAAATTTAGAGAATCCTTCAGGCCTTTTGCTCCCATAGTGCTTAAAAGTTTTTATAATGAATTCATTAACTCAGATAACGATTCACTTCAACCTTCGAAGGCTCATTTAAGCATGTTGTCTGTAGTTAAAGTCACCAATTCAATTCAAAGCTTATTTCCTGCATGCGTACACATAGATCAGACTTCCCGTATTCAAATATTGGATGATAATTCCAATCTAGCCATTACTAAGCTTCTTTTATTATTGAAGGAATTAGGCCATCCTCCAGTGATTGTGAATACTTCATTTAATGTCAAAGGTGAACCTATTGTATGCACTGTAGAAGACGCTATCGGCACATTTTGGCAAAGTGGTCTGGATTCATTATATATAGGTAACTTTAAACTTACAAGAAAGTCTTTACAAATAGATCATATTTAAAGATATAAGCATGGATCTAATTGTAAGTTAAAACTCTTTTATTTGTCACCTATATGCTCTAATAAGCCGCGCGATAATAATTCCTTCTTGGCAAAATTCAATTTTGATATGCTCTTAGGCTGTCTCTTGACCCAATCTGTAAACCGAGACAGGCCTTCCTCTATAGAAACCTTTGGGTCAATACCCAAAATAGTTTTTAATCTTGAGATGTCTGCAAAGTTATTCCTTATATCACCTGCACGAAAGTAACCAGAAATAGATACCTCTGACTTGCTTCCAAATGCCTCATTAACTAAATTTGCAAGCTTTAAGATCGTAACCGGCTCGCTCTTTCCCACATTGATCTCTGTCATCATTTGCGAATCAAAGCTTGCTACTCTTAATAACGTATTCACGACATCAGAAATGTAAACAAAATCTCTTGTCTCTAAACCATCCTCAAAAACTTCTATAGTCTGACCCTCTCGAGCAAGAGAAGAAAAAATACTTAGTATTCCTGTATATGGATTTTCTAATGATTGTCCTTCGCCATAGACATTCTGTAAACGAAGAATAGAATAATCAATTTCATAATTACTACACGTAATCCTGACCAATTCCTCTTGTGCTGATTTAGAACTGGCATAAATAGAGGCTGGCTTAATAGTATCGGTTTCCTTGGTAGGAACTGCTTTAAGTAATGCACTGCATTGAGGACAGTAAAAATTCCAATTTTTATCCAAAAGATCTTTTTTTAATCTAGTTTGTGGTGTATACCTTGGAAGTGAACATTTCGAGCATCTATAAGATCCCTCTCCATAAATAGACCGACTAGAAGTCAGAACAAAACGTTTTAACTTTTTAGGCCTTTCATTGGCAATAATATCCATTAAAAGAGCAGTCGATTGGCAATTAGAAGAATAATAATCATAAATTTTGTACATCGATTGAGATGTACCTGTTTCAGCCGCCAGATGAAAAACAATTTCTACATCATCTAAAGCCTCATTTAATAAATCTCTATTTAACATATTGGAATGTACAAACTCTATATCTTGACATTGAAGCCATTTGGTTTGATCAGGTAAATTTCCATGAACACTAGGTAGCAATGAGTCAATAATTCTAACCAGGTATCCATTAGATATTAATTTGCGGACAAGATGTCTCCCAATAAAGCCTGCTCCACCAGTAACTAATACCTTTCTCTGTTTCATTATTTTGCAACCTGAATATTACTATAATAGCAACCTTCATGGTCCTTGATCAGAAGTAAATCAATAAAGTATTTCTTATCGTATGGTTTAGATAATTAAAAAAAACATTTCAATAGTTTACCTAGATGAAAAGTCTACCAGAATTTCAAAACAGAAAATACTATATTTATTTCCAACTAAGCCTTAAAAGAAACGATAAAGTAGGCAACATAAAAACAAAACGGCATGTAATAGAAAAGTCATTAAATATTTTGACCCCAAAGATTCGCTTCAAATAAAAGGAGAAGAGGAAGTAGTATTTGTATTACAGTGTTTATTACCAATGCTCTAGACGTCAACCTAGGTAAAGCAATAAATGTACATAAATGCAGCATTAAAGAATGCTCATAATCCTTAATCCTAAGCAATAAGCATATAATTATATTAGAAAATAAATTTCGAATGAGTTCTCTTGTTTCTGCAGAGGCAAGCCAATTCCAAACTATACTGATTTGGCAATGGGCTTTTATAGGCTTCGCAATAGCCCAGCTGAATCACAAAAAATGGGTTACAAGAATAAGCTTTTGCCCTTTAATGATAGCTTTATTGGTCACTTTATTTTAACTCAGACCTATTCAGAATAGCAAATGAGAGCAGGCTTAGATTGATCAATACAAGATCAAGACTATCAATGTCAAAATTCTATTCCCAAAAACAAAGAATCAATTTGTCATAACTAAATTCTATATATTATTTAATATTTAGCTTGCTTTTATTCATAAATAGAATAAATCCAGATCCTGTTTTTTCTCCTTAAAGTCATTCCTAAAGAATCAAACTGCAGAAACTTCAGGTTGCGAATAGTGAACATACGATACATCTATCTGTATATATCTATACTTTTCTGGGATGATATAAGCCATAATGATCATCTCCTTATGGCAACCAACCATCCAAATTGGCAATGATGAGATCTCACACTGAAGAAATTACACTGGAATATCAATTAAAGAATGGGTTGATTGTCTCTAGTCAAATAAATAATCTTCTAATGGTTTGTTCACACGAACGAAGTGGCACACATTTTCTGATTAACTCAATAGCTAGATGTACACAATACAGTTCATCGGTTCTGAATTTTGACTATGTTCCATTAGGTGCTTTTGTGAATTTCTTCGATGCAAAGGAAGTGCATAGTTTTTTTAATAGTTTGAGTCGCATTAACAAACATTCTAGGTATATGTGTGCAAGCAATATTATAAAGTCCCACTTCCCATTAGATATATTAGGGAAAGCTCCACCTAAGGCACTGAAGATTATCTATATATATAGAAATCCTGTAGATGTATTTATTTCCTTTTGGAAATTTATGAAAAGCCAAAATTACTTTGAAGGGCCCAATACAAAAACACCCTTAGAATTGGCTTGCCATATTCCCTCTGGAAGATCGCAAAGATACCAAATGCAAAACTATCACTCATATTTTGAACGTTGGGCGAATCATGTTTCAGCTGCATGTCAATACGCAAAAAATACGAACTCAGTGACTTTGATCAACTATGATAAAATACTTATAAATTATGCTGAGAGTATCAAAAGCGTATGCAATGCTATAGATATTAAAAGATCGAATGAGCCTAAATTCACCTCTGAATCTGAACTGCAGATAAAAGGAGCATCAATGAATATTCCTCAGGCTGAGATATTAAGCCTTAGAGAGTATTGCTTTCAAGCAATACATAAGTTTCCAGGAGTTCCTCTTGACATTATGCATAGCTAAAGAGTTAATTCATTACACCTTTGAATTAGAATCTGGTTTTCTCTCTTCAGTCGTTAGAGTGAATTAAACTATGCATTAATGCTGAAATATCTTTTGTCGCAAATCGAAAATATGAACAATGGTTTCCTTGCTTTATTTGTGGTGGGACTTTTATTCATATGCCTACAGGTTTGGTGGATTGGGATGACAATCAACAATGGTAGGGGAAAGAATCTGCCAGATGAAGGGAAATTAATTGATCTTAGAAAAAAACAACTAGAAAAGATCTTTAACAAAAAACTTTGAGGGGAATTCCTCTAAAAATGATATTCTTATTTTATTTTTCTTGGCTATAGATAGCAAAGCATTGATAGCTCTATTGATGAAGCTTATAGAAAACAATAGGTAAATTATATTAATACGAATGTTTAATACAAGATTATTCCTTCCAAAGTTAGATCATTTAGATCTAAGCCCAATAAATACAAGAATATTTCTCCAATCCTTCTTGGTCCGCAGCTGATATCGCCACCAGTGCAGCGGGTACCTGACACGTTCATTTAGGTGACATGAATAGAGACGGGGATTTAGATATCGTTTCTGCTTCTATAAAAGACGAAACCATCGCTTGATATGAGAACAGCTGCGATGCAATGCTCCACTGATTTTTAATGGAGATGGCAATGGCATTGAACTGTTGAACTTCAATGCAGGAGTTCATTTTGTTGTTGATATTGATGGAACGCTGGAAGTCACAGGCTGGGTAGGACCCAATGATGGCTTACTGGTCTTTGACCTTGATAGCAGTGGCTAAATAGAAGACATGAGTGAAGTCTTCTCGAAACACTTCAATGGACTGAACTGCTCAACTTCACTCGAGGCACTCGCAAGTTTCGATAGCTATCACGATCAACTAATCGATGCAACTGACCAACAATTCAGCAATATTCAAATTTGGATTGACGCCAATTCTGATGGCATCACCTTTGACGGTGAACTATCAGCACTAATTCAGCACAGGCTTAGCAGCATTGCTCTCAATGCTCAAGCAACAGATCAAACCATCGCTGGAAATAACGTCGATGCTAGTGGTAGCTATCAAACCACCCATAGAAATAGCGGAAGCTTTGTAGAAGCAACCTTCTCACAACAAGGAGTATTACCCACTTCACCTTGGCTGGAGAAATCAATCCGCAAGCTACAGATCAGCTATTTACAGAAGGATTCTTGTCAGATGACTTAACTGAACTGTTTGAGCAAGACAGCACTCCCATAGCCGACCATTCGATCCGCTGAGAAGCAATCCAATCAATGGCAGACACTGCAGAATTTCATCTTGGCATTGGATTAGAAACTGCCAACTCCTCTGTCGATATCAATTCATCAAAAAGCAATTATTTTTGGAGCTTTCGAACTAACCAATTTTGGAGGGTTTATACCTTCTGACGACAAGCATGAAAGCCTCTTAGGCCTCAATCAAAACAAGCAATTCTAGGATCTTATTGCTATTAGCTCAGCTTTAGAGCAAGCGTTTACGATCTCAACTACTAACTTATCAACTTTTTGAAAACACCATGACTGACTCAACGGACTCAAAAAATGGTCCTACATTCGAATTTGAAGGCAAACGATACGACTTCAACTCACTAGAAGAAGCATCAAGAAAATTGGTGCATGGCCTACGAGTGGCGGACACTCAAATTCGAATGCACAAAGATACTTTGAATGTTTTAGAAGTTGGACGTCTAACAATGGCGAGACAACTCCAGGAAAAGCTGAAGACAGAAAAACCATTGAACTAGAACTCGCCTGGGTAAGACTAAGAAAATACTCCCCCCTAGTGAAAGCCAAAAAATATAAATCAATCTTATACTTGTTGAGGAATGAAGATGTTTAAACCAAGGGCTATAAAGCTAGTGCAAGACAAGAAATACCTGTCAAACCCCTTCCTGCACGATCGATCCCAGCTTACGTAGTATAATCGGCATTTATCCTTACGTATTCATCTGAGAGATCACAACCCCAGGCGATAGCACTTCCATGCCCAGAGCCCACAATCAATCGAATAGGCACAGTATCTCCATCTAAATAAGGACTATCAATACGATCCTTGATAAATCTAGATACTGCCAGCTGACTAAAAGCCAAAGGTTTTCCTCCCTTGATTAACTGAAAAGGTCCAATCCAGAGCTCTAAATCTTCTGGATTGAAACTCACGCCTGCCCTACCAGCAGCTGCCACTATTCGTCCCCAATTGGGATCGCACCCATGAACTGCTGTCTTAACTAAAGCAGAACCACAAATCGTGCGTGCTATCAAGCGTGCTTCCTCTTCACACTCAACTCCTTCTACCTCCACCTCAAGTAAGCAAGTTGCTCCTTCCCCATCACGAGCAATAGCCTTAGCCAAATTTTGAGTAACACTCTTCACTCCTGTCTCTAGAGCATCCCAATAATCGGAGCCCAAAGGTTCCCCAGCTGCAAAGCCAAGAAATAAATCATTGGTACTGGTATCACCATCCACTGTGATCGCATTAAAAGAAGAATCAACAGAACGTTGAATCATTGGCAACCAAACCTCTGCTGGTACACCAACATCACAACTTAAATACCCAAGCATTGTTGCCATATCAGGATGGATCATCCCTGATCCTTTAGCCATTCCACCTAGACGTACCCGCCGACCGCCCAAATCAGCTTCTAAAGCACACTCCTTCTGGACCAAGTCTGTCGTAAGAATCGCCTCCGCGGCCAATGAACCACCTTGAGTATTCAACTCCTTGACTAACACTTCAAGACCTTGCAACAGCCGATCCATCTCAATTGGTACCCCGATCACTCCTGTAGAGCACATCAGCACCTCTTCAACATTTAATCCAAGTAAATCTGCTAATACTTGCGTAGCTTTTAAAGTATCAATCAAACCATATTCACCAGTACAAGCATTAGCTTGTCCAGAATTAATAAGTACGGCTCTACAGTGTCCTGAAGAGCTTTGCAACCGTTCAGTGCAAATATCAACGCAAGCAGCCCGCATTAAAGACCTAGTAAAAGTGCCTGCACATACAGCTCCCTCAGGAGCAAGCACAAGCGCAAGGTCCAACTTGCCAGAAGTTTTCAAACCAGCTTTGATACCAGCTGCCTGAAAGCCCGTAGGCACAGTGATGCCTCCCGAAATAGTGGACCATAAAAAAGGAGCCGAATCAGTCACGGCCTTACAAAAATCAATTCATCCCATCTTGCGGTATGACTATAAAAATGCATAACTTACACACACTTCCACGTTGGCCGGGTCCACAGCGTCGTATAGGACTTACCGGTGGCATTGCAACTGGTAAAAGCATCGTTGGTAGTTTCTTAACTGAAAAGCTCAACCTGCCAACATTGGATGCTGATATATATGCACGAGAACTTCTCGCCTCTGGGCATCAAAGTACGCAAATAGTTCTTCAGCATTTTGGTCATGCAATCACTAAAAAAAATGAGACAACCTCAATAGACCGATCAGCCTTAAGCAAATTAATCTTTAATGATCCGAAAGCACGTAAATGGATAGAGAACCTACTTCATCCTCTAATCATCAAACGAATCAATCAAGAAATCCAGTTGCTAAAAAATGAACCGATTGTGGTTCTTATAGTCCCACTTCTTTTTGAAGCAAAGCTTACAGGGCTTTGCAGTGAAATCTGGCTAGTGGATTGCACGGAAGTGCAACAACGCAAAAGACTTATGAAACGAGATGGAATTACCAAGCAAGAAGCACAAGCGCGAATCGCTTCACAATGGCCCCTTAGTATTAAGCGCAAGCTTTGTGATTTTGTAATAGATAATAGTGGAAATACCCAAGCTTATCTAGAGCAAGTCAAAAGATTGTTGTGACTTAATCAACCTCCTTAAGCTTTTGAAGAAGCAACTGATTAGCCAGTTTTGGATCAACCTTACCACCCGTCTTTTTCATTAACTGACCTATGAAAAAACCTTGGAGTTTATTCTTACCTTCTCGAAAAGCAGCTACTTCATCTGGATAAGTAATCAGCAACTCCTCAACAAGCTTTGAAATCGTTCCTGGGTCACTAATCATACCAAGGCCACGAGTATCAACTATAGATTTCGGTGAACCACCATTTTTCAGTAATTCTGGCAAAATATCTTTTGCAATCTTTCCACTAATCTTACCAAGTTCAATTAATTCGACCATCTCAGCTAATTGAGATGGTCGCAATAATAAGGTTTTATATGATAAATGATTAGCATTAACATAAGCCGCTATATCACCCTGAATCCAATTAGCAGCCACCTTTGCATCAGCTCCTGCATCAACTGTATTTTCAAAATATTCGGCCATAGCTCTTTCATCAGTTAATACTCTTGCGTCATAAGCAGAAAGAGAAAGTTCTTGTACATAGCGCTTTCGCTTAGCTGCTGGCAGTTCAGGCAACTCAGATTCCCAACAATCTCTTTGTTCAATACTTATTTCAATTGGACCAAGATCTGGGTCTGGGAAATAACGATAATCACTAGCACCCTCTTTACCACGCATACTCTTAGTCAATTGCTTAGCTTCATCCCATAAGCGAGTTTCCTGTATAACAGAATTCCCACTTTCATAAGCCTTAATCTGTCGTTTAATCTCGTATTCACAAGCCTTTTGAATAGCTGAAAAGGAGTTCATATTCTTTATTTCAACCTTCGTACCAAATGGTGCATCGCATCCTCGCCTAACTGAAATATTTACATCACAACGCAAAGATCCCTCCTGCATATTTCCATCAGAGACGCCCAAATAACGCATGATTCTTCTTATCTCCGATGCATACTCTGCGGCCTCTCTTCCAGTACGCAAGTCTGGTTTACTAACAATCTCTGCTAAGGCAACACCAGCCCTGTTGTAATCGACCAGTGAATGAGTCGAACCTGCAAGGCGATCGCTACCTCCATGCACCAACTTGCCAGCATCTTCTTCCATATGAAGACGCTCAATGCCAATCTTTTTTAAATAAGTTTCCTTCCCCTTCTCTGCTACCTCGACCTCAATCCAACCTTCCTCAGCAATTGGCTCATCATATTGAGAGATCTGATAATTCTTAGGTAAATCAGGATAGAAATACTGCTTACGGTCAAATTTACTGTGGCTAGCAATATTCAGATTTAATGCCATTGCTGCTTTCACAGCATATTCGAGAACCTTTTGATTCAAAACAGGCAGGGTGCCAGGAAGACCACAAACCACAGGATCAATATGCGTATTGGGGTCATCCCCAAAAGCAGTGGAAGCAGAAGTAAAAATCTTACTTTTAGTACCTAACTGAACATGAGTCTCTAAGCCAATCACAGCTTCCCAAGGGGCATCAACGGGTGACATCAATTTCTAAATAGATTCCTAAATCCTATGGAAATACCACGCAGATATCGACCCCTACTTCAACTGAAACACTTAGCGTCAAGATGAGCACATCTAGCGTGATTCTTTTTGGCGACCTCAGAACGGGTACTGATACTGGGTGGGGGGCTTATTGGGCTTGCCATTGCACATGAGCTTGCACGCCAAGGCAAAACGGTAGAGGTCCTAAGCAGAAACCGAAATGAAGCCGCAGGGTTCGTAGCAGCAGGAATGCTTGCCCCTCATGCTGAAGGATTAAAAGGTGATTTACTACAGCTCGGGCAACTCAGCCTAAAACGAATACCTAAATGGGTTCAACAAATAGAAAACGACAGTGACATTCACTGTGGACTAAGACCTTGCGGGATTGTTGTTCCTTTCCTAGATCCTCATGAATGTGATAGTTATGCAACCTCTGAATTTGGCCAATTACTTAATCGAAAAGAATTAGAAATCGAAGTACCAGGCATCGCAAACAAATGGCAAGGAGGGCTCCTCTTCGAACAAGATGGGCAAATTGATAATCGTCGAAGACTAATGCGCGCATTAGAGAAAGCTTGCGTGCTACTTGGAGTCCATTTTCAAGAAGGAGTTGAAGTACTGGAATTAATAGATCAAAGCCAATGTCTTAAAGGAATTCATATTCGCAATGCCGAAGGAAAAGAAAAAACCCTTAAAGCACAAACGGCAGTTCTTTGTAGCGGGGCTTGGAGTGGACAACTCCTTAAAGATCTTCCAATTACTCCAATAAAAGGTCAAATGTTATCTCTACAAGGACCTAAAAATGCCTTAAAGCGTGTGGTTTTTGGACCAGGAACCTATTTAGTTCCTCGAGAAGATGGCCTAATAATTGTTGGTGCTACCAGCGAAAGCTCTGGCTTTAAGCAAGGCCTTACTCCTTGTGGGCAACGTGAACTTCAAGCCGGAATTAAATCACTTCTTCCAACGGCAAGTAAATGGCCTCCCATGGAACGATGGTGGGGGTTTAGACCATGTTCACCTGACCAAAATCCACTGTTAGGACCTTCCAAGCTAAAAGGACTTTGGCTCGCGACAGGACACCATCGCAACGGTGTTCTGTTAGCAGCAATCACTGCGGAAATATTGTCAAAAAAGATCTGTAACATCACTCTCCCGAAAGAAGAAAAAAAGCTTTTAAAAGCTTTTCACTGGAATCGGTTCTGAAGAATGCTCTTAAGAAATTCACCCAAAGAATTAAAAAATCCCACCAGAAATATTCATACTCGTGGGATTAATAGTAGTAACTCCACAATCAATCGGAGAATTAGTTCTCGACTCTCCACGATTGATCAGAAGGTATCCATTCGTTTAATTCCCCTGAAGTAAACCAAAGTCCAATCTCAAAAATAGCGGTTTCAGGTCCATCCGAGCCATGAATCACATTCCGGCCAATATTCACACCCAAATCCCCACGGATCGTTCCAGGTTCTGCCTCTAATGGCTTCGTGGCACCAATTAACTTACGCGCACTCGAAATAACACCCTCCCCTTCCCAAACCATCGCCACAACTGGGCCGCTAGTAATAAAATCGACTAAGCCTTTAAAAAATGGACGTTCAGAATGCACACCATAGTGCTTCTCAGCTAGCTCACGGCTTGGAGTGAGCTGCTTTAGTCCAACCAACTTAAAACCCTTACGTTCAAAACGTCCCAGGATCTCGCCGACTAAGCCTCGTTGCACACCGTCGGGCTTGATAGCAAGAAACGTCCGTTCGGCAGCCATTGAATTAATAAAATCAAAACGTCTTTAATAGTCATAGGTGACCTACCCAATTGGCAAGCACAACACTGGCAGCTGATCCAACGGTCCTTAGATTTCCGTCTATACCCTTTTAATGGTTGTGCATAGTGCTTTCTAATTCCACCCCTTCAAATAAGGAAAAAGCTGATCTTTCTACTTCTAAGAACGATTGGTCAATCATGAAAAGCAGCTCTCTATATGCATTAAAACGTTGGGGAAACCCATATTTCGAAATAAACAACAAAGGGCATATCTGCGTACAACCCCATGGAACAGGGGAAGGAAGTATTGACCTCATAGACCTGGTCAAAGGGTTGGAAGGACGAAATCTAGGCCTACCTTTATTAATTCGCTTTGATGAAATCCTAGAAGACAGGCTAGTAAGACTTCACGAAGCATTTGATACAGCTCGCATTCAATACAATTATCCAGGCCGTTATCAAGGTGTTTTCCCTGTCAAATGCAACCAGCAACGCCACGTCATCGAAGAATTAGTTAGTTTTGGACGTCAATGGCATTTTGGACTCGAAGCAGGCAGCAAAGCAGAACTCCTAATCGCTCTCTCTTTATTAGAGAACCCAAGAGCACTGCTTATTTGCAATGGCTATAAAGACCAACGCTATATAGAGACAGCAATCTTAGCTCGATGTCTCGGAAGGCAACCAATAGTTGTTATTGAACAAACAGATGAAATAGAACGCATTATCAAAGCAAGCAATGAACTCAAAGCCGCCCCTTTAATAGGTATACGAGCAAAACTTGCTAGTAGAAGCAGTGGGCGTTGGAGTAGCTCAGTAGGCGCAACTGCAAAGTTCGGACTATCAATTCCAGATATTCTTACAACAATCGAAAAGCTAAAAACAGCAAACCTTCTCCAAGATCTACGCCTACTTCATTTCCATCTAGGTAGCCAAATCAATGATATTGCAATTCTAAAAGATGCCTTGCAAGAAGCAGGCCAAATATATGTTGAGCTGAAGAGACTAGGAGCTCCTATGGGCTATTTAGATGTAGGTGGTGGTCTTGGAGTCGACTATGACGGCAGCCGTACTTCATCACATACATCAACAAATTACTCACTTCAAAACTATGCAAATGATGTAGTAGCCACCATCAAGGAGTGTTGTGAATCTAATGATATTCCAGTACCTACACTCGTTAGTGAAAGTGGTCGCGCAATCGCCAGCCATTGTTCCGTGCTGGTATTCAATGTCCTAGGGACAAACGCAGTGCCTGATGTTATCCCCTCACCCAAAGAAGAGGAATCTCTTATCGTTCACAACTTACGTCAGACATTACAAGCTATACATACACTCTCAAAAGATAAAAACGTCGATTCCAGGCAACTCCAAGAGGCCTGGAACGACGCTGTGAAGTTCAAAAATGATGCGCTCTCGGCATTTCGATTGGGTTATCTAGACCTAACCGAACGTGCAATCGCAGAAAAGCTCACATGGTCATGTGCTCGGGCCCTAGTTGAAATGCTCCCTGATGATGAATCCATCTCTAAGGAGCTAAAAGAACTACGATCGACTCTTGCCAGCACTTATTACGCCAATTTATCTGTTTTCCGTTCAGCACCTGACACATGGGCTATTAACCAACTCTTCCCTGTCATGCCAATCCATAGACTTGATGAAAAACCAACCCAACTCGGTCATTTTGCTGATTTAACATGCGACTCAGATGGAAAAATCTCTAATTTTATCGACAATGGCAATGTCAAACACCTTCTAGAACTCCATAAACTTCGCAATAATGAACCTTACTTAATAGGCATGTTTCTTGGAGGCGCCTATCAAGAAGTAATGGGCAACCTCCACAATCTCTTTGGAAGTACAAATGCTGTCAATATTCGTCTATTACCTGAAGGTAATTATCAAGTTGATCACGTAGTCCGTGGAAATACAAATTCAGATGTACTCAAAGCTATGGAACATAATCCTGAACAAATCCTTGAAAGGCTTCGCATAGCAAGTGAATTAGCCATCCGAGTCGGAACCTTAAAAATTAAAGATGCTCAAAAACTTATGGATCATCTTGAAACCAGCCTAAGACAAACAACTTATTTATACCAATAACAAATGCCCATAAGTTCAAAGTAAAGCCGTCTTGAAATTCTTTACGGCAATTTGCAAAGCATCATCCAATTTCGAACCATCCCGACCACCAGCTTGAGCCAAATGAGGCCGACCACCACCCCCTCCGCCACAATGCCTAGCAATTACACCTATAAACTTTCCAGCATGAAAGCCTTTTGAAACCGCCACTGATCCAAAAGCAGCAACAAGGATCACCTTTTTCTGATCTTGAATGTCAGGCAGACCACCCAGCACGACAACCACAGTTTCTCCAAACTTCTCTGCTAAACCCTGAGCAGCAAGCTGCAAATCATTTCCATTTAAACCATCAAGGCGTTGCACTAAGACTTGGATATCCCCTACCAAGATTGCTTGATCCGCTAAAGCCAATGCCTTGGAAAGTGCAAGTTCATCTCGTGCACTGCCAAGCATCTTTTTTAAATCCTTAACTTCTTCTTGTAAAGCAATGACTCGTTCAACAATCTCACTTGGCTGAACCTTAAAGCGAGTACTGAGCTGTTTAACCAAAGCATCACGCTCTTTCAAATAATCGAAAGCCGCAAGACCGGCAACGGCCTCAATACGACGAATACCAGCAGCAATTCCATTTTCAGTGACAATTTTAAAAAAGCCTATCTCAGCCGTATTAACAACATGAGTTCCACCACAAAGCTCCATCGAAACACCAGGGACGTGAACAACACGAACTAAATCTGAATACTTTTCACCGAACATAGCAATCGCGCCAACATCTTTAGCCTTTTGAAGTGACATCTCCTCAATCTGCAGGGGATGCGCTTCTAAAATCCATCCATTAATAAGATCCTCAAGCTTCTCCAACTCATCACTTGTAACAGCTCGAGTACAATTAAAATCAAAACGTAATCGCTCAAAATCTACTAGGGACCCTGCTTGTGAAATCAACGGGTCAACAAGCTGTTTTAAAGCAGATTGCAATAAATGTGTAGCGGTGTGATTGGCTTGAGCATGACGACGATTTACTGAATCAACAAAACTATTCACAGAACTACCAACTAATAAAGTCCCTTGTTCCACCCATCCACTATGAATAAATACACCACGACTCCTAATGACTCCTCTAATTACAACTTTCACACCGTCGGCAATTAAAAAGCCATGATCACCAACTTGTCCTCCACCTTCACCGTAAAAAGGTGTTCTATCTAAAATCACCTCTACATTATCGCCAATATGAGCCTTTTTTTTATTCTCGCCATTAACAATTAATGCTTGAACAACGCCACTACCCTCTAATTTTTCATAACCATAAAAGCATGTTTCCTTTACGTCACTAACTATCTGGTCAATGGTGTCCTGAAGCGTAAGGTCAATACTTACAGCTGCTGCCTTGGCACGCTGACGCTGTTTCTCCATCGCTTTATCAAATCCCTTTTTATCAACCCTTAGGCCACGTTCTTGAGCAATTTCTTGCGTGAGTTCTATAGGAAAGCCATACGTGTCATACAACTCAAATGCTTGAAATCCATTAATTTCCTTCTGCTCACTATCCAGTAAATCTTCTAACAATTTTTCCCCTCTCTCTAAAGTCTCTAAAAAACGTACTTCTTCACGGTGCAACTCATGAAGAATTAAATCTCTACGAGCCAATAAATCTGGATAAGCCAACTTCATTAGATCAATTGCTGCCTCACCCATCTGAGAAAGAAAAGGGCCTGCAATACCTAACAACCGCCCATGCCGAACAACTCTCCGAATCAAACGTCGCAAAACATATCCTCGCCCCAAATTACTGGAGGTCACACCATCACAAATCAATTGTGTTACAGCTCGACTATGATCACCAATTACCTTTAGAGATGTTTGCATATTTTTATCTACTTTAAAGTAGTCAATACCTGCTAAAGTTGCGGCTTGCTTAACAAGCGGATAAATCAAATCCGTTTCATAGTTATTTGGAACTTCTTGCAAAATCTGAGCCATACGCTCAAGTCCCATGCCAGTATCAATATTGCGACTCTCCAGTGACGTGAGCTGACCTTCCGCATCACGGTTGTATTGCATAAACACTAAGTTATAAAACTCGATAAAACGAGAATCATCCTCTAAGTCAATTGTTTGATCTCCGAGTTCTGGAGTGAAGTCGTAATAAAGTTCAGAACAAGGACCACAAGGACCAGTTGGGCCAGAAGCCCAAAAATTATCTGCTTCATCCATACGAATTATGCGCTTAGGGTTCACCCCAACTACATCTTTCCAAATCTGAGCAGACTCTTCATCTTCACGAAAGACACTTACTACTAAATTCCTTGGATTTAGTTGAAAAACTTCTGTGCTTAATTCCCAAGCCCATTGAATTGCCTGCTCTTTGAAATAATCCCCAAAAGAGAAATTACCAAGCATCTCAAAAAACGTGTGATGCCTAGCTGTCCTACCTACATTCTCAATGTCATTAGTGCGAATACATTTCTGACTACTCGTAACCCTTGGTGCTGGGCGATCTTCCTGACCAAGGAAAATTGGTTTAAAAGGCAACATTCCCGCGATTGTGAGCAAAACAGTGGGATCGTCAGGAATTAATGACGCACTAGGAATGACCTGATGACCCCTTTCAGCAAAAAACGCCAAAAAAGCACTTCGAATCTCCTCCCCAGTACGAGGTCGCGACTTATCAGAGCCCGACATTCGTGCAACGGACATAGTGATATGAGCTTAAGAAATGGTCCAACATCCATGATCGCCTTTCCAGATCCAAAGAAGTTGGTGTTAACGCCACCCAATTCAGTGACCCAGCCTCAACTCGGCATACATAAACTGTGATGGTTCATGCCAAAAGCCTTTATTTAAGGGCTAATGTATCTTTGATGTATGGAAAAACAGCCATAAATAACATGACTTGAACTACTGAGTTCTTGTTACATAGCAGTAAGTCCAGTTATGCTCAAAGTTACGTATGACCAGGTGTTCTTCTGCCTGGCATGATTGTGAAAGGCACTCCTTTTGGAGTTGTTGTCGCTGTTGACAGCGCATTCCCGCTTCAAAGAGGCCCGCGCATGATTTCCGCCTCGCGGCTATGAGCCTCCTGCACGCCACTTGGCTTCCGGCCATCCGCACTCCGACCAGTTCCGGTCGTCCAGCACTACTGGTGTGGGCTGATACATGGCGGGTAGCAACTCCAGCAGGACCTAGCGCCACACCTGCCTTACATCCATTCACTCTGAGCCCTAAAGATCTTCGTACATGGCTCAATGAGCAAGACCTTCTACCAGAAGGAATCATTGATGCCACAGCCTGTCTAACCCTGCCAAGTCGAGCGATTAAAGTCAAAAACACAAAAAAAGCAAAAACAAAGCAGCTGGATGACTCCAATGTTGACTTGGAAAACCAAGCAGATTGGACAGGTCTTCCATTACAAGCCGGGGAACCTATACCCCAAAAAACTGAATGGTGGCCATGGCAAGTACAAGGTCTAGCAATTGAACCTAGTGCTGCAACTACATGGCTCTCCTCACTCCCTTTATCTGGTGAAAACCCTGATTTAGGAGATGAACTTCGTTGGTGGAGTCATCTCCAACGTTGGGCTCTTAGCCTTATTGCCCGTGGTCGCTGGCTCCCACAATTGGAATTAAGCAAAGGCTTTAAAGCCAAGTTAGAAGGATTAGATCCACTTCTAACAGCTTGGGAAGAAGCTCTCGGTTCAGAGAGTGGTGTTATTAGAATTACAGATGAGGAAGCTGAGCGCCTTGCCACAGCAAGCCATCATTGGCGTGAAGGCGTTGCTGGAAATGTTGCCCCAGCTAGAGCATGCCTTGAACTCTTTACTCCTTCACAAGACGATGATCTTTGGGAACTTCGCTTCGCCTTACAAGCGGAAGAAGATCCCACTCTCAAAGTACCTGCATCAACAGCATGGGCCTCAGGGGCTCAAGTCCTCCAACTTGGTGAAGTACGCGTAGAACAACCTGGCGAAGTTCTTCTAGAAGGTATGGGGAGAGCACTGACGGTTTTCGAGCCGCTGGAACGAGGTCTTGATAGTGCGACTCCTGAATCAATGCAGCTCACACCAGCTGAGGCTTTTGTATTAGTTCGTACAGCCTCAAAACAACTACGAGATGTTGGTGTTGGCGTGGACTTACCTGCAAGCCTATCGGGTGGTTTAGCTAGTCGTCTAGGTCTTGCAATTCAAGCCGAACTTTCAAAAAGCTCTAGAGGTTTCACATTAGGAGAAAGCTTAGATTGGAAGTGGGAACTCATGATCGGAGGAGTAACGCTAACATTAATAGAATTAGAACGCCTTGCTGAGAAAAGAAGCCCTTTAGTGCGTCATAAAGGAGCTTGGATCGAATTACGTCCAAATGATTTAAAAAATGCAGAGCAATTTTGCACTGCTAGTCCAGAACTAAGTCTTGATGATGCTTTAAGACTTACCGCAACAGAAGGCGATACATTAATGCGCCTACCAGTTCATCACTTTGAAGCAGGACCAAGGCTACAAGGAGTCTTGGAACAATATCATCAACAAAAAGCACCTGATCCTCTATCAGCACCAGACGGATTCAGCGGCCAATTGCGGCCATACCAAGAAAGAGGCCTAGGCTGGTTAGCCTTTCTGCATCGTTTTGATCAAGGGGCCTGCCTTGCAGACGATATGGGTCTTGGTAAAACTATTCAACTTCTGGCATTTCTTCAACACCTCAAGGCCGAACAAGAATTAAAACGTCCTGTTTTACTTGTAGCTCCTACATCCGTTCTGACCAATTGGAAACGCGAGGCCTTAGCTTTCACGCCAGACTTAAAAGTACAAGAACACTATGGACCGCGGCGTCCTTCCAATCCAAATCAGTTAACAAAAGCCCTCCAGGGTATCGATCTAATACTTACTAGTTATGGCCTATTACAAAGAGATAGCGAATTACTAGAAACTGTCGACTGGCAAGGAGTCGTCATAGATGAAGCACAAGCGATTAAGAATCCAAATGCCAAACAAAGTCAAGCAGCGAGAGATATAGCTCTTGCAAGAAAAGGGAATCGTTTCCGTATAGCACTAACAGGAACCCCAGTAGAAAATCGCGTTAGTGAACTTTGGGCTCTGATGGACTTTCTGAATCCAAGAGTTCTGGGCGAAGAAGACTTCTTTCGTCAACGCTACAAACTACCGATTGAACGCTATGGCGATATGTCCTCTCTACGTGATCTAAAAGCACGGGTTAGTCCATTTCTTCTCCGTAGATTAAAAACCGACAAAGCAATCATCTCCGACCTACCTGAAAAAGTAGAGCTCAGTGAATGGGTAGGGCTAAGTAAAGAGCAGCAAATTTTATATCGCAAAACAGTTGAAGACACACTAGATACAATTTCACAAGCTCCTAGAGGTCAAAAGCATGGGAAAATACTCGGTCTCTTAACCCGCTTAAAGCAAATATGTAACCATCCAGCATTAGCACTTAAGGAAGCAAATGTTGATGAAGACTTCATCCAACGCTCAAGCAAACTTCAACGTCTCGAAGAAATTCTGGAGGAAGTTATCGAAGCAGGAGATCGTGCACTACTTTTCACTCAATTCGCTGAATGGGGTCACCTTCTCAAGATCTACCTAAAAAAAAGATGGCGCTTTGATGTCCCATTCCTTCATGGTGGAACTGGTAAAATAGAACGTCAAGCAATGGTAGATAGATTCCAAGAAGATCCAAGAGGACCGCAACTGTTTCTCCTATCGCTAAAAGCTGGCGGAGTAGGTTTAAACCTTACGCGAGCTAGTCATGTTTTTCATATCGATCGATGGTGGAATCCAGCCGTGGAAAATCAAGCAACAGACCGCGCCTACAGAATTGGTCAAGCCAAGAGAGTGATGGTGCACAAATTCATTACGAGTGGATCCGTAGAAGAAAAAATTGATCGCATGATTCGGGAAAAGTCACGTCTAGCAGAAGACATAATTGGATCTGGTGAAGACTGGCTAGGGGGTTTAGGAGTGCAACAGCTACGTGAACTGGTCTCCTTAGATAGCCAAGCATCCTCTTAAAAATCATGACTCATAACAACATCAAAAACACTGGAATATCAACAGAGTTAGGCGAAGAAGGGCTAGGGAACCAACCATGGTGGGTTGAGCAATGGATGGAACTAATAAATTCCTATCGCTTCAAAAAGAGACTTGAAAGAGCCTGGACATACGCTCGTGAAGGAAATGTCACATCTATTCGTTTTGAAGGAAGAAGAGTTCATGCTCGCGTACAAGGCACGGATGAAGAGCCATACAAAGTGAAGCTTTGGCTGGATGTACTAAATGACGAAGATTGGGGATATGTTCTTGAAGCATTAACTCAAAAAGCTCGATGGTCCGCCCAATTATTGGCTGGAATCATGCCATCAGATATCGAAAGAGCCTTTGCTGCTAGTGGACGAAGACTATTCCCATTCAAATTACAAGAAGTACGAAGTGAATGTAGTTGTCCAGACAAAGCGAATCCTTGTAAGCACATCAGTGCCATCTACTTTCTCATGGGAGATCGCTTTAGTGAAGATCCTTTTGTCTTATTTCAACTGAGAGGTAGAACACGAACAAAATTACTCACCGATCTTGCTGAAGAACGCCGAAAAGTGCTTGCAAACCACGCTGAACAGTTAGCTTCAGAAAACGAATTAACAAATTCTGAGAACAATGCAGGAATGCCTGTACCCCCTCACCCTGCAGTTTTAGATCCAAGCTTATGGTGGAGTTATAAAGCCAGCCTAGATTCTGATTTGGTCGTTATTACACCTTCTATGGAAGGAGATACAGGATTAGATTCAGCAGGAGATCTTCCATTAGCAGAAGAACCACGTTTCCCCCAAGCACGTCAAAATTTTCTCAATCACTTACGCGAACAAGGGCAAGTCTTTGGACAGCAAGCAATGCTCCAAGCTATGGCCGCTGGTGATTGAGGCTCCCTGGCTATCTATGGAAAAAAGAGTATTGGTGAATAGGCTTTTATTGTCTCATCAGAAAGCGTTTGACCAACAACTCATTAAATATCAAAAAGTAGACGATGCTCACAGACTTAAGAGCCAAGAGCTATTCGTAATTGCATTACCAGTTATTGCACATGATGATAACAAGGATCCGAAAATTATTTATGTCAATGCGTCAGCTCTCAAGTTGTGGAGAAGAAGTTGGAAGGAAATGGTAGGCATGCCTTCAAGATTAACTGCGCCCAATGACGAACGTAAATCAAGAGCAGTAGATCTTAAGAAAGCACTACTCACAAAAGCAGTCAACAATTATCAAGGTGTTCGAATAGATAGCAAAGGACGAAGGTTTGCTATCACTAATGCTCGAATCTGGACGATTTGGGATGACAATGGCCTAACAATTGGCCAAGCAGCAACATTCACAAATTGGTGGTGGATCAAATAATTATCGACTTTCAAAGTTAATATTCTTACGATTGACACTAAATATGCAAGAGGGAATCAAGTTGAGAGTCTTTATTCAACCAAAAAAAGATTAGCCCCCTACTATTATTACTCTGAAACCATTCATCCCATTTCTCAACTTGGGTTTTCCCCGTAAGATCCGACTAAACAGAAAACAACATGCAACGTCGGAAACTACTTGGTACTAGTGCTAAGGCTGTAACAGCAGCCCTCGGAGCAGGTGTCATTAGCTCCTGCACAATCCGTCGTGAGGAAGCAAGCACAAGTCTTGCGCGCCCCAAAATACGGTGGCGTATGGCCACAAGCTGGCCGTTGTCTCTTGACACAATCTTTGGAGGAGCAGAAACAATTAGTGAAAGAGTCAACGAGCTCAGTGGTGGCAATTTTCAAATCAAACCTTATGCCGCAGGAGAATTAGTTCCTGGTCTTGAAGTACTAGATGCGGTTCAATCAGGGTCTGTTGAATGTGGCCATACAGCCAGCTATTACTACATAGGAAAAAATCCAGCTTTTGCATTTGGGACCTCTGTACCCTTTGGACTCACTGCACAACAACAAAATTCCTGGCTCTATGAAGCAGGCGGAAACGAATTGCTAAATCAGATCTATTCAGACTTTGGAGTTATTGGCTTCCCTGCAGGCAACACAGGCGCACAAATGGGCGGATGGTTCAAGCGAAAGCTAGATGGCTTGAACTCCCTACAAGGGCTCAAGATGCGCATCCCTGGACTTGGTGGAAAAGTAATGGCTCAATTAGGAGTAAATGTACAAGTGCTACCAGGTGGTGAAATCTATTTAGCACTAGACCGCGGAGCAATTGATGCCGCAGAATGGACAGGGCCTTATGACGATGAAAAACTAGGTTTATCAAGAGCCGCTAGTTTTTACTATTATCCAGGGTGGTGGGAACCAGGTCCAACCTTGACCGCAGTAGTCAACAAAAATGCTTGGGATAAGCTACCTATTGAATATCAAGAGATTTTTAAAACTGCTTGTTATCAAGCCAACCTTCAAATGTTAAGTCGTTATGACACGCTCAATGGGGCAGCATTACAAAGACTATTAAAAGGAGGGACCAAACTAGTCCCTTATACCGACGACATTCTGAAAGCAGCAAGGGAAGTAGCTTTTCAAATTTACACCGATATTTCTATAAAAGATTTAAGTTTTCGCACTCTCTTTGGTAAATGGCAAAGTTTTCGGCAAGACATCTATACCTGGAATCAAGTAAATGAATTCTCATTCTCTAGATTTAGCTACAACTCAATAGACAATATATAAATGAATGTCTTACTAAATATCGCACAATACCTAAACAATTTAAACAGGGCGATTGCATACATTGCACGTTGGTCTGTATTACTCATGCTTGGTTTAGGGTTTTGGAATGTAGTAGGTAGGTATTTAGGAGTAGCTCTAGGCCTTAACCTCAGTTCCAATGGCTTAATCGAAGGGCAATGGTACCTATTTGATATTGTTTTTTTACTAGGGTTAGGTTGGACATTACAACGTCAAGGGCATGTCAGAGTAGATGTTTTACAAGCAAATTGGCGACCAAAGCGTAAGGCGAAAATAGAACTAATAGGAACGTTGCTCTTGCTATTACCTTTTGCTCTAGGAGTCATGGCTATTTCAATCGAACCCGCATTCCATTCATGGAATATTCGGGAAGCCTCCCCAGATCCTAATGGCTTACCACGTTACTTAATAAAGGCTCTAATCCCTATCAGCTTTTTACTATTAGCTCTTCAAGGAATATCAGAGGCTATTACTACTTGGGCAAAATTAAAGTTTCAACTCAAACCAAATCAAATGTCAAACAAAACCTAATAGGAGTACTCCATTGATTGAAGTTGACTTTCTTGGCTATGTGATCAGCTTTGAGTCTGCATTAATACTAGGGCCAGGAATGTTTATAGCTCTAGTAATAGTTCTTTTAAGCGGCTATCCAGTTGCTTTCTGCCTAGGAGGTATTGCTGTAATTTTCTCAATCCTTGGAATGATCTTTGGTGCAATTGACCCCCTTTTTGTAACCGCATTGCCCCAAAGAATTCTAGGCATCATGTCCAACTTCACATTGTTGGCCATACCCGCATTCATCTTTATGGGATCAATGCTGGAAACTTCTGGCATAGCTGAACGACTACTTGAAAGCATGGCCAAACTGCTTGGCCGTCTTAGGGGAGGGCTTGCTCTTTCAGTAGTAGTTGTTGGGTCACTTCTTGCAGCGACTACAGGAGTAGTCGCTGCAACCGTGACCACCATGGGCCTCATTTCTTTACCTGCCATGCTGCAAGCAGGATATAACCGTTCATTAGCAACCGGAGTGATCGCAGCTTCAGGGACTCTGGGCCAAATCATCCCGCCAAGCATTGTTTTGGTAGTTCTTGGTGATCAGCTTGGAATTTCAGTAGGAGATTTATTTCTCGGGTCACTAATCCCTGGACTACTTATGGCCGGTGCATTCGCACTATATGTACTCATAATCAGTCATCTAAAACCTGACCTTGCGCCTCAACAAAAACCCATCAAGATCTCACCACTGCAACTCATAAGACAGTTGCAAGTCATGCTCCCTCCTTTAGCGCTGATCCTATTGGTCTTGGGCAGCATATTCTTTGGGATCGCTACCCCTACAGAAGCAGGCACTATTGGGGCACTAGGCGCTATGGGACTAGCTGCTCTCAATGGTGGCTTCAGTCGCCAAAGCCTTTCCAAAGTTTGTGACGAAACGCTTCGTACCACAGCTATGGTCATGGCAATTTTAATTGGTTCAACAGCATTTAGCTTGATCTTTCGTGGAGTAGGAGGTGATGAACTTATCGCTGATCTATTGCTGAATCTTCCTGGTGGCAAAATTGGTTTCATGGCATTCAGCATGCTGACTATCTTCATACTTGGCTTCTTCATCGACTTCTTTGAAATCGCTTTCATAGCGGTTCCACTTCTACTGCCCGCAGCAAGACAATTACTAGGCCCAGAAGCTCTCATTTGGCTAGGAGTAGTCATAGGAGCCAACCTTCAAACGTCGTTTCTCACTCCTCCTTTTGGATTCGCACTATTTTATCTCCGTGGTGTGACTCCTAATTCAGTAACCACTAGAGAAATCTACTTAGGAGCACTTCCATTCGTAGGGCTACAAATAGCTGTATTAGTAATCATAATTTTGGTGCCGGGTCTAGTAACATGGCTACCAAATATGGCCTACTCAGTTAACTAAAGAGTATCTCTTCACCAAAATTCTTTAAAGTAATGCGATAAAAGAGACACCACATGGAAGCTCCAAAAAAGAACACCACTATTAAAACGTCGGATCAAAAAAGCACCTTATCACTGCAATACGAAATCATTGCTGAAGATACCAGCACAATCAGATCTCTTGATTGGGAGCGAAGTCGTTTTGACATTGAATTTGGATTAAGGAATGGCACCACATACAACAGTTTTCTTGTACGTGGCGAAAAAACAGCTCTGATCGATACAAGTCATTCAAAATTTAAAGACACTTGGCTTCAGCTTCTTCAGAAACAAATCAATGTATCTAAAATCGACTTCTTAATTGTAAGTCATACTGAACCTGATCATTCAGGTCTAATTGGCGATTTACTCGCAATTAATTCTGATATTGAAATTATAGCTTCAAAAGTAGCTATTCAATTTTTAAAAGATCAATTACACAAGCCGTTTAATTCTCGTGTAATGAAAAATGGAGATGTACTAGATTTAGGAATAAATAAAACAAGTAAGATTCAGCATAAAATGGAGTTTATAAGTGCACCAAATTTACATTGGCCGGATACAACCTTTGCTTTTGATCAAGGCACTGGCATTCTTTATACATGTGATGCATTTGGATTGCACTATTGTTCAAATGAGCTTTTTGATAAAGATCCTGAATCAATATATCCAGACTTTCGTTTCTACTACGATTGTCTCATGGGGCCAAATGCACGTAGTGTTCTGCAAGCTCTAAAGCGAATAGATAAATTACCAGAAATTAAAACCATAGCAGTAGGTCATGGTCCCCTACTCCGATTTCATCTCAATCTTTGGATTAACGACTATCGCACTTGGAGTCAACAACGAAACAAAGGGAAAGACTATGCGGTTGTGTGCTATCTAAGCCAATACGGTTTCTGTGATCGTCTTAGCCAATCAATATCACATGGTATAAGCAAAGCCGATGCTCAAGTACAACTAATAGATCTAAGAGCAACGGACAAACAAGAACTTAGTACACTAATAGGAGAAGCAAAGGCTATTGTTGTCCCTACATGGCCAAATGCACCCGATTCAGAATTGCAAAGTTCTATAGGTACATTACTAGCTGCCTTAAAAGCAAAGCAATTTGTAGCCGTATATGATGCATATGGCGGAAATGATGAGCCAATCGATGCTGTTGCCAATAAAATAAGTAATCAAGGCCAAAAAGAAGCTTTTGCTCCCTTACGAGTAAAAAGCATACCAATTGGTCAAACGTATC
This sequence comes from Prochlorococcus sp. AG-409-A19, assembly GCA_003216155.1. The sequence continues at coordinate 5,496 of QCJH01000012.1, read as the reverse complement.
AGCGTTTTGAAGAGGCAGGAACTGATCTAGGGCAACTACTCAACCGAACTAAATCTATTGAAAATATGAAAACAATAGATGGGGATATTGATAAAGCATTAGGAAGAATTAGCGGTGGGCTATACATCATCACAGCTAGTCAAGGCAAGGGGGAAAGTCAGCGTCGTGGAGCCATGGTAGCCAGTTGGGTAAGTCAAGCTAGCTTTTCCCCTCCAGGATTAACTGTCGCCGTTGCTAAAGATCGAGCAATTGAAGCACTAATGCAAGTAGAAGATCGTTTTGTAATTAATATATTAGACGAAAAAGACTACCAGCCCTTATTACGCCATTTTCTCAAGCGATTTCCTCCTGGTGCTGATCGATTCGCTGGAATAGAAATATTAGAAGGTATCGTCAAAGGAGGAGTAGTCCTAGTTGATGCACTGGCATACTTAGGGTGTCGAGTAATAAAAAGATTAGAGGGTCCAGACCATTGGATTATCTATGCAGAAGTAGAGCAAGGAGAAGTATCCAATGCAGAAGGGAAAACTGCTGTACACCACAGAAAGGTATCTAACCATTACTAATAATGATAAAAATCGCGCAAATAAGTCGGCCTAATCAAGGCTAATCTATATATTGATAATAAAGCTTATAAAGCATATTGATTGGCGGTAATCTTTCAATGGTTTTCTTTAACATAGATACTATTTTAAAGCATTTTCTATAAAGAAAAATCACCCTCTACAAATCCTCTGATTACCTCGGTATGAAGAGGAGAAAAACACAATGCAAAAATTGTCAATTTACAAAATCAAACCCATTTGATTTTGACAAGCTGAAATCAACTCGAAGATTTATTAAGCTGCTAGTAAAGTTAGATTCTCAAAAGTTCCTTCTCAAACCAATTCCTTTTTGAGAGCTCGTGAATAAATCTCTGGAAACATCATCGAAAACCATAGAAGGGCGACAGGTCATCGTTATTCCGATCGAACCTGGATTGATCAGTCTGAAAGGCCTTAGTCCAAAGCGTCTGCGCTTTGAGTCTGAGTACGGACTTGAAAGAGGAAGCACCGCCAACAGCTTTCTGTTCACTCCTGGACTTGACTCAAATCAAAAGCATCACGCAGCGGTCCTAATACACCCTCCGGGAGGAGCATATGCGGAAGTATTTATACCTACACTTAGGCAATCACTGCCCACAAACACTACGTCGCTAAAAGTCATAGTTGGCCACGTAAATCCTAATCGTGTTGCGCTTCTCAAAGAACTTCATAACGTCTACCCAGACTTAGAGTTGATCAGCTCAAATCCTGGTGCCAAGTTACTTAAAGAACTTTGGTGCCAACACAAAGATCTAACAGCAGATAGTTCTATTGCCAGAGAAGCTGGTGAAAAACTACCTAGCATTCAAATCATTCGTAAAGAGCACAAGCTTTCAACAAGTTGTGACCATACGTTGCTCCTTCTTCCAACTCCAACTCCTCGCTGGCCAGGCGGGCTCATTGCTTTTGAAGAAACTCTAGGCCTTTTAATGAGTGACAAACTTTTTGCTGCGCATCTTTGTACACCTCAATGGGCGGAAGTTAATCGAGCAAGCACTGAAGAAGAGCGCCGTCATTTTTACGACTGTCTTATGGCCCCAATGGCTAATCAAGTTAACGCGGTTGTAGAGCGTTTAGAAGATCTAGATATACAGACTATTGCTCCAGGGCATGGGCCAGCCATCGAAACAAGTTGGCGAAGTTTACTAAATGACTACCAACGATGGGGTGAGGGTCAACAAAATGCGATTCTAAAGGTAGTCATGATATACGCTAGTGCCTATGGAAATACAGCCTCTATAGCTGATGCACTCGCACAAGGCGTGAATCGTACTAAAGTACAAATCAAAAGCTTAAACTGTGAATTTGCACCCGCGAAAGAGCTAGTTAACGCTATCCAACAAGCAGATGGCTATCTAATAGGATCTCCAACGCTTGGTGGACACGCACCAACACCTATTGTTGCTGCATTAGGCACACTATTAGCAGAAGGGGATAGAGAAAAGCCAGTAGGTGTTTTTGGCAGCTTTGGTTGGAGTGGAGAAGCGATAGATCTCCTCGAAAATAAGCTCAGGGATGGAGGATTCCATTTTGGTTTTCACCCTATCAAAGTTAAATTCAGCCCAAATCCTTCAATGATTAAAACCATCGAAGAAACAGGTACACACTTTGCACGAGAACTATTACAAAAACATCACAAGCAACAAAGACGTACTTCGGGAGGACTCAAGGAAAGTCGTAGTGATTCACGCATGCTTGCACTAGGTCGCATTGTTGGCTCCTTATCAGTCCTTACCGCTAAGAAAAAAGTAGGGGATAATTCACTCACAGGAGCCATGGTGGCAAGCTGGGTAAGTCAAGCAAGCTTCTCTCCTCCTGGAATCACCATTGCTGTTGCAAAAGATAGAGCTGTTGAAGCACTACTCCACATCGATGATTACTTCGCACTGAATTTGCTCGCAGAGGGTAAGGAAAAAAAAATCATGAGACAATTCTTACAGCCCTTTCCACCTGGAGCAGATCGGTTGAAAGGACTAATGCTTAACTTTGGCCCCAATGACCAACCTCTCCTTGAAGGAACCCTTGCATGGATAGAAGGATCAATAAAGCAACGTATGGAATGTGGAGACCATTGGCTCATTTATGCAGAAATCATTAGCGGCCAATTAATCGATAATAAAAGCCTCACTGCTGTGCACCATCGCCGTACTGGAACTACCTATTAGCAAGGGGGGCCAGTAAGTCTGTCTCGCAAACAACCTTACAAAACTAACAATGAAATTCACCAAGGATCTTCTTGTAATCACTGCAAGTAACGGTGAAAATCTCAAGCTTGCAGAGAAATTTGTTCGATATGGTCAAGAATTTGGAGCTAAAACCAAACTCATAGATTTAACGAGCATTGACTTACCCCTATATAACCCAAGAACTCATTCGTCAGATGGAGTCCCATCGCTAGCTAGCAAGCTTGGCCAAGAAATGGCTTCTTACTCAAAATGGGTGATTTGCGCACCTGAATACAACGGCTCTATTCCGCCTGTTTTCACAAGTACAGTTGCATGGCTTTCCGTAGAAGGAGAAGACTTTCGAAAGTTATTCAATGGAAGACCAATCGCCATAGCCAGCTTCTCAGGAGGAGGAGGAATGGCGCTATTAACGTCACTTCGGATCCAACTGTCTCACCTTGGAGCCCAAGTCCTTGGACGCCAACTAATGAGCAATAGTCAAAAGCCTGCACAAGATCAATCCATCAAGGAGCTTCTAGCGCTTTTAATGCAAATGGAGCCATTGAGAATCTAAACACCAGGCTTATAAGACCATCCACACAAAACCATTCAACATCCCATTGCTTTGCCTCCCAGTCCAAATCAATTGAGACACCATATATAGCGAAAGGCGCCTCACGGCAAAAAATAAAAATGTGCAAAGCTAAACCAATGAAAAAATACTAAATCGAGCTCAAAGGCATACTCAGCAATATTTGTATCGAAGCAGACAAAAGCAAAAAGCCAATTCTAAAGACTTTCATTAATTCCGAAGGGCGCTACATATTGTGCATTGAAATGCTGTGGAGTTCATAGATAGTTCCATCAAAGATGGGATTCCGATCAAACCAGCAATTAGCCATCAGATATCGAGGTTTCCTGCTGTTGCCTCAAGCCAATAACAGTTGGCTCGTCAGGCCTGAGCGTAGTCCAATGGTATTCCTGCCTTTTCGAACAGCTTCTTGCTCATTAGCTGAAGTAAAAGCCATGGTTGATTTACGCCTGATAAGCAATCAACAAAATTCAAGCCAAGAAGCAGCCTGACAAATTTAAGCCGCTTGAGGTGGAGGCGTTGGATTGCCTTGTGGCTGTAAAGGTAAAACCAAAGTTGCCCATCTATCAGGACGTTCTGGACGTTGCTTTCGAGACTGTCGAATCCCGAAAGGAACTCTTATTACATTTGTTCCCGCGACCTGAACACTATTTCCTCGACTTAAGAGTGACTCAAGTCCATCTGGTACAGAAGGAAAATTCAATTGATCATCAAGCAATTTCTTTGTGAAATGCTTGCTTGCTTTTTCGTTATCCATTGCTGTCCCCCCAGCGATGAATGCCGATGCGCGAGATTTTAATCAAAAATCAAAAGCAATCGGCTAAAAGAAACCAAAAAATTCGGTTTTCGATGAAAATTTACCTTCTAAAGTCAAAATAAGCCAGGGCCAGGGCCAAAACTATCCTTCCGAAAAGTCTTCCATCGAGGGGCAAGTGCACACCAGATTCCGATCTCCATAGGCATTGTCTATACGAGAAACCGCTGGCCAGAACTTGTTTTGGCGTTGCTCATGCATCGGAAAAGCGGCCTGACTTCTCGTATAAGGACGATCCCAAACTTCCGCAGTAATAGTGGACAAAGTATGGGGAGCTCTTCGAAGAGGATTGTTTTCAGGGTCTCCTTTGCCGGACTCAATAGCTTCTATCTCAGCCCTAATGGAAATCATCGCCTTACAGAATTTATCAAGCTCTTCAAAACTTTCGCTTTCAGTCGGTTCGACCATCAACGTTCCTGGCACAGGCCAACTAACTGTTGGTGCATGAAAACCATAATCCATCAATCTCTTAGCAATATCTTCTACATCCACGCCTGAAGTTCGCTTTAAAGGGCGCAAATCCAAAATGCATTCATGCGCAACTAAGCCTTGCAATCCTCTAAATAACACTGGGTAATAAGGATCCAGTCGGTTAGCCAAATAATTAGCTGATAACAAAGCCACTTCACTGGCTTGCCTCAAACCTTGCCCACCCATCATCCGCAAAAACATCCAACTGATTGGCAAAATACCTGCACTCCCAAATGGTGCAGAGCAAACAGAGCCAATCGAAAAAGTCTCATTTTGATTTCTCAAAAGATTGCATGGAAGAAATGGAATCAAATGAGAAGCAACTCCCACAGGGCCAACTCCTGGGCCTCCTCCCCCATGAGGGATGCAAAAAGTCTTATGAAGATTTAGATGGCAAACATCTGCCCCATATGCTCCAGGTCTACAAAGTCCCACTTGAGCATTGAAATTTGCACCATCTAAATAAACCTGCCCTCCATAAAAATGAACTAAATCACAAATCTCACGAATTTTTGGTTCAAAGACACCATGCGTTGAGGGGTAGGTAACCATCAACGCAGCCAATTCACGCGAATAAGACTCAGCCTTAAGCGCAAGATCTTCTAAATCAACATTTCCCTCTACATCACATGCAATTGGAACAACTCTAAAGCCAGCCATAACAGAACTTGCTGGATTAGTTCCATGCGCACTATTGGGAATCAAACAAACATTTCTCTGTGCTTCACCACGAGATTTATGCCAAGCACGAATCATTAACAACCCTGCAAATTCTCCTTGAGAACCAGCATTCGGCTGAAGTGACACGCCTGAAAACCCGGTCAGAGCAGCCAGCCATGCCTCTAAATCCGCTACCAGCCGCTGAAATCC
>QCJH01000011.1 GCA_003216155.1 Prochlorococcus sp. AG-409-A19 | reverse complement strand
TCAATAAGACCTTGATGACCAGTAGTCTGAGATTCAATTCTTCTCACTGCAACAGTCACCATCTCGCATTGAGAACTTGCTAAGCTTTTTTGCATCGTTTTTAGGCTCGGATACTTCCCTGTACCTGTAAACAACCTGCTGTGAAAATGGCGGTTTCCAATTTTGAGCAGATCCTTGGTAGATGTTTGTCGGAGCATCTGATCTATTTAGAAAGTTGAAAGGGGGAAGTAATTGTTAATTGTTCAGGCTTCATCGATTGGCTTTAAGGTGCTCCAACAAACCTTGTTTTTCTGCCCATGCTGCTAGCCATGGATCCCCCAATTGGCTCGGAAGTTTCTGGTGCAACAGCTTTACCGTTGGATTCTTTGTCCCAGCCAGCTCCAATTGTCCTCGAGGGATCTGTTGAGAATTTCGATCCGGTCGCAAGGGCTGCAGAGCTTGCAATAAGTATGCCTCGTCAATGGTGTGGCACTTATACACCTTTCCAAAAGGGTTCAACGATTGTTGTCACGCTTACTTTCACCAAGGTCACCGCGATTGGTCAAATGATTGATTTGCGTGGAAATTTGGATTTTGGAAAGTTTTCTACTCCTTTTCAGGGAAATTTAAATGCCAAGTCAGATCAGTTGGAGTTGTTACCATTGAGCAAAAATTTGATTGCTGGCATGGATCCTGGAGGGACTTTGATGGGTCTTCAGGGAATTAATTTGCTCGGATGGAATTCTCCAAGATTTGTAAGTCAAGGTGGAACATTTGATTTAAAAACAAGTTGTGCCTCGGAAATATCAAAAGCCCCCATTATCATTGGCCTTTGGTGACTTTTTCCCCTTTTGCTCTTCAAGTTTTTTTATCTGCTTGATTGCAGTTTTATTTTCAGGATCAATGCTCAGGACTTTTTGATAAAGATCAAATGCCTCGTCAAATTCTGAAAGTCGTTCTTGTGCAAATGCAAGATTATTTATTGCTACTGGGTAGTCTTCTTTTGCTTTAAGTGCTGATTTGTAGTGTTTAATTGCCGCTTCAAAATTGTCTTGTGCGGCTAGCGCAAATCCCATAGCATTTTCTATGAGAGCTTTTGCTTCATTAGGTTCTTGATCAAGTTGTTTCAAGGCTTGACGAAGAGTTGCAATGGCTTGGGGGTATAGCCGTTTTCGAAGTTGCACAGAAGCAAGTTCGTAGAGTTCTGATGCCTCTTTGGAGGAGGCAACCCCACCTTTTTCAAGTTTGATTAGTTTGGTTTCGTCTCTTCGAACTCTTATCAGCTGCCTACCAACAAGTACAGAAACAATTGCTAGTAATACAACTAGGCCGATTAGATAGGTCTCGGGCTGTATGAAGTCCATAGCTAGTTACCTATCGACTGTCACATTATCGTCAATAGGTTTTTTATATAGGGAGTTAATTAGTTCTTTGCAGAAGTAACTACATTTTCAAAGCTTTTGGGATCAATGAGGGCTAATTGAGCCAACATTTTTCGATTTAATCGAATATCGATTTTTTTTAACCCACCAATTAAGCGGCTATAGGTCATGCCATTTATTCGTGCTGCTGCATTAATTCTTGCGATCCATAGACGCCGGAAGTCACGCTTTCTACGACGTCGATCCCTATATGCATTACAAAGAGCTTTCATAACTCTTTGATTAGCTGACCTAAAGAGCGTTCCATTACTGCCTTGGAAGCCACGAGCTAGTTTGAGAATTTTATTTCGACGCTTACGGGCAACATTGCCTCTCTTTACGCGGGCCATGGTAATTAATCGGGTGTTTTAGGACAAGAAAGGGAAAGAAGTCTTTGATTAATTTTGGTTTTCATGCATAAGGAAGCATGAGAGCGACGTTGTCAGCATCACGTTCATCAACCATTGCCTTTCTAGCAAGATGCCTTTTAAGTTTGGGACTCTTGTGATCAAGTAAGTGGTTGCGGAAAGCACGACGACGCATGAATTTGCCTGTGCCTGTTGCTTGGAACCGCTTTGCGGCTGCTTTGCGGGTCTTTAGCTTTGGCATAGCTAAATTCTTTTGCACAAAGAACCAGGGTAAGACCTAGACCTCCCAGAAGCCAAATCCAATATGACCAGATTTCTCAGTGTCGGGTTTTCGAAGTCCACTCGAGGGAAAAAAGTTTTTTTTGCATCTGCAGCTCTCTTCCCTGGCGTTTTAATTTTGTTGGCTGGAATCACCTCTGCTTGTCAGGCCAAGAAATTAGCTCGAGCTCCGGAAAATCAGCTTTCAACTCATTGGGTTGTACCAAAACCACCTTCTTTTTTCTCTGGTAAACCTGTGCTTTGGGTTTCGTTGCAAACTCATTTAGGCGAAAACTTGATTGAAAATAATCTTTCAACTTCATTGCGATTATTTAGTGCAGGTAAACCTTTGGTTTTGCGTGATTCAAGGGGATTAGTTCATAGAGCACAATCCATCACCCTTGGTTGGCGTAATGAACCTCTTTTAAAATCTAAAAAACTTTTTCGTTATGTTGTTGGGCCTTTTGGCAGTTTTGAATCAGCAGAGCGACTCGCAATTCGTTTAAGGACGGAAGGAATTGATGCTTTAGTGGCACATCCGAAAGATTGGGAAGTTTGGTTGCCATATGGAACCAGAATTCCTAAGGGATTGAGCACTGTTAGATGGAGGAAGAATATTAGTGCGGTTTTAGAACCTGTGCTTCGGTTAAAGACTGGTTCCAGAAAATTATTTGGCCCTTTAGAGTTAGAAGCTCCAGATGGTTTGAATTGGCAAGGTGGTGTTTATAAGGGTCCTTTTCGTTTACAGCAAGATGCATATGGAACTTGGACTTTGCTGGAATTGGTGCCAATGCATAGATATCTAGAGGGAGTGGTTTCCCATGAGATAGGGAATTTTGTTCCAGTTTCAGCATTGCAAGCGCAGACAGTTTTGGCCCGTACATGGGCGATGGCTAATAGTCATCGATTTGAGGTGGATGGTTATCATTTATGCAGTGATACACAATGCCAGGTATATAAAGATCCAACCAAGGCCAATCAGGCTGTTAAGGATGCCATAAAGGTTACTTCTGGAAGAATTTTGAGTTGGCAAGCCAAGCCTATTCATGCTGTCTATCACGCTAGTAATGGTGGTGTGATGGCTGCAGGAAATGAGGCTTGGGCTATGAAATCAGTGCCATATTTAGAGACTAAATTGGATGGCCCTAAAACATGGACCAATCGTTTTGAGATGCCCCTTTTAAAACGATCTAAGGTGTTGTCTTTTTTGCAAGATGGTTCTACAGCTTATGGCTCACAACATACAAGGTTTCGTTGGGTCAGGGTAATTACGGCTGAGCAGTTGCAGCAAGCAATTTCATCCTCTGAGATGCCTAATCGTTTGAAAGTTACAGAAAGAGGCCCTAGTGGACGTGTTTTGACTTTGGAGATTATTGGTTTAAGAGAGAGATCATTAGTTGAATTACGTCTGGATGAAATCCGTCGCTATCTTCCTCAACTTCCAAGTACTCTTTTTGTGGTTGATGAAGTGGGACCAGGGGTTTGGCGTTTTTTAGGAGGAGGTTTTGGTCATGGTGCAGGCCTTTCCCAAGCTGGAGCAATCGATCTCGCTGATCGAGGTTGGACTGCTCAACAAATTCTTATGCATTACTACCCTTCAACTATTTATGGACCTTTGCTCCACTCAGTCATTGCCCCTTAGAGTCCCTCCATTAGGGGCTAATTATGGCCGCGCTTGATGTGACTGGTGATCACCGACGCGGAAAGACGGTTTTATTTCTGATTGCTTGCGGTTGGGCAGGAGCTGTACCTCATTGGGTGGAAGCTGGGAGAAGTCTTTTCCCAGCATTTGCTTTGGCTTTGTTGCTCGGAGGGTATGGCTTGCGCACAGTGCTTAGTTTTCATGAGCGCCCTGTCAATTTGGATGCTCAGGATAAAAAGCTTTTCAAAGAAACAGATTGGCCAGCCATTGATGTTTTGGTCGCGGCAAGAGATGAAGAATTAGTTTTGAATCGTTTAGTGGAACGTCTGCTTGCCTTGAATTATCCAAGATCAAAATTAAAAACTTGGATAATTAATGATGGAAGTAATGATCGGAGTCCAGAATTGTTAGATGAACTCAGTCAGAAATTTACACAGTTAGAAGTTATTCATCGATCGCGTAATGCTGGGGGAGGAAAATCTGGAGCGCTTAATGAAGCTTTGAATTTTTTAGAGGGAGATTGGTTGTTAATTCTTGATGCTGATGCACAACTAGATGAGGATTTACTTTTTCGTTTAATTCCTTTTGCATTAAAAGGTGATTGGTCGGCTGTTCAATTGCGCAAATCTGTGGTTAATTCTAGAGAAAATCTTCTTACGAATCTGCAATCTATGGAAATGGCTATGGATGCAGTTATTCAGCAAGGTCGTTTAGCAATTGGCGGCATAGTGGAATTGCGAGGTAATGGTCAATTGATAAATAGGAAAGTTTTAGATTGTTGTGGAGGGTTTAATGAAGAAACGGTGACTGACGATTTGGATTTAAGTTTTCGTCTCCTTAATCAAGATAAAAAGATTGGACTGCTTTGGAATCCTCCTATTCTTGAAGAGGCTGTAGAGACTCTTCCAGCTTTATGGAGACAGCGTCAACGCTGGGCGGAGGGTGGATTGCAACGCTTTTTTGATTATTGGAGATTATTAATCTCGGAAGAATTAGCCTTTTCTAAAAGACTAGACCTGACTTGTTTTTTTCTCCTCCAATATGCCTTGCCTGTGGTTTCATTTTCTGATTTTTTAACCACTATCGTTACTCGTACAATGCCTACTTATTGGCCTCTATCTATTGTTGCCTTTAGTGTCTCTGGGTTGGCCTATTGGCGTGGTTGCTCATCTGTGAGCGAAGGTCCTGACTTGCCATCCCCATCACCTTTTAAGCTGTTACTTGCTATTTCATATTTAGCGCATTGGTTTGTAGTTATTCCTTGGGTGACTGTAAAGATGGCTATTTTCCCCAAGCGCTTGGTTTGGGCTAAAACTAGTCATCAAGGCCATTAATTAATAGTATATTATTTAATCCTCAAGATCTAATATTTCCCCATTAAAGAAATCTGCAAGGCGTTTAGTTTTGCTGTTAATATCATCTTTAGGAATTGATGTGTTCACTTCCTTCTTGATCTCTAAGGATTGTTTTTCTTCTTTCCCACTTTGTTGAATAGGGCTATTCTTTGTTTTATTTGATTTTATGGTCTTAGAATGATCTTTTTGAGTGACTTCAAAAGACTTTGAGTCATGTTGAGCTGTGTCAAAGCTTTTAATATTTTGCTTTTCTAATACGAGCTTTCTTGGGCTTCCTAGTGTAGAAATTATAGCCTGCTCTAAAAGATTTACGCGACTTTGGATCATCCCTATCCAGTTATTAGCTACAGCTATTAATGCTATCTCGTCTGTTAGTTTGATTAGTTTTGCTTGCTGAGAAAGCAACATTCTTGTAGATGGGAGTTCAAGATTCCCAAGGATTTGTTCCCACAATTCATTTAAATTTTTTGCGCTTGATTTTTCTTGTGTATTATTATTTTCAAGCATATTTGTTTCATGGGGGAGTTCTGTTTTAACTCTTAAAGAATTATTATATTTTTCCTTATCGGGTGGTTCATTGATTGCCTTTGGTAGTTGATTTGATTTGATTTTTTCTTTTGTCCCCTCTATATTTATTTGAGGACTTTCATTTTGACTGAGTTCATTTAATAGGCCTAGAAGTAATATCTCAAGCCAAAGCCTTGGGTGAGCACTTTGTCGAAGTTGTGTTTCTGTACCTTTTAATTGGAATTGCCATTGTAAAAGTCTGTCTATGCCAATTTCTTTTGATAGAGGAATTAATCGTTTTTGATATTTAGTCGAAACACTTGTCATTTCTGGATGTTCTGGAGCAGCATTTATCAGGACCAGATCTCTAAGTATGGACGCAAGCCCTTGCAAAACTGAATTTGCTTCTCTACCTCTATCAAGCAGTTTTCGGCTGCTTTTTAAGAGGTTGAGAGGGTTGGCATCATGTAATGCTTGAACTAGGTTTAGTAGCTCTTCTTCAGGAATAGCTCCTAATAATTCGTAGACCGCATCTATTTTTATGGGCCCAGGTAGAAGACTTAGTTGGTCTAGAAGACTTTCAGCATCTCTCATGCCGCCTTGAGCATGCTGGGCAATCATGTGAAGGATTTCAGGCTCTATCGAAATTTTTTCCTTCTCAGCAATGAGTTGTAGATGTTTTTCAAGTGCTTCTAAGGGAATTCGGCGGAAGTCAAATCTTTGACAACGGCTCAAAATTGTTGGCAGAACTCTCTGTGGATCAGTTGTTGCAAGTATGAAAACGACTTGTTTAGGAGGCTCTTCTAAGGTTTTAAGTAATGCATTAAATGCAGCTGTTGAAAGCATGTGGCATTCGTCAATTACATAGACCTTCCACCTGGCTTTTACTGGAGCAAATCTTGCTCTTTCAATTAATTCTCGAATGTTATCTACGCCAGTATTTGAGGCAGCGTCAATTTCAATAATGTCTAGTGCTGTTCCTGATGCAATTGATTTACAGAGTTCACAGTCTCCGCATGGCTTTGTTGTCGGTCCATCATTGCTTAGGCAGTTCAGAGATCGAGCAAGAATCCTTGCACTGGATGTTTTCCCAGTTCCACGAGGCCCGCTAAAAAGATATGCAGGTGCAATTTTTCTTGAGATGAGAGCTTGGTTTAGCGTTGCTGCTATAGCTTCTTGGCCTATTAGGGCATCAAATCGCTGAGGCCTGTATTTATGGTGAAGTGGCTGATAGCCCATTGCTTATGAGCACTCTTAGAAATTGAGAGAATACTCAGGATTTGGTCGCAGGCTCGTTAAGTAAGTCATTAATTCGGGCTTCTAATTCTTCTATGGCTGTTAATTCGTCAGCAATCGTTTGCCCTTTTAAGACCAAATTTTGTTGGTTGGATTTTTTGTGAGTGTCTTGACTTGTCTGTGAAGACTGGTGAATCCATTGATCTGCTTTTTCCAGGCTTGCTTCCAGGTTGTCAATTAATTTTTTGCGGATCTTTGTCAGTTCGATGAGTCCTGCCTTTGCCAGGGCTCTTGAAGAATCATCAATTAGGCCTTGTTGAAGAATAAGTTTTAATCCAGTCAATATTGCGGCTGGCATTAGTTGGCCAAAAGCTATCGCGCCAAGACTGCTTTTATGCAGCCAGCTTTCCATTTGCTCGCTGCGATGACGGCCTGTTTTGCACCAGTTAGCGAAATGTTCGCAATTGTTGAAAAGAAGGTTATAACGCTGTTCTCCAATGCGATTCATAGCTCGGCGCAAAGTAATGCCTTTTGGAGAGCAATGAGGATGAAAAACAATTGTTGGTTTTTGGCCTTGACTGAAGTCTTTCAAAGAGCTTCTAATAATTTCACGCCCTTCTAAATAATGGGCAACAGTTCCATCCCCTAAATCAATTCCATGATGAAGAAATAGTCCATGTTGCCGAGGTACCTGTAGGTGATCGGCACTAGTCATTGATTATGCTGATTCTTGTATTTTGCGTTCATCGTTGGCTGGAAGAGGAAGCACTTTGCTACCTGTGTGTTTATCAACCATTGCTCTAGTTACTTTGAAGTTTGTAATATTTTTTTGTGATGGTAAGTCATACATAAGGTCGAGCATTAACTCTTCAACTATCCCCCTTAATGCTCTGGCTCCGGTTTTACGTCGATAAGCTTCTTGTGCGATTGCTTCTACGGCATTTGTTTCAAACTCAAGTTCTACATTGTCCATACTCAGAAGGGTTCGGAATTGTTTAACTAGTGCATCACGAGGTTCAGTAAGTATGGATTCGAGTGCTTGTGCATCCAAAGGTTCTAGAACTGCACTTACTGGCATACGTCCAATGAATTCAGGAATTAACCCGTAACGAACTAGATCATCTGGCTCAAGTTCTTTAAGAACCTGAGCAGCATGAAGATTACGATTTGTTCTTGCTCTTCCATGATTATCAGTTGGCATGAATCCTATGGAATTTCGACCAAGACGGCGCTGAACAACATCTTCTAGTCCTACAAATGCACCCCCACAAATAAAAAGGATTTGACTGGTATCAATTTGAATAGAATCGTGATAAGGATGTTTTCGACCACCTTGTGGAGGGACATTTGCAACAGTGCCCTCAAGCATTTTTAGTAATGCTTGTTGTACACCTTCTCCAGATACATCTCTTGTAATCGAAGGGTTTTCACTTTTACGAGCGATTTTATCGATTTCATCTATATAGATGATGCCTCTTTGGGCTTGATCAACATCCATTTCTGCTTTTTGTAAAAGACGAAGCAAAATGTTTTCTACGTCTTCTCCTACATACCCTGCTTCGGTAAGCGTAGTTGCATCTGCAACTGCAAAAGGAACATCAAGAAGCTCAGCAAGGGTTTGAGCAAGGAGTGTTTTTCCGCAGCCTGTTGGTCCTATTAGAAGGATGTTGGATTTATGCAGTTTGGTAGCTGTGCTTTCACTTTCTCCTGTTCCATCTCCTTGCCATGCAAGACGTTTGTAGTGGTTGTATACGGCTACCGAAAGAATTTTTTTGGCTCCTTCTTGCCCAACAACTTGTTGATCGAGAAAGTTTTTTATTTCTAATGGTTTGGGAATTGAGGCAAGGGTTGGTGCTGGTTTTCCACTTTTCTTGGTAGTAGTTGTGGTTTTCCGATTTGGTTCATTTCCGTGTCTTGGGTTTCCTTGACTATCAATAAGTTCTTCATCAAGGATCTCATTGCAAAGATCTATGCATTCGTCGCATATATAAACGCCAGGCCCTGCGATTAATTTACGCACTTGCTCTTGCGATTTCCCGCAAAAGGAGCATTTCAGATGAGCGTCGAATTTAGCCATCGGGCGCTGATCACTTCAAGTTGGCTTTCAGGATCAGACGAAAGTACGTCAGCCTGAATGCATAGGATCGGTCGGGATCAGCGTTTCGTCAGCCTTCCGTAACGATTCCTGCGTTCTACAGGCTGTCCACCACCTTGTCGATCAGTCCATATTCAACCGCTTCTGGCGGGGAAAGGAAGTGGTCCCTATCAGTATCTTCTGCGATTTTTTCTTTTGGTTGCCCTGTGTGTTCGGCAAGAAGGTTATTTAGTGTGTCTTTGAGGAAAAGTATTTCTTTGGCTTGGATTTCGATATCCACTGCTTGTCCTTGTGCTCCCCCTAGTGGTTGGTGGATCATAATTCGTGCATTTGGTAGAGCTAGGCGTTTCCCTTTAGTGCCTCCGCTTAGTAAGAACGCTCCCATGCTGGCAGCGAGGCCATAACAGATAGTTATTACATCAGGATTCACTTGCTGCATCGTGTCGTATATAGCTAGCCCCGCTGTTACGGAGCCTCCTGGGGAATTGATGTATACCTGGATATCCTTTTCAGGGTCCTCTGCTTCTAGAAAAAGCATTTGAGCTACTAACGCATCCGCCACTTGGTCATTAACGTCAGTTCCTAAAAAAATGATTCTTTCACGTAGAAGTCGAGAGTAAATGTCAAATGCTCTCTCTCCACGACCAGATTGCTCTACGACTGTTGGAAGTATTCCTGGTCCTGAGATTGGCCGCACACATTGCCAAACGTTTTGGACTGTGTGATTGCACTGAGCATTAATCACGCGAGGGTTCTGGTTTAAGGACTTCAAGCAATCTATGGCCGTCAATCAAGACTTGGGCTTGCTTGAAGCAGGTTTTTGGGAATTTGGGGTGTTTTTTGCTGATTTTTTTTTATCCTTTTGATTTTTCATTGGTTTTTGTATTGATTTGCTCGCTTTTGGCTGAGTCTTTTTCCAAAATAGTGTTGTTTTCCTCTAGCCATTCAAGAAGTTGTTCTTTCATTAGATCATCGAGAACAGCTTGTCTAAGTTTTTGTTGGTCTATATTGTTTTCTTGCGAGAGTTGCTTTTTGACTTCTTGGTACTTTTCTTCGACTTCACTATCTTCAGGCTTGATTGATTCTGCATCTGAAAGTGCCTTTAGAGCAAGATTTTGTTTAAGATTTTTCTCTGCTTCTCCTCTAGAGGATTCCATTAATGACTTAACAAGATCATTAGTAAATGTAGATTTTATGTCCATGCCTTGTTGAGCAAAATTACTTGCTGTTTGTTCAATAATGCTACGGACTTCTTGCTGTATAAGAGTTTCAGGTAACTCCACTTCAAGTTCATTTATTAGTGAATCTAGTATTGCTTCTTGTCGATTTCTTTTGGTACGCCTATCTGCATCTTCTTGAAGCCTTTTTGTAAGATCTTTTCGCAAATCTTCCATATTCTCTTTATCCCCTGCTTGCTTTGCAAAAGAATCATTTAAAGCTGGCAGTTCTCTAGTTTTTAACTCTTTCAATGTAATATCAAAGCTTGCCTTACGTCCTCGCGCGCTTTCTTGAGAGTAATCCTTGGGAAATTCACAGTCGATTGATTGTTTATCGTTGATATTCATGCCAATGATTCCTTCAATAAATCCTGGAATCATGCGATCTTTTTCTAGATCAATATCCATTGATTCAGCACTTCCACCTTCTATAGCACTCCCGTCATCACTAAATGTTCCATGAAAGCTAATTACAGCTATATCTCCTATTTGAGCTGGCCTATCCTCTACTGGGACAAGTGTAGCCAGTTGTTTTCTGGAATCTTCAATTAAATCTTCAACTTTTGAGGAATCAAATTTCACTATTTCTGCGTTTGCAGAAAGACCTTTTGTCGCTTTTAGCCTAGGTTTAGGGTTTATATCTGTTTCGAAAGTGATAGTTAGCTCTTCGGTTGGTTGAAATCTTTCTAGTAAAGATTCAAAACCATCTTTTATTTCTGGCTCGCATAACGGCTCGATTGACTTTTGTGCGATCGCTTCACGCCATATTTCTTCTACTAAGTTTTCCAAAGCAGTTGCACGAATTCTAATTAGTCCTATTTGCTGCAATAAAACGGCTCGAGGCACCTTCCCTTTGCGGAAGCCAGGGAGCTTGATCGCCCGGCTTAGGCGTGACAAAGCATTGTCATAACTGGATTGACAACGTTCTGTTGGAATTTCAACTTCAACTTCCAAGCGACTTTTGGGCTTGGGGTTTGTTTTGATTTTCAACTCAACACCACTCATTGGGGCTATGGCAAGCAGCCAACCACCATAAGGAAGAGCGTGTTCATCTATCGAAGGTTATTGTGTCAAGAACTTATATCTCAATAAGCCAGTGCCTTATGGCACAAAGGTTTTGCAGATAGCCCAACTCCGTACAAGTTTTCTTGTCTATACCCTGATTTAGATCTCTTGCAACAGTCCAAGTTTTTGCCAAAAAGACCTCTCACAGTTGCCATTCTTGGCGCTAGCGGTGCTGTAGGACAAGAGCTTTCAAAGCTCTTGCAGGAGCGCTCCTTTCCAGTTAGGGAGATGCGTTTTATAGGGTCTGCGCGCTCTGCTGGAAGTACTCAAGTTTGGAATGGGTGTTCTCAGAAAATAGAGGAAGTTAATCAAGCTGTTTTTCAGGGTGTTGATCTTGTTTTGGCTTCGGCTGGGGGATCTGTTTCAAGAAAATGGCGAGAGGTAATCAATTCTGCTGGGTCAGTAATGATTGATAATTCAAGTGCTTTTCGGATGGACCCTGAAGTTCCACTTGTAGTCCCTGAGGTGAATGCTGAAGAAGCTTTTACTCATAAGGGTCTGATTTCCAATCCCAACTGCACAACTATTCTTTTATCTGTAATTCTTGCACCTTTGGCAGCAAAAATTCCTCTACGTCGAGTAGTGGTAAGCACCTATCAGTCTGCTAGTGGGGCAGGGTATCAAGCTATGGAGGAGTTAAAAGAATTGACGAAGATTGTTTTGGATGGCAAAACCCCTAAAAGTAAGGTTTTACCCCATTCATTGGCGTTTAATTTGTTTTTACATAATTCACCACTACAAGATAATAGTTATTCAGAGGAAGAAATGAAAATGGTCAATGAAACTCGAAAGATTATGGGAATTTCTAACCTTAAAATGACTGCAACATGTGTTCGTGTGCCAGTGCTTAGGGCTCATTCAGAAGCTGTTAATATTGAGTTTGACAGTCCTTTCTCCCCTGCCCAAGCTCGAGAAATCCTGGATCATGCCCCAGGGGTTCAGCTGCTTGAAAAATATTCTGACAATCGGTTCCCTATGCCTATTGATGTTACTGATCGTGATCCTGTGGCTGTTGGTAGAATAAGGCAGGATATTAGTAATCCCAATGCTTTAGAGCTTTGGCTTTGTGGTGATCAGATACGTAAAGGTGCTGCATTGAATGCAATTCAAATTGCTGAATTATTGTTACCTGACTTATGAGCTCTGCGGCTGTTTTATCTCCTGCTCCATTTGGAAGGTTGCTAACCGCAATGGTTACTCCTTTTGATTTGGATGGGGAAGTTGATTTGGCATTGGCTGGAAGGCTTTCTAGATATCTAGTTGAAGAGGGGTCGGAAGGAATTGTTGTTTGCGGTACGACAGGCGAATCACCAACTCTCAGTTGGAAGGAACAGCATCAATTGTTTGAAGCTGTACGTCAGGCTGTTGGATCGGGTGTCAAGGTATTGGCTGGTACAGGCAGTAACAGTACTTCTGAAGCGATTGAGGCAACCTGTAAAGCTGCCGAAGCTGGTGCAGATGGTGCTTTAGTAGTTGTGCCTTATTACAACAAGCCTCCGCAGGATGGCTTAGCAGCTCATTTTGAAGCTATTGCTAATGCTGCCCCTGAGTTGCCTTTGATGCTTTACAACATCCCAAGTCGCACAGGTTCAGTACTTCAGCCATCTACTGTTGCTAATCTGATGTCATGTTCGAATGTGGTTAGCTTTAAAGCAGCAAGTGGTTCAACTGATGAGGTGACAGAATTAAGAATCAAATGTGGTTCTCGTTTAGCTGTATATAGCGGGGATGATGGATTGCTATTGCCTATGCTTTCAGTTGGTGCAGTAGGGGTAGTTAGTGTCGCTAGTCATCTGGTAGGTCGTCGATTAAAGGCCATGATTGATGCTTATTTCAGTGGACAGGCAGCTGTTGCATTAGAACATCACGAACAACTTCAACCTTTGTTTAAGGCTCTTTTTGCTACTACGAATCCGATTCCTGTTAAAGCAGCTCTTGAAATTATTGGTTGGCCAGTAGGACCTCCTCGTAAACCTTTGCTCCCTTTGAACCAGGAAATGCGTCAAGCCCTATCTATCACTCTCTCTGCCTTGCGTCCAACCTGATCGCTACGGCTGCTTTAACCCTTAGGCTGTCGGCCTAGGTAATCGTTTAATCAGGTCCTTGCCAGTTTTTCATACGTTTTTTCCATGACATTTAGCTCAACAACTTCAGCAACTTCAACTTCCAGCTCTTTGAGGGAGGAAAAGGCTCAGAAGTCTTCTTTAAGAGTAATTCCCTTAGGCGGCCTTCACGAAATTGGGAAGAATACCTGCGTTTTTGAATTTGGTGATGACATCATGCTGGTTGATGCTGGTTTGGCATTTCCTTCTGATGGAATGCATGGTGTAAATGTTGTGATGCCGGATACCACTTATCTGCGAGAAAATCAGAATCGTATTCGTGGCATGATTGTTACTCATGGTCATGAAGATCATATAGGCGGAATATCTCATCATTTAAAACATTTCAATATTCCAGTGATTTATGGACCTCGCTTGGCTATGTCCATGCTTCAAGGAAAAATGGAAGAAGCAGGTGTCACTGATCGAACAACAATTCAAACTGTGACCCCTAGAGAAGTGGTTAAGGTCGGAAAATATTTTTCAGTGGAATTCATACGAAATACTCATTCAATGGCTGATAGTTATTCTTTGGCAATTACTTCACCTGTTGGAACAATAATTTTTACAGGAGATTTTAAATTTGATCATACGCCTGTTGATGGAGAACATTTTGATTTGGCGCGACTTGCTGATTATGGAGATAAAGGTGTATTATGCCTTTTCAGTGATTCAACTAATGCTGAAGTCCCTGGTTTTTGCCCTTCGGAGCGCTCAGTTTTTCCTGCCTTAGATAAACATATAAGCCAGGCAGATGGTAGAGTTATAATTACTACTTTTGCAAGTTCTATTCATCGAGTTTCGATGATTTTAGAGTTGGCCTTGAAGAATGGAAGAAAGGTTGGTTTATTAGGTCGATCAATGTTGAATGTGATAGCAAAGGCCCGCGAATTGGGATATATGCGTGCCCCAGATGATTTATTTGTGCCAATTAAGCAGATTAGAGATTTGCCAGATAGAGAGACATTATTATTAATGACAGGTAGTCAAGGAGAGCCTTTATCTGCACTTAGTCGAATATCACGAGGAGAACATCAACATGTACAGGTAAAGACAACTGACACAATTATATTTTCTGCTAGCCCTATTCCTGGCAATACTATTTCTGTAGTTAATACCATTGATCGTTTAATGATTCTTGGCGCTAAAGTTGTATATGGCAAAGGTGAAGGAATTCATGTTTCTGGTCATGGCTTTCAAGAAGATCAAAAGCTAATGTTGGCTTTAACCAAGCCAAAGTTTTTTGTACCTGTACATGGTGAACATCGCATGCTTGTTTGCCATAGTAATAGTGCTCAATCGATGGGTGTACCAGAAGAGAATATTTTGATTCTGGATAATGGGGATGTGGTCCAGTTGTCTCCTGATTCAATATCTAAGGGAAGTGCTGTGAAAGCAGGAATTGAACTTTTAGATGCTTCCCGCAATGGCATTGTTGATGCAAGGGTGCTTAAGGAGCGTCAGCAATTAGCTGAAGATGGAGTTGTTACAGTTCTTGCAGCTGTGAGTACAGATGGCGCAATGGTTGCTCCACCAAGGGTCAATCTTCGCGGAGTAGTTACAACTGTTGATGCTCGAAAAATGTCTTTCTGGACTGAAAAAGAAATTAGTTGGGTACTTGAGAATCGCTGGAAGCAATTAACTCGTCAGATTGATAGCAAAGCGATAGAAGTTGATTGGATGGGAGTCCAACGAGAAGTGGAGGTTGGTATTTCCAGGAGATTGCGTAGAGAGTTGCAAGTAGAGCCTTTGATTCTTTGTTTAGTGCAACCTGCGCCAGCTGGAACAGCTCCTTATAAAAGTCAAATCGTAGATAATCCCGTGCCTTCAAAGCAAAGCATAAAAAATAGAGATGTTATTAGGAATAATCGAGTATCCCCATCGAAGGTTCCAGTCAAAGTAGGAGCATCTTCAGAAGTAAATCTTTCTAATTCAAATGCTGCAGATAACTCTAGTGATACATCTAAACCTGAAGCAAATCATGAAATGCCTGCAGGTAGGACTAGGCGTCGTAGATCAGCTGCATGAATTAAAGATCAAAGCTTTTAATCGATAATTATCTTGTTTAAATTTAGCTTGTGTTAAATATAGTTTTTCTAATATTATTAAATTAATTTATTTAGTTTTTTCTAGCTTTATCAATTCTTTGTTCCAAATAATTTTCCATCCTTTGGAGATATCTTGGCTCCCATTGTGTGTTTTTTCAATAATATATCTACTTATATTATTTAGTTGCTTGGCATTTAAGGAAGGAGTCCCAGATTGTTTAAGCCATGCAGCTAATAATGTTGAACATGCTGTGAGTGAAATTCCGTAGAGCTTTTTTCTTGCAAGTCCCTCACAAGTTTCTATTGCTGAGAGCCCTAATTTAGTCAGAGTAGATCGGTCATCTTCAAACTTAGTAAGTCTTTCAGCAAGACCTGCAATTCTTTTGCTGCAGCCTGGATATAGTTCTTCAAGTACTGGTAGAACTTCATGACGAATTCGATTTCTGCTGAACTTTTGACTTTTGTTAGAAGGATCTAGCCAAATAGGCAGATTTAATTCAGAGCATATTTTGGCTGTCTCTTTTCTACTAAAAGAGAGCATTGGTTTTACAAGTTGAATGTTTTGAGGTGATAGTTCATTCAGCTTTCGTCGGATACGCATGCTGCTTAGGCCTGCGAGATTAGTGCCTCTAGCGAGATTTATCAGAAGAGTTTCTGTTCTATCACTGCCAGTATGAGCAGTAAGAATATGAGTACAAGGATTTTCTTTTAATACTGATGATAGGAGTTTGGCCCTGCAAGCTAACTTTTCTAGTCGCCATTCTCTTGCAGAAGCTTCGCTTGAAGCTTGTTTGTCGTCTGCTCGATCAAAACAAAAATTCAGCTCTTGTGATTGACACCAATTTTTTAATTCATTAGCAATTTTCTTTGAGTCTTTATGCCATCCATGATCTCCATGCCATACCTTTAGATTCCAATGATGGATTCTTTTTAGGTCTAGCAATAAACCAATTAATGCCATGGAGTCTTGCCCTCCTGATACGGCGACTAATAGGGAGGCATTAGTTGGCAGAAGATCTGGATTCGCCAGAAGTTCTTTGTGGAGCTTTGTATGCCAAGGGCTCCAGCGTTGGTTTTTTTCTTCAGATGGGGCCATTGTTCTGTGGGTGACCCATAAAAGACCATTTTGACTGTTTGAGTTAGCTCTAATGTGAGAATTAGTAAACTTGTAGTTCTATCTATGTCTGGTTTGGACAGAGCCACAGTTGAACTTCATCAGAGATTTGATGATTGTTCGCTGTTAAAGGTCATCTCGGGACTGAACAATTTTGATATTGCTTCTGTTCGGAAAGTAAGTCGAGCTGCGGGAGTTGGAGGAGCTGATTTGCTTGATGTTGCGTGCGACCCTGAGATTGTGGAGGTGGCTGCCCGAGAGTCTGGTTTGCCGGTTTGTGTTAGCTCTGTAGAACCCGAGCTTTTCCTAGGAGCTGTTGATGCTGGGGCCTCTTTATTAGAGATTGGCAATTTTGATGCTTTCTACCCTCAAGGACGCTTTTTTAGTGCTGAAGAAGTTTTGTCACTTGCTTCTAGGACTAAGGCATTATTGCCTAATGTAATGTTGTCAGTAACTGTTCCCCATGTATTGCCTTTCGATAAGCAAGCAGAATTAGCATTAGATTTAATAGCTAATGATGTTGATATTATTCAGACAGAAGGTGGCACTAGTGCGAGGCCATTTAGTTCAGGAACGCAGGGGTTAATTGAAAAGGCAGCGCCTACTTTGGCAGCTGCTCATGCAATCTCTTCCAGTATTAAAGAGGAAGGATTGAATACCCCAGTTATTTGCGCTTCAGGGCTTTCGGCGGTCACAGTACCTATGGCAATTGCAGCAGGTGCAGCAGGGGTGGGAATAGGTTCTGCAATTAATCGATTAGATGATGAATTAGCTATGATAGCCATGGTTAAATCTTTACGAGCAGCACTCCCAATAAATCATCTTTCATTGTGTGATTAGTGAATAATATTTGTGCTTTTAAGGAAGTTTTTTGAATAGATCTTTTAAATTCACACATCTAATGTCTTTTACTAATAGGATTCCATGATCTTGGTGTGGGCCAATGCCCAATTATTGCCTGCAGGCTCCTTATATCCCTAAGGGAGATCAGCCTACAGCTATAGCAAAATTAGTAGATGGGGTAAATAACGGGCAGCCTTATCAGACTTTATTGGGTGCTACTGGCACTGGTAAAACATTCACTATTGCTAATGTCATTGAGCAAACTGGTAGGCCTGCTCTCGTTCTCGCTCATAACAAGACTCTTGCAGCACAATTATGCAATGAATTGAGAGAGTTTTTCCCTAAGAATGCAGTTGAATACTTTATTTCTTACTATGATTATTATCAGCCAGAAGCATATGTCCCTGTAAGTGATACTTATATAGCAAAAACTGCTTCAATTAATGAAGAGATTGATATGTTAAGGCATTCTGCTACGCGTTCATTGTTTGAGCGCAAGGATGTGATAGTCGTTGCATCAATAAGTTGTATTTATGGATTGGGAATTCCTAGTGAATATTTAAAAGCAGCTGTTAAATTTAATGTTGGCGAGATTCTAAATCTTAGAAGCTCCTTGCGGAAACTTGTAAATAATCAGTATAGTAGAAATGATTTAGATGTTACTAGAGGTCGTTTTCGTTTAAAAGGTGATGTCTTAGAAATTGGACCAGCTTATGATGATCGTCTTGTAAGAATAGAATTGTTTGGTGATGAGATTGAGGCAATACGTTATGTAGATCCAATTAATGGAGAGATTTTGCAAAGTCTTGATTCTATTAGCATTTATCCGGCTAAACATTTTGTTACCCCTAAGGATCGTTTGGAATCTGCTATTAATGATATTCGCGATGAATTATATGAAAGATTGGAAGTGTTGAACCAGCAAGGTAAGTTGTTAGAAGCTCAAAGATTGGAGCAACGTACGAAGTATGATTTGGAAATGTTAAGTGAAGTGGGATATTGTAATGGCGTTGAAAACTATGCTCGGCATCTTGCCTCTAGACCTGCGGGGACACCACCTGAATGTTTAATTGATTATTTCCCTAATGATTGGCTTTTGGTTGTTGATGAAAGCCATGTTACTTGTTCTCAACTTCAAGCAATGTATAACGGTGATCAGTCAAGAAAGAAAGTATTGATAGAGCATGGTTTTCGTCTTCCAAGTGCAGCAGATAATCGGCCGCTAAAAGCTGAGGAGTTTTGGGGAAAGGCTTCTCAGACGGTTTTTATTAGTGCTACACCTGGTGATTGGGAGCTTGCTCAAAGTCATGGTCAAATAGCCGAACAAATTATTAGACCAACTGGTGTTTTAGATCCTTTAGTTGAGGTGAGACCAACAGCATCACAAGTGGAAGATTTATTAGGAGAAATTGCAAAAAGGGCAGAAAAGAATGAAAGAGTTTTAGTGACTACTTTGACCAAAAGAATGGCCGAAGATCTTACTGACTATTTGGCTGAGAATAAAGTTCGTGTTCGCTACTTACATTCGGAAATCCATTCTCTAGAAAGGATTGAAATCATTCAAGATTTGCGTATAGGAGAATATGATGTACTTGTTGGGGTAAATCTTTTGAGAGAAGGATTAGATTTGCCTGAGGTTTCAATGGTTGCGATTTTAGATGCAGATAAAGAAGGTTTTTTAAGAGCCGAACGTTCTCTTATTCAAACCATAGGAAGAGCAGCTAGGCATGTTGATGGTATGGCCGTTCTTTATGCAGACAATCTTACAGATTCTATGTTAAGAGCAATTAGTGAAACTGAGAGGCGTCGTAAGATTCAAAAAGATTATAATGCTCTTCATGGAATTATTCCTCAGCCAGCAGGTAAGAAATCAAGTAATTCTATTCTTTCTTTTCTTGAACTTTCAAGGCGATTACAAAAGGATTCATCAAATTTAGATTTGACTAAGGTTACAGGCCAAGTAGTGGATGAGCTCAGTCGAATTGAAGATAGTTCCATCACTCTTGATGCCTTGCCAGAGTTGATCGAAAAGTTGGAATTGAAAATGAAAGAGTCTGCAAAGAATTTAGATTTTGAAGAGGCAGCAATTTTGAGAGATCGTATAAGTAAATTAAGAAAAAAATTGGTTGGCTGGTCAGATTGATTCTTCAATTTTGCCATAGGTTTCTATATATGAAGCTTCGATTCATAATTATTGGCTTATCTGTTTTGCCTTTTGCAAGACTTTATGCCTTTAATATATTATTTATAAATAAGCTTGATCAACATCATATAATTAAGCCCCAATTGAGTAACTCTCTATGTAGCAAGGATGCTGAGCTAGCTAATAAACTTTTAAATGTTGGATCAAGGTTAGGTGTTTCCATAGAAACTGGCCAGCCTAAATTACAAGGTAAGGATGCTAGCTATTTAGCTCATTATGGAAAACTGGGAACGATTACATTTTTATCTAGGCCAATGAAAAAGGAGGTACGTTGTAAACTAATTAGCCATGAATTTATACATGTACTGCAACATATTAAGGGTGATTTAAAAGGAGTTGAGCCTTTGGGTTGGCCAGTCTCTAAGCAAAGCATTGAGCATTTTGGCTCAATTCAAGAGGCAGAGGCATATACATATCAAAATCAAGTAGGACTTGTTTATAGACGTTTATTAGAAGTAGAGAGCGGAAAGCATTAGTCTATTGACTGATTCAAGTTTTATTTATATAGAATATTTAAGGATAGTTAATCTTTTCAGGTTGAACCTAGGTTGAAACAATCATGTACAGCTTGTAGAGTTTTGATGCCATCCGACTCTGCGACAACACAGCTTGTTCTTATTTCGCTAGTTGCGATCATTGCGATATTTACATCAAGACTTGCGATTGCTCTGAACATGCGTCCAGCAGTACCTGCTGTTGTAGGCATGCCTGCACCAACAGCACTTATACGTGCGATTGGTGGGCCATCTTCAACACTTGCTCCTGGCCATAGAGCAAGAAGAGGTTCTAGGGAATTTTTTGCTTGTTTTCTTTCTTCTCTTGCGAGTGTGAAGCTTATATCTCTGCTTCCATCATCGTGTTGTCGTTCAGATTGCACAATTGCATCGAGACTGATGCCAGCCTCGGCTAATGCTGAACAAAGGGCCGCAGCAGTTCCTGGTCGATCTGGAACATGTCTTACGCAAACTTGTGCTTGATCCTTGTCTAAGGCTAGGCCTCTAACTTCAGGATCATTAATTGAAATAATCTTAGGATTGATCGTGATTTGATTTTCATGCAAATCAAATGATTTGCTAACTGCTCTAAGAGCTTTCTTGCCAAAGTTTGCATCAATTACGCAACTTACTTTAACTTCGCTAGTTGCTATCAGCCTTAAGTTGATACCTGCACGAGAAATTGTGTCGAAAAGAGTTGATGCAATGCCAGGCCTGCCCATAATTCCTGCGCCATTAATACTTAGCTTGGCCATGCCTTCTTGAGTGATTAGTTTACCTCCAATTTTCCCTATTAATTCTGAGCAAATATTACTAGCTTGTGATAAATTAGTTTCTTTGACTGTAAAAGTAATATCATTCGTATTCTCTACATGTGTTGATTGAATAATTAAGTCAACATTGACTTCTCCTTCAGACAAAGCTTCGAAAAGTTGGGCGGCTATGCCTGGTTGATCTGGAAGGTGGGAGAGGGCTATAACGGCTTGATTATCAACCAGTTCAATTCCATCAACTGGCCTGCCTAGTTCTAGTCCTTCTCTACCAATAGGACGAGAGGGTTTACTAGTTAAATGTGTTCCTTCTTCATTAGTTAAGCTTGAACGTACAATGAGTTGAACCCCATAATTTCTAGCTATTTCCACTGCACGTGGATGTAATACGGCTGCTCCTAGACTTGCAAGCTCCAGCATCTCATCACAACTAATTTTCTCCATAAGTTGTGCATCAGGCACTTGGCGAGGGTCAGTAGTAAGTACGCCAGGCACATCAGTATAGATTTCACATTGATCCGCATTTAATGCTGCTGCGATAGCAACTGCTGATGTATCGGAGCCACCTCTCCCTAGAGTTGTGATTTCGGCAGTACCTCCACTACTGAGACTAGTTCCTTGAAACCCTGCCACAACAACAACTTGGCCTTCCCCTAAAAGAGTTTTTAGTCTTTCTGTTCTGATTTCTAAGATTCGAGCCCTTCCATGCGCTGATTCAGTGACAATCCCTACTTGGGCACCTGTCATTGATTTCGCTGGGATACCTAGTTCATGTAATGCCATTGAAAGCAACGCAATAGATACTTGCTCTCCTGTGGCTAAGAGCATGTCCATTTCGCGTTGAGGTGGACTCTTGCTGATTGCTTTTGCAAGATTGGTCAATTCATCAGTGGTTTGTCCCATTGCGGAAACCACTATGACTAGGTCATGATTTAAATCCTTACTTAAGGCAATCCTCTTTGCTACGGCTTTAATGCGTTCTACGCTTCCGACTGAGGTGCCGCCGAATTTTTGCACCAGCAACGCCATTCATTTCTCAGGGGGTAATTGGGATTATTTTGGTATGGAGTCTTTGATTAGTTTGGTTGAAGTAGCCCATCTTGAAAAGCCAGTTTAGGCATTACGCCACGTTTGATTGCTATTTCGACCTCCAACAAGCGACTCAGCAGACTAAGAAATCTAGATGGAGATCGCCCTTGAAGTTGTTTGCGCATTACATATATTCTTTTTGGATTGCTTATACCAGCTGCTTTTGCAATTACGGCGACATCTCTTTCACCTTGTTCTTCAAGAAGACTTATCCATAGCCATCCTCTGATTTGGCCAGTGAGGGTTGCAATTATTCGAAGTGCTGGTTCCCCTGCATCCAGAAGTGCATTTAAGCGGGTCAATGCTTCGCCAGTTTTACCATTTAAAAGGGAGTCACCGATTTGAAGTGAATTAGTTGATAAGCCATCAACAAGTGCGTTAACAGCCTCAAACGTAATTAATTTATGAGTAGAAATATTTGCTTGGTGTTTTTGTTGTTCGACCTCTGCATTGATTTCTAGTTTTTTTAGTTCTGATATCAGCCGCGAGCTATCATTTCCAATGGCTTCTACTAATCTTTCGGTCGCCTTTTCTTCAATTGCAAGACCCATTGATTTTGCTAAACGCTCTACTAATTTTTTCTTGCCAGCATTGTCCCAAATAGCAGGTAGTTGGAAGCTTTTGTCTTCTGCTTGATTTAGCTTTAAAAGTTTGAGTATGGATCTTGTGGTTTTCAATCGTCCGTCAGGCTTATTGACATTACTTAGAATTAAATGGCTGTTTTGTGGAATCAGATCTAGTACTGCTTCAAAGCTTTCCGCTAGTTTTTTTGAACAGTTATTGCAGAAAGGACTCTTTTGTACAAGCACCACTCTGCCCCCACTGCCAAAGGGTGGTGTTCGTATTTCTTCTAGTGCTTGGTTGGCTTCAATGGGTTCTGTACCATCCAATCTGGTTAAGTTAATACTTGCCCACGCTGGATCAATAACCTCAGTGATAAGGGCATTTATAGCTTGTTCTCTTGCTGCATCATCATTCCCCCAAAAGAGGTGTATAGGCATGCTTGGAAATGGCTTTTACTCATTACAGGGTGATGTTTTCATTTTTGCTTGATTATGGGAAATAGTGTGAATTCATTTGATCATCCTATTTTTCTTGAGAGCATTCGTTTCATTAGAGAACGGCTTGGCCTGACTGGACTTGATCCCTTAGAACAAGAGGTTTTGGAACGTTTAATTCATAGCAGTGGTGATTTTGATTTGGTTCCTTTACTAAGATTTCAGCCTGGGGCTTGTCAGGCAGGAGTGACTGCATTGAAGGCAGGAGCAGTGATTCTTACTGATACAAGGATGGCATCTGCAGCGGTTGTTCCTATGGCAAATAGAACTTTGAAAACACCAGTAAGAAACGTTCTTGAATGGATGGGAGAAGATGTTCCTTTTGGTTTTACGAGAACTGCAGAAGGCATGAAAATGGCGTGGACAGAACTGACTAATGATTGCATTACAAATCCCGCACCAATTGTTTTAGTTGGAAGCTCCCCGAGTGCTTTGCAGGCTCTATTAGATTTAGTCTATAAGGGCGCTGTTGCTCCTAGTTTAATTATTGGAATGCCTGTAGGCTTTGTTGGGGTTATGGAGAGTAAAAAACGTTTAGCTACGAGTGGTTTGAATTATATTCTTTTGAATGGTAGTCGTGGCGGAGCTGGCCTTGTTTCAGCAGTAATAAATGCTTTGTTACGCTATACCTATTTATATGATTAAATTCTTTGTTAGTAACAGATTCTTTTTAATCATTATTAATAGTCACTTTTTTCTTGGAGTGGTTATTCTTCTCAAGTTTCATAAGAATTTGATTCGCTCTGTTTAATACATAATTTGGTACTCCAGCTAGGCGAGCGACTTCAATTCCATAGCTTCTACTTGCTCCTCCTTGCACAACGCGATGCAAGAAGACAAGATCTTTCCCTGTTTCTTTTACTAGGACTTGAAAATTGGAAACATTTAATAGGTTGTCAGATAATGAATTCAGTTCGTGATAATGGGTTGCAAAGATTGTTCTACTTTGTATGTCTTTGGCAAGGTATTCACTTACTGACCAGGCTATAGATAGACCATCAAAGGTTGCTGTACCTCTTCCAATTTCATCAAGAAGTACTAAGGATTGTTTAGTGGCCTGATGAAGTATATAAGCAGTTTCAGCCATCTCAACCATGAATGTTGATTGTCCAGCTGCAAGATCATCAACAGCACCTACCCGTGTAAAGATTCGATCCGCAATACTTATTCTTGCTTTGCTAGCTGGCACCCAACTTCCAATCTGCGCAAGTAATTGAACTAGGCCGATTTGTCTTAAAAAACAGCTTTTTCCACTTGCATTAGGACCAGTGAGAATTATTAGATCAGTCCCTTCTCCCAGGAGTACATCATTAGGACTAAAAGTTTCCTCTACAAGAAGTTGTTCAACAACCGGATGCCTACAACCTGTTATATCAAGCGACCTTCTAGTTAATTTGTTTTCTGGGTCCAAGATTTCTGGCTCACAATAAGAATTTGTAGCTGCTAATTCGGCTAATCCACTTAAGACATCTAAGCCAGCAATTGCGCGTGCGGCTTTCCGTATTTCTTCTGTATGTTGACCTACTACTTCTCTAAGCATGCAAAATAACTCATACTCACGTTGGGACGCTTTGGCTTTCGATTGGAATATTTTTCCCTCTCTTTCTTTAAGCATAGGTGTAATAAACCTCTCTTCATTTGCCAAGGTCTGCCTTCTAATCCAATGATCCGGAACTTGATTGGCTTTTGCTTTACTTACAGCAAGGAAATATCCAAAGGTTCGGTGATATTGCAGTCTTAAATTGGGGTTCTTGCTGGCTTGACGTTCTATAATTTCTTGGCTTGTAAGCCATTGCTCATAATCATCTAATTGATTTCTTAAACCATCAAGTATTGGGTCCACTCCATCATGGATTAATCCACCTTCTCCAAGACTTAAAGGAGGATTATCTATTAATTGATGTCGGATGATTTTGGCTAAATCAATTAGATCTGAGTTGACATTGATTATATTGGTCATCCAATTAGGGAACCTTTCTGAGAGTCCTTCTAGTTTTTGTGAGAGTCTTGGTAGTCTTTCCAGTCCATCGGCTATAGCAACAATATCTCTAGCGCCTGCTTGACCCGCTCCTGCTCTGCCAGAGAGTCTTTCGAGATCACCCATTGGCCTTAATAAGTTGCGTAGTGCATTGCGTAAAGGTTTGTTTTCTATAAGCACTTTGACCACTGATTGCCGATCAAGTATGCAATCTCTTTTGATTAAAGGTGTTTCTAGCCATCTACGTAAGCATCGACTCCCCATTGCAGTGAGTGTTCGATCAATAGCCCATAGCAAAGAACCATAAAATTGCCCATCTTTTTGAGTCGCAGTAACTTCTAAATTACGCCGAGTTTGACTATCAATTAAAAGGTAATCATTGGCAAAGTTGCTTTTAGGTAGGTCTAGAGGAATTCTTGAAGTGGGTTGAATATGTTCGGATTCACAAGTAATAGGCTTTGTATCTTGCAAATAAGAAACTAATGCACCTGCAGCCCTTAGAGCTAGAGGAATTTCTGTAAGACCAATTCCATTTAGTGTTTTGAGTTGAAATTGTTTTTTCAGTGCTTTTTCTGCTTCTGGGTAACTACAAGATGTATTGGAGATATGGGTTACTGCAAAGCCTTGTGGGTACCATTCCTTTTGTGCATTTATTGTTGCTTTGCTGCATAGAACCTCTGAAGAGTTGATTTTCAACAATTCTTGGATTAGTTCATCACGCCCTTTTCTTTGGGTAACAAAAAATTCACCGGTGCTTACATCTGCACTGGCTAGCCCCCACGAAACGGGATTTCTATTTAATGATGAATCAATGACAATTGCTGTAAGCCAGTTATTTCGGCGTGCTTGCAGCATGCCTTCTTCAATCACTGTTCCAGGGGTAAGAACTCTTGTGATTTCTCTTTTTAGAAGAGCTCCTTTTGAAGGATTGCTTTCTATTTGGTCACAGAGAGCAACGCTTAGTCCACGGTTTATAAGTTCTGAGCAATAGCGTTCTGCCGAATGATGGGGGATACCTGCCATCGGGACTCTCCCTATGGTTTT
The DNA here is from genome assembly GCA_003216155.1 of Prochlorococcus sp. AG-409-A19. The sequence goes on along the minus strand of QCJH01000011.1, from coordinate 28,693 downwards.
CCCGCCTTCTTTGCTGGTCAGAGTTAGTTCAAGTAGCTGAGACAGCTTTATTGCGTCTTCAAAAAAACATTCAAAAAAATCACCAAGTCGATATAGCAAAATTCTTTCTGGCTTCGCAGCTTTTAGTGAGACGTAATGCTGGAGCATTGGTGTTAATTGCTCTACGTCCATCAGACTGTGATGAGCCCATTGAGGGAGGTCGTTGTCACCTGATTCGAGTTTGGTTGATCTATTTGAAGCTTTTGTCTTGACAACTTTTGCAGTTTCTTTGTTCCTTGTTCGAGGTCTGGCTTGGGAATCTGCTTTTAGTTCTTGGTCAGAAAGATCAAAATTCAATAAATCGCCCTTCTCAGGGGTATTTGTAGCCTTTGAATCTTCTAGATCATCTCCAAACAGGCTGCCCTGCAGTGGATTAGCGTTGGCAGCCATCGAAAATCCTGCCCGCGATGATCAAGCATAGTAAGGGTAAAGATTTTGTATGCATGTGAAGCCTCGCGACACCAGTGGCTTTCATATCGGCAGAGGACACTTGCTCATGGGAGAATGAATGGATGCTGAGAGCATTTTCTCCGCCGCACAAACCCCCATGCAGTACCTGAGCGACATTGCCGCGAACGCCCTTTTGTTCGCCTCCTTGATTTTGGTGATTGGTGTACCTGTTCTCTATATGACCCAACAAAATCCTGAGGACAGGAGGAATCCTGAGATTAAAAGAATCGAGATCATAGGTGGAGTTTGGTTCCACCTCGTTTTGCTTAATGGTTTACTGGCTATTTTTGTAGTCTGATTTCTTTCTTTTTTCCCCTTAATGGGAGCATGGGAGAAAGTTTGCCACTAAGTGATGCCTACATTTGAAGGACGCTTTACAGATGCGGCTGGTTTACGCGTCGCAATCGTTGTAGCTAGATTCAACGATTTGGTTACAGGAAAGTTGCTTAAAGGAGCGCTTGATTGTCTAGAGCGCCATGGAGTTGACACAACATCTAATAGTCCCCAATTGGATGTTGTGTGGGTTCCTGGGTCCTTCGAATTACCAATAGTTACTAAGACTCTCGCTCTTACAAGTCATTATCAGGTAATTGTTGCACTTGGTGCTGTCATAAGAGGTGACACACCTCATTTTGATGTTGTTGTTTCTGAAGCAAGTAAAGGTATCGCTGCTGTCGCTAGAGATACTGGTGTACCCGTGATTTTTGGAGTATTAACAACTGACACAATGCAGCAGGCATTGGAACGGGCTGGGATTAAAGCCAATTTGGGCTGGAGTTATGCACTTCAGGCTCTTGAAATGGGTTCGCTTATGGCTGCTCTTGCGAATGCAAACAAGACCGTTTGAAAAGGTTTGATTGACCAGGCCACCTTTTTTAAGGCATGCTGCTGTTTGTTGAAAGGGATAGCCCTTAGACATCAATCCTGCGGATGTAGCTCAGTGGTAGAGCATCTCCTTGCCAAGGAGAGGGTCGAGAGTTCGAATCTCTTCATCCGCTTTTTAAGCATTCAGTCCAGGCTTGATTTTTTGCTGTACAAGTAGGTTTTGTTGGGTTGCTTGTTGAAATCCAAGTTGCTTATAGAAATCAACACTGTTTGTGGTCATTAGATAGACCCTGTCCACTTCTTTGATTGCTGGAGCTTCTAAGAGAGCTTCCACTACTTGTCTGCCTAGTCCTACACCCTGCTGGTCATTAGCTACAACAATGTCCCAGAGAACTGCTCTACATATGCCATCAGTAGTAGCCCGGCCAAATCCGACTAATCTTTTCCCGTGCCAAAGACTTATCACTACATCACTACTTGCCAAAATCTTGCGGAGTTGGCTAGTGCTGCGCCCTTGAGCCCAGAATGCATGTTGGTTTAGAAGCTTTTGGAGTTTCCGAATGCCTCGAGTTGGAATCAAACCAGGTCCTAGACCTAGTAAACGTAAACCTGGGGCACCAGGTGCATGCTTGATCAGCTTGAAGGAGACCATTTCAATAGCTTTATGGAAACATCCTCACAGGTGAAGGAAGTTATGAACCGCAAGGGCATCATTCTCGCTGGTGGTAGTGGTACTCGTTTACATCCAATTACTAAGGCTGTAAGTAAACAGCTTTTGCCTGTTTATGACAAGCCAATGATTTTTTATCCTCTTACCACGTTGATGCTGGCTGGTATTAGAGAGGTATTGGTTATAAGCACCCCTAATGATCAAGAGGCATTTAAGAGGTTGCTTGGGGATGGTCGCGACTGGGGAATGATTATTCGATATGAGATTCAGCGCAGACCAGAAGGTTTGGCTCAAGCTTTCATAATTGCTGCAAATTTTCTTGGAGGTTCTCCTGCCGCATTGGTTTTAGGGGACAACCTTTTTCATGGGCATGATCTTGTGCCTCAACTTTTGAATAGCAATTGTGTCGATTCTGGTGCAACGGTCTTTGCCTATCCAGTTAGTGATCCTGAACGTTATGGGGTTGTGGAATTTGCTGATGATGGACATGTGATCAGTATTGAGGAAAAGCCTTTGAAACCAAAAAGTCGCTATGCAATTACAGGCCTATATTTTTATGATTCGACAGTTGTTGAGAGAGCCCTTTTAGTTAAGCCTTCAAATCGGGGAGAGTTGGAGATTACTGATTTGAATCGCCAGTATTTAGAAGATTCATCTTTAAGAGTGGAGCTAATGAGTAGAGGTATGGCTTGGTTAGATACTGGCACATGTGATTCATTACATGAGGCAGGTGCTTATATTCGAACTTTAGAACATCGACAAGGACTCAAAGTTGGTTGTCCTGAAGAGGTAGCTTGGCGTTTGGGCTGGATTTCAGATCACCAATTGGCTGTTTTGGCTGAACCACTTAGGAAGAGTGGATATGGAGAGTATTTGCTAGAAATTCTTGAAGAACCTGAATCGGTTAAAGCAAATGGAGGCTGAAACTCTTTCTTCTTTTCAAGGAGAAATCATTCATGGCCCACTTTTAATTACTCCAGACGTTTTTTTTGATAGCAGAGGCTTTTTTTTAGAAAGTTGGAATCAACTTGTATGGCAAGAATTGTTAAATAGCAATGATCAAACAAGTGTTCCATTTGTTCAAGATAACCATTCAAGATCAATTCGTGGGGTATTGAGAGGTTTACACTATCAGTTACCTCCAAAACCACAGGCAAAGTTAGTCCGATGTGTAGTTGGTGAGATTTTTGATGTAGCTGTTGATTTACGTATTGAGTCACCTACTAAAGGTCAATGGGTAGGTGCAAAGTTAAATGCGAATAATCAAAAGCAATTATGGATTCCGGTTGGATTTGCGCATGGTTTCCTTACTCTTTCAGATTATGCGGAGGTTCTTTATAAGGCTAGTGATTTTTGGGCTCGAGATTGTGAGAGGTCTGTTTTTTGGGCTGATGATCAATTGGCTATTGTTTGGCCAGATTGCGGAAGCAAACCCCTAACATCTGAAAAAGATGACTCTGCGCGAAGATTTAAGGATTTATGCAAGGAGGATATGTTTTCATGAAGATTTTATTAACTGGTTCTAATGGACAATTGGGTACAGCACTTCAAGAAACCCTACCAATAGCCTTCGAATTAATAACTTGTACCAGGACTGATTTTGATTTATCAGATTCTGAAGCGTGTAAACAAGCAGTCAGGAGGATTAGACCAGATTGGGTTTTGAATGCAGGTGCCTATACAGCAGTTGATAATGCAGAAAGAGAACCTGCATTAGCTTATGCGATTAATGCTGGTGCTCCTGCTGCTTTTATAGATGCATTAAATGAATTTGGAGGAAGACTGTTTCAAATTAGTACTGATTTCGTTTTTAATGGCCATCAAGGCTTCCCTTATAAAGTTGATGATCAATTAACTCCTTTAGGTGTATATGGGGCTAGTAAGGCTGCAGGGGAGATGGCAGCGATGCAAAGTCCAGAATCACGTTTGATGCGTACTAGTTGGGTATACGGACCTTGCGGAAAAAATTTTTTATTGACAATGTTGAATTTGCATTCTATTAAGTCTGCACAAAATCAATCTTTGAATGTAGTTGCTGATCAATTGGGATGTCCTACATCTACATACACCCTGGCAAAAGCCTGTTGGCAAGCTATAGCTTTAGAAGGAAATTCTTTAAAGCATAGGAAATTACATTGGAGCGATTCTGGCGCAGCCACTTGGTATGACTTTGCTGTAGCGATAGGAGAGCTTGGTGTTGATCTTGGCTTGCTTGAACGGGCTGCAATGGTAAACCCTATAAATACAGAAGATTTCCCTACACTTGCACAAAGACCTAATTATTCTTTGTTGGACTGTACTTTTACACGTCAAATTTTGGGTATTGAGCCTATGCATTGGAGAAAAGCTTTATCGAATGTTCTTCAGCGGGTTCGCTTATGAATCTTCTGATTAGTTCAAACACTTTTTTAATTCTGTGAAACCATTATCTTATTGGCCTGGAGAAAAACGAAGAGTTCTTGTTACTGGTGGTGCAGGCTTTATTGGCGGAGCCTTAATTAGAAGATTATTGATACATACTAATGCGATTATTTTTAATTTGGATAAATGTGGTTATGCAAGTGATCTATCAGGTATTGAGGGAGTTCTTAAAGAACTTGGAGAGCAAGCTGAGTCTAGATACCAATTACTGAAGGTTGATCTTGCGAATGCAGAGAAAACGCAAGATGCAATAGCGTATGCAGAGCCTGACATTATTATGCATCTTGCTGCGGAGAGTCATGTTGATCGATCTATTGATGGACCTATGGCCTTTCTTGAGAGTAATGTAATTGGGACATTTAACTTATTACAAGCAACTAGAGAATATTGGGAAAAAATATCAAGGAATAAGCAAGAAATTTTTCGCTTCCATCATATTAGTACTGATGAAGTCTTTGGATCTCTTGGCGCAATGGGTAAATTTAATGAAGAAACCTCATATGATCCTAGAAGCCCATATTCAGCAACAAAGGCTTCCAGTGACCACTTGGTTAATGCTTGGTTTCATACTTATGGCTTACCAGTACTATTAACAAATTGCTCTAATAATTATGGACCATGGCAGTTTCCTGAAAAACTCATTCCTGTTGTAATAATGAATGCTTTAGAAGGTAAAGAAATTCCTGTATATGGCAATGGAGAAAATATTAGAGATTGGCTTTATGTAGAAGATCATATAGATGCACTTTTATTGACGATTGAAAGAGGAAAGGTTGGACGCAGTTATTGCATTGGAGGAGGTAACCTTAAGAGTAATCAAAATGAATTGACTAATAATCAGGTGGTCAAAAAGATTTGTTTGTTCTTGGATGAGCGCTTACCTAAATCGAGTTCTTATCTTGAATTGATCAGAAAGGTTACTGATCGACCGGGACATGATTATCGTTATTCAATCGATTCAAGTAGGATATCTTCCGAATTAGGATGGCAGCCCAAGCATAATTTTGAAGAAGGTTTGTCAGCGACATTAGATTGGTATTTGGCTAATATTGAATGGTGTAAAAAAGTTAGAATTAAAGCAGCTTATAGTGGTCAAAGGATAGGAAAAATAAAATAATATTTTCTTAGTCATCAAACTATTTAATCGAAGGAATATGGATATTTTAGAATTTTCAGTTATCCTGTATTGACCATTGGTATTTTTGAGCTTTATTTAAAATCTGTCCGGCAGCAGTGAATGGAGATTATTTCATCATGGCCAAAAGTTTTCTTTTTCACTATGGCACTTATCAGTCTTTATGGGATCAGCCAGATCTTATACAATGTGGTCCAAATATAAGTGAGTCTTCTCCTGGTATATTTGTTGGATCAGCAAATATCTCATGCTTAAATAAAGCAATTTTTGAAAGGGGATTAAGTAATAGATCTGTTTTAATTCATTATACAGATCCTTTTTTACTTCGTGCAGCTGGTCTAAGTGGGATGAATGAGTGGTGCGGTCCAAAGCTTTTGGTTTGTGGTGATTTACATCATGGCCCTAGTCCTATAGAGACACTAATTGATTATCACGCAAAAGAGTTTCATGATGCCGTTCTATTGACATTTAATCCCTTACTTTTAGAAAATGTTCGTAAGAAGCTTTCTGTTCCTACTCATTCCATACCTCCAGCATTTTTTCGTTATCCTTTTAGAAGGACTAATGTTTCCCGTTCTTTGCATTTATTGCATGTTGGCAGTCTTGGTCCCCATCATGTGAATCGTCGAGAAATAGTTGAAACTTTATTAGAGCGCTCCAATATTCCTTTTTTGCATGCAACTACAAAGAATTCAGATGAAGCTGCAGATTTATACAACAAGAGTGCTTTAGTTTTAAATATTCCTTTAAATAATGATTTGAACCACCGCTTTTTTGAAATTATGGCTGCAGGTAGTTGTCAAATTATTTTTGGGAATAAGATCCTCCTAGGATCTCATACTGAATTAGGCCAAAGGCCCGATATCTTTTGGGTCCAGAGTATTGATGAATTAGAGAATTTGGTAAGTAGTCTGTTACGGGGTAATAATGTTTTAGATATTCAAATCAAGCCTCCACCAGTTAATAAATTAGATACTCTTTTGAAGAAAGCTTTTAGTTGGGATTATTAAAGGAAATAAGTTGGCGTACCGATTTCATAGAATTAGCTACACTTCATGCTAGAATTATGGATATAAGGTTATATTAGTTGTGGAATCAGATCTTTGGAACTCGCTTAAGAAGGAATATTTAAATGCTATAAATCAATATGATGGCAGAATAAGTGAGGAGATAAATATCTTGTACTTGCAGGATATGTACAATTGCATTTTTACGGATAAAAAATCCATACCAAACTCAAGCTTGAGGTCCTATTGGATTGCCTTTAATAAACTAACTTCAGCAATTTGGAAAAATGCCAATTCAAACCTAACAAATTATGCTGAAATTGAGAAATCTTATAAATCATTAAGAGGATTATTCTGGAATGAATGTAACTCTGCTGTACTAAGTTTGAATCAAAATGGATTTTATGAATTCTCTAATCCTTTGCCAAGAGATTTATATATAGAAACTATAGACACGCTTTCAAAAGCAAAACTTAATCCATCTAATTCAAGTCAACAGATAGTTTCTGAAATAGCTCTTTCTAGAGAGAACATCTTGCTGAATCAGAATGAATTTATTAGATGGCATTATCCGCCTAATGTTGTTGCCAATCTATCTCTAGTCCGCTCACTTTTAAATGATGGATCATTACTTACGATATTACTACGCTATTTGAAAAGTATTCCCAAACCATTAAGACCATCATGCTGGTTATCAAAAGGAATAAAGGATCCAAGCAATGCTTTGGTTTCGGCAGCAGCTCAACAATACCATTTTGATTATGATAGTTTTAATTTTCTAAAATTGATGATATATCTTTCTGATGTTGATGATAGCAACGGACCACATCATTTTGTGGCTGGATCTCACAAACCTTTTTCTTCAGGACTTTTATCTTGCATAAAAAGTCCTTATTTTAGGATTAGTGATAATGATCTATTTAGATTTTATCAATCTACTCAGGAAAAGATTTTTAAAGGAATCGAGGCAAAGGCATTTCTCGTCGATACGAGTGGTTTTCACAAAGGTGGATTATTAGATAAGGATTTCTATAGAGAGATTTTACAGATTGAATTTGTTGATTCACCCATTGTATTTGGACATGATACAAATTGGCGTAGAAATAGTAGATAGAATTATTTTAATATGAACTGATGAAATGATTTTGTTTCTAAGATTTGAAAATCTAGAGAATTCATATATACATGAAATAGTTTTAAGAATTGCTTGGGAGAATCAGTTCTAAAACCACCAAAGTAGAATAATTTGTCAAATGCTTTCCTTAGATGAAAATCTTGACTCCTAAATTTGCCAAATGAATTAAACCTTAGACAAAAGTCTGCCATAGAAATAAAGACTTTTGATTTGCTTCTAACATCTATATTTTTAAAGAATATATCCTCTAGATCGAAATAATTCATACCTTTTTTAAAAACAAAGTGGGATTCACTGATCGGAGAACATGTTGCTGTATTACTAATTACTGAATAACCACCAGTCGCATACAACTCTAGCGCGATCGAACTGCCAAGGCTAAATGGTATTAATGAGTTACGATTTAGGATTTCGGATAACATATTTAATCCCTTCACTACTTCATATTCAACATCATATATAGATCCTGCTGATTGGATTAATGCTTTTGTTAAATCATTTTGACCATATGACTTTGTAGCTGGATGTTCATAAATATATAGCTTCTTATTTGCTTCAGATGCTAATCTAAACATATCTACTAACCAATCATATTTCCTTGGGAATTCGAGCCTGCCTAGACAATCATGATTACTAAGCTCTGCAAAAATTGGAAGTATTGCTAATGGATATGTCGAATCCTTCTTGTATTCATTGAAAATTTTTGAATTTTTAATGCTCCTACAAGAAGAATTTTTCACATATGTATTGCTAGCAGCTTGAATCTCTTCCTTTAGATAAGGTGGTATTGTCGAGAAAAGAGATATGTTGCCAGATGTTTCCCGCTCTACAATTTCCTTGAATGCATTTGCAATACATGGATCTGCTAGTTGATGTACATTTGGATTATGTACGTAAGCCATATTACAACCACCATTAACGATTAAAGTTGGTATTCTCTTGAGAGTGCTGGCTATGAATGGTGTTATGTAATGATCATAATTTCCGTGTGAAGTTGTAATTAGTTCAGGTTGATACTTGCTAAGAATATTTATGTATATATTTGTTAGTGTTGCGGCATATAGTTCTCTATGTGATTCTAGATCTCTTGCTGAGACTTGATTTATCATGTAGTCAAAATTTGAGAAACTTGAATCAAGTCCACGCGATAGTGAATCTGAGATTGAATTCGTAAAAAGTTTAAAAATTGAATCTTTTTCTTTCATTTTAGAAATTAGAATTTTTGACTCTTCTATTATTTTTTTGTTTTTTTCAACCTCTCTAAAATTAGAAAAACTCCACATGAATTTAGGAATGATTTCTATTTCTATAGACTGGATACCTTTACCTTCAATTTGATCTTTAAGTAGATTGATAAAATGCAAGGAACTTTCAACAGTATGAGATAAAAATGAACTGCCGACTAATACTATTAATCTAAGATCATTTGGCTGAACATTTAAATATTGCAATGAATGCACTATTGCCCTGCCAAAATATGCACCTTGCGGGTGCCAATGTAATAAAACAGATCTAACCATATTGATTGAATCTAGAAAACAACCGAATCATTTTTCAGGCTATTATTGTCTAATGTCTTTGTTAACTTTATTAAGATATTAGCCCAGCCACCTTGTTTGTTTCCAGTGAAAGAATTAAAGATTATATGAGAAATTGAATCTTTGAATAGATTTAGCAATTCATTTGAGGATCCATAACCGTGAGATCGAAGCTCGTATCCATATCCCTCAGTTTTTAAAACTTGTTCTGAATATTCCGTTCTTTCTTCTTCTGTCCTGGGATTGACATCCATTCCTATAGCGACCAACCCAGAATTCTTAACTACGCGCTTTATTTCATTCGCAGCCAATTGATGTGACTTGCTGTAAGCCATTACCCAACCACAAACAACTAAATCAAAACTATTATCAGAATATGGCATGCTATGCATATCACCCACATCTATAAATTCAGAATATTCGATTAAATCCAGCCCTCGTATGTTATCAAGAGCGAACCCATGAGAGGCATATAGAAAAATTTCTGATTCATTCCTAGGACCTATAATTAGTACTTTTAAATTCTTCCTATTTGATGATACACATTCGTTAGTACCTAAAATTGGACCTAAAAGTGCCATTGGCCTATCAATAGAGTTATTAGGATTAATCCCTAAAATATTGTGCTTAACAGTATTTTCTATACTATAAGTCGAGTCATTACCTGTAATTAAGCCATTCTCATCCACATGCTCTGCTATTCTTTTTTCGACATAATCTGCTCTAATTGAGTCTATTTTCATAGATTCAATTGTAGTCGCCTCTTTAAATTTAGATTCAACAATGTTTTTTAGCAAGTTTGAATCTAATACTCTCTTTAGCATAGAACTATTATATGCCTAACTATTTTAGCATATTGATCTAGACCTTCCTTATTCATATCGTGGCTCTCCAGTTAGTAAGTATGAGCTTTTTTGAATATATAACTCTATCTTCGTAGTAATAGATTAAAGAATTACCTTTATTCAAGTATTGCCCAGAAAATATACTAATTTCTTCGCAGATATATTGATTACCGTGCTAGCATTTCTTTACTGCTTTGTTTGAATGCCTAAGCTCATTGCTGAAATAGGAGTCAATCATGAGGGCTCAATTGAGCGAGCTATCGATATGGTCACAGATGCTAGCCTGGCAGGTATAGACGCGGTTAAATTTCAGACATATAAGGCATCGGAATTAACCACTGAAGATGCAATTAGTTATTGGGATACTCGCAAGGAAAAAGAAACATCTCAATATGATTTGTTTAAGCGATATGAAACCCATCAACTTGAATGGTACAAGCAGGTTTTTAACCATTGTCAAAACTTGGGAATAGAATTTATGACAACATTATTTAGCGTGTCATTAGTAGAAACATTTGCACCTCTTTTGAGTAACTTTAAGATTAGCTCTTCTGATTTAACCAATCGTCGATTGATCTACGAAATAATAAAGTATAAGAAGCCTCTCTATATTTCCACTGGTGCTTCTTCTTTGAATGAAATAGAATCACTATTATCCTTTATCAAAGAATGTAGTCCAGATCATAAGATTACTCTAATGCATTGTGTATTGAATTATCCTTGCAAGGCGCAGGATGCTAACTTAGGATTCTTAAAGACTTTAAAATCTCATTTCCCTGAACATGAGGTTGGTTATTCTTGTCACGTCCCAGGAGATGAGGGTATTGAATGTTGTAGGTTGGCGAGCACACTTGGAGCAACAGTTATAGAAAAACACTTCAGTCCTTGTACTTTACGCAATGGCAATGACCATTATCATGCTTTAGACGCCAAGCAGTTTAGTTCCCTTAGAAATCTTCTCGCACAAGATAAAATATTAATAGGTAATGATTATCCTGATTTGAAAATACAGAATGATGCACGACTGAATGCAAGAAGAGGTTTGTATTATGCAAAACCAATCAAAAAGGGAAATTCAATTAGTGATCATGATATTGTTGCTTTGCGTCCATTAAACAAAGCAATACCTGCAGACAAATATTTTGATATAATTGGGATGGTTCTAAAGAAGGATGTGGAGCCTGGGTCTCCCGCTTCATTCACAGATTTTCTTTCTTAGCTCTTGATTCTATTTTGCAAGTATGACAATTTATACTAAACAGCAATTGGTCGAATTAGAAGAAGGTTGGTATTTCTATGATCATGCATGGTGTTTATTGCACCATATCTTGGGTAATATTTCAGGTAATTCCTTATTAGATGTAGGTTGTGGAACTGGCATGGCATTAGCTCTCATCAAAGCTGCTAAACCATGGATTGAAGTCCAAGGGCTAGATAATACAAATAATGCTTCTGAAATATGGCAATCCCGAGGATTGAACGTAGAAATTGGATCGGCAGTTAATCTTCCTTTCAAAGATAATAGCTATGATACTGTTTTGTCTTCACATGTAATTGAACATTTAGAAGATGATCTAAAAGCAGTGCAGGAAATAATCCGAGTATTTAATAAAAGAGCAATAATAATTGTGCCAAGTGGGAATGTTGATGAAAAAAATCCTGGTACACCTCATTTAAGATATTATGACAGAATTAACTTTAAAGACTTAATAATCAAAGCTACAAATGATAAGAACCTAACTAGTCATGTATATTCTTTGCCTCATTCTCATATTTCCAATCTTATTGCAATCGTTGAAAATTAATTATGAAGCATAAGAGGAAGTTAGCATTATTGATGATTGCCAAGTCAACTAGTAACAGACTGCCAGGCAAAAATACTTTGGAATTTAATAAACAGCCCATGTATATGTATACTTTAGAGAAATGCTTTCGAATGAATCTACCTATTATTCTAGATAGTAATGATACTTCTATATTAGAGAATGCTAAATCTAAATATCCTCAAATAAGGATTCACAATAGGCCAATAAATTTGCAAGGTGATGATATACCTAGTGTCCCAATATTTCAGCAAATTGTTAAGGATATGAGCTTGCAAGACTATTATATTTTAAATATTCAGGCAAATTCTCCATCCATAAAAATGTCAACATTACGATCGTGCATAAATATTATGCTATATTGTAATGTAGATGAATTATTAACAATTTACGAGACTAGAAGAAATAATGGATCTATATGGGGCTTCTCTCCTAGTAGGTTATTAAACTATGGTGATCCATACATTCACAAGCCAGATCATTTTGTTATAGATGATTCAATTGACATTCATACTTTAGAAGACTTTCAGCAGTCTATAGATCAAGAGAATGCAAGAAGAAAATCCATAGGTAAATAGTATGCATAGAGTTTCTGTAGTTATCTCTACATATAATGCACAAAATTATATTGAAAGATCCGTTTATTCTGCTTTAGAGCAAAAATTTCCTAGTGGTTTTTTAGATTTAGATGTTGTAATTATAGATGATCATTCAAATGATAAAACTCATGAAATTTGCACACATGCATTTAGAGATGAATCTAGGGTCTCTATAATTAGACATCAAGAACATAAAGGCACAGCAGCATCACGCAATAGAGGAGTCCAGGAATCTCGAGGAAGGTTCCTATTCTTTTTAGAACCTGAAGATTATATTCATCAGAGTGCAATTTTTATTTTACTTCAAAGCTTGATTCTTCTACCGTCTGTTAGTGGTGTGTACTCTGATTATGTTTATGTTAATAATAAGGAGGAAAGATCGCAAAAGATTTCTGCGTTAAAAACACCTTTTACTGGTGGGATGCTTTTAAAAAAGCTTGCTTTATACGAAATTGGACTTGTGAATGAGGGGTTTAAATTATTTGAAGATGAGGATTTTATTCATCGATTTCAAAAGTTCGGACATGAATTAATCAATATTCCTTTGCCACTATATGCTGTACATAAGAATGATGTTATAAAAAACTTAGATTTAAATACAGATTACATTAAACTTGTCAATACTGATAAGGTTGAAGATAGTACCTAGAACTATTTTGACTTTGATCTTATGCTTACCTTCTACGCACTCAGTTAATGCAAACCTTCCCAAGAACTAGCTAAGCTGCTATAGAAGAAAAATTCATCCTAGAGCTGAGGAATATAAGAGTTCTAACAGCCATTCGAAAAATGTTGGCCTACTTATTTTCCCTCTATAACCAGTTATATTTATACGTATAATCTAGGCTTCTTTATTCTCTAGGCAATATATTTCACGCTTTCTTTTTGATTTGGTATATTCATTGATTAATTTTAGTTCTTCATTTTCCCCATGCAATTTGTACCCGTCACCATCGTAAAAATGGTCCGTTGACATGTAAGAGCTTGCATTGATTCTCTTCACAGCATAGAGCAAGATCTTGGACTAATTTTGCATTTATCTTTTCAGCCTTAAGGCTATTCTCTTCACATTCTTTAGGTGAAACTAAACCGGCACACTTTATAATTAGATTAGGTTTTACTTCCCTGATTACTTTAGTTACATCCTGATTCATAAGATCAATATCAATATTAATATCTGAACTTTTCCTGGAAATGCCTATAATTTCAGAGGAATATTTCTTCAAACTTCTCATATATGCTTGACTTACCGTTCCTGTCCATCCAATAATCAAACTTTTACCAAAATTCATACGCTAGCAATCAATTAGCTCTATACCTTTTAGAATACCTTATACTAGTTGTAGTTCATTCGCTTCCAAATATCTTCATAAAAACTTGGACTTTTTTATATGCATAGGGTTTCAGTCATCATTCCTACCTACAATTCGCAGAATTATATAGAGAGATCTGTTTATTCTGTCTTGGAACAGAAATATCCTCTTGGCTTTATGGATATAGAATTAATCATAGTTGATGATTGCTCAAATGATCGAACCCATGATATTTGTTCTCATGTTTTCAAGGATGAATCTAGGGTAAGAATTATCAAACATAGTGAGAACAGGGGTGTTGCAGCTTCAAGAAATACTGGGGTTTTAGACTCGAAGGGTATGTTTATTTTTTTCCTTGACTCTGATGATTATATACAAGAAAATGCACTATTTATTTTATTACAGAGTTTAATATTGTTGCCTTCTGCGAGTGGAGTCTTTTGTGACTATGTTTTTGTTAATAATAACGAAGAACAATCTCAACGTATTTCAGCAGTTTCAGATCCTATAGCTTGTGGAATGCTTATAAAGAAATTTGCATTATATGAAATAGGATTGTTTAATGAAGGCTTCAGACTTTTTGAAGAAGTTGACCTAATGAGAAGGCTTGTTAAAAAGAAACATAAGATGGTCAATCTGCCCTTACCTTTGTATATGTATAGAATGCATAGATATAATTCAACTAAAACCATTGATTTAAATACTGAATATATTAAGTTGACCAAGCTTGATTGATATAATCCTTGCAAATCTTAATTCCAATTATTTTGCTATGTTAATATATATAAATGACTTTTTTTACCTTTGGATAAATGACACATAAAACAATACTCCTTTCATTTATAGCATATCCTTGGCCAGTTCATAATCAGTTTGACATTGCACTTGCATCCTCTTTTTTGTCTAAATATAAATCAAATCCGATTTTTGCAATCTGTAATCAAACGCTAAACATGAAGGAAGCCAGTGAGGTTATGTTTGGCCAGGATTTTCTTGACAATGAAGCGATAAGAAAGTATTCCGAAGGCTGCACTAATAACAATGAAAAATTCATTAGAAATTTTTTCCCAACTGCACGTATCTTTAACAGTCGTGACCATGTAGATGAGAGACAAGTCATCACTAGATCTAAAAGACTTTATAGTGAGATTATTCGAAACTTTTCCATCTTATCATCCAACTCTTTATTACCTATTAAGCAATTAGAACTTCTTAGCCCAATTTTTACTCGCTTTCGTGTTTCATCTATAAAGGAACTTCTATCAGTTGAAGACGCATTATATCTCCATAAATTACTTGAGTCCTATTGTTATACGTTCACCTATGGAGAATGTTTTGCGGAAAATTTGATAGAACTTCTTGGATATGAAGATAAAATTGTATGTTCTTTATACAATGGTAGGTTTTGCATATATAGTGGTTTTTATTCTTCTATTTCTAGATATGCATATAATACTTTAGTTCACGAGAGGGGTCATTTATCTGGTTCTTTTAGAATCTCCATTAACTGTAAACCAATGGATATTCTTAGCTTTGATAATTCTATCAGACATAATGCCAGTTCGTTAATACTCGATGAATCTATGTCCGATGAAATAGAATCATTTATGTTGAGAAGAAGAAAGGGTGGCCAGCAAAATACTAATGATTTTAAAGGAGTCGATTCTTTTGTTTTTCCAGAAAACGTAGATTTCTCAAACTCTGTAGCACTTTTCACTTCAAGTCTTGATGAATCTACATTTTTTCTACCTACGGAGGATTACATTAATGCTACTAGGGAGATCTCTAAATATGCTTCTGCTCTGCAAAAGCAAGGGTATAGCCTTATAGTTCGTCATCATCCAAATTTAGGTAAGATTGGCTGTCCTGTAGAAGCAACAGACTATTTAGCCCAGGTCAATCAACTAACGAATAATCATCCAAATCTAATAATAATACCCCCACAGGCAGATATCCACTGGAGTCTTTTAACAGATAGAGTACCTTTGTCTATCGTCCCACACTCTTCGTTGGCTTTAGATTTTAGATATTGGCAAATTCCTGTAGTTTCTCCAGGCTTAAATTCTTTTCCAAGTATTACTGATTCCGCAGATTTATTATTCAAAGAAAGGCTTTCAGTTTTAGATACTTTGCAATTGTTAAATCAGAATCATATTGAACATAGAGCCAGGAAAATGAAGCCTTATTTATATTGTTATTACCTTGCTAGTTCATTTACTACTGAATTAGTGAGCATAGTTAATATTGACCATCCTCAGATTAATGCTTTGCCCCATAAAGGATTAAAACTTAATCTAGAATCAGACAACTTGATGATTCTGGTAGACTATCTCAGTAACAAAAGTCATAGTTCGCATCTCTATCTAAAAGGTTTGTCACCTGTTTTTTGATATAAATAAAAACATCATGTCTCTAACTAAACTTTTGAACTCTGAATTCAAACGGCCATTAGATTATCTTTTCACACTAATCAAGAAAAGCTTTGATGAAGGGCAGTTAAAAAATAAGTTTGAACTTTCTGACTATCTTCTATTACGTAATCTCTTCGTTGCTACTGAAGGTATAAGTTCATTATATATTTCTGAACTTGTTGGCAAATATATTTCTTGCCTATCCATTAATCAATTATCAAATAGTAGCAGCTTCCAATTTTCTAGCCTTATTAATTCTCTAGAACAAACAGGTTATGCTATTTCCCCGCCTCAAGGATTAATTGTCGATGAAATAAATAATTCTATAGAATTTATTGATCGTATCTTGTCAGATGAAAAAAATACTTTAGGAGGCCAAAGAACTCTCATTACTGATCTTAAGAACTTATCTAATATACCTTTAGTTCAATACCTATTAAAAGACCCGATGATTTGGGACATGGCAAGATCCTATCTTGGTCCACAAGCTATTGTGAATGGTATTGCACTCTCTAAGACCGAATATAAAGAAATATCCATTCAGGATAAATCCACAGATGCAATGCTTTTCCATTTTGATTGCGACCATAACAAATTCCTAAAGATCTTTATATATTTGTCTGATGTTGATAGAACTTGTGGTCCTCATGTATATGTACCCTCTACTCATGCACCTTATCGACGTTTTATTCCAAAGTCTCTTCAAAAAGATGGCAGAATTGACAATCTATCTCTAATTGATCATGGTTTGGTTCCTAATTATATTTTAGGGTCTAAGGGAACCATTATATTTGGCGACACACATTGCTTACATAGAGGCACTCCTGTTCAAAGCGGACATGTAAGATTAATGCTTCAATTACAATTTGTAGAATCTTCCTGTGGCAATCCGGTTGTAGACTCACAGCAATTATTTATTAATTCCTTGAACAAAATTTATCCATAGAGCCTGAAATATTAATTTCATTGTGAATTTAATTTATTCTTTCATTAGCTCAACTGACAACTTAATCTTATCCTTTAAGTCTCTTCTAAAGAGACATTCAGCGTATTCTGTAATAACGTCATATAATAAGAAAATACTTAGATCCACTTTCTAAGTCCCCTTTATCATGTCTTCCAGTATCAGCAGGTTACTTATCACAGGCGGAACAGGCAGTTTTGGTCGAGCTTTTATACGTACAGTCCTTGATCGATATCCAAAAATAAAGAGGCTTGTCGTTTTCAGCAGAGATGAGCTTAAGCAATGGGAACTTCAGCAGTTATATCCAGTAGATCAATTTCCCCAACTTAGATTCTTTCTAGGTGATGTCAGGGATCAAAATCGTTTACGAAGAGCATTAAGTACCATTGATACTGTGATTCATGCAGCTGCGCTTAAGCAGGTACCTGCAGCAGAATATAATCCAATGGAATTTATAAATACCAATGTTATAGGAGCTCAAAATCTTATTGAAGCATGTCTTGATAGTGACGTGAAGAGAGTAGTTGCATTAAGCACAGATAAAGCAGCAGCGCCAGTAAATTTATATGGGGCTACAAAACTGTGCTCAGATAAATTATTTATAGCAGCTAATCAATATGCAGGCAGAGAGAATAGTCTTAGATTTTCTGTCGTAAGATATGGAAATGTAATGGGTTCAAGGGGATCTGTAATTCCTTATTTTCTTAGTAAGGCAAAAACTGGCATTCTTCCAATCACTGATCCAAGAATGACGAGATTTAATATTTCCTTACAAGAAGGAGTCGATATGGTTTTGTGGGCTCTCGATAATGCGATAGGTTCTGAATTATTAGTTCCAAAAATACCTAGTTATCGAATCATAGATGTTGCGGAGGCAATTGCTCCTGAAGCAAAGAAACCTATTGTTGGAATTAGGCCAGGAGAGAAAATCCATGAGGAAATGATAACAGCTAGTGATTCATTTAGCACCGTAGACCTTGGTAAGTATTATGCGATTTTACCTTCAGCGGGTAGATTATCACCTGCTTTATATATAGATAAAGTTTCAGCACAATTAGTATCTGAAGGCTTTGCATATAATTCAGGCACTAACCCAGAGTTCTTAACTGTGAAAGAAATAAGAAGATTAATTCTTCGACATGTAGACCCTACATTCAAAGTAATTTAATTGGAAAACCCTAAACCTTCTATATCCTTAGGTACCGCTCAGTTTGGAATTCCTTATGGAATTACCAACTCCACTGGTCAGGTTTCTAAGGAGAATGTGCGTCAAATATTATCTGTAGCACAATCTTCTACTGTTATTAATTATTTGGATACAGCTCAGTCTTATGGTGAGTCTGAATCTGTCTTGGGAGATTCACTCCCTTGTGAACATGATTTCTCAATTATTACTAAACTCTCTGCACAACCAAAAAACTCTTTTTCATTCGATGATGTTTTAAAATGGGAAAATTCTTTAATTAGAAGCTTTCAATTCTTAAAAGTAAATTCTATAGATTCTTTATTATTACACTCTTCTAATGACCTTCACAAGACAGGCTCACAGTTCTTAGAGGATTGGCTGCTTAGTCTCAAGGAAAGAGGATTAGTGAAACGTATTGGGATTTCAATCTATACAGCTAATGAATTGCAAGGTGTTCATTCTGACCTGATAGATATTGTTCAATTACCTTTATCACTTTACGATCAACGTTTACTTCTTGATGGGACCATAGGCTTCCTAAAGTCAAGAGGAATTTCCATTCATGCTCGTAGCTTATTTCTACAAGGTTTGTTAGTAACACCAGAACAACAATGGCCTCATTGGATCTCTGAAAATTGTCGAAAACATCATAAACACCTCGAACTAAGAGCGTCAAAACTTCAATATGGCTTGTTAGAATTGGCATTAGGTTTCGCCAAATCTCAGAAGGAATTAGAGGCTATTGTAATTGGAATTACAAGTTTAAAGGAGTTAGAAGTATTACTTAGAACTTGGTATCTAAAATCTCCATTTTGCCTCTCAGAATTGTCAAAGTGGGCTTTGCCTAACTCAGAATTTCTTGATCCACGCAACTGGCCATCTTAACTATGCTTTCTAAATCAAGAATTTATTTTTCTTCACTTTCTATACTAGAAAAGTATTAGAAGAGCAATTACTATAAGAGATAATCAAATGCCTCTCTTCTGATAATGACCTGTAAATTTTCTAGAGGCTAGCAAATGTTATTTTCTAAACGTCTATTGCTTCGTGCGCTTGAGCTGGAAGACATTAACACAACTTATTTAGGCTGGTTAAAAGACCCTGATGTAAACCGTTTTATTGAAACTCGTTTTCAGCCACAGAGCTTAGAGACCTTGAGAACATATTGGCAGAAACATTGTAATGATTCTACTTGTCCTTGGTTCGCAATTTGTCTTGTTGAGGATAGTAGACACATAGGGAATATTAAGCTTGGACCAATACATAGCTTTCATCGTAGGGCTGATATGAGCTTATTCATTGGTGATCGTAATTGTTGGGGTAAGGGTTTAGCAACAGAAGCAATTTCTTTAGTACGAGATTGGGCATTTAAGGAGTTAGATATACAGAAAATTAATGCAGGAATTTATAGTCTGAATATGCCAAGTATACGTGCATTTGAAAAGTGTGGGTTTGAACTTGAAGGCACTCTAAGAGACGAGTCATTTAATGGAGGTCAGCGTATGGATATTTTGAGATATGGCCTACCAAGATCTATGTGGAAGCCTCAAGTATGAAAACAACAGCAATTATTCAAGCTCGCACTACTTCTACTCGACTACCAGGAAAGGTTTTGAAACCTATTCTTGGTAAACCCATGATTCTCCATCAATTAGAAAGAGTTAGCCGCTCTTCTAAGTTAGATAGTGTGGTTATGGCAACTTCTACAGATAGTTCAGATGATTTACTTGCACAGATTGTTTCTGATAATGGCTTTAAGGTTTTTCGAGGTAGTCTAAAAGATGTTTTGTCTAGGTTCATAGCATGCATAAAAAGTGAAAATGCGTCTTCAATTGTTAGATTGACTGGCGATTGTCCTTTGTCAGATCCAATGCTTATAGATGAATTGGTGGAGGCTTTTGAATTAGGTGGCTGGGATTATTTAGCTAATTGCTCTGATGAATCGCATTTAGGGTTACCAGATGGTTTTGATGCCGAAATCTTTAAGGCTAAATTCTTAGAAATTGCAGATAAAAAGGCCACGCTTCCTTCTCAACGGGAACATGTTACACCTTGGCTCAGAAGAAAATCTTCCAGTTTGTATTGGGGACATTTTAATCATCAACCTATTAGGCCTTATTATCGATTAACTGTTGATGATCCTATTGACTTTGAGGTCGTATCTACTGTCATAGAAGATCTTTATCCTTCTAATCCATTATATGGAATTGATGATGTTATTCAATACATGATGTGTAAGCCTAAATTGGCAGAACTAAACCTTTCTACTGTCAGAAACTCTGGTTATCAAAAATCTTTGCAAGCAGATATTGAGTCTTTAAATAATTCATCGTCATCTTCTGGCCAAAAATTATGGGATCAAGCTAAGAAAATAATACCAGGTGGAAATATGTTACTTTCCAAAAGGCCTGAGATGTTTTTGCCTGGGAAATGGCCCGCTTATTTTTCACGTGCTAAGGGATGCCGTGTATGGGATTTAGACGGAAACGAGTTTATAGATATGAGTATTATGGGTATAGGAACTAATATCCTTGGTTATGGTCATCCTGAGGTAGATAAAGCAGTAGCTTCTACATTAGAAGCAGGCAATATGAGTACTCTTAATTGTCCAGAGGAAGTATGGCTTGCTGAAAAGTTGGTCGAAATGCACAATTGGTCAGATATGGTTCGTTTTGCTCGTTCAGGAGGGGAAGCTAATGCAATAGCTATACGGATAGCAAGGGCTGCAACAGGTAAAGATACGGTAGCGATTTGTGGATATCATGGTTGGCATGATTGGTATTTAGCTACTAATCTGCATAATCAATCTGGATTAGAAGAACATCTTTTACCTGGTTTACAACCAAATGGTGTCCCTAAAAGTCTACAAGGATCAGTCCTACCCTTTAGTTTTAACAGGTTTGATCAATTAGAGGAAATAGCAGAAAGTAATAATCTGGCAGCAGTAAAAATGGAGGTTCAACGCTCTATTCCACCACAAAAAGGATTTTTAGAAGCGGTTAGAAATTTGTGCACTAAAAAAGGAATAGTTTTAATTTTTGATGAGTGCACATCAGGATTTAGAGAGACTTTTGGTGGTTTACATCTCAAGTATAAAGTAGAACCTGATATGGCGATGTTTGGCAAAGCATTAGGGAATGGTTATGCAATTAGTGCAATTATTGGTTCTCGTTCGGTCATGGAGGCAACACAGACGACTTTTATTAGTAGTACTTTTTGGACAGAAAGAATTGGACCTAGTGCTGCATTGAAGACTTTGGATATTATGCGCAAAGAAAAAAGTTGGGATACAATAACATCTAATGGTTTAGCATTAAAAAATAGTTGGCAAATGTTAGCTGATAAATATGATTTAGAAATTATTCACCATGGCTTACCAGCCTTGGCAAGCTTTTCATTTAAGAATTCAAAATCACTAGAATATAAAACCCTTATAACTCAGGAGATGCTCAAGAAAGGCTATCTGGCCTCTAATAGTTGTTATCTAAGTATTGCCCATACAAAGGATATTATTGATGATTACCTTGAAGCATTAGATAGAGTATTCTCTCTCATACGGGAATGTGAAGATGGTATACCTATTGAAGATCTATTAGAAACTAGAACTTGTGACAGTGGGTTTCAAAGGTTAAACTGATAGATGATCACATGCTTATCCATTAACTCTAATTTAATTCCAAATGCAATATTCTGTTAATCTTAATCTAAATACAGAGTCAAAACAAGGATTGACAGTAAAGCTTATTCTTAGTAGACAAATCCAATTAATCATAGCGGTTCGTCATATTCTTGATATCCCATCGAAAGCATTTTTAAAAGAGCTATTTGGTGTTGATATTCATAGTATTAGATCTTGGCAATCTTGTTTTGATTTGATGCATAATAAGTTATCTCATAGCCAAAACTTGCGTCACAAATATGCAGAATCTACAAATTTTAATTTAAGAATGAATGATAGTTATCAAAATCTTTCATTTGAACAGTCTTGTTTAGTTAGGGATCAGCTGATTAACTTAGATTTCAATATAGAGAATCTTTTTTTTCTTGACAAGTCAATCGAAAAGATTAGAACATATTACGGACCAAGACTCGATACAGTATATAAGAATTGTCTTCAGATAGTTAACCTACTTATCTTATTGAATGGTGAAATATTGCCTTACCTCGGCCAGGTTTTGACAAGGGATTTGCAAATCAACACCGAGTATTTGAAAATCAATAAGCTAAGAGATATAGTTGCTTGGCAAGAGAAGAATACTCCTAAGCAAGTATACAATGCAAGTATTTTATACGCTTTTGGCCATCAATATTTATATCCAGATATTATGCATAAGTTATTCCTAGCTGATGATAAATATGATTATTTATTTCGAACAGATATCAATACAGTATCAAATTCTGAACTCTTGGCTTTACAAATAAAATCTGGGATGAAATTTGAGAAGGTAGATGTTTCAAACCTTGAGTCATCTGACTTTCGAGACTGGAGCCTTACTTTGGGTATGCAATACCCTTCTTATGTGTTTGACGAACCCAAAGAAAACAAATTAATATTTCAGATTTATGAAGCAGAATCGATAGCTAATACAATTTATTTCCATGATAATGAACTGAGAGATCCCATTATCTCTCCACCAGAGAAATTTCAAATACAAGATAGATCAATTAAAGAAATGCTTGGAAAAAGTTCTAAATTTATATTAGTCCAATGGAGGAGTAATTTATTTAAATCTGAATGTACAAAGTTTAATCAACATCGGAATAGCCTTGAAAGTGAAATAATAAAAGCGCTAGATATTTTTACACGAGAATACAAACTGCATGTTTTTATTGCATGCCAAGTAGAATTAGATATTTCTAAAAATATTATTATCACTAACCCATTTATACATACCCCTGTAGACTTTAATGAAATCACTCATGAAGAATATCTTTACCTTTTGGCAAATTGTTTCTTCTTTTTCTCAGGACCATCTGGAGCATATTGTAGTTCAGGCGTTATGTTTCACAGACCAAATCTAATATTTGATTGGCCATCATTTTTTCCCATTTCCTACCACCCTTATTGTTGGTATATTTGTTCCGACCTTTTTCATTATGGTCAATTGGTTGAAGATAATAGAGATAACCTAATTAGATTATTGCCACATAATTATTTTGTATTAGAGTCTAATGGTTATATGGTTAAACCATTAAACCAAATAGATTTATATAAATCACTAGTCGTTTTTTCTGAGGTGATTACCAATAATTATGATTTTTCAAGAAACATTATTTATACTACTTCACTTGAGGATCAAATTAATATTTCTAGGCAAAAGTCTAAGTTAGATAGGCCTATCATTAGAGGAAGTAAGGTAATTTCAAAAAAAATCAATAAGTACATTGAGAAATCATCTAATCCAATACGAGATCTTTAATATTTTTATCCCAATTCTTTAATTAATTTTATTGATTTCTCTATGTTTTTCATTGGTTGATCTGGACCACATGGAGGGTGAAAGACTTGATCCCCAAAGATTTCACTATTGCTTATACTGCCAATATTTTTTACATATTCAGCGTGGCTAAGAGATCGATGATAATTACATGTTTGTATACCATGAGAGTTTAAATGTTTTGTTATTGCTTTACGGTTCTTTGATTTGATGTCGATAAGTAAGGGAATCTCACCCTTATTGGTATTAATGGGAATTAGAATGTTATTTTCGAGTCCTTCAAGTTCAGACTTATACATTTCATAAATAGCATTTATACGTGTTTTTCTTTCTTCTATTCCTTCAATCATCCCATATGCAATTGCTGCATGAACATTACTTGTTTTAAAATTGTATGAGCATTCTTGATAACTTTCTTTTCCATTTAGACTAGAAGTTCCATGCCATTTAATACGGTTTAGAGTCTCAATCTGGTTGAGGTTGTTTGTTGAAACTAATCCGCCATATACTCCTGGCAGCATAGAAACCATTCCTAATGAGTAACATCCAAAATCCCCATTTGTACCTGAAAACCCATTGTTATTATAGTCCATTGAAAACAAGCTTTTACATGAATCTTCTATAATTGATATAGAATCATTTAAGTTATTTTTTAGTGAATTTATGTCGACTTGTCTTCCATTGTAATTGACAATAATTATTCCATCAATATCTCCTTGCGATTTTAGAAGAACTTCTGTATTCATGACAGGCACATTTTCCAAAACGTCGGTTACGTATACATCCGCTCCAACCATACGTATAGCTTGAGGTGTTGCGATCCATCCAATAGAAGAAGTTGCGATTTTTGAGCCCCTTTTAATATTGCTTGCGATTAATGCAATGGACAAAGCAGATGTTCCACTATTTGTATACATACAATATGGAACATTTAATTTTTGACTGATTTCTTTCTCTAATAACTTAGTGAAATTTCCATTAGTAAACTGATCTTCAGCTATCGCTAAAGCCGCATTAGACTTTGCTTCTTCTGTGATTTCTGTGTGAAACCAACTTGTTTCTAACATTTGGAAAACTTACAGTGTTGCACGCCTTGCTACATAGTACTGATCTAAGAGACTTTCACCACCATCTACGACAATAGATGCACCATTTATTGCTTTAGACTCTTCACTAGCTAGAAAACGTACTACATTAGCTACTTCTTTTACATTAACTGGCTCAAGTCGAGGAATTGATGCCTCACAAGCCTTTTGATATTCATCATTAGAATTTTTTTCTTGAGTACCACTTTTCATTTGCACAATACCTGGTTTGACAATAGAAACACGTGCATTTGATTTCGAACCTATCTCTACAGCAAGCTTTCTACAATATGCATCTAATGCAGATTTACCAATATGATAAGAATAGGGTTGGTTGCAAACAAGGTCTGAATTGATAGAAGACAGCACAATAATACTTGTAGAACACTCTTCTATTTTTTTGCTCAATCTCTCAATGATTTTAATTAGAGGATACAATACAACTTCCAGTTCATTTTTGATTTGATCTGATATACTTATTTGCTTTTTATTACGATATCTCAGTGACCATATTATGGAGTCTAGTTCTTGAATCCTTAGAAGGTCATTTAGTAGCTTTTCTTGAAAACCATGATTCCTTAGATCGCCAGTAAATGTCTTTATCTTATTGTCATTAGGCAGGCATAGATCAACATTTATTACGTTAGTATAATCACCCTTTGCTATTTCTTCTAGACAGACTCTCCCAATACCATTAGAACCACCAAAGATTAGATTTGTCATTTTTCTAGGGCTAATTTAGGGTGAATGTCTGAATCTATACCGGGTAAATTCTTAGCAAGACACTCAACCATGTCTATTGTTGTTTGCAATGCTTCAATGTTACTAGATAGAAACTCCTTTGTTGAGATTACTTGAGCTTTTGTTCTGAACCCAAAAATGGGTTTGATATTATTATCTTTATGTAGTAAGGACCAAGCCATTGAAAGATCCTGAAGGGTAGTATTATTCATTTTGCACAAATCAGTGGCTTCTTTGATAAAGGCCAACCTTTCTTTTGTTAGAGAACTTTTGACTCTTTGACTCTGGGCCATTCGACTTTGCTTGTCATTATCTAGATCTTCGTAATTTTTTAATAACCCCCTGCATAAGACTCTATTTAGTAGGATTTCTTCTTGTTGACTTCTTAGAGCTTTATAATCAATTATTAGCCTCTGTTCAATTAGATTAGCATGTATTTGTACGATATCTAGATTGAATCCTATTTGCGAAACGAATTCTTGATAAATTCTCGCTTCAATATTTGATATACCCAATTTGAGAGTAGGAAAGTCTACCTTTAACCTTTTTAAATCACTTACAAGGTATAAATAACTGTTTTTACATTTTGGCAATGAGTGTAGTTGTATCGAATCTATGTTTTCAATACCTATTTGTTTTATGTAATTTTCAATAATCATATAAAATGAGTCCTTTTTATATTCTCTTTCTTCAACCCTATACATCCCAGACTCTATTTTGCTTACTAATCCAACTTTTACGCTTAATTTGGTATTAATTGGAAGTTCTCTGACATTCCTTATAATTAGATTTAGAGCATTTCCTTCCCCATAAATATCTGCTATATCAATAATTACCTCATAGCTTTGATTGAATAAATTTATAATTTCAACCAGCATGTCCCAATTCCATTCTCTCGATATAGCTAAGCCTCCAAGCCATATTCTAGGAGTCATATGAAAACCTCATCTCTAATGACAATCTCGTTATTTCTTTGCCAATAATCTGCTCAGTATGGATGGTATCCCAATGATAAATAATAACTTCGCCAGGATTAGAATTGTATCTAAAATATTTATATTGATTGTAATTCTTAAGTCTTTTTTCTTCTTTGCAGAAGAGACTATCTTTTTCTAGATAAGAATCATAATATTTCAAATGTGATCCCAGGATAAAACCTGGTGATTCAAATTCACTAAATCCAATTATAGGAATTGTTGCTGAAATTAGCTGACCTCCAGGTCCCCAGCTTTTGCGAGATGGTGGGTATCCATCCTGAAAACCTGGCCTGATTAATCTAAATGCCGTTGTGCCTAATCCTTCATCCCAGATATTTAATTTTTGACCAACTAAATCTCCGATCACAGTGGCCAAGTAATTTTCTAAATCTAAGTCTATCTTTTGCCAGAATGCTTTTTTGAAGTGTCGATTTTTTGCTGCAAAGGTTTTTTTTCGAGCGTCTTTAAAGCTTTCCCACCAACAATGATATAACTTCATGTCATAAGTAAGTGGAGCATCAAGGTTTTTTAGAATCTGACTACAAATTTCATTTCTTATTTTATCTATATCTTGCGATGAAAATAATTTCAATTTGCATACACCATTATTGCTGTAATCATTCATGTATTTGTAGGCTCATGGACAAAACTTGGGTCGTTTGGGAATATTATCCTATGCCGTTCTCTTTTGGTTGGCAAGGTGTAATAGTACATAGCAATTGACTTTCTTCCTTGGTGTCTTTGGATATAGTCTGCATCTAATGTCAGTGAATTGCAAAAACCATGAAAGGATGTTTTAGATGTATTGAAAATCAAGACTCTATTATCAATTGGAAGTATTGAGGCCTGCAATTTCATATCTTCTGTATAAAGCCCAATAGATCCACCATAACTTTCAACCCAGTCTTTGTTTAAATAAATCAATACGTTAACTCTCCTTTCTAGGCCTGTTAAATCATGGTGACTATAGTCAGCATGAACTCCAAGATACCCCTCATTCCTACTTAGATGATAGCCTGACTCAAATAAGTAGGGGTCGCCAGTCAATCCTTTGATATCCGTTATATCTTCAATAAATGACAGGAATGTAGCGGAATTTAATTCATTCATAACATATCTCGATAAGAAAGATAGAACATTTTCTTTGATTCCAGTTGAGCCTTTCTTGACTACACTTTTGTTGATTGTATTACGATTAGATGGTGTTTTCCATAAAGGGTTATTAGAAGTTGGAAATGAATCATGCAGCAATTGAAGTTGTTTTTGAGTAAAAAATTCATCTATAATTACATTTGGAAAAGGTTCGGATGCTTGATATAGTTCTTTGTATTTAGAGGATAGGCGCTTTAAACGAGCATAATCGGCTATTCTTTCCATACACAATCATCATTCAGAAACATAATAGCATGTATCAAATCATATGGAATATTTCTGATTTATAATGGTTTTATTATCATCTCTTTGTTGAATTCTTCTCTGCACAACAATGGGTCTGGGTCTTCATTGGGTCTTCCATATTTGACTTGAGGAATGACTCTCCAATTGCTATCTATAATGACGTCAATAATACATGCTTTATCTTCAGATATTTTGTTTTGAAGAACAACAAAGTCATGTTCATCCTCTATTCTTATAGCATTTATACCAAATGTATTTGCAAGCCCACAGAAATCTGGAAAAGCTAAGCCGTTCTTGAAGCTTGAGCCAAGATAATCTGAGTTAAACCACATATCTTGTGTTTGTTGGATCATAGAGTAACCCTTATTATTTATAATTATAATTATTGGCTTCAATTTATTGGCTTTAATAGTAGCTAATTCTTGTAAATTCATCATAAAGCTTCCATCTCCTGTAATGCATATATTTTTAAAAAAAGGCTTAAGAGCACATCCTGCTATTACTGCTGGTATACCCCAGCCCATAGCTGTATTGTTAAAGTCATGAAAATATCTTTGATTGCTGATGGGCTGCATTGTTTGCATTGCCCAAGCTAAAGCACATCCGGTATCAAAAAATATATTTCCATCTGCAGGTAAAGTTTCACATATTACTTTCATCAATTGATAAGGATTAATACCTTTATTACTATAA
>QCJH01000010.1 GCA_003216155.1 Prochlorococcus sp. AG-409-A19 | reverse complement strand
AGAAAAGGGTTGTCAATGCTTAGAAGTCTTCCTAAACAATTTGAAGACTATCAATTATCTGATCTTAATTAGATTCTTTATAAATATGAGTTATTTATAGATATTTGTCTATTTGCTTTACTGTGCCAGCATCAACTTCTTCCATGAGTTTCTTTATAGGTAGCCACATTGTTATCGCTGATACTGAGCTTATAATCAATGAAGCCAATAATGAGTTCTTGGCAGAGAATGTGAATACTTGCAGTGTGCCTGAGAAAACAAGTGAAATGCCAATAAAGCTGATAATCCAACTAATTATTGTTTGGGGAGTTCCTACAGGGATCGGAGAGATGTTCTCTTTTTCCCATCTTATAAGTTTTATTTGCATAAGTCTTGCAAATAGGACTCCGCCAATCAATGCAATAACTGCTCCAATCAAGACTAATATAATTGGATCTTTAGATGGTTCAACAGGAATGAATTGAACCACGTCTTTCAAGGCATTGTTTTCATTGTCGCCGATAGGCTTGTAGTTGGAAATCTTGGTCAGAAGAAGCTGCAAGCTAGTTGGCATTAAAAACTACTCATCTTTAATCTATTTAAACATATGTAAGGATTATTTCTCTGCTATTTAACGTTTGGTTTGTTTTATTCTCCCTAGCAGTTCATATATAATTGGAGGGCTGAACTCTTTGATTATTAATTTAGTCAATCTCTTCATATCAGAGGAATAAATACGATTGTCTTTGATTGATTTGAGGATAAGACTTCTCCTGAGCTTGTATCCATCAGCTCCTGCAAGCAATTTTAGACCGGAAAATACTATGGGCAATAATTCTTTTTGTGGAGTTGAATTATTTTTATTCAATACTCCTAGAAGGCTTTCTATTCTTTCTATTCTGATGCGACCACTCTTGTCAAAGATTACATCTAGAAGGATTTCTAGCATATCTTTAGTCTCAGCCGAAAGAAGTCTTTTTGCCACGTATGGATATGCAATTTCTATGATTTTGAATTGTGGGTCCAGTCTTAAGGCAAGGCCTTCTTGGCTTACTACAGCACGAATTATTAACGCAAATCTTGCGGGGACTCTAAATGGATATTCATACATTAACTCTGAAAAACGATCTGTTATTGATTTGAAATTAAATGTTCCAACTGATGCCCCTAATGAGCCTGACAATACTTCTTTTAATGCTGGAATTACTTTAGATATATCTTGGTGCTGACTTAGGAAACCTAGCTTTTGAAAGTCTCGAGCTAATGAGTCAAAGTCTTCATCTATAAGATGAACTACTGCGCCAGTAAGTGTGATTCTATCTTCATTACTAATTGAGTCCATCATCCCAAAGTCTACATAAGCTATATGTCCTAAATCGCCAGTTTTGCCTTCTAGAGCAAACATATTGCCTGGGTGTGGATCTGCATGGAAGTATCCAAACTCCAATAATTGTCTTATGCCACTTATTACTCCAGTTCTAATTAAACATGTTGGGTCAAACCCTTTTTCTATTAATTCTTTTCTGTTGAGTAGTTTTGTGCCATTAATCCAACTAGTTGTGATTACTCTTTGAGAAGAGAGCAATCTTTCTACTTTTGGAATTGTTATTGTATTTGTGTTTGCAAATAGACAGCTAAATCTAACAGCATTGTCTGCTTCTTTTTTGTAGTTAATTTCATCGAAAAGACTTCTGCCGAACTCATCTATTATTTCTCCTATGCCAAATCCTAGGTTTAAGGGTAATACTGGGGATAAAATGACACTACAGAAGCGTATGATTACTAGGTCTCTTCTTAGAATAAATTCTAGATCTGGACGTTGTATTTTTACTGCTACCCAGTAACTGCCATGTAAGCGGGCTTTATAAACTTGCCCAAGACTTGCAGCAGCAATAGGGGATTTTGGAAAATCTTTGAATAGTTGATCTGCTTTAGCTCCCAGATCTTCTTCTATTGTTCTTAATGCAATTTCATGAGGGAATGGAGGTAGGTTGTCCTGGAGATTAGTCAGTGCTTCCAACCAGTCTCGTCTTATAAGGTCTGGCCTGGTTGAAAGAGCTTGGCCTATCTTTATAAAGCATGGTCCGAGGTAAATAAGAGTCTCTAAAAGTTCTTTCGCGAGTTTTTTTTGGCTTTGCTTGTTTTTGGAGGATTCACCTATGAGTAGTTTGATTGCAAAGGACGATGTAGCAATGAATAATTGGATGATTCTAGGGATCCAAATCCATGGCTTTACTATTAACCAGAGGAAATCTTGATCCGGTTTGTAGCGAATCGAGGGATTACTTGGTTTTGGACTAGAAGAGCTCAACTAAGAAAATGGAAAATTGTTTTCAAGACTTTAGAAACCCAATTAGATCTTGATGGGCCTGATTTCATTATTGACCAAAGGGCATGGCCGTGCTCTTTTTCTTCCTGCTCACGGAAGAGGGGTGGGTCTGCCAAGAGAATTACGAGCTTTGCTAAAGAATCGTCCTGGTGTCTGGGATTTGCCTGATCTTCCTGAGATTGGAGGACCTCTTATTAGGGATGGGGCAGTGTTTGAAAGTCAGAAGGAATCAGCTGAAGTTTTTGGTGCAAAAAGGCTTTGGTATGGCGTTAATGGGGCTACGGGACTTTTGCAGGCGGCTCTTTTGTCAGTCGCAAGGCCTGGACAAGCAGTTTTGATGCCCCGAAATGTTCATAGAAGTCTGATTCAAGCTTGTCTATTAGGTGATGTAACTCCAGTATTTTTTGAAATTCCTTTTTTGGTTGATAGAGGACATTTCTTACCCCCTGATGAAAAGTTGTTATTGGAAGTTCTTGAGTACCTTAACCACTATCAATTAAAAGTAGCTGCAGCAGTTCTTGTTCATCCGACATATCACGGATATGCACAGGATATAAAGCCACTTATAGACCAACTTCATAGAAGAGGTTTACCTGTCCTTGTAGATGAAGCGCATGGGACTCATTTTGCGTTTGTAGATGATGATTCACTACCTCAATCTGCATTGACATCGGGTGCAGACCTTGTTGTTCATTCGTTACATAAGTCTGCTGGTGGTCTTACTCAAACGGCTGCTCTTTGGCTAAAAGGTGATCGCGTTGATCCAGTTATTATTGATCGAAGTATTAGTTGGATACAAACTACTAGTCCTAGTTCTTTGTTATTGGCTTCATGTGAAGCTAGCATTCGAGATTTATCTAGTTCGGTTGGCAGGAAGAATTTAAAGAGGCGTTTGGATGAAGCTAAAGAAATTGAATCTCGGCTAAGAGAGTTTGGCTTGCCTTTACTTAAAACACAGGATCCATTGCGTTTGATTTGGCATACGGCTTTAGTAGGGATTAGTGGCCTGGAAGTGGATCAGTGGTTGATTTCAAAAGGATTATTTGCTGAGCTACCAGAGCCTGGTTCTTTATTGTTTTGTTTAGGTTTCGCTAATCAGCGTGGTTTGTCAAGTTTGATGCAAAGGCTTTGGACTGAAATGATTTCTAGAAATCGGTGGGGGGGTATTCCATTGAGATTTGTTGGTCCACCAATCCCCAAGGTTAGTTTTAATCGAATGAAGCTAAGGGATGCTTGGAATGCTCCAACTCAAAGGCTTGCTTTGAGAAAGGCTGTTGGCAAGATTTCAGCAGAGTTGATATGCCCGTATCCGCCTGGTATTCCCTTGCTAATACCAGGCGAAAAGTTGGATGAGGATAGGGTTTGTTGGTTGATCGATCAAAATAGGCTTTGGCCTAATCAGGTCTCATCTCATATCTCTGTAGTTTCTGAGGCTTAAAATGTTTAAGTGGGAGATCGGTTTTTTGATTTTTGTGGTTTTAAAACGCCACGATTGAATGGGTTTTAGAGAAGATGTTTAATCTTGGATATTGATGGCTATTTGTTTCCCCCGAAATCGTTTTATTAGTGGCCTATTGGCCGGTTTGTTCGGCTTGTTAGTTGTCGCGTTAGGTGGGTGGTGGTTCACTCTTGCTCTTGGAGTGATTGTCCACCAGGGCTTGTTGGAATTTTTTCGCATGGCCCAATTTACTGGGATTAGACCAGCTACAAAAACAACACTTGTAGCTTGTCAGTTGTTATTACTTACTACTCAATGGAGTGTTAATGGAGGATTGTCTTCGGATTTATCAGCTGCAGTTTTACCTCTTTCTGGTGCAGCCATTTGTGGATGGCTTTTGCTTCAACCAATCACAGGCTCAATTGCAGATATTGCAGCATCTATTTTTGGATTTTTTTATTTAGGTTTTTTGCCTAGTCATTGGATAAGACTTCGCAATTTGAATGATGTAGATCTTTCTCCTGTTTTAGGAGTTCTTCCTTCTCCTTTCTCAGATATTTTTACTTCAGGTATGTTAATTACTTTCCTTGCTTGTTTGATGATAGTGGCAAGTGATATAGGTTCCTATGGCCTTGGACGAAAGTTTGGCCGCTTGCCTTTGTCTCCTATTTCTCCAGCCAAAACCGTAGAAGGTGCTGTCGGAGGCCTTTTGTGTGCAATGGCAATAGGGGCTTCCTCAGGGTTGTTGCTGGGGTGGAGATTTGGATTGCTTATAGGTGGACTATTAGGCGCCCTTGTCGCTTTATTTGCATTGGTTGGTGATCTTACTGAATCAATGATGAAAAGGAATGCCGGATTAAAGGATTCTGGAGATGTACTGCCTGGTCATGGTGGAATACTTGATCGGATAGATAGTTATTTATTTACCCCTGCAGTTGTTTATTATGTAGTTACCCTAATAGTCCCTTTATTTACTGGTTAAGAATTAATTAGGTCTTACTTCTGCAGAGCCTTTAAGGTATAACCTTCCTCCTTTTAGTACAGCATTTTCAATTTGGATTGCAGGGTCCATTGGTAATAAAACTTCCGCATTTATATCTTTATGTTGTATTTTCAATGTTCCAGATGCTGCTTTAACAAGAAACTGTCTTTTCTCAATGTCTTCTTTGTTGGCCGTTGGAGTATACAATTCAAGAATTTCATGGTCAATCTTTAATCCTCCGAGTGGTTTTATTCCCATTAATTGGTCAGCCAACCAGTCACCAAGCCAGCACCATGAATCTGAAAGAAGAGCATGATTTAAATCAGTCCCTGTTATTACGACTTCACCTCTGATTTCAAAAATCTCCTTAAGAATTACAGGCTTTTTTCTTTTGCTGAGATTTAGATTTATTTGCAATTTACTGCTTTCGATTTTTGCGTAATGAAAGGGTAGGCCTTGAAAAATAATTCCTTTGGCTGTGAGCATTACGCTATCTAGTTGGCCTCTTAGAAGTTGTAATATTGAACCATTTAGTTCTAGTTCTAACTCACCGACTTGATCACAACTTTGTATTATCCAAGCCTTCAAGGCACTTGCTATTAATTTTAAGAAAGGTCCTGTCTTTAATGATTTCCTTCCCTCCATCATTTATTAAACCCTTCCAGCCATTTCCTTGCAACAAATTCTGGTTGGTCTAGATGGGGAAGATGGCCAGATTCCTCTAATTCTTCTAAGTGATTTCCAAGTAGCGTTATTGCTTCATTTTTTTGGACATCTGTAAGAATTCGGTCTTTTTTACCCCAAATCACCTTAAGAGGCTGAATGGGTAGAGGTGAACCGTAATTGGCTACTCCTCCACTTCTTGCAAAGGAGGCTAAAGAACTAGCCCAGCCTGGCATTTTTAGATGAAGAGAAGCTATTTGTTTTTCTTGAGTGCCTACACTTTTATCAGGGTTGGCAAATGCTTGTCTGCATATGCCAACCCTGACCGGAGGAAGACTAAGAAACCATACGCCTAGCTTGTCTAATAGAGGAGGTATTGGCATTGGTTTTCCAGTTAAACCTGCTGGGGAAAGTAAAAGTAGACGGTTGATTTTTAATGGGTTCTGTCTTGCAATTTCCATTGCAATTGCTCCACCCATTGATGCACCTATTAATCCAATGGATGTATTCTCAGGTAATTTTTCTATCACTGCATTTAAGTGTTTAATCAGATATTTTGGACCGTAATTTGCGTTGGGTAAGCGAGGACAAAATCCAAATCCATATAAATCAGGAATTATGAGTTTATGGTGGTTTTTTAGTAATGGTGCAAGACGTCGGAATTCAAGGAAGCTACTATCGAAACCATGTAAAAGAAGTATGGGTGAACCATCTCCAATTACAGCTACAGGAAACCGAATGCAGTTGTCATTTTCATCCAAATGTGTTGCTTTAGTTCTTCTCTCTTGAACAAGTTCTGGTAGCTCCCACCATTGCACTTTAGTGGCAAGGCTTCTACCTAGAGGATCAATGATATTTGGAGTGAGTTCATTTAATAAATACTCTGGTGTGGAGGCGTTATTAAATGGTATGTAGTTATTAGTGATCAATTTTTATAGCTTTGAGTTTGTTCTGATGAGTGAGGTCCTGATTATTCATCCCAGCACATAGTAATGCGTCAAGCATTGCATCGGGTGTAACTTTGAAGGGTAAAAAGCTTATCTCAGATTCCTTACGACAAGCAAATACGCAAACTTGCTTTAGCTCATTAATGCTTGTCTTCTCAAGCCCTAGCTCTTCCAGGCTCGTAGGAAGTGAGAGCTTTTTTAGAAAATGTATTAATTGTTGTCTTGCTTGCCCGGCTAATTGGTTTTTCGAAAGAATTTCTTCAAGACGAAGTTGGACCAAGATTCCATAACCAACTTTTTCTCCATGAAGCATTTTATTTGAAGCTTGCAGTTGTGTAAGACCGTTATGAACAGCATGGGCAGCAACAGTTCTGCAGCAAGCTCCTCCTATTCCTCCTATTAATCCTGCGGTAAGAGCGCAGGATTCTGCAACATTTTTCCAAGCATCGCTGTTTGGATTTTCAATTGCTAATTGTCCTTCAATCATTAACTGATCTCGCAGAACTCTGGCCATTTGGACAGCTTGTTGCACCAAACCATCTTTACTTGAACCACTACTTACAGAAGCCTCGTACCATTTTGCTAACCCATCTGCAATTCCACTGGCGAGAGTTCGAGGGGGGGCTTTTTGTACAAACCCATGATCAAAGATTAATAAGTTTGGACATTGATCAAGTACCTGGTCTTTTATAAATGAGCCTTCTGGAGAATAAATATTTGCTATTGCTGTCCAGCCTGCACAGGTAGCTGCACTTAAAGGAATAGTTATGCAGGGAAGTTCTAGTCGATAGGCCAAAAGCTTCCCTGCGTCTAATACCTTACCTCCACCTGCTGCAATTACACCATCACAAGTTCTCGAGACCGCTGATTTTTGTAGCCGGATTAAATCTGATTCGCAACAATCATTTAGAAGATCATTCCTTGTAATATTAAGGCCAAGATCTTTGAGATCATTATATATATCTGTTCTTAGGTTGGATGTACCTTTGCTTCTGCCTATTAGTAATGGATTTCGAGTGATTCTTGGTATGAGTTTCTTTCCTTCTATCCAAGCTTCTTGTCCTCGTAATACCTTTTCAGGTGAAATAGAGTGACTATTTATATATTTTAGCGAGGCATCTACCATGGAAATTCTGTTTGTTTCTCCTATTTAGTGTTTTTTAGACTCCAGCCGATGCTAGTTCAGGGGTAGATGAAGTATCACTTTTTTGTTTGACTACAATTTTTTTGTTCTCATCTACGTCTACTTCTGCTCTGTCACCATCTTTTATACGGCCAGATAGAACTTCTTCTGCAAGACTATCTTCCAGAAGCCTCATTACTGCACGACGTAGAGGTCTTGCTCCGTAAGATGGATTATACCCTTCTTCTACAAGTCTTTCTTTAAAGTCATTAGAGACAGTCAATATAATACCTTTACTTTCCATACGAATGAACACCTCCTTGAGCATTATTTCAGCAATTTCCTTGACTTCATCTCGGCTAAGTTGACGGAAAACAATAATTTCGTCCAAGCGATTGAGGAATTCGGGACGGAAGGATTGTTTAAGTTCCTCATTGACTAAAGATCTAATCCTATTGTATTGGTTCTCTTCAGCATTCTCGCCAGAGAATTCGAAGCCCAATCCACCGCCACCTTTTTCAATTACCTTAGAGCCTATGTTTGAGGTCATTATTATCAAGGTGTTTTTGAAGTCAACTGTTCTACCTTTCGAGTCTGTTAGTCTTCCGTCTTCTAATAGTTGAAGTAACAAATTAAATACGTCTGGATGAGCTTTTTCAATTTCATCAAAAAGAACAACTGTGTATGGTCTCCGACGTACAGCCTCTGTTAGTTGCCCCCCTTCATTGAATCCTACATATCCTGGCGGTGAACCAATTAGTTTGCTGACTGTATGCCTCTCCATGAATTCCGACATGTCTAGTCGGATCATTGCTTCTTCACTTCCAAAAAAGTAAGTAGCAAGAGCTTTGGTTAATTCGGTTTTGCCTACACCAGTAGGACCTGAGAAAATGAAGCTAGCTATTGGTCTATTGGGATTCTTCAAGCCTACTCTTGCTCTTCTTATTGCTTTTGAGACAGCTTTTACTGCTTCGTCTTGACCTATAAGACGTTGATGAAGCGTGTCTTCCATATGAAGTAACTTCATTGACTCACTTTCAGTTAGCTTCTGAACAGGAACGCCAGTCCAAGATGCCACAATTTGAGCAATATCTTCTTCACTGACTATGGGGGAAGTTAGTTGCTTGCTTGTTGCATTAACTAAATTTTCATCCTGTTCAGAAAGTTCTTCTTTTGCATTCTCAGAATTGTTGGCATTGCTTTCAGTCGTTGAACCTTTTTGTTGACCTTCTATAGTTTCTTCTTGACGTGAGGTTTGAAGAACAGTACGAATCTTTTCTCTAAGTTCTACTTCTTTTTCTCTTAATTCTCCAGCTTTATTAAAGTCTTGATCTCTAACAGCATCTTCTTTCTCTTTTTGGATTTTACGTAACTCCTTGTCTACTTCTTTTGCAGCAGGGGGAAGTTTTGAATTTAATAGACGTACTCTGCTTCCAGCTTCATCAATTAGATCGATAGCTTTGTCAGGTAAGAATCTGTCAGAAATATAACGATCTCCTAGATTAGCTGCTGCTTCTAATGCTTCATCAGTGATTTTGAGACGATGATGTTGCTCATATCGTTCTCTTAATCCGCGTAAAATTTCAATGGTATCTTCAATAGAAGGCTCTCCAACCATCACAGGTTGAAAGCGTCTTTCTAAAGCAGCATCTCTTTCGATATGTTTTCTATACTCATCAAGTGTAGTTGCGCCAATACATTGCAATTCTCCTCTAGCCAAAGCAGGTTTGAGAATATTCGCTGCATCAATAGCACCTTCTGCAGCACCTGCACCTATAAGCGTGTGAACTTCATCAATAACTAGTATCACGTTGCCTGCTGATTTGATCTCCTCCATTATTTTTTTAAGACGTTCTTCGAATTCACCTCTATATTTCGTTCCAGCAACTAATAATCCAATATCAAGAGTAAGAACTCTTTTTTCTTCAAGAATGTCTGGTATATCTCCTTGTTGAATTCGTTGTGCAAGGCCTTCTGCAATAGCTGTTTTCCCAACTCCTGGTTCTCCTATTAGGACAGGGTTGTTTTTGGTTCTGCGCCCAAGTATTTGTATGACACGATCAATTTCTTCGTGTCTTCCAACTACTGGGTCTAATTTGGATTCGCTTGCTAGTTGGGTGAGGTTTGTTCCAAATTCATCAAGTGTGGCTGTTTTTAAAGAGCCTTTACCACCCCCTCCACCAGAAGTTACTTCTGCTGTCTCTCCCAACATTCTAATGACTTGAGTTCGAACTTTTGTCAGGTCAACACCAAGATTTTCTAGCACTCTTGCGGCAACTCCCTCTCCTTCTCTAATGAGACCTAATAGAAGGTGCTCTGTTCCTATGTAGTTATGGCCTAGTTGGCGGGCTTCTTCTAGAGATAGCTCTAGGACTCTTTTAGCTCTTGGGGTAAAAGGTATTTCGACTGCTACAAAACCTGATCCACGTCCAATTATCTTCTCAACTTCAACTCTTGCTTCCTTGAGATTTACTCCCATTGATTTCAATACTTTTGCCGCTACGCCTGTTCCTTCTCCAATAAGTCCTAGAAGTATCTGTTCGGTACCTACAAAATTATGCCCTAAGCGCCTTGCTTCTTCCTGGGCGAGCATGATCACCTTGATGGCCTTTTCTGTAAACCTCTCGAACATGGTCAAGGCCACGTGCACCTGTTTCTAACTTATCAGGATTACGAAGCGAATGTGGGGGCTGGCTTTTTTCGTTCATATCCCTTTCCTGAACTTGATTGCTAAGGATAAAAAGTAATAATGAAGTTGTAAAGATGTACGGTTCTTTTATGCTTTCAGGACGGTAACCCGAACAAAAGGGTTTCCTTGTCAGTTCTTGATCAAATGGCGCCATTGAATCAATGCATTGCTGCCATTTTTGTAGTAGGCAGTTCTAGAACCAGCTGTTTTAAATCCAAATTTCTTATATAGCTCTATCGCCGCAATGTTTTTGTTGCTGACTTCAAGGGTTGCTTTTGATGCCCCAGCTTGAATTGCCTTGTCAAGGAGAACAGATAAAATTCTTTCTGCCACACCTTTTCTTCTATGTCTAGGGTGGACAGCTACTGCTGTTAGATGAAATTCATCCACAATTAACCACCCACAGGCGATTGCTATTAGTTTTGTCGATGAAAGAACTCCAAGGCATATGCGCCGAGGATCACTTATTTCCTTTTCCCATTGCTGCTTCGTCCAAAGCCCATTCAATGCAATCTTGTCTAGTTTTATACAGGCACTTAAATGGATCTGTTCAATTCGAACTACATTTATAGAATTGAGGCTTGTCTTGATATTTGATTTGTCCATGGCATTACTTCCTTAGAGGGAATGGCTTCCTAAATTGACTTTTTAGTACGTTTCGATTTTTTCTTTATGGTCACCATCAGTCCATATGAACTTGATAGGGATCTATTGAGCCCTAACCGAAACCTAGCCCCAATAACAACTGAGGTTGACGAACATGGCCGATTAATCGTCGGTGGGTGCCTGCTCAGTGAATTAGCTGAGAAGTATGGAACGCCTCTTTATGTTCTCGATGAGATGACTTTAAGGACTGCTTGTGTTGCCTATCGCAACTCTTTGAAGCGTTATTACGGTGGTCCTTCTCTGCCTGTTTATGCATCAAAGGCTAATAGCTCTTTATTAATGAGTAGCTTAATTTCTTCGGAAGGTTTGGGTCTAGATGCTGTTTCAGCTGGAGAGTTGATAGCTGCTTTGCAAGGAGGTGTTTCAGGAGAAAACATTGTGTTGCATGGCAACAACAAATCAGATGAAGAATTGTTCCTTGCATATCAGAACAAAGTAACGATTGTTGTTGATAATCAGCATGATTTATATCGATTAGAGGAGATGATTCCAGCAGGATCATCTCCAGCAAGGTTGATGTTGCGTTTTACACCTGGAATTGAGTGCCATACTCATGAGTACATAAGAACTGGACACCTCGATAGCAAGTTTGGATTTGATCCCGATCAATTAGAGCCAGTCTTGCACCAGTTAAAAGGATCGACCTGGGCAGACCTAAAAGGACTTCATGCACATATTGGTTCTCAGATTTTTGAGTTGGAGCCACATCAAGATCTAGCGGGTGTTATGACAGATGCTCTTCAATTAGCAAGAAGTATTGGACATAATATTGAGGATTTAAATATTGGCGGTGGACTGGGAATCAGATATGTTTCTTCCGATGACCCTCCATCCATTGATAGCTGGGTCAAAGCTGTTGCTGAGGCACTTACTGAGGCATGTCGTCTAAGGAAGCTTGAATTGCCAAGGTTGATTTGTGAACCAGGTCGATCACTTGTTGGAACTGCTGGGATTACCCTTTATAGTCTTGGATCACGTAAGAATATTCCAGGATTAAAAACGTATCTTTCAGTTGATGGGGGAATGAGTGACAATC
Source organism: Prochlorococcus sp. AG-409-A19 (assembly GCA_003216155.1). The sequence continues at coordinate 43,052 of QCJH01000010.1, read as the reverse complement.
CTCGTCCTATTACATATCAGTCCTTGTATACAGCTTGTTTGGCTGACCGTCCTTTGGAAAAGCCTGACGAAATAATCACTCTTGCAGGTAAACATTGCGAATCTGGTGACCTATTGCTCAAGGATTTGGCTTTACCTGTTACCAAGAGTGGAGAGGTTTTGGTTGTTTTTTCTACAGGTGCATACAATTCATCTATGAGTTCTAATTACAATAGAATCCCCCGTCCTGCAGGGGTTCTTGTCAACAATGGGGAGTCCGAATTAATACAGCGTAGAGAAAGTCCAGAAGATCTTTTGAGATTTGATGTTCTCCCAGAGAGGTTCTGGCGTTAGGCTTGGCAAGTAAATAAGGGGAGCAAGGTGACGTTGTGGGGGCTCGTAGATTCGCGCCTGCTTTTAGATATTTTATTTGCCACTGGCTTTGGGGCTTTACTTGTATCAAGAGTTAAGGAACCTAGAACACTTTGGCTTTTAAGGGGATACTTGTTTTTAGTTTCCCTTGCTTGGTTTGTTCAAAGGTTTAAAAGTCTGCCGCTGACTTCAAAACTTGTAGATGCTTTGGTATTGGCATGCTCACTTTCTTTGGCAATTCTTTGGCAAGGTGAACTAAGGAGGCTAATGGAATTGCTTGGGACTGGACGCTTAGCGGCCTTATTGGGTAATTCTCAAAAAGAATTTCGTGCAAATGCAAGTACTATCAGTCAATTGACTGAAGCAGCAGGGAAGTTGTCTCAGTCTCGTCGAGGTGCTCTTGTTGTTGTGGATATGGGGAGTGATTTGCGTCCAGAGGATTTCCTCTATCCAGGTGTTCCTATTGATGCTCAGTTAAGCAGTGAATTGCTTTTGAATCTCTTTGCTTCAGATACACCTCTACATGATGGGGCTGTCCTCATTAAAGGGAATCGAATAGTTTCTGCTGGCGTGATTCTTCCCTTATCAAGGCAAGGTATAAGTCGATATGGGACTCGTCATCTTGCAGCTTTGGGCATAACTGAACGCTTTGATCGTTGTATTTGTGTTGTTGTATCTGAGGAAACGGGCACACTTTCATTAGCCAATCAGGGAAGGCTTGAACGTCCTATAACCAGCAGTCGCTTATTAGATTTGCTAAATGATTTACTGGGTACGTCAGTTGCTAAATCACCAGTTAGTGCATCTAAAACAACTTCTACTCCATTAGACCAGCAGCCTCTTTCAAGGGCTACCGTTGTTACTCCTACCAAGGAATCTTCAAAGTGAGCCGCCATTCGGCCATAACTTCTGATCCGTCAAAGGCTTGTAATTGCCCTAGAGGTTTGGATCCTGATGGATTGCCGGCCCATCTTGCTGTGATTATGGATGGTAATGGTCGCTGGGCTAAAGCAAGGGGGTTACCAAGGGTTATGGGACATAGGGCTGGTGTAGAAGCTCTTAAAACAACTTTGCGCCTTTGTAGTAATTGGGGGATAAGAGCATTAACTGCATATGCCTTCTCTACAGAGAATTGGTCTAGACCAGGTGATGAGGTGAACTTCCTGATGACACTTTTTGAGCGCGTTCTTCAGAGGGAATTGGAATCACTTGAGCAGGAACAAGTTAGAATTCGCTTTCTTGGAGATCTTCAAGCTCTTCCAAATCGATTGCAAGATTTGATAGCTGAGGCAACAGAACGTACAAGAAGTAACAGTGGCATTCATTTCAACGTTTGTACAAACTATGGTGGCAGGCGTGAACTGGTTTTAGCAGCTCAGAAGTTAGCAGAACGGTCAGTCAAAGGTGATCTTGATCCATCACTTATTGATGAGAATAGTTTCTCTGCTGAACTTTTTACAGCAGGTGAAGTAGATCCTGATTTGCTTATTCGCACTAGTGGTGAAAGGAGAATTAGTAATTTCTTACTTTGGCAATTGGCTTATGCAGAGATCTATGTCACAGATGTACTTTGGCCTGATTTTGATGAGGTGGCGCTTTTAAATGCTTTGTTTGATTATCAGACAAGATGCCGCCGTTTTGGCGGTTTAGATCCGATTTCAGCGGATCAATTAGGAAATTGACTTAAGGCTGTTTTTTTCTCATGACTTTGCTTGATTCCAAGGCTGTAGCTCCTGAATTGCTCAATCATCGGCACGATTGGGGAGTGGATGAGATAAAAGAACTTTTGGAATTGCCTCTAATGGATTTGCTCTGGAAGGCTCAGAATGTACATCGAGCTTTTAATCCTGGATACCGTGTTCAACTTGCTTCCCTTCTAAGTGTTAAGACAGGTGCTTGCGAAGAAGATTGTGCATATTGTCCACAGTCGATGCACAATACAAGTGATATTTCAGGTCAACCGAATCTAGAAGTTCAGTCAGTATTAGATACTGCAAAGGCTGCAAAAGACGCAGGGGCAGATCGTTTTTGTATGGGTTGGGCTTGGAGGGAAATTCGTGATGGAACTCCTTTTGACTCCATGCTTGAAATGGTTCGAGGAGTTCGTGAGTTAGGGCTTGAGGCTTGTGTTACGGCTGGAATGCTTACTGATCAACAGGCCTGCCGTTTGGCAGAAGCAGGCTTAACTGCTTATAACCATAATCTTGATACCAGTCCTGAATATTATGGAAACATAATCTCTACTCGGACCTATCAGGAGAGACTTGAGACCTTGCAAAGGGTTCGTTCTGCTGGGATAACTCTTTGTTGTGGGGGGATTATTGGGATGGGTGAGTCTTTGATTGACCGGGCTTCACTTTTGATGGTATTAGCCAATCTTGACCCGCACCCGGAAAGTGTTCCAATTAATGCTTTGGTGGCAGTTGAGGGGACGGCGTTGGAAAATCGCCAAATTGTCGACCCTCTTGAACTTGTACGTATGATTGCGACGGCAAGGATAATCATGCCTACTAGTAAGGTGCGTTTAAGTGCTGGTAGGGAACAGCTTGGTAGGGAAGCCCAGATCCTTTGTCTACAGGCAGGCGCTGACTCAATATTTTATGGCGATAAATTACTTACAACAGGAAATCCGGATGTTGAGTCTGATCGTAAGTTACTGGCAGAAGCAGGCGTTAAAGTTAGTTGGGAGTTTGACTCTTGAAAACAAAGTTTAGTTATGATTCTTCTAAAGACTGTTATCAGGTAGCAGCTTTTTATTCATTTACGCCTCTAACAGAAGAAAATATTAGTTTTTTACTAGAGGGACTGCAGTTGATTGGTCACACCAATCAATTAATGGGGACGGTTTTGATTGCATCAGAAGGTGTTAATGGAACAATTTGTGGATCGGTTAATGGAGTTGCTGATTTACTTGAGAGTTTAAATAATGCCTTATCTGAAGGACCTCTGGAGGTGAAGTTTAGTTGGACATCTACCCAAGTCTTTCGGCGGTTAAAAATTCGCCGTAAGAAAGAGATTGTAACTATGGGAATCCCAAATGTGAACCCTAGAAGTACCGTTGGAACTTATGTTAGTCCCGATAATTGGAATGATTTAATTGAGGAAGAAGATACTCTTGTTATTGATACTCGGAATGATTATGAAGTGGCGATAGGTAGTTTTGAAGGAGCTTTGAACCCTCAAACTAAAACTTTTAGTGAATTCCCCCAATGGGTTGATGACAACCTGGTACCTCTTGTTAGAGAGAGAGCTCCTAAACGAATTGCTCTTTTTTGCACAGGTGGAATTAGATGTGAAAAAGCGACTTCTTATTTGAAGGATAGGGGTTTTGATGATGTATATCATCTTTATGGAGGTATCCTTCGATATTTAGAAGAGGTTCCACAACAAGAAAGTCTTTGGAAAGGGGAGTGTTTTGTTTTTGATCAGAGGGTGGCTTTGAATCATGATCTTCAGCCTGGGATGCATGTGCTTTGTTACGCATGTGGCTTGCCACTTTCACCACAAGATTTAGAAGAAAATAGCTATATCCTTGGAGTTCAGTGTCACAATTGTAAAGATCACTTTAGCGACCAGGATAGACTTCGCTTCGCTGAAAGACAGCGTCAGTTAGATGGTTCTGGATTTAATAAGAATCAGGTCTCGTCAATACAGAAAAGTTCCAAATGACTACCTTGATTGATTTAGAAAAGCAGGCTTCTAGTAGAGATCTTTTACTTCGCTTACAAGTTAGGAGGCCACTTAATTTATGGACTTTAAGATTGGTTGTAGCTCAGCCGATTAATGATGACAGAGTCAAGCTTCTAGGAGAATTAAAGGCCTGGGCTTATGCAGGAAAAAATGGACTTCAATTAGATACTATGCAGGTTCACCCAGAAGCATTTCCTGGTGTAGGTCATCTCATATGGGCGGCAACTATGGCTTGGGCTATGGAGGCTACACCTTGTAGAGAAGCAAGATTGCTTGCTATACGAGATGAAGACCATCGCCATTCACTTCTTGTTCGTTATTTTAAACAGAGAGGATTTCATTCTGTTAGAGAGGTAGGAGGATCTCCTTTAGACTTGCCTTTACGAATTGTATGGGGGGGAGCAGGTGTCTTGATGAAAGGTAATTGTAAGGAGGTATTTGAAAATAGTTGTCGACTTTGGGAGGCCTCTTTTCGATTTGTTTGATGTTATTTATTTGCTATCAGCATGATAACTACTTCTAATTAGAGGTCCACTATTCACTTTTTTAAACCCAAGGGACTTAGCAAACTCACCAAAGTATTCAAAGTCTTCAGGTTGCCAGTAACGTTGAACTGGTATGTGAGCTAATGATGGTCTTAGATATTGGCCAATGGTTATTCGTTCACAATTTACATCCCTTAGATCTTTAAGTGTTTGTATGATTTCTTCAGGCTCTTCTCCAAGACCCAGCATTAGTCCTGATTTGGTAGGTATCTCTGGAGAATAAGTTTTTGCAGCTTTTAGCAGTTCTAAGGACCTTTTATAAGTTGCACCTCGCCTTACTTCTGCTTGTAATCTTCTCACTGTTTCTAGATTGTGGTTGAAGCATATTGGCTTAGCTTTTAGTATTTTTTTTAATCGATCTATTTGGCTTTGTTTTGCTTTAGATAAATCAGTATCACCACCCCAGAAATCTGGTGTTAGTACTTCAATAGCTATCGATTTGTTTAGCTCACGAATTGCACGCATGGTATTTGTAAAGAGACTTGCACCATGGTCTGGCAGATCATCTCGAGCAACTGAGGTAAGGACTACGTAACGTAGGTTTAATTTTTGAACCGCTTCAGCTACACGTAATGCTTCATTAGGATCGATGTCAAGTGGTTTTTCCCCTTTTTTGACTTGACAAAATGCACAACTCCTGGTGCAAATTGGCCCTCCGAGTAAGAAGGTCGCTGTACCTGACCCGTAGCATTCTCCTCGATTGGGACAACGTCCCTCTTCGCAAATTGTATGTAGCCTAGTTTCTTTTATTAGGCGTTGTACTTTCTCTAATTCAGAGGCTTTGCCAATTGGTTTGCTAAGCCATTTAGGTAGACGTTCCTTAGGAGGAATGTTTGAGTAAACAGTTTTTTTTGGTCCTTTAGGCATGTGCATTAGAAAACGTAGAGCAATTACATAGCTCTTCGTCCTTCGAGCGCGCGTGAAAGGGTGACTTCATCTGCGTATTCCAACTCACTGCCAACGGGAAGTCCGTAGGCAATACGAGTTACGTTGGTGAATGGTGCAAGAAGTCGAGCAAGATAAAGGCTTGTTGTGTCCCCCTCCACGCTTGGGGTTAGTGCCAGTATTACTTCTTTGACTTTCATTTGGTCAACACGTTTGACTAGGCTTGAGATATTCAGTAGTTCAGGGCCAATTCCATCCATGGGAGAAATAAGTCCACCAAGAACATGATAATTACCTTTGTATTCACGAGTTCTTTCTAGGGCTAGAAGATCACGAGAATCGGCTACGACACAGATCAAATTTCTTTCACGCATCACATTGCTGCAAATCTCACAAATTGGATCAGCACTGAGGTGGTAACACTCCTGACATTCTCCAACCTGGTTTTTTGCTGAAAGCAGTGCATCAGCAAAATTTTTAATTCGTTCATGTGGTTGTCGCAAGATATGTAAAGCAAGCCGTTGCGCTGATCTTGGACCAATTCCAGGGAGTTGTTCAAATTGGTCTATTAGGTTGGCTAGTGGTCTGGTAAAGCCGCTCAGTGGTTTGTTGCAGATTCAAGAAATCTAGGCATATCTGACACTGTTGATCATTAAGTGCAAAGCTCCGGCAGAATGCTTAAAGGTCTAGGCCTTTATTAATGATGGAAAGAGTACGTTCTTCAATCCGTGCGACTTTTGCCTTGTTACTAGTTGTTGTGCTTACGGCATGCAGCAGCTCTTCAGCTGGTATGAATACTTTTCAAAGCAGTGATGGTCGTTATGCTTTCCTTTACCCAGCTGGGTGGTCAAGAGTCGCTGTTAGCAATGGCCCTCAGGTCGTTTTTCATGACCTTATAAATAGTGATGAAACCCTTAGCCTCGTAGTTTCTCAATTGGATGTTTCCACTGCCGACCTTACGGAACTTGGGAGCCCTATAGAAGTTGGAAGTAGGTTAATGAATGAGGTAATAGCTCCTGAAGGGACGGGAAGAAATGCTGACTTATTGTCTGCAGAACAGAGAGAACGATCTGGTCATGTTTATTATGACCTTGAATACATTTTACATTTATCTGATAGAGAAAGACATGAATTGGCCACTGTAGTTTTAGATAGGGGTTATCTTTATACTCTTGCTACAAGTACAAATGAGATTAGATGGCCTAAAGTCAAAGGCATATTTGAGCAAGTTGTTAAATCATTCGTATTCTTGATATGAACTTAAAACCAAGAGAATATATCTTGTTTTCTATTTAGTTCTTCTTTATTGACTATCGCTTCTTTCTACAAGTATTCCTGTTTGTATTTTCCAAAGATGAGCATATCTTCCTGAAAGGCCTAATAATTGTTCGTGATTGCCTTGCTCTACAATCTTACCTTTGCTTAAAACAATAATATGATCTAAATATCTAACAGTGCTTAATCTGTGAGCTATTACAATCGTTGTTCTGTTTTCGGTGACCTTTCTTATTGAACGTTGAATTGCTGCTTCAGTTTCATTATCTACTGATGCAGTCGCCTCGTCAAGAATAAGTATTGGAGCTTGCTTTAAAATTGCACGCGCAAGTGCAATTCTTTGACGTTGTCCTCCTGAAAGTCTTTGTCCCCTCTCTCCAACTATTGTATTTATGCCTTCTGGAAGTTCTTTGATAAACTCTGAGGCCTCAGATAGAGTTATAGCATCGTAGACTTCTTTTGACTTGATCTTGTCAAGGCCATAGGCAATATTATCAATTACAGAGCCATGAAAAAGATATGTATCTTGGCTTACAAGCGAAATGCAACTTCTTAGGTCCTTTAGAGACAACGTCTCAATGGGATGACCATCAATAAGGATTTTGCCTGATGTTAAAGGGTAAAGCCTTAGTAGTAATTTAATAAGTGTGCTTTTGCCTGAGCCAGTTGCTCCAACAATTCCTATATTGCAACCAGCTGGTATATCTAGATTGAAATTCTCTAGTAAAGTGGGTCTTGAGTTGTAATTGAAATTTACTGCTTCAAACTTAAGTGATCCTTTCGTCTTTGTTGGATCAATTCTTTGTTCTCCGCTTTCTATTGTTATAGGTGTATCGATTAGATCTAGAACTCTATTTGTAGATGCCATTGACCTTTGATATTCATCAAGGGTATGCCCCAATGTTGTTAAGGGCCAAAGTAGCCTTTGAGTTATAAAAACTAGGAAGCTATAGCTACCAACTGCAAGCTGACCTTTCCATGTTTGTAACCCTCCTAAAACTAGTATTGCAATAAAGGCAAATAGTATTGCGAAACGGATTAAAGGTATAAAAGCTGCAGATAGCCTTATGGCTTTTCTATTACTTCGACGATATGAATCACTTTCTGCTTTTAGACGTTTCAACTCCCAGGATTCTGTGGCAAAACTCTTGATTGTGAGTATTCCTCCTAGATTATTACTTAGCAAAGATGCAATATCCCCGGCTTTTTCTCTAACTTCTTTATAGCGAGGCGCAAGACGTCTCTGGAAATTTATAGATCCAAATAAGATTAATGGTATAGGAATAAAGGAAATGAATGCTATTCCTGGAGCAATTATGGCCATTGCTCCACCTACAAGGAGTACAGTAATAATTAGTTGTAGGATCTGATTCGCACCGTGATCGAGAAACCTTTCTAATTGATTAATGTCATCATTAAGTATGGTCATTAGTCTGCCAGTACTATCTTCTTCAAAGAATGACATTTCAAGATTTTGCAGGTGCTTATATGCCTTGATTCGCAAAGTATGTTGAGTTGTTTGAGCTAGATTCCTCCATAAGAAACCGTATAAGTATTCAAATAACGATTCGGCAGTCCAAATTAATAATGAAAGCAGAGCTAGTAGCGCTAATTGCTCTGGAATGGTTTTAAAACCCAGCTTTGAAACCCAAGAAGATTGTTCTTCAACAACTACATCTACTGCTAGGCCAATCAGAACTGGTGGTGCAAGATCAAAAAGCTTGTTTAGGATTGAGCAACTTGAAGCTGCAATTATTAGTTTGTTTTGATTCTCAAGATTGTTGAGAAGCCTTTTGAGTGAGCTCTTTTTTTTCCTTTTTTGAGAATCCATTTTAGAATTATTAGGCTTTTTGATTCAAATGGCTTTGGTGACAATGCTTTTTTGAAGTTGTGATCTAACTTCAATTCACTTGTAGTGGACCCCTTTTACTACTAGAACATTAAGTATCTCCTTGGAGATTTGATGACACGTTCCAGATCATTCAATCGATCTCATCGCTTTACAGCAAAGAAACGAAGACGATCATTACGTAGTGCTTTGCCCATTGAGGCAGCCGATTTGAGTCACTTAGGAAAAAAGGCTGAGCAAACCCAATCACTTCGTCAGAAGGCTTTTCAAAAAGATCTTCTAATGGATTTTTTGGACCTTAATTGATCTATTCAAATCAAATAAGGGCCCCCATTTTTTGGGGGCCCTTATTTGAATGAGGAGAGAATTTATTACCAACGGTTACCACCACCACCACCACCGCCATAGCCTCCACGACCTCCTCCTCCTCCTCCAGAGCGTTCGCGTGGGGTTGCCTTGTTTACTCTAATCATTCGTCCCATCCATTCGACATCTTGAAGATCGTCGATTGCTTTTTGCTCGCTTTCGTCGTTGTCCATTTCTACAAATGCAAATCCTCTCTTGCGACCTGTTTCTCTATCCAGAGGAAGACTGCACTGTTTCACCTGGCCATATTGGCTAAATAGATCGAGCAAGTCTTCCTGCTCTGCTTGAAAGGACAAATTGCCTATGTAAATGGTCATTTCCTTAGGGACCGATGGGATTTGATCAGTGAAGCCTTGGTCCGAAAAGGAAAGTCCTTGAGTGCTGGAGCAGGAAAGCTGAAGCCTTGGGAGCGAGCCGTTTGGAGACTGTTAGCTGGAGCTGATGCCTTCCTAAACTACATCGATGCATTTACAAAGGCAAAAAAAAACGATAAAGACCTCAAGAATTTTTTGTATTTGTATGCACTCCATGGTTTGGAGCTTAGCTTTGTAAGTCTCATACATCGTGGCTTTTGAGAGATGGGGGTTTCGGTTGGCTTTAAGAAAAAATTACTTGGCTTAAAAAAATGTATTTTGAATTAATTGCTTTTCTTGCATCCAAATATAGTTCATATTTTATAGACTATAATTTTTAGAAGCCAGCTGTTTGCATTTTTCTTTTGCTTTATCGATACTTAGTCCATTGCCAATTTCTTTTAGGAAGCAATTACATGTAAAATTACCCATTCCTTTAGGTGGCTTTTCTCCTGCGGCTTTCATTGCAGAGTTAAAGCTTGCAAGACATATCTCATTAAGTATATTCCATTGATTTAATTCTTCCGATCTTGTTGGTTTAGATATAAGGTTTAAACTCATTGAGATAAAGCTGAGTAAGAAAAGGCATTCCAGTAGATTTGGTTTTGTTTTTACAGACATTAAGCTCTTCGAATATTTAATTCTTTGTTCATTACTTTTAGCCGCTTTAAGTTTCTGAATATTTCTTCTGGCATCCCTTTAGGCAGATCAACAAGGCTGTAAGTATCAAATATTTGAATTCTTCCAATTAATTTACCTTTAAGTCCTGATTCATTTGCAATCGCCCCAACTAAATTGCCTGGTTTGACTTTGTCGCGGTATCCGACCTCTACGCGGAAACGTTCCATGTGATCTTCTGGTGGTCTAGAAGTCCTTTCAGGTCGACGACCTCCTGAGACTCCATATTCTTCTCTACGCTCTTTCCTTTTATTTGCTCTGTGAATCCAATCCTCATCTTGTTTCATGAGAAATGGTTCTGGTCCAATTGCTAGCTTGAGCGCAGCTAAAGCTAGTTTGTCTAAGCTTAAGTCCAGTTCTTTCACTGCCCCATTGAGAATTTCTTTAAGTAAATCATCTTCTTCTGAAGAATTATTTTCTGAAAGAACTGCGGTTTTGAGTTTATTGTTAAGTCTTTCAAGCCGACTTTTATTTATAGTGTCGTTACTAGGTATATCCATTGCTGAAATGGGTTGCTTTACGGCACGTTCAAGGTTGCTAATAAATCTCTTTTCTCTAGGATTTACAAATAAAATAGCATCTCCATTTCTTCCTGCTCTCCCTGTTCGGCCAATACGATGAACATAAGCCTCACTGTCGAAAGGCATATCGTAATTAATAACTAGCCCAATTCTTTCGACATCTAACCCTCTGGCAGCTACATCAGTTGCTACAAGAATGTTTACTGTTCCTTTTCTCAACCTTTCGACGGTTCTTTCTCTTTGATTCTGAGGTACATCACCATTTAGAACTGCTACATCGTGGCCTGCGGCTTCTAGTGCTTCTGCGACAGTCAAAGTGATTACTTTGGTTCGAGCAAAAATTATCACTCCCTCACCAGTTACTGCTTCTAGCACTCTTTTAAGCACTTCAATCTTGTAGCTATTCTGAAGAGTTATGAAGCGTTGACGTATTAGGCAAGCTTCCTTTTCTCTAGCCTTAATAGTAATTTCTGCAGGATCTGTTAGATATCGTTTAGAAAGTCTGCGAATTTCTGATGGCATTGTTGCTGAGAAAAGCACCATTTGCCTTTTCTCTGGCAATTGTTCAAGAATCCATTCGACGTCATCGATGAAGCCCATTCGGAGCATCTCATCAGCTTCGTCTAGGACTAGGCAACGTAATTCTGATGTATCAAGCGTTCGTTGTCTCATGTGATCCATCACTCGCCCTGGAGTGCCAACCACTACTTCTACCCCTCTTTTAAGAGAATGGATCTGTGCACGAAAGTCGGCTCCTCCATAAACGGCAAGTACTTTTATATGAGGATGACCAGATGAATATGCTTTGAATGATTCTGCTACTTGCATAGCTAGTTCTCGAGTAGGGGCTAGAACTAAAGCCTGTGGCTTTTCTGAATCAGTTTGAATTCGTTCAATTAGCGGTAAAGCAAAAGCTGCTGTTTTGCCTGTACCAGTTTGAGCTTGTCCGACGAGGTCTCTCCCTAGCATTAGTTCTGGGAAAGCAGCTTTTTGTATTGGGGATGGCTGTTTGTACCCTTTATCGTTGAGCGTATTGATTAGTGGGTCACTGAATCCAAATCCTCCAAAGCCTGACTCGATTAATGACGTTTTGGGATCTGGGTTAGAAGCTATTGCTTCATTAACTTGAGGAGATTCATCTGGTGTTTCCACCAGCTTTTTTTTCAGTGCTGTCTTTTTGTCTTTTTGATTTTGAGAGTCTTCTGGATCGGTTGAGCAAGCAAAGTCCTCTTTCACATCTGTATTAGTCATCTATAGAAGGCATTTGCCTGATTGTTCCTTCAAATCAGGCCAGCAACGTCCTTTCGGCATATAACCGTGCTGTGTTGCCTTGCCTTTATTTCAAAGGTTGTACTGTTAACTTATCATTCGGACGTTTTCACTTTGGGAGTGTTCATGCAAGATAGTTGAAATTGTTCTTGTTAAGCATAATTATTCTCAATTGACCTCTAGGTCTTTCTGTGAGTCTTTTGAGGAGATCAGATTTAAATTTCTACTTGCACGTGTTATTGCCGTATATAACAGACGGCTCTTGTAGCTATTTTTTGTAGTTTGAGTGTCTGACTTAAATTCTGGCACCTCTGGCCAGAGAAGGATTACTTCATTTGATTCGCTTCCTTGAGCTTTATGAATAGTTAGTGCCATTGCGGGATTGATAGCTCTTAAGCGTGCTGGATGAATAAGAGTTGTTTTCATTGAACCTTCTTCAGAGATGATCCTGAAAAGTATTCTTCGCTTATCTTTGTTGCCTATAACAAGACCAATATCTCCATTGGCAAGGCTAAGCTCAGGTTGATTTTCGCCACACATAACAGGAGTACCTTGAGGCCAAGCTTCAATACCTAACTGGAAATTTCTTCCAAGAAAAAACTTATGTACTTCATTTACTCCCCATTTGCCATGATGTTTTGGGCAAAGTACTAACAAACTATTTAGTTGTTTAATTAATAGTGTAACTGAAGAAGATAGGTTGTTGTCTTCAATAAATGAACTAGAAAAGTCGTTAGGAAGATGTGTTATTACATTTTTAGTGAGTTGTTCAAGTCTTATCTTTTGCTGATTTAGTCTTTTGATTACTAACTCTGGTAGCTCATTGCCTCTAAACATATAAAGCTTCATATTTTCGGAATCATCCACATTAGATAATCCTTGCCAGAAGGAGCTAATTCCTTTTTCGCGTAGCGTTTTGCTAAGTGATGCTATTGCACCCCTATTTCTATAGACCTGATTGAGGTCTATAGAATTATTTTGTAGATAATTTTTTACTCTTGGACTTTGGAGATGATTCCATACCGCTCCACTACCAATAGGAGGTAGTTGGTTTGGGTCTCCTACAAGGATAAGTTGAGTCGTTTTAGGTATTGCATTAAGCAATGCCTTCATTAAAGATAGATCAACCATTGACATTTCATCTATTACAAAAAGATCAAGATCTATAGGGTTTTGTTTGTTTTTCCCAAAACCTTGACTTCTTGCTTGTAGCCATTTATGGATAGTGTTGCAGGACAATCCTGCTAATTTGTATTTACTTGGAGTATTGTTTTCTTCAACAGTTTTTTGCAAAGCATCCTTGAGCTTTCTGGCGGCTTTTCCGGTTGGAGCAGCTAATCCGATCTTGAGATTTGGGGATAGCAGCTTTGCTCTAACTAGCATTTCTACAATTGTGCTTGTTTTCCCTGTTCCAGGACCTCCACTAATTAAAACTATTCCCTTGGTTTCAATTGCTTTTACTGCTGCCTGTTGTTCTTTGTTAAGTCTCTTTGGAGGCTCGAAAAGTCCTTCTTTTATTTGATCGGTAGATAACTCACGAACCAGCTCAGCTCGATTTATAAGTTCGGTAGTTACTGCTTCCATATCACCATGCCAACGACGCCAACCAAGATGGTCTCCATTCAGTACCATTGGAGAATCTTTACTATTAACCCAACCACTTAATAAAAGAGCTTTATAATGTGCTTCAGGCCATCCTTCATTTTTGAGACCTGCAGGCTGAGAAGATTTTGAAAGTATTAACTCATGTTCTCCATGAGCTAGAGCATCTAACAATGCTTTAACTAAGTCCTCCAAATGTTCCGAGTTCTTTTGAGGAGGAAGACGTTTAACTAATGCTTTGTATAAAGCTTCTGATAGACCTTCTGGCCAATTTGGGGTTGGTAACAACAATGGAATTATTGGCCTCCTTTTTTAAGTAAATGATCAAAAGCAAGGATCCTTTTAATTGAGGCGCGCTCTATAAATTGCCCAGGGATTATATTTTTATAATCTTTATGGGAAAATGCTTTTAGGTCTGGAAGACCTCTGAGAAATATGTAGGCATATCCTCCCAGGTGCTTCTCTGGATTATAATTAGGCAATCTCCATAGCAAAAAACGATGAAGAGCAACTAGATAAAGATGCGCTTGAAGTGGATAATGATGAATCAACATCTGTTTCTCCATTGAATCATATTGGTAGTGGAATGGGCCAGAAGAGAGTTGATTATTGTTTTCATCTAGGTCACCAATCCAGTTACTTTTCCAGTCAAGTACCCACCACTTTGAAGTTGACAGGTCTTCTTCATCTGTAAAAACTAGGTCTATTGAACCTGACAAGAAACCACGACCTTGAATATTTAATTCCTTTACTCTTTGTGCGTATTCTGATGAAAACCGAGCAGATGAATCGATCTCAAATATTCTTGCTATGTCAATTGAATTCAACGCCCTACTATCATGTGCAATAGGTAAATCAAAACTCAGCTCATGAATACGCCTTCTCTTTACTAACTGATTAAGTCTAAGCCCCTTTAGGTGCAAACCTAAAGGGGCTTCTAGTAGTCTTGCAAGACTGTCTTGTATGGCTTTTAAATGACCTTGTTCAAGACCAGCCCTACGAAGCTCGGTTTTGATTTGAATAACCGTATTAGTATCATTAATTGGCTTGCAAAAATCTAATTGCTCAAGAATCCGATGAAGACAATTACCAGCTGATGTTCCTCTAGGAAATTGAACTAATGGGCCAATTTTACTCAAAAACTCTTGATTAAATCTTTCTGAATCATCATTTGTCTTCCAGTTGGCCTTCTCGGCATGAGTTTTCTCCTGATTTAGTTGATACTTTTGATGCTCACCTTTTAATCTATATGGATTTATATCCGAACTGTTGTCTTCACGATCATATTCAGTAATCCAGGATGAGTAACTACTACGACCCCATGTTTTATCTAATCTCCTATTTGGGATTGGACCAACCCCTAGCTTTCCGGTTTGTATTGGTGATTGCCACTGCTTCAAGCTCTCTGATGGTATAAAAGGGTGAATACTTATAGGTATATTGTTATTAATTAACCAACTTCTCATTTTACCCATACAAAGTTCTTCCATTGAGTAGTCGATTGCTTTTGGACCAAATAACCATCCAGTAAGTGGATTCCCTTCTTGCTTAATACCTCTACCCCAAACGAGTATTAATAGATCACGAGCGCGAGTTGAAGCTACATAAGCAATTCTTTCTGCCTCCTCCAGAGTCGAATTATATGAGGTTTCTAAAGCCTTTTTCCCTTTTCCCCATCCCTTGCATATTGAAATGAACCAAGAAGAGCTTGATTCACATTTCCATAAAGGTCCATTCGGTAATGGTGGAGCCTGCCAGAGATAAGGACAAATTACCACTCTAAATTCCAGGCCTTTGCTTCTGTGAATCGTTAAAATGGCTATGGCATTTTCAGCGTCATCACTATTTGCTTTCCTATTTTCTGGAATGGTTTTAATTGGCCGGAGTCTTTCATTTGATAGCCATTCAGCTGCTTTAACAACATCAAGGCCAGAATTGTGGATTTCTTCTTGTACTAATTGTGCACATTGTTTGATATCACTTATTAGTCTTCCTCTCTTTGAAAGGTCTGCTACTTGTTGCTCCTCAAGAAAGTCTGTTAGACATCCGATTACCCCTAAGTCTGTAAATAACTGAGCTAAGGTTTGAAATTTAACAGCAAGTCTATTTAAGTTTCCATTCGTTTCAGATTCTCTGATTTCATTTATATTCCATTCCATTAGTGCAGAGCATGCAATTAATCTTAAATTGTTCGAATTACTCGAGTAGGCGAGACAATTGAGGAATTTCTGGAGAATTTCGGCGGCTTCACTTGCAAGAATATCGCCTTTGCTCATTAAGCGAGTAGGCAGTCCGACTTTAGCTAGCCCACTCCTTATTCTTTCTGCTTGATCATGCCTATTTACCAGTATACATATATCTGATGGTATTAGCTCTTCCTTATTTTTTTGGAATAGATTTAGTACTGATTCTGCAACTGCCCTAGGAATTATTTCTTCTAGTTTACTTTTGGAACATAGGTTATTTACCTTTTCAGACTCGTTATCTTGGTATTCCTCTAGAGTTAATAGTTGCAATGGTTCCTCGCCTTGATCCAGATGTAACTTGTTTTCTTTAATACGAGGGATTATTGGGGTGACTATCAGATTTGATCTGGAAAGTCCAGATGCCATTAGTTTGTTTAAACCGTTCATTAATTTAGAGGAGGTTCTAAAATTGTCTTGTAAGATATCTATCCTGTCTGCTTTCTCTCTCGCTTTCATATATATTTTTAAGTCACTTCCTCTGAATCTATAAATAGCTTGCTTAGGGTCACCTATCATTACTAGCAGGTGCTTAGAAGTATTTCCAAAAACCTTATGAAGAATTCTCCATTGAATAGGATCTGTATCTTGAAATTCGTCAATTAATACAACTTTATATCTATTTCTAAGAGATGCAATTAGTTCCGGTCTTGAGGAGTAAACCTCATGACTACTTTTATTCTCATTTCCTGGATCTAGTGCCTCAAGTAAGCCCCCATAACTGATCACACTAAGTTCACTTCTGCGTTTTGCAAGCGCTTGAGTTCCCCATGACAATGCATGGTACCAAATTTGTTCTGCTGGCCCGTCACAAAGATCGGCAATAGCATTTTGTAAATGAGGTTTAGGTAGGGTGGGAGAACTATCGTCTAGGCGATTTGCAACTTTGTAAAAAATTTCAGGATGAAAATAGTCTTTAAGAATTGGTTGTGATCTAATTAATCCATATGTGGGAATGTTCCTATTGCTTAATTTGTTTTGCTTAAAGTCATACTCTTCTATCCAACGATTGATGATTTCATATCGATCTTTGGTTGGATTAGGACTGAAAGGTTTAGTATCTAGAGTTACTACAGATCTCAGTTGTTTTGCATAATTTCGAAGATCAAACTCTAGCTGCAAGCCTTCTTCTTTCCATTTATCTAGGAAAACCTCCCATTTCTTTTCAAGAAGTCCTTCGAATTGTTTGTAGAGAGGAATGTCTACATCAAGACTTTGCTCTGAGTTGTTAATCTTTAAACTAGGGTTACTATCTACCTTTAAAAGCATTTGTTCATAGCTTTCAAGATTCAATCCACTATCTTCAATCCCCAGGATTTGGCCTGCCTCTAGTCTAAGAATCTGATTCTGCCAATATTCATGAGCTATATCTCTGAAGATTTCATAATCTTCCCCTTCAATCTTTAGGTCTATTGGAGAACCATTTGCCAAAGCTTCTCTTCGTAAAGTGCGACTACAGAACCCATGTATCGTTGTTATATCTGAACTGTCAATTTCTTCTAGACTTACGAGGAGTAGACATTTCCACTTAAGCAGTTTATGGTTTTTTCCTTTCACTCTTTCTAACCATTCCGCTAAAAGAGAATCAGGAGGGTTGTACTTTTTATCTTGATTAATTGAATCAAGTCCAATTAAGGCTGATTCGATACGTTCTGAGATTCTCGAACGTATTTCTGCAGCAGCAGCTTCGGTAAAAGTGACTACTAGAAGATTACTAATTGGGACAGCTTTTTCGGTGATTAGCCTTAGAACAAGGTGAGCCAATGCAAATGTTTTACCTGTTCCAGCGCTTGCTTCTATTAAACGTATACCAGGACCTAGTGGATAGTCATTTGCGTTGAAGTTATTAACAGCCTCCCGATCATTCATCATAATATTATATCTTTAGGTTGATTCATACTTGGAATTGATTATTTTTGATTTCATTCTATGGCTTTAGAACAAACTCACGGGTTAATTGTTGGATAATCTTAATTAGTCGACAAGCCTAGTCTCTCCAGTCAAGGAAGATCATATTCGGAATGATGGCAGGTGTCTTGGCTAGATAATTATTGTATCCAGGATATTTGTGCTTAAGTCTTCTTTCTTCAAACCGGGCCTTACCAATAAGCACTAAACAGAGGTTGATTGACAAAATAAAATGTAGCAAGCTACCTAAACCAATAAAGACACCACATGAGGAGATTATTAAAGCTTGATATAATGGATGTCTACAGCTTTTGTAAGCACCATCAATAACTAGAAAAGCTCCTTCTTTGGGTTCGGGGAGTGGAGATAGGTTTGAGCCAAGATCCACGAAGGCTTTGATAGCTAAAATAATACCTATTGAGAAAATTATAATTCCTATTAGTAGTTGCGTAAGCCCCAGAAATATTGTTTCCCCTTTGATCATCGCAGGCGGAGGCATTAGATGAGCCGAAATGACAGTGAGCTGTGCAATCAGCCACCATTCACCTTGATAATTATCTATGAAGCCTTTCCAAGTGAACCCCCAGTTTGAGAATGCAAGCCTTAGCTTATTCTTTTGACTATCTTTAGGCTTTTGGTCCATATTTCTTTTTTAGATACTTTACACTAAAATATTCGTTTTTGATATAATACATATAGATGAATTATTTATCGAAATATATCTGCGAATCATGCCATTAGATTAGGTATTAATGCTTGGCATGATTCGTATTTGCTTTTGATGTTTCGAATCTATTTCCTTGAGAAATATTTGCTAGTTGTATCTATAGGGCTATCAATTTGCAGGATCACAATAGAGGATCTTCGGCCTGAGTCGATAAGCGTTTGTCTTATCCATTTACCTCTTGTTGTTTGGTCATTCTTTTGAGGCTCTAGCATTTCATTGGTTTTTAAATTAATTTCATTTAATCATATCTTCTGAGGTATCAGGGCTTTTCGCTGTAGCAAAAAGTACATGAGCGCGTTAGTCAATTTACATTCCTTTGTTGCCCAACTAATAGTTCTTTTATCGCATTATTCGAAGATATTAAAAGTTATAATTATAATATCTTTTGCAAGTACCTTTTTACAATAGTTAATCAAGAAGATAGTAAGAAATTCATTGCAATTTTATGGCCTGTCAAGATTCTCGATTATTGGTTTGTAGAGTTGTTCGCAGGCCTTATTAAAACCTTTGCTGTCTAGTACTTCTTTAGCCCCGCAGTTAATTCCAAAGCAGACTTTCATCTCTGGTTTTTCCCTTTCCCCGAGGTTATGTTGGCTTCCTTCCCATACTCTTTTGAATTCAGCTTCTCTTTTGCTACGGACTTTATTGTTTGAGTTTGCTAAGGCCCAGCCACTATCTGGCGGAATTGGCCAACATTCTGTTGTTCCATTATGAGCCAGTTCTTTTAGTCTAATGAGATTTTCTCTTGCAATATCATTTGTAATGGCATTCCACTTTATAGCTACAACGTATTGATTCCTCTTGGTTTTGGAATTGCTTCTAGCTAAAATTAAGGTTGAATTATGGCTATTATTAATTGATGATAATTTCAAGTGATATAACCATCCTCTCATGACCCATTTGCTATTTATCTTTCCTGGTTGAATGATTACAGCTGTATTGCCAATTAATAATGTCTGTTTTGCTTGATGAGATATTGATATTTGTTTTGTCCTGCTCTTATCTATCTGTTGTATATTCCTCCTTATACTTTCCCAACGTGCTTCTAAGATTTCATATTCCATATCTTCAGCCGCACCAGGAGGGAATAATCCTTTGCCTGAATTTTCCTCTCTCCAAGCAGAAATATCTTGAGTTTCTAAATCTTCGAAGAAATTATTTGGTGATCTATCTAGGGATTTTAGTATGCGCTCCTGTAATAACTGATGACGCTGTAATTCATTTAGCTTAAGGCTCTCAAGATCTTGTACGGAGTGAATCCATTCACGAGGCTTTAATTGAGACTGATCTAGCCAAAATAATTGGGGCGCTATCAGCCAGCTTTCTAGAAGTTCATCTGAGATATTCGGATCGCTAATTCGTGGTGTCTCTTCCCAACTGATAGGTAATGCAAGGCCTAGATTACGTGGCTTGAGATGATTGTCTATGAATTCTCTGGCCTTTAGATTTTTTCGATTACAGCTAATAGGAGGGGTTTCTCCATCTGAAAGGAAATTACTTCTCTCAAGGGGGTTAGGCGTTGGATTTAGGAGAATTCCTTTAAGTCCTTCTGGCCCAAGATCATTTTTAAGCTGTCCTAGCCATTGTTGAATCGGATTTGGCGCTGGTCTACTTTCCCCAGTTCTTATATCTCTTCCATTCCAGGTTATAAGGAGATGTTGTCGTGTTGACATCAAGGCTTCTAGAAGTACATATCTGTCTTGATCACTAGTTAGTGGATCTCCTAAACTTCTTTGTAGTTCGAGTAAATGGAAACCAACTCGTTCACTCTGACGTGGAAATGCATTTGCATCTAGTCCCATTAGGACAATTATTCGATGGGGAATAGCTCTCATTGGAGCAAGCTCGCTAATGGTGATTGCACCGCTCCTATGGCCCAATCTTCGATTTTGTTTTGAGAGAGATTCTTTTAGTACTTCCTTTACAACAGCTACGTCGAGTAAAAGCAAATTGTTTTCAGTGTTTTCCCTCCAGTTCTCAAGTGCTTCAAGAATTGATTGTTTTTCCAATTCCCAGGGACCCCCATTACCAAATAGGGTTTCTAAAAGAGTTTCGAGAAAGGTTATCCAGTCTTGGGAATTACGAGGTATGCGTAATTTTTGAATCTGTGTAGAGATCTTTGAAAGAACATCCCACCATTTCGCCCATTGAGCTGGTTCAATGGCTAAGTCATAAGGTGCAGCTCCTTTTGTTGAAAGAGCAGGTTCACAAGGTATGACTAACCCAAGAAGCCAGCGGTCTAGACACCAACTGAGACTATGAATTTCATCTCCATCTCGGTCTAAGGCATTTAGTCCCCATCTAAACCCTGTGAGTTGTAAGCAACGAGTTATTGAATTGGCTTCTTCTTGATTTATTCCTTGTTGTGCTTGCAGTGCTGGATTGCTTAGTAGCTTTTCTAGATCTGTTGCTGTCAGTTTTTGACTTGAAACCTCAAGAAGTTGAAGCAAAATCTTCGATAGACCTGGCTTCTCAAGGTGACATTGGTCAGTAATACGCCAAGGGATTTCAATACCAGTCGCTGATATGTCGTTGAATATTGCTGAGATTAATGGTGAGAAGATATTTAATTGTGGGGTCATTATTAAAATATCACGTGGTTCAAGAGTTGAATCAGCGGCCATCCATTGCAAAATTTGATCGCGAATCAACTCAACCTGACGTAATAGACCAGGGCAAGAAAGAAACCTTAATGAGGAATCTTTGGCACTTTTTGTTAGCGGTCTTTTTTCTGTTGAAGCAATTAATTGTTCTTGTATCTGTTCCAGTAGTGTTGGTTCATGACCTAATCTCATGCCAATATTTGTTGGCGATGCAAATAGATCGTCTACTTCACACTTTCCTAAAAGATTCTCGCCAGTCCCTTCTAGTAGTTGTTGAAACTCTGCGCCCATTCGCCCAAGAGTTGCTTCGAGGCGTGGAGACTCTTCTAACCAACTTCCATCAAGTGTGTTTGTCCAAGAGTTGCCAAGTATTTCTCTTCTTCGTCTGCAGCGTTGCCATAGTTCTGGACATGGGGTGAGAAGAAACATTTGTATATCTATTACTCCTGAGAGGGCATGTATTAATTCCACTTGTGAGGGAGCAAGACTGCTAATCCCAAAAAAATTAATTTGCCTTGGCAGTTTTGCTATTGGAGCTTCTCCATTCTTGAGTAAGCGAATAGCTTCCTTAGCTTGTATTCCGAATGGATTAACCTGGATTTTCTCTGCTAATAAACGAATTAGAGATCCTTGCCAATCACATAAAAGGGAATTTTTGCAGGTGATTTTGGAATTGCTTGTAGTTGAGTTGAGCCATATATCAATGTCTTCAGGTCGGTAAAGGGAGTAGTCGTCAAAAACATCTGCGATACAGCGAGCTAGAAGCCATTGCTCACGATTTAGTAGGTTTGACTTGAACGGGTGTTTATTGACCCATTCCTTTAATGGTGTAGCTTGTTCCTTCTCTAAGAATCCCGGCAATACTTCAATTAGTGGCCATACCAGTCGATTTGCCCTCCAAGGATCTTCGTTATTTGGGTCTTGCCCAAGAATTAACCTTGTGAGTTGACCTAGCCTTGAACCAGGGAAAGGAAATTTTATTAAAGAGCTGATTGTGTTATTACAAGCAAGCTGTTCTCCAAGCCAGCGGCATGTAGGCCATGTATTGACTACGACTTCAACTTCTTCAAATGGTTCAGGTGGATATAGACGAAGCTGCTCAGCTAGCAATTTTGCTAGCCATTCTGCTCTATTACTGCGATATATTTTTAGCAAGGTTCAGCTCTATAGTGGTTGTTAAAGCTTTTTAATGAAGACCTGTTGAAGCATGGATCTTTTGATTCGTCAATTGTTTCATACTTTGTCTCTCGATAAGTTCGGATGTCATAATTATATTTTGTGAGAATTTAGTCCTCACTTCTTCTTTTTGTGGTGATTTATTTATCTTTAAGATTGCTTCTTGCCTAGTCAATATTTGGCATCTAGTTATTATTAACTTGCATTTTGACTCTTAGTTCAGGCCTTCTAGTTAGAAAGCTTTTGGAGAGTAAGTTTTACTTATATAAGTATCTATTGTGCCGAACCAAACCATCAGGAAATATCAGCAATTGAAAAATTTGCAAAAAATATACCAATAGCCTTTGATTTGACTTCGCTAATAGGTAATCTGAAATTGAGATAAGAGGCTTTATGGACCCAAGAACTATGCCATTGACTAATAGGGTCAAATTGCTGGTTGAATCTTTGGATGGCTCAGAGGATATTAACGAAGCTTTGTCTCGCTGTAATGACGGGCAGGAGATGCTTGATGTTCTTCTAGGCGCTTCTGCAAAGTTAGGTTTAGGTCTTACTAAGGATGATCTTTTGAAAACCCCCCCGATTCGTGATTGGATCTGGTACAAAGATGGAGGAGCTTTATTGACTGTTGGGGATGGTGTTCCAAGGTATCAACAGGACAAAAACTCTGCAGACCTTAGATTTATTGGAGGTGGAGTTATTGTAGCTCTTTTGTTTATATTAGGTATGTTAACAGGTTTTTAGGTGATATTATTCTCAATTGATTTTCTTGGCTTAAAACCCATATCATTCCAAATTTATCGCACTCATTATCTTTGCTTTAACGATAATAGTAGTTCTATTGATTATAGTTTTTTTTGATTTTAATCATTGATGAGGTTTTTTTGATTACTGAATGACTAAATTGCTGTTATTAAATTCTTTCTTGGGTTCTTTATTAGATCTTTCATTTCTTTTACTGCTTCTCTTAACCCAACAGCCAATGCTCTGGCAACAATTGTATGGCCAATATTTAGCTCCTCTATCCCTTCAATGGCAGCTATGGGCTCAACATTTTGATACGTCAGGCCATGTCCTGCATTTACCCTTAGGCCAAGGTTCCTGGCACTAAATGTTGCTTCTGTAATTTTTGCCAATTCAATTGTTTTAGTGCTCAAAGATGCATCCGCATAATTTCCAGTATGTAGTTCTATCAATTCTGCACAAACTCTTTTTGATGCCTCGACTTGAATGGAAATTGGATCAATAAAAAGACTCACAGGAATGGATTCATTTTGCAGAGTTTTAATTATTGGCTTAAGATTGTTTTCTTGGCTCAATACATTTAAGCCTCCTTCAGTAGTTATTTCTTCTCTACGTTCTGGCACTAAAGTGACCATGTCTGGATGCAGGGCTATTGCAATATTTACCATTTCTTCTGTTGCTGCCATTTCAAGGTTGAGTTTGCTAATTATAGTTTGCTTGAGCAATTTGACGTCTCGATCTTGAATATGTCGTCTGTCCTCTCTTAAGTGGACTGTAATTCCATCTGCACCACCTAATTCGGCTAAATGGGCAAAAGGGACAGGGTCAGGCTCAGTTGTTTGCCGAGCTTGCCTTACATTGGCGATGTGATCGATATTTACTCCTAGGCTTGGCATGAATCTATTGATTTAGGACCGATCCTAGTTAAGACAATTGCAGCCTTAATCAGAGTCGATAGGTTAAGCCGCCAGATTAAGTGCCCAATCAATGCAGATGAAACCTCCTGACGAGCTTTAAGTTCTTCACAAAGGAGATGAGTAAAGGTGCCCTCGGCCCTGGCGACTCGCGAAACCAATTTGTGTCTTGGTGTGGATCCTTTTTGGAGCCCATTAGCCATGTTCACTACTCAAGACATCGTCTTGCGTAATTTCTTTCGGAAAAGAATTGTCTTGGGTTTGGAAAATCTTCCGATGAAAGGGCCTGTTTTGCTTGCACCCACTCATCGGTCTCGATGGGATGCTTTGATGCTTCCAATGGCTGCAGGTCGACGCGTTACAGGTAGAGATTGTCGATTTATGGTCACCTTGACTGAAATGAAAGGATTACAGGGGTGGTTTTTAAATCGACTTGGTTGTTTCCCAGTGGATCAAGCAAGGCCTTCATTAAGAACTCTTCGTTATTCGATTGATCTGCTTGTTGATGGACAACAGCTAGTTGTTTTTCCTGAGGGCCATATTAATCGTTCTGGTAAGCCAATTAGGCTTCAGCAGGGATTATCCAGATTGACGCAGCTTGCATATAGGAAAGGAGTTGATGTGCAGGTTATTCCTGTTGGTCTTGCTTATAGCGAAGTCGTTCCAAAGCCTTTTGGACGTGCGGCAATTTGTTTTGCTGAGCCTATGCAAATTGTTCAAATTGGGAGAGAGGCTGCTAAGAGTTTTAACAAAGAGCTCTCATTACGCATGCATGCGGCTGAACAAGCGGCCCTAAGAGAGGTAGGACGTATTTGACAAGAGCTTTAAAGTCGAAATTTCTTGTTATTCAGTCAATGCGTTGTCGAATTCAGATAACGGGCTGTGCATTATTAGCCGGACTAGCACTATTGCCATTGCAGTCTCCATTGCTTGCACAGAGTTCAGAGCAATCTTCTGAAAAAGTTCTAGCTAAAGGTATTGCAGGCTTCAATGTTGATGCCCTGCAGGTAATTCTTGATCAAGGGGACTTGGCTGTATCTAAAGGCAATATGTCAGAAGCTCGAGGTGACTATGACAAGGTTCGAAAGGCCTCTAAGCAATTGTTGGGATTTTATAGAGACCTTAGTGGTTCTTTTAGAGGTTTAGATGCACGCATTCCTCGTGAAATGGATCAAAAAGGGCGAGATGCTTTGTTAATGCTTGCAAAGGTCAACCTTCGACTTGCGGCTCTTTTTAGACGACAAAATCAGCCTGAAATAGCCGTACCTTTGTTGATAGAAGTAATTCGACTTGTGACTCCTACTAAGCCTGAGGGGCAAATGGCCTATCAACGTCTGTTGGAATTGGGATTTGTTGAGACTCCATATGCTGGGGCAAGATAGTTTTTTTAGTAAAAACTTTGAAACAACTTTATTTATCTATTCCATGCTTTGGAGCAATTTTTAATTCACTTATTTAAAAATGATTGAAACCGCTCAAGTACATGCAGCCATCAGGAGAGTTATACCTGATGCGAAAGTCACGATTGAGGATCTTACTGGTGGTGGTGATCATCTTCAAGTCAATGTTGTCTCAAGTGCATTCAAAGGACTATCTCTTGTTCGGCAACATCAAATTGTTTATGGTGCCCTTAAGGAAGATTTAGCCAGCGAGGCTATACATGCCTTAGCTTTAAAGACCTCCACACCAGCCTGACTTTTATTACTTCTGTCTTATGGAATCAAACACACATGCACGTATTGAAGAACTTGTGAAATCAAGTCCTGTCATGGTCTTTATGAAGGGTAGTAAGTTGATGCCTCAATGTGGATTCTCTAATAATGTTGTCCAGATACTAAATTCTTTGGGGGTTAGTTTTGAAACTTTTGATGTACTTTCGGATATGGAGATACGCCAGGGGATTAAGGAATACTCGGATTGGCCAACTATTCCTCAGGTATATTTAAAAGGGGAATTTCTAGGAGGCTCGGATATTTTGATTGAAATGTATAATTCCGGAGAACTTAGAGAGAAAATTGATATAGCGCTTGCTTCTTAATTGCTTTTAGAGAACTAAGGGCCATACTCTTTTTTGTGAAATAACCTACTAATGTCACCATCGGGCCCTATAAAGCTTGATGGATCAAGGATCCATCTTTCCATAAGTTTTTCAAGTTTCTCTTGTTCTCTTTGTTCTAATTGATTGCAACGTCTTAATGCGTGTAAATATCCATCTACATATATTCGAAGTTCTGAAGGACTGTGATGTCTGCAGATTAGTTCTTGACATGCATCACACATTGACTGGAAGTGTCTGATGGCTTGAGGATGATCAATTGATGTCATGGTCAACAATCTTGGCTGTTTTACTCGCAGCCTGCTAATGGATTGTTTTAGCGTAGTTACGCTCTGTTATGAGAAGTGACCATCACTCCTAACGACTTGCTTTCGTCTGAGCAGGCCCAGGCCCCTTCGCCTGGGTCAATCACAATGCAGCCAACATCCGAGAAACCTTCCAGGGTCCTCGTTGTAGAGCCTCATCCAACTCTTAGAACAGTCCTGGTTCAGCGCCTTCGTCAAGATGGCCACCTCACTGCAGCTGTTGCCACTGCACAAGAAGCGATTGATCTTTGTCGAGATCAATCACTTGATCTTTTGGTCAGTTCTGAGTTACTTGAGCAAAGTTCTGCAATGCGGCTTGCACAACAGCTTGGATGTCCTGTAATAGTTCTTACTGCTCGAACAGGCGTAGAGCCTCTTGTGGCGCTTTTAGACGAAGGAGCCCAGGATGTGCTTCGAAAGCCTTTTGGTCTTGAAGAGCTTGCAGCTAGATGCAGAACTTTGTTAAAGCGTGGACGAACTGGTTTGCAGGAGCGGGTAGCTGTTGGTCCATTAGAAGTCCATTTACTTCTTCGTCAAGTAACTCTTAGAGAGAAGCCCGTTGAATTGAGCCCTAGAGAATTTGCTTTGCTTTGTGCATTGCTTATGCCTCCAGGAATGGTTCGTAGCCGGCAGGAACTTTTACGGATGGCATGGCCTCCATTTAGTGGTGGACCTAGATCAGTTGATACTCAGGTATTAACTCTTCGCCGTAAATTGGAGCTAGCAGGGTTAGGAGAGGGAGGAGGCATAACAACAGTTCGTCAACAAGGATATAGATTTAGCCTAGATACACTTCAATAAATTCTTATGAACTAATCATTATTTGATCGTATGAATTTTAATTGTTAGGTGTTTTATTTTCTAGTTAATTAGGCTTTGATTAAGTGGGTAATGACCATTCGTTTATTCCTAAATCAGTTCCTATACGGTGTGCACATGCAAATCCACTAAATGCAACAGCATTGAGACCTTGACCTGGGAAGCATGAATCACCTACGCAGAAAAGATTTCTTATTTTTGTACGATTAAATGGCATTGCTAAAAGACCAGGCAATCTGCTTGATGGAATAGGCCCATAACTGCCATTAAAACGACCTAGGAATCGTCTATGGGTTCTAGGTGTGCCGATTTCTTTGTGACTTATATTCTTACTTAAATTAGGTATTATTTTATCAAGTTTGCTTATAAGGTTATATGCCGCTTTGTTTTTCTTGTTCCTATAATCTGCAGGAGAAAGATTGTTCCATTGTTCAATTGAAGATGGAGTAAAAGCATGGACAATGTGATTTCCACTTGGGGCTATTGAATTATCTAGTAATGTTGGTATTGATACAAAAGTTACTCCTTGTTCTTGTTCCATTTGGTCCCAGCCTTCTAAAATCAGATGATGGCAATGTGAGTTGCTTTGGATTACTTCTTTTTTTACTCCTAGATGTAAGGAAAGGAAAGATGGTGAGGGCTTATAGCGTTTTCTCCACTTATGTTCTGATGTGGGGGTATCTTTGAAGCTTACTAATGACTTTGACGAACTTTTATCTCCGAAAGTATCCCACCTCGTGGCATTGGAAACAACTTTTCTGCAATAGATAATTTCACCACTGGAAAGTTCTACTCCAATAGCTTTGTTTTTATCTATTAGGATGCGAGTTACTCTTGATTTATATCTGATTTGACCACCATGCTTTTTAAGGCCTTTCACTAGTTTCTCTGCGATTACCCCTACCCCTCCTTTGGGATAATTAATGCCACCTGCGTGACGGTCAGAAAAAACCATTCCTGCATTAATCATTGGAGTGCAATCAGCAGGCATGACTGACCAACAGAAGCATTCAGTATCTATAAATTTGAGTAGTTCGGGGTCTTTTATATGTTTCTTTGCGACATCTCCGACGTTGATTGGTAGCCATTTTGCAAGCCCAAGACAGGAGAGAGGAGCTTTGAAAAAAACTTTGGTTAAATATGCAGGATCTTCAATAGATAATAAAGGCATTGAATCAAGACAATTGAAGACTTGCCAGCAGGTATCATAAAAACGTTTTATACCAATTTCTTCTTTTGGAAATTTCTTTGTAAGATCATTAATGAATTTCTCGTAATTTCGGTCAACTGTAATTTCGAGATTATTTGGTAAGTGATAGGCCAGTTGGACAGGGTCAGGAAAAGTTTCGCATTTCTCCCCTACATCAGCTAATGCACGTGTCAATAAATTGGTGTATCCCTTTTCTCCAAACCCAAAGATCATTGAAGCACCCACGTCAAAGGTGTAACCATTTCGCTTGAATGAACCTCCACTCCCTCCTGGAATTGTGTACTTCTCCAAAACTAAGACTTTGGCTCCTTTTTTAGATAGTTGACTTGCAGTTACAAGTCCCCCTATGCCCGACCCAACTACTACAACATCCCAATCTTGATTAGTATTTCTATTTGTGTTTTGAGAATTCATGACAGGATTCTTGATATGGATGATAAATATGGATAAAATTTCTCTTTCATTTCTGTTTTAATTTTGTAGAAATCTGCGATTTGTTTTCTTGATAGATTCTAGTGAATTGAGATTGTATAAATTCTGATTTATTAATGCCCTTGATTTGTTGTTTATACAGAATCATTTAATCCTCTTTGAACGTGGTTGTTTTTCTAGCCTAGGAGTTCTTTGGTGATTGCAAGCAAGTCTTGAAGTGCTCGGTCACGGTATGCACTATATCTCGAACGTTTGTCGCGAATACGATTTGGTAACTCAGGCAGGATCCCGAAGTTAGCTGGCATTGGCTGAAAATCAGTTTTGCGCTGTTGATTGATTCTGGAATTACTTACAAAATCAATGAGGGCGCCAATCATTGTTGTATTTGGGATGGTGATAACGGTTTCTTTTTTTGCTAAACGTGCTGCATTTGTACCTGCAAGCCAGCCACCAGCCACTGCTGCTGCATAACCTTCAGTCCCAATAATTTGTCCTGCTGCTAGTAATGATGGTCTTTTTCTGAATTGAAGTGATGGGTGTAGCAGTTCAGGAGATTCAAGGAATGTGTTTCGATGCATCACGCCAAAACGTACAAATTGTGCATCTCTTAGACCAGGAATCATCTGAATAATTCGTTTTTGCTCATGCCATTTGAGGTTTGTTTGAAACCCAACAAGGTTCCAAAGATGACCGTGTCTATCTTCTTGGCGGAGTTGAACTACTGCATAAGCTCTTTTTGCATGCCTTACATCTTTATCCTTCACATCCCCCCAGCGAGGGTCCCAAAGACCAATAGGTTTTAAGGGGCCATAACGCATAGTCTCTTCTCCTCTCCTTGCTATTTCCTCGATTGGGAGGCATCCTTCGAAGAATTTTGCTGCTTCTTTATCAAATTCTTTTACCTCGGCCTGTTCAGCTTGGATGAGCTCACTTCTTAAAGCCAGATACTGGCCTTTATCCATTGGACAATTGATGTAATCAGCATCACCTTTGTCATATCTGCTAGCACGAAATGCCCTTGAGAGATCAATGCTTTCTCCTTGAATGATTGGACTCGCTGCATCGAAAAAATGACATTCTGACCTCCCTGTAAAGCGAATTAAATCATCTGCAAGTAGTTCACTTGTTAGAGGGCCAGTTGCAATAACGGTTATTTGATCTTTGTTGGGGAGGTTTATTTGTTCTCGTCTTTCAACTCTTATAAGTGGATGTGATGAGATTTTTTTTGTAAGTTCTGAGCTGAAACGACTTCTGTCAACAGCCAGAGCTCCTCCAGCAGGAACTGAATGTGTATCAGCAGTTCCGATAACTATTGAGTCAAGGTTCCTTAGTTCTTGTTGAAGTAACCCAGCAGCCCTGTCACTGCTAAGGGCTCCAAAACTATTGCTGCAAACAAGTTCAGCAAACTCACTGCTGTGATGAGCTGGTGAGGCCTTTTGAGGCCTCATCTCTACAAGAGTTACTGAAACTCCTGATTTAGCAGCTTGCCAAGCAGCTTCAGATCCAGCCAATCCTGCACCAATTATCAGGACTGAAGGATCTTTAGTGCTCAAAGTGCTAGCAGAAGGTTCTTACAAGGAGAGCCTAGTAACTAGTGAGAAGTGAATTTTGGAAAAAATTACTGGCCTCTTCTTTGCGCTAAAGGAGTTTGTTTTGTCCAGGGGCCTTGTCTTACAGATGCTGCGAAGAAGTCGCGAAAGTCGTCATTGGATGATCCTTCGTTTCCGGCACTTGTGCCAAAACTTTTTATTTGTTCCTTGGCAGGACCTTGTATCTGAAGGAAGACCCACCCGAGTGCACCGAGTATGGGAAGCGCAACAATGAATAGAGCTAGAAGCATGGGGGTTTAAGGGGATTTGGGCTCAGATTTTACGGACTATACGTTGAGGGAGCCTCTTTCAAACGCTTAGATGATCAAATTCGCAGCAATATCTCAGCATTTCCTCATGGTTCTCTGCAGATTTGACATTAAGAGGTTAGAAACCTTTTTAATTGAGGCTGCGTGATAATTTCCTTGCGTGCCTTGAGGCATCCTTTAGGTATGGGTCGCTAGCTCAGCGGTAGAGCATCCGGCTTTTAACCGGCTGGTCCTGAGTTCGAATCTCAGGCGACCCACTTCAAAAAAATGATTATTTTCTTTACGCACTCTGCAAATCCATGAGAGAACTAGAGTTTTCAGCGACTTAGTGGGGCATTCCTTCAACTCTTTTAATCAATAAGCTAGAACAGTGTTATTGATCAGAGTTTGAAATGCTTTTTGGATTGACGAAAAAACAGCTTGTTGGGTGGGGACTTTTAGCTACTGGTATCAAGGTTGCTTTTGGAATCTGGCTTTTTGGTCGATTAGGTTTTCATATACCTTGGTTGGCTTAATCGATATAGATCTATGAAACTCTTATCTGAACATTAGTTATTTTACAAATCGCAAGCTTTGACAGATTTAAAATTTCGAGGGCAACCATCAGTGGCGTATTTTGAGTTTCTTTCGTTATTTAATGCCCCTATATGTAGCGGACACTATGAATTTTCTTAAATATAGGCGATATTGGTCAAGTCCCCATCACCTGGCCCATGCGCATTTCGCAAGGGCTTTTTTTTTAAGGACCTAGGTAATGCTCTGCCGATTCAAGTAAGTCTTTTTGTTTATTGGACCTTTGGTTGAACGGATGAATGAATTGCAAATTTCATCAATCAAGCTCATGTGGATTTTGGATTAATCTTATTTTTAGTAAGTTTTGAGCAATGAGAGATTCATTAGATGGCTATCCTGTAGCTAACTTCCCTTTAGAACATTAGGGCATCACATGACTAAGAAAGACTGGTTTGGTATTGGGTATGTCTCTATCTGGGTTGTGTTATGGGGTTCAATTGCTTCTTTGATTGATTATCCTTTGCTTCAGACTGAAATTTATTCAATAGGATCATTAGGCCAAGTAGCTACATTCCTTATCTCAGCAATAGTTTCGGGAATAATTGGTAAATGGTTGTTCCCAATTATTTCTAATAATGCAGTTATAGTTTCAGCTTTAGGATTAGATGTTGACCAGACTAAATGAAAAGAAGGACTTTTATTCAAATGATTAGATTAATTCGATCAGTATTATATTTTCTAAGGTTGCCTTATTGATTTGGTGTTTAGGTTTTAGTTCATGGGCCAGCCAGGGCATTTCGTCCCCACCACTCATTCATTTCCTTTTTGCAGGATTCAAGGTGGTACAGAATTTGATTGGTAGAACCTTGAATCTTTTGGCGCCAGTGTTTGCCAGGCTTGAGATAGCCACAATTACGCCAGCAATTCAAACTGTTCTCACTAAAACCCAATGATTTGCTTGCCTCTTGGGCCGACACCCATTTATTGGAGGCACATCTAATGATTTGCACTCTGTAGTTAATTCTTTGCTCATTAAAGGCAGCAAATTTGCCTTGTCCATAGTTGAGAATACTCAACTGATAAGGGCCTTCAAATTTGTTATAGTACTATTCGATTGTTTTTCTTATTTTAAAACCTCATGAATAAAAAATAAGCTCCAGTTTATAAGAGGGAAATCACTAGATTATTATTTTTTTAAGTGGTTAGTCTAATGACCAGTTTGTTTTATAGTAAAGTATACCTTGGTAAAAATTAGTCTCGTCGCACTCTGTCACTTTTGAATGATATTGAAATAGCAATTTAATTAGAAAGCTCATAAGCTTGTAGGATAATGATGTTTTCCTTATGCGCCTCACCCTTATCTTTTCATTAGTAATTGTTGCTATTTTTGCAGCATTTTCATTTTTAACTAGTTACCGCTCAGCCTTTGAGGCAGATCAGGCCTGCCATTTTGATATTCTGCAATCTGCTATTGAGGATGGGACCCTAGGCTGTGATCATGACCTAGAAACTAGGCAATGGCTTCTTTACAATAAAGGCAGTGAAGTAAAAAGTGCAACAGTGATTAAAAGGTATAGATACTAATTTTCAATTTTCAAGGCCCCATGAATTATATTGTAGTTAACGATTTCGATTTCCTTTAGAGTTCATATTCTTCCTCGAATTGTTTTGTTAATCTCTTATACTCTTTAAGTGCTGCTTCACTTTCTTCGGTTAATCCATTCGTAACGTATTCATTGGCTAGGAAGATAGAGATATTTCTTATCGCTTCAAAGCCTTGCATATATTCTCCTTGTAGTTCTTCATCATCAATATCATTTATAAGAGCTGTTATTAATTCAACTTTCCTCTTGGTAAGTGCGATCTCCTTTTCAAGCTCTTTACTCAACTTTCTCCGTTTCTTTGGCATTGAATTTCTTTGATGCCTTTGAACAGTACATTAGAGGGAACCACTAAGTGGGTAAAATGATACGATTTATACTTCATCTTTAATTTTGTTGACTTTGATTCGATTTGATTGCTTGTAGCAGGGAGATTGAAATTGAACCTGCGAAGAGAAAACATTACTTTTTTATCCTTTAAGGCCCTATTTGGGATTCTGTACTTGCTTTGGTAGATAATTGAAGACGTCATATTATAAGGCGGTCTAAACCGCTAGGAGCAGTTCTTATAAACATTGCGATCCAATTGACAAGCAATATTGAACCCTATGGCCAGCCTTTTCGTAGATCATGGTATGAAAGTCGAAATCTTTTTGCTTTGACTTTTAGAAGGTTCTATTTCTTTTCTTATGAAATACTGTTTTTATAAATCAAATTTCTTATTTATAAGAAATTTGATTTATTGCTCAAAAGTTGTAATAGCTTGTAAACGTAGGGTTCACCTATTGGCCAAATATTCAACAATGACATTAGAATTGAAATATGAGTAACCCTCTGAAAGACAAATCTAAGAATCCACTTAAGCTGGCATATGAGAATTTCTGGGTACCTTTTTTGGGTAGAATATTGATGTCATTAGCTTCTTGGATTGAGGGTGAAGAGCCTAAGGATGGAGAAAAACAGACCTTTAACTTGAGAGACCAATAATCAATGGCTGTTGATCAATTTGCTACCTTGGGGCCAGAAATAAAGATGTTTATCCTTGTTGTCTCAATAGCTGGTCCATTGTCTATTATTTTACTTTTAATTCTAATCAGAAGCATTCAGCTAAAGGATCCAGAAAGAATTAGATGGCGTTAGCCATGTTATGAAGTTTCTCTTGTAAGTTATCTCAAAGTATATTTCTATTCGTAAATATGTATTTTCTCTATTCCCCACCACCATTGCAACTCCATACCTTGCTCGGAATGCCGGCTTGATTAACTCCATCAATTCGGAAGGTTCTTTCAATACATTCGTTTTGGCTACGTGCCCATTGAGCAATTGGAGCCAGGCTTGCAGCGCCTGCTACTAGTGCAATTGTACTTATTGCAGCCAGGATTGGATAGGTGTGATTCCTGACCATTTCTCTTGGAGTTTGTTTTCGGATTTCTGGCTCGGACATTTGCTGAAGTTCCTTGGGTTGTTGGAGATCAGAAGGCTTATTAGTCTTTATATTCAAGACGGGCTTTGCTTTGGGCCTTGACTCTGCGATAGTGATCAATAATGAAATTATTGAGACGACTAATGGGCGAATGGCGACAATACCTTCTCGAATCCATGACCTGAATTTGGCTTTGTTCTCCGGATTAATCAGGGAAAGTACTGACTGTTGGATATTATTCTTAAGGTCTTTTTCTTTTTGAGACTGATTTTTTAATCTTGAGTAGGCAGTTTTAGACCAATCGGAATGATTGTTCTGAACACTTGTTCCTCTTGGGTTATAGGAGGAATCTGCCATGTCGTCGATTTTTGTTTTATCCATGTTTTTAGGATCGTGTTTACGTTGAGATCAGCATTGGCCACTATTTTTCAGCGCACTAATATATTAAGACTTAAACTTGTCTTTGCAATCATGGCCTTGTTTAGGCATGCAACACTAAGCCTTTATTGAACCGCCCTAGGTGGGAGGTTAGAGAGCAATGAAAACAGAATTTATGGATTAGTATTTCTCCATTTAGATAATTCAAACAATGTCTTCGATTTATTGTTTCTCTAAATGTACGTTTTGCTGAATTCATGAATTGTTTACGTATGATTAAAGAGTTGATGGATAAGATTTTTATTTGAATGTTTTTATTTAAAGTATCTTATGAATCCATTATGAGCCATTTTGTTTTTCTCCTGGGAGTTGTTTTTATCTGGTTTGCTCCAGGACTGATTATTAGAAGAATGGTGGAAAAGAAGAATAAGTCTGCTAAAGAAGAAGCTCAAGTCAAGGCAATAGCAAGGCTTTATCCTAAGGCAAAATAATACTCTTATTCAATTACTATCTTATCAAGAAGATGGAATTCTATTCACTTAAATGTCTTACTCTTTTGAGATATTTTATTAGTATTCACCTCACAAAAATGTTGAGAATCATTATTTATGGTTTTCCACCGTTGCAATAACTTATGGCAGTTACACCTGAATTCATCATTTGTCCAACCTTTTCCATGCAATAGATTTCAGCTGTTGTTTTGATTGCAATAGGTATTTGAGTTATTGTAAGTAGAATTAGGGCGAGTCCAGTTCCTGGCCCATGGGCATTCAATTTCATGGTTTATAAGTAATTGATTTTAGATTTTAGTGAGGAATAGAGAGGTTTTTTGTTAGAAGGGATTCTCAATGCAAGGAAGTTTAAGCTTTTACAGGTCAGTCAAGTCTTACTCTTTTTTCTATTTTTTGTCATCATTTGGCAACTGAAGCCAACCACTCGTCCATTTTGAAAAGGTTTTGAGTTCATTCCAGGTGACTTTTAATCTCACACTCTGGTCCATAGCAGCAAAGAGTTCAACCCAACGATCGTCTCCTTTTCCTCCAAAGCTCAACACTTCGAAATGACGGTAACCTTTTCTGGTTTTGGCGCTTGTCCATGCTTTATTTGGGGGCCATCTCATGATGTTTTCCAGCTATGAGTCCGTTTTCCTGGTCAATATTGAAGTAGATGGAGGTTTCATATGAAGTAAGTATGGTTGATCTGGTTGAGTGGAGGCTAATAAACTGAAATTCTAATTTAACGTTCTTCTATCGTTTCGATACAAAGATTTTTCTCCTGTTTGTTCTGAGGAGTTATCTTTACCAAATTCATCTTAAATACCTATGGCCAGAAAGAAAAGAAAATCTAAAAGCTCAAAACTAAGGACAGATATAAAAGCTCAAGAGGTGGTCAGTCCAATTGCTCAAAAATTTGCTTTGATTTTGTTTGGCCTTGGTCCAATTGCATTAATGGGTTGGTTCTTATATAGTAAAGGATTTTTTGATCCAATTTGATTATGAAAAACAAACTTATATTTATTTTTGATGGTCAATGCCCATTCTGTAATCAGTTTGCAGAACTTCTTGAATTAAAAAGCAACATCCCGAATATACAGATTAAAAATGCTAGAGATAACCCTTCAGAGATTCCATGTGGTTA
Source organism: Prochlorococcus sp. AG-409-A19 (assembly GCA_003216155.1). The sequence goes on along the minus strand of QCJH01000010.1, from coordinate 7,121 downwards.
TGACATGGATGTTAAGGGGGCAATTCTTATCACAAATGATGAGATGCTTTTCGGAGCAAATGCTATTAACTATATCTGCTCACAAATAAAAGAACCTTCTGATTCATTATTAAAGCTACTTAGCGTTGTTTTCATCTCTGGTCAACGAACTCAACTTATCTTTCCTTTCCTTATTTGGGCTAGACGAATCGCTCTATTTTTCAAGAGGGTTCCCAGAAAGTTGAGCCCATAATTTGCTTGCTAAGTGTATCAGTCTTTGTCTTTTAATCATTTGTCCCAATTATAGCCTTGCAACTTCCTGTTTTTTATGTCTACTGCCTATTCCTTGCCCCTATTAGTTAATTAATCTTAATGACTTCTGGTGGATATTGTGACATTATTAATTCTATACATGTTCCTGAATATTACTATTCTTGGATGACTTCAATATTAATTTTTGGAGCAAAGGTGGAACTATCCTTTTTAGTTGTTTAAAGAGGATGCCAAAGAAAAAAAAAAAGAATATGCTGAATAGGTTTTTAACAAGTTTAGTTTTTTTGATGAAAACGACTGTTTTTATTGGAGTAGTAACTGCTGCTCTTGGTTTTTTTGCTGGTAGTCAACTCCCACGCGGTGTTGTTTCTGCTCCTGTTTCGATAACCACTTTCAGAATCAAAACCCAATTTGATCAGTGGGCTTCTGGCTTTGATAGCAAGGAAGCACTAAATTTGCATAAAGCAAATGGGATCAAACCACTATTCAGGGGTGTCAATACCGATGATCCCAGGCAGGTTGTTGTGATTCACCAATCAAAGCCGGGAGCAGTAGAGCAATTTCTCTCTGATAATAAAAAAATGATTGAGTCAACTGGCCATGTTATGAGGACGACTAGAACTTCCAACTGGTCATTCGATTAGTTTTTTTGAGACTCTTTAGGTTGTGAATTGGATCGGGTAGCATTTTTGAAAGGCTTTAGATTTTGCAAAAAGCTGTGTATAGGGATTTAGTTTGTCTTCGTTCTGCCAAAGTAAATTAATCGTTTATATACAAAATATTTTTATTTGATTAAGTTTGTGTTGATATGGGCTGCATTCGTAAGTTTATTAGAGTCTCAAGAAGAAAGCGTGCCAGCAAACTGCTGAATGATTATTAATGAACACTTGAATCCATTTGAGATCAAAGCATGAAAAAGTATCAATGCCCAGATTGCACCTATTCATACGATCCGAGGATGGGTGATCCAACGCAAGGAGTTCCACCTGGGACTAGGTTTGAGGATCTTCCTGCAAATTGGAAATGTCCTGCTTGTAGAGCGGGGAGGAGAAGATTTAAGCCTGTAGGTTGATAGCTTATGTGCGGTAGATATGAGCTAGCAACAGAATTTGGGAATCTTCCTTCTCTTTTAAAGCAGGATCTCCCTCGCGCTTTTAAAGAGAATTATGCAAAGCAAAAGGTAATTAGGCCTAATGACCCTGTATTGGTCCTTAAGAATGAAGGGAAAATAGGTAGTTCAATAATGCTTTGGGGTTTTATTTCTGAGTGGAGTAAAAACCCCTTTGCTTCATCAAGACCGAGGCCTTTTAATGCCAGGTCAGAAACTATTGCTGAAAAACGCTTATTTAGCGCAAGCTGGCGTCACAAGAGATGTCTTTTGCCAGCTAGTGGCTTTTTTGAAAAAGGCTACAGAATTAGTAGAAAAGACTCTGAGACTTTTTGGCTTGCTGGAATTTGGAATAGATGGATGAGTCCTGAAGGAAGTGAACTTGAAACTTGCTGCATCCTAACAACGGAGCCCAATGAATTATTAAGACCCTTGCAAAATCGAATGCCTGTAATTATTCCTAATGGATTAGAAGAGGATTGGATTGCACCCGTAAAAGACGCACTTGAGCTGAAATCACTACAACCATTATTAAAAGGATGGAACCCTAAAGATTGGGTTGCCAGGCCTGTCAATAGACTAACTACTAATTTTCAGATGGATTTGTTCTAATGCGTTTCTTTCCTTTTTTATGTCTTAGCTTTCTTCTTATCCTTTTATCTTCTGTACAAATTGCTTGTGCACAAGAATCTAGTATAGAAGACCTTTTAATACCTGAACCTTCTTTTGTTGAAGATATTGCTGGAGATACTTCAGATTTGGATCAGATGTTTACAGAAGAGAGTAATATCGATGAACTATTAGGTCCCAAAGACGTTTTTCCTTTTTTGCCAGATAATCACAGAGATAGTGGGACAGGAAAGTTTAATTCATTTTAATTAGTATTTCCATTCTTATAAATTATAGAGTGAGGAGTGATGTCTATTCTATTACTTTTCTCGGCTGATTTCTATAGATCAAAATGCAATCGAAATATTGTTTATATAAGTCCTCAATGTATATCTTTTTATGAGGTGAGAACCTTAGATCATGACAATTTCATACCTTAATAGAGGTTTGTAGGTGAACCTATGGATTTTTGACTCCATTAGCGGGTTAAATTAATATCATCTCATTTATTATGATGTTAATGAAACCCCTTAAGAACCTATCTTTTCTCGTCTTGTCTGCCTTCTTGATCGCCTCTGTCCTTTTTGGTGGTTTTACTAGAGTTGATGCACTTGTAAAAGGATGGACTCCGCCTGAAGAGGAGGCCTTGTCAGAAGAAGCCAATGGAAATAATCCTCTTGGAATAGTCATTGTCAAATCTGAGGAAAATGAAGGCGTTGAACATAAGGAAAATTCTAGTAAGGAAGTCAATATGGAGAATTCATCTGACCTATTTGATGATTTGATTTTCCCTTTTGAGCCAGGTCTTGGAAATTAGAAAAAAAGAATTAATTTCTTTGCCAGACAGCTAAGCCCCCTCCTCTCCCTCTTGCTGAAAGCCATCTACCTTTCTCTCCCATGGCAATTAGAGCGAAGAATGGCTTGTTTTTTGGATCTGGCAAGTCAATGGACCTATTTAACAAAATATTATCTCCTACTTTCAGCTCTATACGATCAAAGTAGAAAATCAAAAGAGGTTGATTACCTTTTAATTCTCCAAAACCAATAAATCTAATAGATAAAAAGCCATATTGAATTGAGTTTATCAGTTGGAATTCTGATTCATCTTCAATGCACTTACTTTTAATAAGTTCTAAGTTTGCTTGGAAAAGCCTAAGTAATAAACTGGTAATCGAATCTTCTTTGTCTATCCCTTTTTTCCAAACGGTTGAAAATTTCCAGAGGCCAATTAAAGATTCAAAAACAATTCCACTACCTTTTGCTGCCGCTTTTTTCTCAAGATCTAGAAGATCATTTAGATTTGGTATGTTTATAGGTATTTCTTCTTGGCTCTTATTATTAAAGATATTATCATTGGCTACACCTTCTCGATTCCTGCTTTTAAGTATTAATTGTATTAATACACCCGCTATGAATACGACAAAGACAAAGTCTAATACACTGTATTTCATGAAGTTCATTTTTGAATGTTTATTATTTTATCACTAAAATAAATTTTCTGTTACACCGAGATAGTATCAATAATACTAATAAGTGAAGACACATTTAATGATATCTGGAATGTATAATTGACTTCTATAATTTTCCAAATTAGAGGCGCATGTAAATAAGTTTTTCTATGTTATCAACCAATAATCTATTAATTAAGGCAAGATAGGCTGTAGGTATTTATGATCTGTCGACATCCTTAATATCGCCACAGCAAATTGTTTATAGGATAATAAAATTAAAACTCAACGCCAAATACCAAGGAATTTAAAAAAGCTAATAGTCCAAGTATCCCAACGGGTTTTACCTGAGCTATCTCCTTGATAACGTAGATTTTCATCTCCTAGATTTACTAAGGCTTCTTTGTTTTTCCACCAAATCCAGTCACGTATTGGTGGATTTTTAGTTAGGTCATCTCTAGTAAGTTCTAGCCCTAGCTCAGCCGAGGCATTCAGAAGAATCTCTAGCATTGCATCTGAATCTTTGCATTGCGATAATGCTTCGTTAGTTTTCTCTTCTCCATCAAGAGACTCAACAAGTAACCTGAGCCTCTCTTTGATAGGTAGATGCTCATTGTTCATTTCTGTGAAGTCAGTAAATTAATACTGATGTTTAAAGTATAAACAATGTATATATTGTGTTAGTTTTTTGCTGTTTTGTCAAGGCCTATTTGTGCTTAGTTAAGACTAGCTTGATTCGGTAGGCTAATAACTTGTCCCATTAAATATGATTGGTCAGGACGTTTCTTATTATGTGTTATTGAATTGCAATAGCCAGCTTCTATTCGCCTTTGATATTTTAATCTTTCTTTTAAGGTATTGATTCCTAATGCCAATAAATACTGAATTAAGGATAATTGTATAATGGCTTGCAATCTATTCATGATTCCTAATACTAGACTAAGCCTCTAATAGTCTGATAGGAAATGATCATTTAGGCTATTTCCTGACAATTAAATCACTATCTATCTTCTAAGCGAAATCCAATAGATTTACACGAATTAACTTTTATGTTCTTATGATTGCAAGGATAGAATTCAATATAAGGCTAACTAAACCCTGCCATAAAATAGAAGAATGAGGTTTTGTCTGAAAAGATTAGTTAAGGCAAGTCAAAAGAAATCTATGAATTATAAATTCGAAAGAAATAACCTTTATGCTTAAAAAGCTACAATACTCCTAGGCTTCTTATGGAACTAGATTCGATCACCAAATGGTTGATAAGGTTAGCTTCAGTAATGATCATTATTATTGGTTTGACTCTTGCTTTGGCTATTCCAATTGTTGCATTCACTATCAGCTCAAAGATTTCAGTTGCTCAAGATTCATTAAAGTCAACCATAGAACTTCTAGTCCAGCAACTTTTGAACTAAGATTTTCTTCTTGAATTTATAGGAAAAAGTTAGATTAGCTTCCTTAACTGATTAAATCATTAGCTTAGATTCATCTACTAGGATTAAACGCCTGACTTTTTCTATACTAAAGTCTTTAGACACTAATCAATTATTTAGTATCTATTATTAGAAGAAAAAATATTTTGTAAATTGCATTTGCCTGTCGCTTAATGAATTAGAGTTTATTAACAGTCTTTTTAGATAAGGCAATATGCCAATACCTATTTAAAGTAAAAAAAAGGCTCAGTTGTTCTGCAGAAAAAAGGCAAGTCAACAATGAGATTCAATGGCTGCTTTTGAGATGACAGCAACTTATATATTAGGTTAAATTAGGTTTTAAGTCTTTGAATAGATATTAAATAAAAGGGATATCGAGAAACAGTATTAATTTTTTAATCTCTGCCATGTACCGTTCTGAGCTTTTCTTCAAGGGACAATTGAATACCACTATTTCCTGAGCCCAAATTCTGTATGAGCTTGCTGGTTGAGAAACGAGACTGAGTGGAGGCGTATAAGGATTTGCTCTGAGTTCCATGATTAGAGTTTTTTCTGGCTGTAGCTGGTTTTGAGGCTGTTGCAACAGACATTTGAATTCCTAGTGACCTTTTCCCAATGTAATCAAAAAAGGGTCTTAAATACATGTAATCTTTAAACTTTTGATTTTTATTTCCTCCTGCCTTCCTTTCTTATTGAGCAGCTATTCACAATTCCTTTAATCCCCTCACAGTTATGTGTAGAGTCTATATGGTTATAGTTTCATGTATTTAGTTGATTAAAGTTAATACTAATAGTCTTTATCCCTCAGCTTTTGATTGGGAGCTTCTTTGTTAAAGGCTTTTATGGATTGTCATAATTAAATTCTTTACTAGAACTAATTCTATACTGATCTATAGGCAAAATGTTTATATACAAATTGTACTACAACTACGAATGAAATTATTGATTAGGAATAAAATTTTTAATATCCGACACTAAACTAGTCATAACCATCAAAACAGATAGCAGAATTATAGTTTTTTTACTCCTTGTTTACCCTAGAAGTTTTTTATAGACGATTGCTAATTCTTTTAAATAAGTCTTGCTTTTATTTTGCCCTCATGCGGTTAACTAAATATGTGATTCTTCTGTATGGAATGTTAGGCTATAGACATGTCTGTCAGTAGTTTAAATTAGAAAAATGAGAGTATATTCTCTTCTTCTCAACCTTTTTATCACTATTACTCCTTCTTCTATTTTTAATTGTGACGGCAATACCTTAACAGTAACTATTGGGAATATTTGAATGGTGATTTTTCGGTTGTTAAAGATTTAGATAGGATAGATTCAGGGGCTTTTGTTCCACTTAATTGGAAAGATCAAACTTTAATGCTTCCAGTTTCCTTTCAGGAAGGTGTTATCGGCTTTTCTGATGGGAAATGGTTCTTGAGCTATAAAGATATTGATAATGGTTTTTATATAGACAAGCCAAGATTTTTTATCGTAATTCATATGGAGATATTGTGCAGTATGAATGTACATTATCTGATGATATAACTTGAACCCGTTATCATTATAACGAATGCTATTCTTTTTTCATTTTCGAGTTAAGTGTCAATAATTTTTCTACTCCTTTAGATAGAGACTTTAGATGATTCATTATTTCCTATTCTCTGTGAGTAGATTTTATAACTGCCTTTAAAACTCATTGCATTATAGGTAGGAATACTTTTGCAAAAAGATGGTGATTTTTACTTCCTAGACAGAATGAGAGTCTTTCTTATGAATCTTGAAGACATATTTTAAGTGAACTTTGTTCTTAATGGAGTGCACTTATAATCTATTGTTTATTATTATATGTTGACAATTGCTATATATTGAGTTAGTTGAGACTAAGGTATTTTGATTTAGTTACTTTCTTGATTTCTATCTTTAAAAAATTATGATTGCCTAAATTAAGTTCATATTAGACTATTTCTTTACGCACTTTTTGAGGATTACCGTGCGAATTTTCGATATTTGCGACTAATACCGGTTAGATCGACAGAATGCCTTACTCCTGTCAGTAAAAAACCTGATTCAGTATGGAGACCATCAACGATTCTTAGTGCCGAACAATCCCTATCATCCTACTAGGCTCACATTAGTAGCTGTCAAGCATTGCTTTTTCGCTAGATATACACTATTTATGCTGTAACTCAAGCCCTAGAAAAGTAAAATCCCTATTTGTGGAGGGGGGGGGGGTTGCATTAGTGCCTCTAGTCTCCTAGAAATAAAGTTCCCCATCACCCAGGC
>QCJH01000009.1 GCA_003216155.1 Prochlorococcus sp. AG-409-A19 | reverse complement strand
TTTTGAGGGGATTGAGGGCTATTGGAATTAGTCCTCAAAATGCTTCTTATTCGACTCGCTTCCTCATCACTTATTGAGCTGCTATGACTTTTGACCGCAATTGAGAGTTTTTTTGCGGCATCGAGCACATCCTTATTATCCAGGCCTAAGTCCCTGGATAGCTCATAAATTCTGATTTTGCCGCTGCTGGTCATTAAGGTTTGCTCCTTTCGATCCGGGCACAATGTGCCTCGGGGCATCACACTTGGCGTTGCTATGGTTCATCTTGCCTCAGCGGATGAATTAATGGGGTTTTCAGCCGCTCTTGCAGCACTTCAACAACGCTTTTTGGCACCTGACATCTCAGGGCTTTTTGAAGACGTTTGCGTCGGTGTGCTTCTTTAAGGCAGTCCTCCCTTGGGCAGAGATAGGCAGATCGACCCATCCCTTTATCAAGGACTACGCCATCCTTATGGTCGCGTATAACTCTCCAAAAAAGCTTTCGATCAAGCAATTTTCTGCATGTTATGCAACGACGAAGGATGGGACGTTGGTTCACCGGGCTCGATCCTCTTGTGCTGTTATATCTTCGATGTTGCTTGGGGGCTCTTCAGTTTGGGACTGAATTTCTTCTATGTCTAATTCTGAATTGTCTTGGTTGTATTCATCTTCGTCATCCTCAGGGAGCGGGTATAGCTCTCTGAGACGTGCATCTTCTTCGGCTCTTGTTGCTTGTTCTGCGGCTAGTCTTTCTTCGGCCTCACGTTGAAGGGCTTCTTCTTCTTCTCGTTGAGCTATGAGCTCGGCAACCTCTGAGTCTTCAGATGCTTGGTCATATTCTTGAGAATTCTTGATGTCGATTTTCCAGCCTGTAAGTCTTGCCGCTAAGCGAACGTTTTGCCCTTCACGCCCTATTGCAAGACTTAGTTGGTCAGGTGGAACGAGTACATGAGCATGTTGTCCTTCTGGATCAACGAGCCTTACTACTTCAACTCGAGCTGGACTGAGGGAATTTGCTATGTATTGAACTGGATCAGGAGACCATCGAATGACATCTATTTTCTCTCCTCTTAATTCATTTACTACTTGTTGAATTCTTGAGCCGCGTGCTCCTATGCAGGCTCCAACAGGGTCAACTTCTCGTTCAATACTATCTACTGCCACCTTTGTTCGCGGACCTACTGAACGTGAGGGAGGGTTGGCTTCCCGAGCTACAGCGACAATTCTGACAGATCCCTCCTGTATTTCTGGAACTTCATTCTCAAAAAGGTATACAACCAATCCTGCGTTTGCTCTACTAACAAAAAGTTGTGGGCCTCTTCTAGGAACCTCGCTAACTTCCTTTAGAAAAACTTTGAAAGTTGCATTGGCTCGATAGTTGTCATTAGGGAGTTGATCTCTTCGGGGAAGTTCAGCCTCTACTTCTGGTCGCCCAAGGCCAGAACTTACTGCCATGATTACTGATTGCCGCTCAAAACGAATCACTCTTGCGGTTAGAACGGGGTCTTCAAGGTCGGCAAATTCCTCTTGAATCATTCGACGTTGCTGATCGCGAAGTTTTTGAGCGAGTACCTGTTTTGTTGTAGCTGCAGCCATTCGCCCAAAGTCTTCTTTCTCCGGGGTTACATCGAGTACAACTGTGTCACCAACCTGTGCATCTTCTGCAACTTGCATGACTTCAGACAGGGCAATTTGATGATCTTCGCTTTCAACTTCTTCAACAATTATTTTACTTGCAAGTACTCTGTACCCTTCATCATCTAGGTCAAGACCAACATCAAAGTTGCTAAAGTATTCCTCTTCAAATGGGTCCTCGCTGATCCCTAAATATAGTGTGCGTCTATACCTTTCATATCCTTTTAATAATGCTTCTCTAAGTGCAGCCTCTACTACTTGTGTCGGCAGCTTCTTTTCTTCACTGATGTCATCGATCAGGTTATTGAGGCCAGGGAGGATAACTAATGCCATCGAAGATGGAAGGGGAAGGTTTTTCGGGAACTGATGATGGTGGTTTAGAAATTTAGGACGTAGGGCTAGTGAGACTTACACAAATAACGTCCTCACGTGGTATCCGTTTGATCCGTCCTTTGATATTGAGATGGATATTGTCCTGAGATCGTTTTTGTAAAAGGCCTGTTTGATTTAGGGTTGTACCTTCGTGATTACGGAAACTCACCTCTACAGGGAAGCCCTTGAAGGTAAGAAAATCTCGATCGGTTTGAAGATTTTCTCCTATGCCAGGACTGCTTATCTCTAAAACATAGGCCTCTTTAAGTAAATCTGAAGCTTCAATGGCTTCCGACATGGGTTGGCTGAATTGAGCACAGTCATTTATGGAAACGTCACCACCTTTCAGATGACGAATTTGTACCTGCATAGTCATCGGAATCATGTGGGTGAGCAATTGCACTCCACATAAATCAAAGCCATTCTCCGCAGCCGTTGTGGATGCGAGTGTCTCCAGTTTAGGAAGGAGGTGATGAGGCAAGAGGCAGGAGGGTGATCGGTCTTCTGGCCCGACCGGCTTCAGAAGTTACCTGCCTCCCGAAGGAGGTACCCGGTAGGGTTAAATACAATCTACGTGATGATGATGCTATTTCAACTCTCAAATAGGATGATTTGAGATCGACGAGCAAAATTTTTGGACAAAAGCTTTCTAGGAATTAAGCCTTGGCTGCCTAACATTGATTTTTAGGCGGTTCACTGTTCGTGTTTAGTCTTCGCGAAATGGCTTGCAAAAAATTGCATGGATACAAGGGAGATAACCTCTTGCAGTCAGTACTGAAGGGAATTTGCATAATTATTTTAGCTTTAATTTTCGGGGCTGAGATTTCACTTGCTTCCTCAGGGTCAGAGGGGCAAGCAAGTCATAGCTTTGTTGCTCAAGCAGTTAGACGTGTGGCTCCAGCAGTAGTGAGAATTGATACTGAGAGGCCTGTTCAACGTGAAGCTTTTGATCCTTCTTTATTGGACCCTCTTTTACGCGATCTTATGGGGGAGCCTGGCATGGGTCTTGAGAAAGAGAGAGGACAAGGGTCTGGTGTCGTGATAAATGATGAAGGCTTTATTTTGACTAATGCTCATGTAGTTGAAAGGGTTGATCAAGTTAGTGTCACCCTTGCAGATGGGGATGAGCTTGATGGATATGTTGTTGGGACTGATCCTGTAACTGATTTGGCTTTAGTTCATCTTGATGGGATTGATGGGAATTTGACGCCGCTCCCAGCCTCATTGGGTAATTCTGAAGATCTTGAAGTGGGTGATTGGGCTATAGCACTTGGTACACCATATGGATTGGAGCGAACAGTCACCCTTGGAATTGTGAGTAGCTTGCATCGAAATATCAGTAGCCTTGGCTTTTCGGATAAGCGCTTGGATTTGATTCAAACTGATGCTGCAATTAATCCTGGTAATTCAGGTGGTCCATTAGTTAATAGCAATGGTGAAGTTATAGGAATCAATACATTGGTTCGTTCAGGACCTGGGGCTGGATTGGGCTTTGCAATTCCAATTAACTTGGCGAAAAGTGTTGCTGATGAGCTTTTGCTTAGCGGAGAGGTTGTTCATCCTTATTTAGGGGTCCAATTGGTTCCTTTAACCGCAAGAATTGCCCAAGAGCACAATCGTGACCCTAATGCTCTCGTGCAACTACCAGAACGATCTGGAGCGCTAATTCAGAGTGTTTTGCCTGATAGCCCTGCTGAAAAGGCAGGCTTAAGGAGGGGCGACCTTGTGATTTCAGTAGGTGAAAGAGTTGTGAATGATCCTCAAGCCTTATTGCAAGAGGTTGACCAGGCCGAAATAGGATCACCTTTGGCTTTGCAAATAATGCGCAATGGAGTTGATTTAAACCTTTCCGTTCAGCCTGAAGCATTACCAGGCTTGAGTTGAAACCCTTGCTAATTTTTTGTTGATTATTTTGAAATTATGTCTGACCTTCAATTTCAGATGAAGCAGGCTGTTGCATCAGCAGCGGTGGAACAGATAGAAGATGGAATGGTTCTTGGCCTTGGTTCAGGCTCTACTGCTGCGTTAATGATTGAGGGCCTTGGAGCAAAGCTAGCTTCAGGCGAGTTGAAAGAAATAGTTGGTGTTACTACTTCTTTTCAGGGGGAAGTAATGGCTTCTGAGTTGGGGATACCATTGCTAGCTTTGAATGCAATTGATCGGATTGATTTAGCTATTGATGGGGCTGATGAAGTAGATCCATTGTTCAATTTGATAAAAGGTGGTGGAGCTTGTCATGTTCAAGAGAAACTTGTGGCTTGTAAGGCGGAACGTTTTGTAGTTGTTGTTGATTCCACGAAGATTGTTAAAAGGCTTAATTTAAATTTTCTTTTACCAGTTGAAGTTTTGCCAAGTGCATGGCGACAGGTTAAAACTAATTTAGTTGATTTAGGGGGAAATGCAGAATTACGAATGGCAAAACAAAAAGCTGGTCCAGTAATTACTGATCAAGGTAATTTGGTTTTAGATGTCAGTTTTAATGAAGGAATTCAAGACCCAGAAAAACTAGAGCCTGAAATAAATAATATTCCAGGTGTCCTAGAGAATGGATTGTTTGTGAAACTTACAGATGAAGTATTAGTTGGAACAATTGAACATGATGTTGCGGGTGTTAAACGACTTGAGCGTTCTATATAGATGATCTAATTCTTACAGACTCAGAATGACTGTGCAAACCTTCGCTGGCTGCTAAGTTCATTATTGATTCTCTAGTTGATCTTAATGCTGATTGATTAAATTCGATTAAAGAAGTGTGCCTCATAAAGGTTTCTACACTTAATGCACTACTAAATCGCGCGCTTCCACAAGTAGGGAGCGTGTGATTAGGGCCTGCAAGATAGTCACCTACTGCTTCCGGTGACCAAGGCCCTATGAAAATTGCACCTGCATTTCTGATTTCGTTTATTAGCCGATGTGGCTCTTTGATTAAAAGCTCCAAGTGCTCAGGGGCAAAATGATTGCTTAATTCAATACATTCTTGAATACTTTTACAGACTGCCAAAAGGCCCCAGTCATTAAGAGATGCCTTGCAAATTTCATAGCGAGGATGATCTTTTAACTGCTTTTCTATTTCATATGGCAGTTTTTTTGCTAGGTCTTGACTAGTCGTTAGGAGGACAGAGGCTGCCAATGGATCATGTTCAGCTTGTGCAAGCAGATCTGCCGCTACTTGTTCTGTTCGTGCTGATTCGTCGGCAATGATCAAGACTTCACTTGGCCCAGCAAGGGAATCAATACCTACGTGCCCGTAAACAGATTTTTTGGCAAGCGTTACGAAGAGGTTCCCTGGGCCAGTTATTACATCTACTTTTGGAACTGTTTCTGTGCCAAAGGCAAGAGCTGCAATGGCTTGAGCCCCTCCAATACGCATTACTTTATTAACTCCTACGAGATGGGCAGCCGCTAAAACTGTCTTGTTTAGCTTCCCGTCTTTCCTACCTGGTGAAACCATTACTAGCTGATCAACACCGGCCACCTTGGCTGGTATTGCATTCATAAGTACCGTGCTTGGATATGAAGCTCTTCCTCCAGGGATGTATATCCCGGCCTTCTGCACTGGGAGCCATCTTCTTCCAATCTTTTCTCCATGAGGGCCTTTAAGGTTGAGGTCTTTTGGAAGTTGATGCTTGTGAAAGGTATAAATGCGTTCATTCGCAAGCTTTAGTGCTGATTGAAGCTCTTCAGGGGTTTGTTCCCATGCTGATGCAAGTTCTTCAGGGTCTACGTAGATGGGTTCAGGCAGAAAACCATCAAACTTTTCTGTATATGAGATAAGAGCTTGATCACCGTTAATACGGACTTCGTAGAGTATCTCCTCCACGATTTTCATAGCTTGCTTTTGCGATTCGCTATTAGTGCGCTTACTTAATTTGTCAAGGGCAAGGAGAGCTTGGTGAACATCGTTCACAAAAAGCATTTGCTTTGAGTCGCTTTCACTGTTCTGGCTCAATTTCTGCAAGCTGAAGATCTGAAAACAAGTTAGAGCTTGTTGTGCTTAGTTTGACTAACTGTCACGTCAGCATGGCTATTTAAGGAAGGTCTTGGGTTAGGGTTGTTTGTTGTTGATGAATCGCAAGCCTCTGTGGCCAATATCAAGTCTTCAAAGAAGCGTGTTCAAATTTCCGAGCGCAACCGACTGGAGAACAAGTCATATAAATCAGCGGTGCGCACTTTAATGAAGCGATGTTTTCTCGCTTGTAGCGAATACATGCAAAAGCCGGAAGATTCAACAAAGGAATCAATCCAGGCAAGTATGAATTCAGCATTTAGCAAGATTGATAAGGCTGTAAAGCGAGGGGTGTTGCATCGCAACACAGGCGCTCATCAAAAAGCACGAATAAGTTCTGCCGTTAAGCGAGCTTTTGAACCGGTTACTAACACCTGAGTCTTTTTCAGTGAACAAACCAGCAAAATGGTTGAAAAACAGGATCTAAATAATGAGCAACCCCCTCTTCTCGTAGATAGTCATTGCCATATTGTTTTTCGAAATTTTGATCAAGATATAGATGATGTAGCGGCACGTTGGCGAAAAGCAGGTGTTGTAAGTCTTCTGCACGCTTGTGTTGAGCCTGGCGAAATACCTGCTATTCGAGCGTTGGCTGACCGTTTCCCTGAGTTGCGTTATTCGGTCGGTGTGCATCCTTTAGATACAAAGCACTGGAAGAAAGACACCAAATCAATACTTCGTCAAGCAGCTCATGATGATATTCGGGTGGTTGCCATTGGAGAACTAGGATTGGATCTTTTTAGAGATTCAAACCTAGAAGAACAGTTGTCTATTCTTAGACCTCAATTGGATCTTGCTATTGAGTTGGATCTCCCAGTGATCATTCATTGCCGTGAGGCAGCAGAGGCAATGATTAATGAGTTGAAAAAACGCCAAAGTGACAATTGTTGTCCAAGGGGGGTGATGCATTGCTGGGGGGGGTCACCCAAGGAAATGGAAAGTTTTTTGGAGTTAGGTCTCTATATAAGCTTTAGTGGCACGGTGACTTTCCCTAAGGCTTTAGCGACCCATGCCTGTGCTCAACTGGTGCCTGAACAACGATATTTGGTAGAAACTGATTGTCCTTTTTTAGCTCCGGTACCTAGAAGAGGGAAGCGCAATGAACCGGCATACGTACAAGCAGTGGCCGCCAGAGTTGCTTCTTTACGAGGGGAGTCTCTTTCTTTAGTAGCTAAAACAAGTACTGCGAATGCAAGGTGTTTATTTGCTTTGCCTTGAATCGCAAACTATAAGAATTTATATCTGCGGAAAAGTGTAATATGTGTAATTGGCCTGGCCTTGACGTAGTCAACCTATGTTCTTGGTTCATGGAGCATCCATTTTCATACGGTGCATTGACGTCGTCAGCAGTTCTGACAAAAAATCTTTGAGTCCACGGATTACGTCAGTCGAGACCTTCAGTGGGATCGGCTGACGTTTCTTTGGCTCTAAGGAGTTAGATCTCAGAACGATGTCGCAATCCTGGCCTTTAATCCCCCCACCCCTCTTCTAACCTGCAGGTCTTCGCATGAGCAGAAGCGCGATTCAGGTCGCCAAGACCGCCACCTTTTTGCCCGATTTGGTTGAGGTGCAGCGTTCTAGCTTCAAATGGTTTTTGGATAAGGGCTTAATTGAGGAGCTAGAGAGCTTTTCTCCAATAACCGATTACACGGGGAAACTAGAGCTTCATTTTGTTGGCAGTGAGTATCGCCTAAAAAGGCCTCGTCACGATGTGGAAGAGGCGAAGCGTCGAGATGCAACTTTTGCCTCACAAATGTATGTCACATGTCGCTTAGTTAATAAAGAGACTGGAGAGATTAAGGAGCAGGAGGTTTTTATTGGCGAACTTCCATTAATGACTGAAAGAGGAACTTTTATTATTAATGGTGCTGAAAGAGTAATCGTAAATCAGATAGTTAGAAGTCCAGGAGTTTATTTTAAAGATGAACAGGATAAAAATGGCCGAAGAACTTACAACGCAAGCGTTATACCAAATAGAGGTGCTTGGTTGAAATTTGAAACAGATAAGAATGACCTGCTTCATGTAAGAGTTGACAAAACCAGGAAAATAAACGCTCACGTTCTTATGAGAGCCATGGGCTTATCCGATAATGACGTAATAGATAAACTCCGTCATCCTGAGTATTATAAGAAATCAATTGAAGCTGCTAACGAAGAAGGAATTAGCTCTGAAGATCAGGCTCTTTTAGAACTTTATAAAAAGCTTCGCCCAGGAGAACCACCTTCTGTTACTGGAGGCCAGCAGCTTCTACAAACTAGATTTTTTGACCCTAAGAGATATGATTTGGGCAGGGTAGGAAGATATAAAATCAATAAGAAATTGCGATTGACAATCCCAGACAATGTGCGCACTCTTACTCATGAAGATGTATTGTCTACCCTTGATTATTTAATTAATCTTGAGTTGGATGTTGGGGGAGCAAGTCTTGATGATATTGATCACTTAGGGAATAGAAGAGTACGATCTGTTGGTGAATTATTGCAAAATCAAGTTCGTGTAGGCCTTAACAGGCTGGAAAGAATCATTAAAGAAAGAATGACTGTAGGGGAGACTGACTCGCTAACCCCAGCTCAATTAGTTAATCCGAAGCCACTTGTTGCGGCTATTAAGGAATTCTTTGGTTCTAGCCAGCTCAGTCAGTTCATGGATCAGACCAATCCTTTGGCTGAGTTGACTCATAAACGAAGAATTTCTGCTCTTGGCCCAGGAGGGTTGACTAGAGAGCGGGCTGGTTTTGCTGTTAGGGATATCCATCCATCACATTATGGGCGTTTATGCCCTATTGAGACCCCAGAAGGCCCAAATGCGGGTTTGATTAATTCTTTAGCTACTCATGCGCGGGTTAATCAATATGGTTTTATTGAGACACCATTTTGGAAAGTTGAAAATGGCTATCTTATAAGAGAAGGAAACCCTATTTATCTTTCGGCTGATTTAGAAGATGAATGCCGAGTAGCACCTGGTGATGTAGCCACTGATAAAGATGGGAAGATTTTGGCAGAGTTAATTCCAGTTAGATATAGGCAGGATTTTGAGAAGGTTCCACCTGAGCAAGTTGATTATGTTCAGTTATCTCCTGTTCAGGTTATATCTGTTGCTACTTCATTAATACCTTTCCTCGAACATGATGACGCAAATAGAGCATTAATGGGATCAAATATGCAACGACAAGCTGTGCCTTTGTTGCGACCCGAAAGGCCATTAGTTGGGACTGGCCTTGAAACTCAGGTAGCTCGAGATTCTGGAATGGTTCCAATCTCAAGGGTGAATGGAAAGGTTACTTTTGTTGATGCAACTGCAATAGTGGTTCAGGATGAAGAGGGTATGGAACATACCCATTATCTTCAAAAATACCAGCGATCAAATCAGGATACTTGTTTAAATCAAAGGCCTATTGTTCGGCAAGGAGACCCCGTAATTATCGGCCAGGTTTTAGCGGATGGATCCGCTTGTGAAGGTGGTGAGATTGCTCTAGGCCAGAATGTTTTAGTGGCTTATATGCCATGGGAGGGATATAATTATGAGGACGCAATCCTTGTAAGCGAGAGATTAGTCAAGGATGATTTATATACTTCCGTCCACATTGAAAAATATGAAATTGAGGCGCGGCAAACAAAGCTTGGCCCAGAAGAGATCACTAGAGAAATTCCTAATATAGCTGAAGAAAGCCTTGGTAATCTTGATGAGATGGGTATAATTAGAATTGGTGCTTTTGTAGAGAGTGGTGATATTCTTGTAGGCAAGGTCACTCCAAAAGGCGAGTCAGATCAGCCCCCTGAAGAGAAGCTTTTAAGGGCTATTTTTGGTGAGAAAGCAAGAGATGTTCGTGATAATTCCTTGAGAGTTCCTAGCACTGAGCGTGGGAGAGTTGTTGATGTTCGTATTTACACCAGGGAGCAAGGCGATGAATTGCCTCCAGGTGCAAATATGGTTGTACGTGTTTATGTAGCTCAACGACGGAAGATACAAGTAGGTGACAAGATGGCTGGCCGCCATGGCAATAAAGGAATTATTAGTCGAATTCTTCCAAGAGAAGATATGCCATATCTTCCTGATGGCACTCCAGTTGACATTGTTCTGAATCCTCTTGGCGTTCCAAGTCGGATGAATGTTGGTCAGGTATTCGAATGTTTGATGGGATGGGCAGCAGCGAACCTTAACTGTCGAGTCAAGGTTGTGCCTTTTGATGAGATGTATGGAGCAGAGAAATCTCAACAAACAGTTGAGGCATTTCTCACAGAAGCTGCTAAGCAGCCTGGAAAAGAATGGGTTTATGATCCCGAGAATCCTGGGAAACTGCAGTTAATTGACGGAAGGACAGGGGAGCCATTTGATCAACCTGTGACAGTTGGATATGCCCAGATTTTGAAATTGGTTCATCTTGTTGATGACAAGATTCATGCCAGATCGACAGGGCCTTATTCACTTGTTACTCAACAGCCTCTTGGAGGAAAAGCGCAGCAAGGAGGACAGCGATTAGGGGAGATGGAAGTTTGGGCACTTGAGGCTTATGGAGCTGCTTATACCCTTCAAGAGTTGTTGACTGTCAAGTCGGATGATATGCAGGGTCGTAACGAGGCATTAAATGCAATTGTTAAAGGTAAACCAATACCCAGGCCTGGCACTCCTGAATCCTTCAAAGTATTGATGCGTGAACTTCAATCTTTGGGGCTGGATATAGGTGTATATACAGATGAAGGGAAGGAGGTAGATCTTATGCAGGATGTAAATCCACGTAGGAGTACTCCTAGTAGGCCAACTTATGAATCTTTGGGGGTAACAGATTACGAAGATGATTAAAACTCCTTTTGACTGAACTTTCCTCTTGATAGCCCTACTGAGTTTCTTTCATGACTAACAGCAACCTACGAACTGAGAATCATTTTGATTATGTCAAAATTACTTTGGCATCTCCAGATAGAGTTATGGAGTGGGGGCAGAGAACCCTCCCTAATGGTCAAGTAGTTGGAGAAGTTACAAAGCCAGAAACTATTAATTACCGTACACTTAAACCGGAGATGGATGGCCTTTTCTGTGAGAAGATCTTTGGCCCATCAAAAGACTGGGAGTGTCATTGCGGAAAATATAAAAGAGTACGTCATAGGGGCATTGTTTGTGAAAGATGTGGGGTTGAGGTTACAGAAAGTAGGGTGCGTAGACATCGAATGGGCTTCATTAAACTTGCAGCACCTGTTTCGCATGTTTGGTATTTAAAAGGCATCCCTAGTTATGTAGCGATCTTGTTAGATATGCCATTACGTGATGTCGAGCAAATCGTATATTTTAACTGTTATGTCGTCCTAGACCCTGGTGATCATCAAGATCTTAAGTATAAACAATTATTGACTGAAGATGAATGGCTTGAAATTGAAGATGAGATATATGCAGAAGATTCGACTATTGAGAATGAGCCTGTGGTTGGTATAGGTGCAGAAGCGCTTAAACAATTACTTGAAGATCTTGTTTTGCCTCAAGTAGCTGAACAACTTAGAGAGGATATATCTGCAAGTAAAGGTCAAAAACGAGCAAAGCTTATTAAGCGTTTAAGGGTTATTGATAATTTTATTGCCACTGATGCATCACCAGAGTGGATGGTTTTAGATGCGATTCCAGTGATCCCCCCTGATTTGCGCCCTATGGTTCAACTTGATGGGGGAAGGTTCGCTACTTCTGATTTAAATGATCTTTATAGGAGGGTTATTAATAGAAATAATCGTTTAGCTCGTCTTCAGGAGATTTTGGCACCAGAGATAATCGTTCGTAATGAAAAACGGATGCTGCAAGAGGCTGTAGATGCCCTTATAGATAATGGCCGTAGGGGAAGGACTGTGGTAGGAGCGAATAATCGCCCACTTAAGTCTTTGAGCGACATTATTGAAGGTAAACAAGGACGTTTTCGTCAGAACTTACTTGGTAAGAGAGTCGACTATTCAGGCAGGTCGGTAATTGTGGTAGGTCCAAAACTAAAAATGCACCAGTGTGGCTTGCCTAAGGAAATGGCGATAGAACTCTTCCAGCCATTTGTGATTCATAGATTGATTCGTCAGAATATTGTTAATAACATCAAGGCTGCAAAGAAATTAATACAACGTGCAGATGATGAGGTTATGCAGGTTTTGCAGGAAGTAATAGAAGGGCACCCAATTCTTCTAAACCGGGCGCCAACTCTTCACCGTTTGGGTATTCAAGCTTTTGAACCAAAACTCGTAGATGGAAGAGCTATTCAACTTCATCCGCTTGTTTGCCCAGCTTTTAACGCTGATTTTGATGGCGATCAAATGGCTGTTCATGTCCCACTTGCAATTGAGGCTCAAACTGAGGCAAGAATGTTGATGCTGGCTAGTAACAATATTCTTTCGCCTGCAACTGGTGATCCAATCATTACCCCTTCTCAAGATATGGTTCTTGGATCTTATTATTTGACGGCGCTTCAACCAGAGGCTGGTCAACCTGATTTTGGAGACCGCTCCAAAACTTTTGCAGCCCTGGAAGATGTGATACAGGCCTTTGAAGATAAGAGAATCCTTTTACACGATTGGGTGTGGGTTCGATTTAATGGTGAGGTAGAAGACGAGGACAACATTGATCAGCCAATAAAATCCGAAACTCTTGAAGATGGCACACGTTTTGAGCAATGGACTTATCGTCGTGATCGATTTGATGAGGATGGAGCCCTTATCAGTAGATATATCCTTACAACTGTGGGACGTGTAGTAATGAATCACACGATTATTGATGCAGTAGCTACCGGTTAAAACCTTTAAACCCTTCTTTCTCATCTTCCCTTAATTGATACAAAAGCATCGATGAAATCAACTACATCCAAATCACGCAAGTCTTCAAGCAGGTCAAAGGGCTCTAAGCGTTCTAAGAAAGGTGCCAAGGTTAATGCTACGCCAGCGCTCCCAAAGACACCCCCACCATTTCGCAATCGTGTTGTTGATAAGAAAGTTTTGAAGCAGTTAGTTGCTTGGGCTTATAAGCACCATGGAATAGCTGCTACTGCAGCTATGGCTGACAATTTAAAAGATCTAGGTTTTCGATATGCCACTCAGGCTGCTGTTTCTATTTCTGTTGATGATCTAAAAGTTCCTGCAGCAAAGCAGGATTTGTTAGGTCAGGCTGAAGAACAAATTACGGCTACAGAAGAGTGTTATCGCCTTGGTGAGATTACGGAGGTTGAGCGCCATACCAAAGTTATTGATACCTGGACAGAAACTAATGAAAGATTGGTTGATGCCGTCAAGAAGAATTTCAACCAAAATGACCCACTGAATTCGGTTTGGATGATGGCTAATTCAGGTGCGAGGGGCAATATGTCACAGGTGCGCCAATTAGTAGGGATGCGTGGCCTTATGGCTAATCCCCAGGGAGAAATTATTGACCTCCCAATCCGAACCAATTTCCGAGAAGGTTTAACTGTTACCGAATATGTGATCTCTTCTTATGGTGCTCGCAAAGGCTTGGTAGACACTGCACTTCGTACGGCTGACTCTGGCTACCTAACTCGTCGCCTGGTTGACGTATCTCAGGATGTGATTGTTAGAGAGGAAGACTGTGGGACTTCAAGAGCCATCATTGTGAAGGCAGAAGATGGGCGGTTTGGTAATCGTCTTGTAGGAAGGCTTACTGCTGAGCAGATTACCAATTCAGAGGGTGAGGTAATCGCTGAACGCGATAGTGAAATAGATCCAATTCTTTCTGGCAAGTTTGAGAAGGCTGGAGTTCAGGGAGTTATGGTGCGCTCCCCTTTAACCTGTGAAGCAACGAGATCCGTTTGTAGGAAGTGCTATGGCTGGGCGCTTGCACATAACGAGCTGGTTGACCTAGGCGAAGCCGTTGGCATAATTGCAGCCCAGTCAATTGGTGAGCCTGGTACGCAGTTGACTATGCGTACTTTCCATACAGGTGGTGTCTCAACCGCTGAGACAGGTGTGGTTCGATCGACCTTGGCGGGGAAAGTTGAATTTGGCCCTAAGGCTCGAGTGCGTGGTTATCGCACACCACATGGTGTGGAGGCTCAGCAATCAGAGGTGGATTTCACAATTAGCATTAAGTCATCATCATCAGGTAAGAGCAAGACGCAGAAAATTGAGGTAACTAATGGTTCTTTATTATTTGTAGAAGATGGTCAAGAGATAGAGGCAGATGTAACTGTTGCGCAGATTGCAGCAGGATCAGTTAAGAAGAGTGTTGAGAAAGCTACTAAGGACGTTATATGTGATTTGGCCGGTCAAGTTCGTTATGAGACGGCTATTCAACCTAAGGAAGTGACTGATAGGCAGGGAAATATCACACTTAAGGCACAGCGTCTTGGCCGACTTTGGGTCTTAGCTGGAGATGTTTATAACCTTCCTCCAAATGCCCAACCTGTTGTTAAGGGCAAAGTTAAAGTCACGGAAGGACAGGTTTTGGCTGAAGCAAGTCAGGCGAGTGAATTTGGAGGTGAGGTTCGACTGCGTGATTCCATTGGAGATTCACGTGAGGTTCAGATTGTTACTACCTCAATGACACTTAAAGATTTCAAATTGCTAGGTGAGTCGACTCATTCAGGAGAGATTTGGCATTTAGAATCTAAAGATGCAACTCGCTATCGCTTAAACACTATCCCTGGAAGCAAAATAGGTAATGGAGAAGTCGTTGCTGAGCTTGCGGATGATCGGTTTAGAACTCAAACTGGTGGTTTAGCTCGTTTTGCACCTGGTTTGGCTATCAAAAAAGCTAGATCAGCCAAGAATGGTTTTGAGGTAAGTAAGGGAGGCACCTTGCTTTGGATCCCTCAGGAGACTCACGAGATCAACAAGGATATTTCACTCTTGATGATTCGAGACGGACAGTGGATTGAGGCAGGTACCGAGGTAGTCAAGGATATTTTTAGTCAAACAGCTGGAATAGTCACTGTTACTCAGAAGAACGATATTTTGCGTGAAATCATTGTTCGAAGTGGCAGTTTTCATCTATGTAATGAGGCCAAAGCACTTGAGAGATTTGAAGGTGATGGTCAGATGGCTAATCCTGGCGAAACGATTGCGAAAGGGATTAAATCAGATGCGATGGTGTTTGTTCAGACTGTAGAAACGCCTGATGGTAAAGGACTTTTATTGAGACCAGTTGAGGAATACACCATCCCTGATGAAGCTCAACTTCCTGAGCTTGCTCATGTTAAGCAACCTAAAGGCCCTCATTTGGGTCTAAAGGCTACTCAGAGATTGGCTTTTAAAGATGGGGAACTTATTAAGTCAGTTGAAGGGGTAGAGCTTCTTAAAACACAGTTAAGCCTAGAGACTTTTGACACCACTCCTCAAATGACTGTTGATGTAGAGGCAGTTAAAGATAAGAGGGCTAAGACTATTGAAAGATTGAGATTAGTCATTCTAGAGAGCATTTTGGTTCGAAGAGATACTATTTCCGATTCAAGTCATGGCTCAACCCATACTGAATTGCAAGTTGAGGATGGCCAGGAAGTTAAAGCCTTTGATGTTGTTGCTACTACCCAGATTCTCTGTAAGCAGGAGGGGATTGCTCAAATACCTGAAGTACATGAAGGAGATCCTGTACGTCGTTTAATTGTGGAGCGAGAAGAGGATACAACTACTCTTCAAACTCAAAACACTCCATTGGTCCAAGTCGGACAAAGAATTGTTGATGGGGACTTTTTGGCTAAAGATGAGCGAGTTAATTGTTGTGGTGAGGTTGAATCTGTAGAGGACAAGACCATCACAATGCGTCTTGCTAGGCCATACATGGTCTCACCTGATTCAGTTTTGCATGTTCGTGATGGTGATTTAGTACAGAGGGGAGATGGTTTGGCTTTGTTGGTTTTTGAAAGACAGAAGACCGGTGATATTGTCCAAGGCTTGCCAAGAATTGAGGAATTATTAGAAGCACGTCGACCTAGAGATTCTGCAGTGCTTTGTAAGAAACCAGGTGTTGTCGAAATTAAGCAAGGAGAGGATGACGAGTCAATAACCTTGACGGTCATAGAGTCTGATGATGCGATTGGTGAGTATCCAATTCTTTTAGGTCGCAATGTGATGGTCAGTAATTCTCAGCAGGTAACTGCAGGTGAATTGCTAACGGATGGACCGATTAATCCGCATGAGCTTTTGGATTGTTTCTTTAGTGATCTTCGTTCTCGCAAACCGTTAATGGAGGCGGCTCAGGAGGCTATAGCAAAACTTCAGCACCGCTTAGTTACAGAGGTTCAAAACGTCTACAAATCTCAGGGGGTTTCTATTGACGACAAGCATATTGAGGTAATTGTTAGGCAAATGACTAGTAAGGTGAGGATTGAGGATGCAGGGGATACAACTCTCTTACCCGGAGAGTTGATCGAATTACGGCAGGTAGAAGACACCAATCAGGCAATGGCTATTACTGGTGGAGCTCCTGCTGAATTCACGCCAGTTTTGTTGGGTATTACTAAAGCTTCTTTGAATACTGACAGCTTTATATCTGCAGCTTCATTCCAAGAAACGACTCGCGTCCTTACTGAGGCGGCAATTGAGGGTAAAAGTGATTGGCTAAGGGGACTTAAGGAGAACGTGATTATTGGCCGCCTTATCCCTGCAGGGACAGGCTTTAGTGGATTTGTTGAAGAACTTCGTGCGGAGGCTGGTCCTCACCCTGACATTTTGGCTGAAGATCCTGCTGGATATAGACGAATGCAGAATTTACGCCCGGACTATACAGTCGAAATGCCTGCTGCTACAGCAGCTAGTACCACAGCTGTTTTGGATGATCCAAGTGATGACGATCTTGAGGCAACTCGCTCACGTCATGGGATTGATCCTACCGCCAGTAATTTTGCAGCATTTGTCCGCCCAACTGACGATAATGTTCTTCAAGAAGAGCAGATGCCTGACCCTGCGGCCCTTGAAGGTTTGCAGGAAGAGGGCTTGTTGTCTGACGAGTAAATTGTTTGAACACTCAACTCTTCTTTTGCCTTTTGAAGAACGGTCATTTTTGACCGGCTTTCTATGATTGAACCAAAAATCATTCCACGTAGGCTTTTACCTCGCTATGGCTTTCACACCCATACGGAGAGGTCCAATGGTCGTTTGGCCATGATTGGATTTATTTTTTTAGTCATTCTTGAGGCCAAACTTGGTCATGGTCTTTTGATTTGGTGACCAATTCGTCTGGTTCAGAACTTAATAAGGTTCTGCTAGGGCGAAGTGTAAGTGAACTTGAACAATGGGCTTTGGACCAAGGACAGCCTTCATTTCGAGGCAGGCAACTACATGATTGGATTTATAAGAAGGGTGCAAGAACTTTAGAGTCAATAACGGTTTTCCCTAAAAAATGGAGGGATAGCCTTGTGCAAGAAGGTATCAAGATTGGTCGCCTAAAAGAGGTTCAGAGATTTATTTCGAGGGATTCCACTACTAAGCTTCTTTTGGCTGCAGATGATGGAAATACTCTTGAAACAGTTGGGATCCCAACCGAAAAACGTTTGACAATTTGTGTTTCTAGTCAGGTGGGTTGCCCAATGGCTTGCCGGTTCTGCGCAACAGGCAAAGGGGGGTTCCTTCGTTCTTTGAAAACCCACGAGATTATTGATCAGGTTTTAAGTCTGCGTGAGGTAATGGCTCGGCGTCCATCACATATTGTTTTTATGGGAATGGGGGAGCCACTACTAAATAGTGAGGCGGTGTTATTTGCGATTAGATCCTTGAATAAAGACTTGGGAATAGGTCAACGTAAAATTACTGTAAGCACAGTTGGTGTTGCTGATACTCTCCCCAAGATTGCCGAACTTGCTCAGAAGCATCTTGGTAGTGTTCAATTTACACTTGCGGTAAGCCTGCATGCGCCTAACCAGGCATTGAGAGAGTTTCTAATTCCTACTGCTCGCAATTATCCCTTGGAAGATATTTTGAAAGATTGTCGCCATTACCTCGCCATTACTGGAAGAAGAGTCAGTTTTGAATATATCCTTCTTGGTGACATTAATGATAGGCCAGAACATGCTAAGGAATTGGCTGAGAAGGTTGGTGGTTTTCAGAGCCATGTCAATTTAATTGCATATAATCCAATTGAGAATTCAAATTTTCGGCGCCCAAGCTTTGAACGAATTTCTATATTTCAACGTACATTGGAGAATCAAGGAGTGGCAGTTAGTTTGCGTGCAAGTCGCGGCCTAGATCAAAATGCTGCATGTGGGCAATTGAGGCTTAAACAATTGCAAATGGATTCAAATTTTATTGATAACTGAAAAAGAATATGGCAGTAATCGATTGGGTCATACTTTCTTGTTATTTAGCAATTACTCTTTTTCTGGGGCTTTGGTTGGCTCGCCGAAATCATAGTCAAGAAGATTACTTTGTGGCAGGACGCCGGTTAAATGGATGGCTTGCTGGTGCTTCTATGGCGGCAACTACATTTTCGATTGACACTCCTCTATATGTGGCTGGTTTAGTAGGTACTAGGGGCCTTTCTGGGAATTGGGAATGGTGGAGTTTTGGATTGGCGCATGTTGCCATGGCGGTTATTTTTGCACCTCTTTGGCGTAGGAGTGGGGTCCTGACTGATGCGGCTTTTACTGAATTACGTTATGGAGGACCACCAGCTGCTTGCCTTAGAGGCATTAAGGCTTTCTTGTTGGCATTGCCTGTTAATTGCATTGGGATTGGTTATTGCTTTCTTGCTATGAGAAAGGTTGTAGAAGCTTTAGGAATAGTTGATGGCCATAAATTGTGGGGAGGAATAAGCGACACTTTGTTCTTACTTTTATTAGTAGCTTTTTTTGTTCTTTTATATACTGTTTTGGGAGGACTTTGGGCTGTTGTGACAACTGATATTGTTCAGTTAGTTTTGGCATTGAGCGGAGCTTTGGCTGTCACTATTGCAAGTCTTCATGCTGCAGGCGGGATGAAAACTTTATTGGTCAGTATTGATGCTTTAGGTCGTCCTGAGTTGCTTTCATTGTTTCCTTGGAGCTTTACCGAAAACGGACTGCATTGGCTTGGAGGTGCTGGTATGAGTGTTAGTACGTTTACCTCAATCCTTGCATTGCAGTGGTGGAGCTTTCGTAGAAGTGATGGTGGGGGAGAATTTATTCAGAGGATGCTGGCAACAAAAGATGAACAACAAGCGCAATTGGCCGGATTTGTATTTCTAATAATTAATTACTTACTTCGAAGTTGGCTTTGGATTTTAGTTGCCCTTGCGGCGATTGTTTTACTTCCTACACAGCAAGATTGGGAATTAAGTTATCCATTGTTGGCTGCTACTTATCTTCCACCTGTTGTCCTTGGCTTAGTGGTTGTTTCATTAGTAGCGGCTTTTATGAGTACTGTTAGCACTTCTGTTAATTGGGGCGCAAGTTATCTAACTCATGACCTTTATCAGCGTTTTTTAAGACCTTCGGCTAGTAAACATGAATTGTTATTTATAGGGCAAATAACAAGCATATTACTCTTAATATTTGGTGTGGCTACTGCTCTTATAAGTGATAGTGTTGGTCAGGTTTTTCGATTGGTAATAGCTATAGGTACAGGGCCAGGTGTTGTTCTTGTACTCAGGTGGTTTTGGTGGAGGATTAATGCTGCTTCAGAACTTGCTGCAATGGTTTGTGGATTTTTCATTGGAATAACTACTTCTTTTATCCCATCAATTGGCATTAATGATTATGGGCTGAAATTGATCATCAATACCAGTTTGACTGCAATTGTTTGGATTATAGTTTTACAAATGACTCCGCCAGAGTCTGAAGAAGTATTGGAGAGATTTGTGCTTAAGGTTCGACCACCTGGTCCTGGATGGAGTGGATTGCGTGAAAAATATGGAGTGAAAGAAGTGGATAGTCTTGGAAGGTTGTTGATTAGTTTTTTGCTAGGAGTTATTGCTCTTTTTGGATCTTTGCTTGGCCTAGGAGCTTTTTTACTGCATCAACAGATTGGAGGTTGGATCGGAGTTATTGTTGCAGTTTTCAGTTTCATGCTCCTTTGGAGAAAGTACCCTCCTATTGGTATGAAAGTTTCTAAAGTATAAAATGCTTGCCCTGCCAAGCAGAACTTTGAAAATCAATTTTTTAACTTGGGCTTCTTTCGAACAACTCTTTTACCCGCACTGATAATCGCCATGTTTGGTTTGGCTTTTGTTGCAGTAAGTGCTCGTATTTGGCTGCCTGGGGACATGCTTGCGCCGGCCCCAATCAATTGAGCCAACTCAGGCCAAACCCTTTACGATCATTTTTATGAACGATGCCAAAGGGAAGTCATCTCAAGAGGGCCTGGCAAATCTCGCCATAGATCCAGATGTATTGGCAAATGAGTTGGCCGCTGAGCTTTTAGGAGATCCGTTAGACGAAATAGATGTTCAAGGAGTTGATAAAGATGAGTTGAAAGTTATGCGTGAGTGCGAAACCGGTTTGGATTGGCTTAAGAGGGGACATGAAGAGAGGCTGCAGGGGTTAAGGATTTTCTGTGAACATCGTGATCCTCGAGCTGTGCCATTGCTTTTGCCTTTACTAAAAGAACCATGCCCTGTTGAGCGCATGAGCGCTGTTTATGCATTAGGTCGTAATCCCTGTCCTTCTGCCGTTGAAATCCTTTTGCATTTGCTTCTAACTGATGGCAATGCATATGTCCGTAAAGCGACCGCTTGGAGTCTGGGCAATTACGGGGATGCACCAGTTCTTAAACCTTTGATTCAAGCTCTCAAAACTGATGTTGCAGCAGTGCGTCTTTGGGCGTCAATTTCATTGGCTGAAGCAGGAGGCTATTCCTCGGACAAGGCAGATTTGGCGGCAATTCAGCTTTTAATTAGTCTGAGAATTGACTGTGAACCACTGGTTCGCAGTAATTGCATCTGGGCACTTGGACGTCTTTATGAAAAGTTGGAGAGGGGAAGGAAGGAGGAGTTAGTAGAGGCATTCCTAACTGTTTTGAGAAATGATGGGGAGGCCTCTGTTCGTGATGAAGCGAGGGTTGCCCTTGAGCAATTGGACAATTCAGAAGTGAAAACTAGATTGCGAGCTTTGGTCGAAGAAGGGCTTTTGGTCTAATTAACAGACTTGCTTAAACATTTCCTTGTAACAACTGCCTCTGACATGCGACGAGTTTTTCTATAACATCATGATCCATTCTTGGGATGCATGCCTCAACGCACTCTACGGTTCAAGATTCGTCAGGACGGTCTGGTTGAAGAGACCGTCGAGGGTGTTTTAGGTCAATCTTGCAACCAATTAACTGAGAGGCTTGAGTCTGCCTTGGGCTCGGTAGAGCTCAAAGAAGCAACTGCTGAGGCCTATCAATTGCCCCATTCCCAGTCCCAGTCCCTACCAGCCGAACTCCTCTGATGTCTCACTTCAGCACTGTTAAAACTCAATTGCGCAAGCGAGAGCCTCTTGTTCAGGCTCTTTTAGACTTGGGTTTCGAACCACAAGAGGGTGAGAATCTTGTCAGGGGTTATCGCGGCCAGAATACAAAAGCTGAATTGGCCGTAACAATGCCAAAAGGAGGTGATTTAGGCTTCCGTTGGAATGTTTCTACGGGTACATATGAATTGGTTACAGATTTAGATCTTTGGAGTCAGCCCATCCCTGTCGAGCGTTTTCTGCAACAAGTTACTCAGAGGTACGCTTTGAATACTGTTCTCACAACTTCTGCTCAAGAAGGTTTTGAACTGGCAGAGCAGAAGAAAAATATAGATGGATCCATTGAATTGGTGGTAACACGTTGGGACCCATAAAGGAAGTTGTTGATCCTTCAATTGCTTTTCGAGTCAGGGTTAAACCTGATTTGGAATTCAATGGGAAGGAACCTCGTCTTGGAGGGGTGCTAAATGAAAAAGCCGTGTGGGTAGATGAATCGACGTGCATCGGATGTCGTTATTGCGCAAATGTTGCCACAAATACTTTCGTAATAGAGCAATATATGGGGCGGTCTAGAGCAATAAGGCAGGATGGAGATAATCAACAAGTAATTCAAGAGGCAATTGATACTTGCCCAGTAAATTGTATTCACTGGGTAAAGTTTGAGGAGTTAGATGATTTGCGAGAACAGCTTGATGCATTAGATCTACAGCCTTTAGGGATGCTTCCGAAAGTGCCTCGGCAAATTAGACAAAGAAAGTATTGATTAAGTAGATAGAATTTTGTCCTTAGAAGTTCTACCATTACGTCGTTTTGGTCGCACAGGTTTGAATATTCCTATTTTGTCTCTTGGAGGGATGCGTTTTCAGCAAAGTTGGTTAGATCTTGATGAGGTGGATATTAAAACTGAGAATCAGAGCAAGTTAGAGGAAGTAATAAATACTGCTCTGGTTTCGGGATTTCACCACCTTGAAACTGCAAGGCATTATGGAAGTTCTGAATGTCAAATTGGTTCAGCTCTGGGTAAGATTGCTCATGATAATTTGCTACTTCAAACTAAAGTCCCTCCAAGCGAGGACCCTAAAGTTTTTGAAGCCGAATTGGAGTTAAGTTTTGAGAGACTTCAATGTGATCGCTTGGATTTACTCGCCATACATGGCATCAATCTTTCTGCGCATTTGGATCAGACTTTACGCTCAGGAGGCTGTCTTGATGTAGTTCGTAAATGGCAAAAGAAGGGAAAGATTGGTTTTGTGGGGTTTTCAACTCACGGGCCAACATCGCTTATTGTTGAAGCGATTGAGTCAGATGCCTTTGATTATGTGAATCTCCATTGGTATTACATTGCGCAAGAGAATGATCCTGCATTAGATGCTGCAAGTAGAAGGGATTTAGGGGTTTTTATTATTAGTCCAACGGATAAAGGAGGCCATTTACATACCCCTTCGCCTGAGTTAAAGGAGTTGTGTAGGCCATTGCATCCAATAGTTTTTAACGACCTTTTTTGTTTAAGAGATCTTCGTTTACATACAATTAGTGTTGGTGCCAACAGCATTAATGATCTTCATTTGCATTTAGAGGCTGTTCGTCTTTTGCCTTTTGCCTCTGAGCTGTTGCCGAGAATAGAGAAGCGACTTAGTGATGCTGCCCAAATGTCACTAGGAGAATCTTGGTTAAAGAGTTGGGCAGTAGGCTTGCCCAATTGGGATGAGACCCCAGGTCAGATAAATATCCCAAAATTGCTTTGGTTACATAATCTTGTTGAAGCCTGGGGCATGGATGGTTATGCAAGAGCTCGTTATCGCTTACTTGGCAATGGAGGGCATTGGTTCCCTGGTGAGAATGCGGACTGCTTGGATAGAGAGGTTAGTGAAGAGGCTTTGAAAAATGTCCTTACTAAAAGTCCTTGGTCTAATGAAATACCAAGCCTTTTACGTGAATTGAGAGAGCGATTTGGCGGTGCGTCAGAAAGTAGACTTTCCGGTATTTAAGTCCCCAAAGGATTTTTAGCCGGTATTCCAATTGTTCTTGGATAGACTTTTGGGCATGAATCGCTAGCCTTGACGCGGATCTGATGACGTATGCCTAAATCAGCAGGTAAGTAGAGTCTCTCCACTTTGCTTATATGAGCTTTTAATGGATTAAGAGCTTTTAATAGGAGTACTTCGTCCTTTGGGCTCCATTTTCCTTTATATATAAGGGCTTCACCATTAACTTTAATAAGAGGTACTAAATATTCGACAACTATAGGTGCTATGGCTACTGCACGTGCCATAGCGAGATCAAACATACCTCTGCAGGTTGCATCTTGACCTATTAGCTCAGCTCTTTGGGTGCGGATTTTAACTCTTGATGACAATCCTAATTCTTGAGTAATCTTTTCTAATGCTGAAGTTTTTCGCCTGACGGAATCTACAAGTATGCAAGTTGCCCTAGGAAGAGCTATCGCTACCGCCAATCCTGGGAATCCACAGCCAGTACCAATGTCAATGCATTTTAGCTTTAGGTCTGGCCTTTTTAATTCGCTTTTTATAGGCCATAAACTATCAAAGACTTGGCCTATCCAATAGCGCTTGCCCTCTATGAGGCGAGTAAGGTTTACACGTCTATTCCACTCAAATAGCAATTCTTGTAGTGCAACTAATTGATCCATTTGTTGATAGCTAGGTTGCCACTCCAATGCTTGCGATATTGTCCTGAAGTGAGAGTTAATTGTTTCCTTATTAGCCATTTGGGCAGAGGGACCTTTTCTTACAATGGGTTGATTTCATTTAAGTCAGCTCACTTGCTCACTAACTTTCATTTGAACACTTGAATTTTTCAAAAAGCTATTATGATCTGCTTGGGGTGGCAAGTTCGGCTGATGCTGAGACTATTCATAAAGCTTTTCGCAGATTAAGCAAGGAACTTCATCCTGATACCACAGCTTTGCCTGTTGAACAAGCTGCTGAGGAATTCCAGCATTTGTGTGAGGCCTATGAACTATTAACGGATCCCATACGACGTAAGGAATATGACCATAGTCTTTCTCAGTTACATTTTGAAGAGCAGGCTAGTGGCCATAAGTCTAGGTCTAGACCCTCCGGACAAAAAGTCTTAGGTGGGTTACGCCCACTATCTGGTGGAGAGTTGTTCTCTTTATTGCTTTTAGGGACTACCCTTATCTTTAGTTTGGTTTTGGCCTTTTTTATTGCCTTTATGCAGGGCAGGGAATGGCAGGTCAAACCTAGCTGGCTGACAGATGATCAGATGTCAATCGCAAGCAAGCAATTTTTGGTTTGTGATGTTGTCTTTGCCCCCTTCCGATATTCCACTCAATAGGCATTCATTGACTATCCTAGAGAGTTGGCTTACTCAATTAGGGGCAGAACGCTATAGGGATGATCCTTGTAAGTGGGCTTTAAAGCGCTCCAACTTATCTATTGAGATATTGATGGACAAAGACGATTTGAAGGTTACCTGGGAAAAGGAAGGTCAAATTAGCCAATGTTGCTTTTCCTATGGTTTGTCTCGTGAGGATGTAGAGGCAGTAATAATTGCCGGACCCTTGTCATAAGTATTGTGGTGTCTCTTGATAGTTCATAACTGATTTAGTCCTTCTCTAATTGCGCTATAGCATTTTTCAAGTTGATTTTCACTTAGACAAAGTGGAGGTAAAAGGTAAACGACTTGTCCAAGAGGTCTTATGAAAACACCATTTTTGATTGCTGTTTCTTTGACGATTCGGCCAGCTGGGTTTAGATAACCTGCCTTCCCTTCTACATTCAGATCGAATGCTGCAATTGTCCCAACTAGTCGTGGACGCTTACATTTTGGATGCTTTGCTAGGGCTGTTAAATGGGGTAGATGGCGCGCTTGAAAACCTTCATAAAGTTCTGGTGTTGTTTCTAGCAGATCAAGGCTGGCATTAGCGGCGGCACAACCAAGAGGGTTTGCTGTAAAACTGTGGCCGTGCCAGAAAGTAACTTTTGGATCAATACCTACAAATGCTTCGAAGATCTTTTCACTCGCCATGGTTACACCCATTGGAAGGAAGCCACCAGTTAGGCCTTTAGATAGGGCTATTAGGTCGGGATTTAGACCAGCTCTCTGGAAGGCAAAAAGATTTCCGCACCTACCAAAACCTGTGAGGACTTCATCGCATATAAGAAGAGCACCTGCCTGACGGACTCGATTCTCTACAGCGAGAAGAAATTCTTCTCGCACCATGTTCATACCACCAGCTCCTTGAACCAAAGGTTCAAGGATTACTGCTGCTGTTGGTGTTTCTAAACACTCTTCTAGCTTTGTTAAGACCTTTTTTTCTTTGGTATTAACTTCTTCATCATTCCACCAGGTAGAAGGCCAAGGGATTCTTTGTACAGGGAAAAGCATTTCTTCAAAGGGGGTACTGAAAAGGTTTCGTTCTCCTAAGGCCATTGCACCGAAGGTGTCACCGTGATAGGCCCCTTCAAAAGCAATAATTTGTTGTCGAGGCTCGCCTTTGTTATGCCACCACTGACACGCCATTTTGAGTGCAACCTCTACCGATGTTGAGCCATTATCTGAGAAGAAAAGTCGGTCAAGACCTGTCAAGTGACTTAGGCGCTTGGCTAACTTTTCGGCTTGAGGATGCGTGAAGTCCGCAAAAATTACTTGCTCAAGTGTTTGGACTTGATTGGCGATGGCTTCGGCTATATAGGGATCGGCATGACCATGGAGGGTTACCCACCAGCTACTTATTGCATCAATAAGTGGCTCAGAATTTTCAAGGAGAAGCAAGGCTCCTTCTGCAGAATTTACTTGCTTAGGTGGTGAGGTAGTTGAGATTTGAGTGAAAGGAGGCCAGAGATTTTTATTCCAGCCAACTAGGTTTTGATTGCTCATTAACTTTGTCCTATTGAATTCAGAATGTTCGCGAAGACATCATGTAGATTTTGTTTCCTCCATTGCTCAGCTAGGACTTCTGCTGTGAGGTTTGGCAAATTAGGTATTTCTGCAAGAATTGGCACCTTGCCAATTTGATTCAAAGTAGTTGGGTTGTCTTGATGATGTGGTCCATTAATGATGAGTCCAAGAACATTTAATTTCCTTTGCCGTAGTGCTTCAAGGCTTAGTAGGGTGTGATTCAGTGTGCCTAGACCACTTCTTGCGACAAGAATTATGGGCATTTTCCAGATGGTGAGTTGATCTAGTTGAAGCCAATTTCTGGTTAGTGGAACCATTAATCCGCCAGCTGTTTCTATTAATAGTGGTTCTTTTGTGTCAGGGATTTTTAGCTTGTTCCGATCAATTACGCAATGTTCTTTTTCTGCAGCCCAGTGTGGAGAAACAGGGGCCTTGAACCTATAGGCTTCTTTGATTGAGCGACTAGCGGGAAGGTCGATTAATTTCCGGACACGATCTGTATCTCCTCCATTTTCCAGTCCACATTGAATTGGTTTCCAATAAACTGCTCCTAGACCTTGAACGAGCAAAGCACTAATAACTGTCTTGCCTACGTCAGTATCTGTTCCACAGATGATGAAAGTTGACATTGTGCTATTTATCTACGTATGAAAAGTAGTTGTATATGCCAAGTTAGATTGAAACTATGATTGTTTTCATTTCTTGGCCATGAGTTTGTTACCCGTCGCCATTTGCCTATATCTAGAGAGGCTTTTGGGCTAGCATGAGCCCCTATTTGACGAAGTTGCTTTAGAAGAGGTAGCACTTCATGTGAAGAAGTGGTGAAGAAGTGGAGGTGGTTATAAAATATGCTCTCTTGAGGAAGAGTACTTATTAGCTCTGATTTATTTGGTAAAGGCATTGCTGTACAACAAACCCCAGCTTGGTTTGCGGCATAGTGCCATTGAGGGAAGCTTCCTTCGACGGGTACAGCCAGAACAAGCCAGCCTCCTGGTGGTAGGGCTACAAACCATTCTTTAAGACGAGCTTGGGGATCTTTAAGCCAGTGCAGTACAAAACTCGATGTAAGTAAAGTTGGAACCCTAGGCCAGGAAGGCAGGCCTTGATTGAGATCCCATAGCTTTGTGTGCTTATTGAGATGGTGTCGTTTAAGCATCCCAGGACTGCCATCTAGCCTCAAAACACTGGTCCCTTTATTACAAGTCTCGAGTGCATTTGCCAGCAAGCCAGTGCCTGCACCAAGGTCGACCCAGAGCCCTTTGGGGATAGGTAAATTTGAACATTGCATGGCTAAACGCCATGCAATGGATCTTTGTAAAAGGGCTTGTTTGTTATAAGTCTCAGCAGCTCCTTCGAAGTTTTTTAGGACTATTTGGGACCACCCTTGGATCATTGTGTGCGCTCTAACCAATTCAGTACAAGATTGATTAATTCAGGTTGAAGTAGTGCATGACCAGCTCCCGGGATGATCCAATGATCAGGAGCCTTTGCCAGGTGCGATTTTAGATCTTTAATTAATGCTTCTCTTATGGAAGGGATCACTATGTTGTCTTCCTCGCCTTCAACAACAAGAACGCGAGCTGTTTTGGGAAAGCCTGACGGTAGTTCAGAAGTTCTTATAAGTAATTCCAGATCAGCTTTGAGTCTCTTTCTCCCATTGGGAGAAAGACCTTCTTGGATTGGTCCACGAGGTAATGAACTTGTCGATTCAGGTTGACAGGCGCGCATTAAAAAAGCGTTAAGCATGGCCTGTTCATCTTTTGTGCCTAAAAGTTCAAGCATTCTTTTAAGCGTTGTTTGAAGGACACGATCTATTTGCTCCTTAGGAAGAAAGTGGCTGAAGCTTCCTAGTAAAACTATCTCTGTTGCTTGCCTAAGAGTTTTGCTTGGCAGGAGGTGAATTCCCAGAGAGTGTCCAATGATTACTTTTCTATCAATAGGTTGGGTTTCAGTATTACCTCTCCAATGAGGATGTAGCGGTGAAAGGCTTCCATAACCACGTTCTCCGCTTTGCCATACCCAATTGTATTTCTGAAAGTGGTTGAGCCATAACTGCCAGTTATTACTATCGCCACTCCAGCCATGCATGGCGATTACTTGTTTCATTGACTTTTAAGTACAGAGATTAGTTTCCTCAATGAGTCATTGGGGAGATCTCGTCGAAGAACAATCCGGAGGCGTGAAGTTCCTTCTGGAACAGTTGGTGGCCTTATTGCAGCGCACAAAAGACCAGATAATTCTAGTTCTGATTGAAGCGCAAGAGTTTCTTTATCAGGACCAACCAAAAGGGAAAGGATAGGTCCATAGCCTGGGGGACGTGGCCATCCTGCAGACGTCAATTGAGCCCTCCAGTGTTTTGCCCTTTCTTGCAGCTTTAGCGCCCATTCTGGATTTGCTTCGATAAGCTTTAAAGCCATTAATGATCCTGCAGCTAGAGGCGGTGCAAGGGCAGTTGTATATCTAAAAGCACCGCTGTTTTGAATTATGTGATCGCCCATTAAGGAGTCCATGGCTAGGAAGGCTCCTCCGCATCCAAATGCTTTTCCGAAGGTTCCACTGATCATTATTGATGGACCAGTTAAGCCATGACAAAGACCTTTCCCTTTAGGACCAATTACACCCAGTGCATGGGCTTCGTCAACAAGGAGTTTCGCGCCATGTGTTTCACATAGTTTTACGAGTTGCAGGATGGATGGACTTGAACCTTCCATGCTGAAGAGGCTTTCTGTTATTACAAGAGGGGCATTGTGTGGATCTTTTTTTAAACATTCTTGCAGGATTCTTTTTAATTGTTTGAGATCATTATGGGCATATCGATGAAGTTTTGCTTTGCTTGCGTTGACTCCAATTAATAATGAATGATGTACAAGTCTATCTGCAATTACTGGAGTGTGGCGATTGGCCAATGCTAGAACAGCTGCCAGGTTGGCTTGAAAGCCACTCGGGAAAAGGAAAGTACGTTTTCTTCCTATCCATTGGGCTAAGTTTTCTTCGAGGCACTTGTGAATTGGACGACTGCCTGTAATAAACCTCGACCCTCCTGACCCAACCCCTTGAGAATGCATAGCGACATATGCAGCTTCGATTACTTCAGGATGACGACTGAGACCTAAGTAATCGTTGCTTGCAAGATCAATTAGTGGACTAGCTCTGTCTAGAGTTCCTATTTCTTGGAATTCATTAGGCCCTGGACCTGGCATCAAAGTCCGTAATCGTCGATGTCTGGTTTTGGGAGTGCTTTTCATGTTGATAGTTTGAATCTTGTGGGGCTTTAAAACCATTTCGTTTAGTGACTTGGCATCCATCTCCTCTTATTTGTAGTTTCAGGAACCCATTGAAGTTGGAGAAAGTTCTCTAGGATTAGCCAATGAGTTCAACGCGAACGTCACGAATTCCTCCGACGTCGCCAATCCTGACCCTGACCCATCTGAGGTCTTCCCATTTCAGTTGGATGGCTTTCAGCTTGAAGCAATTGACTCCCTTAATCAGGGACATTCAGTAGTAGTCAGCGCCCCAACAGGTTCGGGTAAAACCTTAATTGGGGAATATGCGATTTATCGCGCCATTAATCATGGTCAAAAGGTTTTTTATACCACTCCTTTGAAGGCGCTTTCTAATCAGAAGTTGCGGGATTTCCGAGATCAGTTTGGCCCTGAAAATGTAGGACTAATGACAGGAGATCTGAGTCTTAATAGAGATGCTTCGATTGTTGTTATGACTACTGAGATTTTTCGTAACATGCTTTATGCGGAAGTTGATCGAGATGATGACCCATTGGCAGATGTAGAAGCAGTTGTATTAGATGAGTGTCATTACATGAATGATTCACAGCGTGGCACTGTGTGGGAGGAGGCGATAATTCATTGCCCCTCCACTGTTCAACTAGTAGCTCTTTCTGCAACGGTTGCAAATGCTGAACAGCTAACAGATTGGATAAAGCGTGTACATGGCCCTACACAGTTAATCCTTAGTGAATATAGGCCTGTGCCGTTGCAGTTCAGCTTTTGTAGTGCAAAGGGATTGCATCCTTTGCTTAATGAAAAGAGCACAGGCTTGCACCCAAATTGCAAGGTTTGGCGGGCACCTAAGGGACAAAAACGTAAGGGAAGGTTTGCTAAGCCGCCTCAGCCTCAACCCCCTCCTATTAGTTTTGTCGTCTCACAAATGGCTGAGCGAAAGATGTTGCCAGCTATTTATTTTATTTTTAGTCGTAGAGGTTGTGATAAAGCTGTTAGGGATCTAGCTAATTATTCACTAGTTACATCTACAGAGCGAGCAAGGATTTACGATCAGCTAGAGAGTTATACCACTTCTAATCGTGATGCTGTAAGAGATGGTATTCACCCAGAGGCTTTGCTTAGAGGAATTGCTGCTCATCATGCAGGTGTGTTACCAGCTTGGAAGGAGTTAATAGAGGATTTATTTCAACAAGGTCTTGTAAAGGTGGTTTTTGCTACTGAAACACTAGCAGCGGGGATAAATATGCCAGCTCGTAGCACGGTCATTTCTGCCTTGTCAAAGCGGACAGAGCGTGGACATCGTTCACTGATGGGGAGTGAATTTCTACAAATGGCCGGACGGGCTGGTAGGAGGGGCCTTGATTCTCAGGGTTATGTGGTCACAGTGCAGAGTCGTTTTGAAGGAGTGCGGGAAGCAGGTCAACTTGCACTTAGCTCTGCTGATCCTCTTATTAGTCAATTTACGCCTAGTTATGGAATGGTTTTAAATCTTTTGCAGCGGTATGACATCGAGAAAGCGAGAGAGTTGGTAGAAAGAAGTTTTGGGCGCTATTTAGCAAGTCTTGACGTTGTAGAGGATGAAGAACGATTAGAGGAATTACGGCTTCAACTTGGCGAGTTGCAGGGATTTGCTTGTGATGTGCCTTGGGAAGATTTTGAAGATTATGAGAAGCGACGTGGCCGATTGAGGGAGGAAAGACGTTTACTTCGCATACTCAAGCAGCAAGCAGAGGAGACTCTCGCCAATGAATTAACTCTTGCCTTGAAGTTTGCGAGTGTTGGAACTTTAGTAAGCATTAAGACACCTCAGCTTAGAGGTAATGTCACACCGGCTGTACTGGTAGACAAAATCCAAAGTCCAGGTCAGTTCCCATTTTTACTTTGTCTAACGCATGAAAATATATGGCTACTTTTACCTTGCAAAGCAGTTGTTAGTCTTTTTGCTGAATTGAGCTGTTTGGATGTTCGGGGTTTTACAAAACCTGAACTTCGCCAAGGAGGGGAATTGCATCATGGCGATGAAAATAGTCGAGAGCTGGCTATAGCTGTTGCCAATATGGCTAAACGTCATGATATGAGAACGCCTCAATATGACCTTGCTAGTGAGGTTTTATCACAAGCAGCTTTAGTAGATCAGTTAGAGAATGACTTAGAGAAGCAGCCTGTGCATCGATGGGGAAATAGAAAAAAATTGAAGAAGTATCGCCGCAGGATGGAAGAACTAGAGACTGAGATTCTGGAACGCAGGCAAGTCCTACATAACAAGGCAAATCGTCATTGGGAGACGTTTCTTGCATTGATTCAGATTCTTCAGCAATTTGGATGTTTAGATGATTTATTGCCTACTGAGATAGGACGTACAGTTGCTGCCTTGAGAGGTGATAACGAACTTTGGTTGGGTATGGCGTTAATTAGTGGACATCTGGATGATTTGAAACCCACAGATTTGGCTGCAGTTTTTGAGGCAATAAGTACGGAGGTGAACAGGCCAGATTTATGGAGTGGATATAAGCCTTCTCCTACTGCTGAAGAGGCATTAAATGCTATAGCTGGAATTCGCCGTGAGATTTTGAGAGCACAGGAGCAAGCGAAGGTTAGTGTTCCGGCTTGGTGGGAACCAGAATTAATGGGATTAGTGGAGGCCTGGGCTAAGGGAGTTACGTGGAATGAGTTAATCGCTAATACATCGCTAGATGAGGGAGATGTGGTGCGAATTATGAGACGTACTGTGGATTTGTTATCACAGTTACCTTATTGCGAAGCAATAAGTGAACAGTTGAGAAGTAATGCAAGACTTGCGCTAAGGGCTATTAATCGGTTCCCCGTTTGTGAGGCTGAGGATCTATTTAAGGCTAGTGATGAAAATAGAGGTATGAATCCTGCAATAGACAGATCTGCTTGATCAAATGTTTACTTGATGATTAGGGTTAGTCATTGAAACCACATTGATTAATCGATCAAATTCTTGTTCGCCTATGAACTTGAGTTCGAGAGCTGCTTCGCGAAGGCTGAGATCATATTTGTGGGCATGCTTTGCGATTTGACTTGCTTTGTCATAGCCGATTTTTGGAGTTAAGGCTGTTACAAGCATCAATGAGTTATCTAGATATTGCTTGATTTGCTTGTGGTTTGGTTCAATTCCTTGCACCATGGCCACTCGACAACTAAGACAAGCATCGCGCAGTAATTCAATGCTGTGAAGCAAATTAAAGCCAATAAGTGGCTTGTAGGCATTCATCTGTAGGTGTCCACCAGCTCCGGCCATGGCTACTGCTGCATCTAGGCCTATGACTTGTGTGCAAACCATTGCCATGGCCTCACATTGAGTGGGGTTGACTTTGCCTGGCATGATTGAGCTGCCGGGTTCGTTTTCTGGCATTACCAGTTCTGATAGGCCTGCTCTTGGTCCGCAGGCTAGGAGGCGAAGGTCATTAACGATTTTTAAAAGAGAAATCGCCAACATGCGAAGTTGTGCCATCGCATTTACTAATCCGTCATGACTTGCCATTACTGCGAACTTGTTCGTCGCTGAAGTGAAAGGCAATGAAGTTAGTTCAGAAATTTCATAGGCTGTTTCTTGATCGAATTGAGGGGGGGCATTGAGGCCAGTGCCTAAAGCAGTGCCTCCAAGAGGTAATGGATAAAGTTCGTTTAAGCTTGATTTAATTCTGTTCTGTGCCATGGCTATTTGATCTCGCCATGCTGATGCTTCTTGACCAAGGGTTAGAGGTACAGCATCTTGAAGATGAGTTCGCCCGACTTTGACAATATCTTTCCAAGCCATGGTTTTTTTTGAGAATTCATCAATTAATCTCTGCAATTCAGGCAAGAGGCGTTGTTTGATTCCTTGAGCTGCAGCAATATGAATAGCACTAGGGAATACATCATTAGTGGATTGAGAGCGATTGACATGGTCATTCGGATGTATGGGAGTGTGGCTGCCTAACGGGGAACCATTCGCTTTCGCAGCGAGATTGCTTATGACTTCATTGACATTCATGTTGGTTTGGGTTCCACTTCCCGTTTGCCAGACTTTCAAAGGGAATTGATCATCATGCATACCAGAAGCAATTTCAGATGCAGCAGTGATTATTAGGTCCCTATCTGATTTATTCAAAACACCTAGGCGCGCGTTCACTTTTGCGGCTGCTTGCTTAATAAGAGCTAGCGCATGAATTATTTCGATTGGGATAAGGTCACCACTTATAGGAAAGTTTTCTAGTGACCGTTGTGTTTGAGCCCCCCATAGGACTTTAGAAGAAACACTTACTGCTCCCATGCTGTCGTATTCAGTTCGCAGGAGGTCAGTCATTTAGTATTTAGAGATCGGAGGGAGGCAGGCTCAAGTTGACCTTATAAGCTTTAAAAACTCATGAATAATTTTTTGATCAATGGAATGATGTGTAGAATTCTATAATTGATAACAAGATATTAATCTCATTCTGCAGGAAAACTGTATTGGTTTAAATATTTAGTCTTCGCCATATGATATCTAAGTTTTCTTGATGAATTTCTGCATTGAAGCAATTATCAAGTTCTTCTTTACTTAGGTTTTGGATGATTTCCTTATCAGCCTCAAGATTGACACGGAAATTACCGCCATCTCTATTCCATGCAATATGAGCATTTCTTTGTACTATTTTGTAGGCATTTTCACGACTAATCCCTTTGCCAACAAGCGCTAAAAGCACTCTTTGACTAAAAACTACCCCACCATAGATATTCATATTTTTAATCATATTTTTGGGATAAACTCCAAGACCTTTGACTATTTCAGTCATTTCACGAAGCATGAAATGCAGTGTGATTGAGCAATCTGGCATCATCATTCTTTCTGTTGAACTGTGACTTATATCACGTTCATGCCATAAGGCAACATTCTCTAGAGCCGCAACTACATAGCTTCGCAAAACTCGAGCTAGTCCACTTATTCGTTCACTGCGAATGGGATTCCTTTTGTGGGGCATGGCGGAGCTACCTTTCTGCCCTTTGGCAAAACTTTCTTCTACTTCTAGGACATCAGTACGCTGAAGATTTCTGATTTCAGTGGAGAATCGATCAAGAGAAGCGCCTATTAATGCAAGGGTTTGTATGTAATCAGCATGTCTATCTCTTGAAATTACTTGTGTACTGGCAGTATCTGGCTTTAACCCTAGTTTCTCGCAAGCTATTCGTTCAATCTCAGGGTTGGTATTTGCGTAGGTACCCATCGCGCCACTAATTTGACCGACAGATATATCTTCTTGAAGTCTTTTTAACCTTTTACTATTTCGAATGGTTTCGGCTAGCCACCCAGCAAGCTTGAAGCCAAATGTGATGGGTTCACCATGAATCGCATGTGATCTGCCTATCATTACGGTGTCCTTGTGAATTTGAGCAAGGGAACGTATTGCAGCTTCTAGTTCCTTAATTTCTTTCAAAAGAAGGTTAGTAGAGTCTCTCATTTGCAGAGCAAGCCCAGTATCTAGGACATCACTACTTGTCATCCCAACGTGGATAAATCGTCCAGAGTCTCCAACGTATTCATTGACGTTGGTCAGGAAGGCAATTACGTCATGCCGGACTTCTCTTTCGATTTCTAGAATTCGTTGAGGGTTAAAATTTGCTTTCTCAAGAATTTCTTCTAGAGCTGCCTTGGGAAGCATTTCAAGCTCAAAACTTGCTTCACAAGCAGCTAATTCAACATCAAGCCAGCTTTGGAACTTGGCTTGCTCTGTCCATATTTGGCCCATTTCGGGCAGGGTGTAGCGCTCTATCAAGTTCTCTCAGCCCTGATATTGATCTTTGAAAAGAAGATCTTTTTCAAGCAGAGTTTAGACGGCAGTGTTCAACTTCCCATTGAACAAGCTTTCCCCATGCTTGCTGACGGACCCAGCAACGTCCACCTTTGCAATTAATTACTTGAAATGGTGGAAGGTCATTGGGCTGATTATCTAGCGTTACAAAGCTTCCAGGTCTGAGGAGTCGCAGTACTTTTGCTTTTTCTCTAAGAGGTAGCAAATGGAGAGACCTTTTGTTTTTTTTGAAACCACTCTGGCCTGATTTAGGAGGTTGATGATTTGGCACTTCGATTTGGCTCACGTCTGATGATTGTCATAGGGTCTCCGGCTTAATTGGTTAGTTGATTGGTTTTTGTTCCGTTTTCCTACATGCTTTTTTGACGAAATGCCATTGAAACGCCGACTTGATCAACATTTGCTGGAAAAAGGTCTTGCAAGCTCTAGGACACAAGCTCAGCGATTGATTAGAGCTGGTAAGGTTCGAGATCTAAATGGTCAATTACTTGATAAGCCTGGTCAAGAAGTTGGGTTGGGCCTTGAGTTAGTGATCAAGCAGTCCCCTAGATTCGTTTCTAGGGGAGGAGAAAAGTTGCTTAGTGCTCTAGAAGCATTCCCCCTCACCGTCGCAGGGAAGATTTGTTTGGATGGTGGAATCTCAACAGGAGGATTTACTGATTGTCTTTTGCAACATGGAGCAGAGCTTGTTTACGGAATTGATGTGGGTTATGGCCAGACAGCTTGGAGTATTCGTAACGATCCTCGTGTAGTGCTTCGTGAAAGAACAAATTTGAGAACTATGGTCCCAAACGATTTATATGGAGTTCAGGACCCTTGGCCAAGTTTTGCAGTGGCCGACTTGTCATTTATCTCTCTGAGACTTGTATTGCCAGCTATCAAGTCCTTACTTAGACCAAGAGATCATCAAGCTTTAGTGCTTGTCAAACCACAGTTTGAAGTAGGTCGAGAGCGAGTTGGGAAAGGAGGAGTAGTTAGGGATATCGAGGCTCATGTTGACGCTATAAATGGGGTTTTAGATGCTGGGAAAGTACAAGCTTTGTACCCCAGAGGGTTAGTAGCTTCACCTATTACTGGGCCTGCAGGTAATCATGAATACTTGGTTTGGTTTGGAGTTGAGGAAGGGAAAAAAATCCCTTCCATTAGGAAATTAGTGGAA
Source organism: Prochlorococcus sp. AG-409-A19 (assembly GCA_003216155.1). Next base: position 20,843 of record QCJH01000009.1, on the reverse strand, counting down.
GAAACTTTGAGCTAAAGGGCTGAGCTATCTCTTTCCCCAGTTCGTATTCTTACAACAGAATCAACTTGAGATATAAATATCTTCCCATCGCCTATTTCGCCAGTTTTGGCCGCTTCTGCAATGGCAGTTAATACTGATTCGACTTTTTCATCATCCACTACTACCTCTATTTTGAGTTTTTGTAGAAACTCAACTGTAAATTCTGAACCTCTATAACGTTCTACTTGACCTTTTTGGCGCCCGAAGCCTCTTACTTCGCTAACTGTCATACCGACAATTCCGGCAGTAACTAAAGCAAGCTTGACATCTTCTAGCTTGAAAGGCCTAATAATTGCTTCGATTTTCTTCATAAGAATTGCGTCCTCTCATTTAGTTAATAAGAGAATTTTGTCAGATTTGCTCGGCAGTGGAGAGAGTAGGCAATGAAATTAAGCTTAGGCCTGCTTTTTCTGCGTCTAAGTGGAGGATTTCTCTATCAGATAAAGGCAGTTGGACTTTGTTTGTTGCTAAGGCTTCCCAATGCTCGTCTTCGAAATGGGTTTGCAGCCAAAGCATTCCATGGATGCTTGTAGGACGTATTTGGAAGCCTCCTTCAGTACCTATCAAGCACATGTCCATTAAAAAAGGTCCGAATTCACCCTATTAGCGGGGACAATACGAACCTTTGTTGTGGCTATTGTTACCAAATGAACCTTTTACCTGTTTGAAGCTTCTGATTGGCGTTGTTTGTAAACACTACCTCGATAATGAAGCTCAACCTTGGACTCAGAATTTGAAGGCTCGTGCTTGAGGGGAGCTTGATAACGTTTGCCTCGGTACACGTGCTCTACAGAATTCTTGCTGAGGTTCTCGTGGTCGTTGGACTTGTAAGAGACACCGCGATAGGTGCGTTCTTCGGTGATCATGGTTTCAGCCTCGAAGGGGTTGATAGTTACCTCCGAATTAGGAGGAATAGCCGCTTCTAGGGAAGGAGCGTTGCTTCGCCATGCGGTGGGCTACTTCCTGCTTTTGCTAACACAGAATGCGTTAGGAGAGCTCAACGTTTTGTCCTTCACTATTCTTTTAGCCTGAAACTGTTGTTCATGGCGAACATTTTCACGCTTTATTCGTTAAATCTTTATTAAAATGTATCAAGGTGTGCACATATGAGGGTCTTTGGATTTTTGCTTATCCACGTTGACTGAAATTAAAGGGGTTGAGATTTAAGGTCTTAAGCGCATGGTTTTATTTCCATGATCAAAATTAATGATGGTCAAACGAGTACTCCTCTTTATGGGGAGCGAGCAATAGAAGAAGGTCAGCTTATTTGTTTTGAAAACCCTAGTCCCGCCAGGGCTTATGAGATTTCTATTGAGCTTCCTGAATTCACCTGTAAATGTCCTTTTTCTGGTTATCCGGATTTCGCGGTATTACGTTTGATATATCAACCTGGCCCTCGAGTTTTGGAATTGAAAGCCGTTAAGCTATATATAAACAACTATCGGAATATAGCTATTTCTCATGAGCAGGTCGTCAATCAAATAATAGATGATTTTGTTAAAGCATGTGAGCCAAAGTGGATGCAATTAGAAGCTGACTTTAACCCTCGTGGCAATGTTCACATGGTTGTGCGGGTTAGCCATGGCACTAGAAAAGTGTTTTGATTTATTGGGTTGTTACTTCTTTAATTAATATTGGCAATTCCTTGGCTAGGCCTATTAGGTTCCTATTACATAATCCACCTATATGTAGAGACGATTGTTTTATATCGACTACAGCCCATAGTTGACGAGTTGCGACCATACTTAAACCTCCTCCAATGAGGGTTATCGCAAAACCTAGGTAAACAAGGGGTACGCCAGGATCTCTCTTAAGTAATAATCCGCTTGCTGGGATAACCTCTACTATGCGTAGTGGAGCATCATTTATTATCTTTTCCTCCCCTCCAGGTAGAAGAGTGTTCAATAGGTTTCCTTCGGGGCTGAAAACTTGAACTGGTCCAGCTTCGCTGGATAGGGATAAAAGGACAGGATCGCTTCCGTCTGGGCGCGTTGGAAGTACTATCCCCCAGATTTGTTCCCCTAATTCTGGATAAGCTTTTAATGGTAGTTGTAGTAAAGGGCTTTGCCCTATTTGTAAGGTAATTGCGGCTAAAGACCAATCTGCTTGATAAATGGTTATACCTTTAAAACGAAGAGGATGATTAACGCTTATTTGCTGATCATTGTTTTTTGTCTGATTTGGTTCAATTAGCTCTATTTGCGATCTAAATTGTTCTGGACGTCCTGCTGGATCTCTATCGATTCCAAAGGCTTTTAGTTTTATAGTGAGCTGATTAGCACCTTCTGGGCTTAAAAGATCTAATGATCGTCCAGGAGCTAAAAACTTTTCTGTTCGCTGTCCGTTTAAAGCTCCCCATACAGCTCCCAGCATTAGGAACACAAGTCCAATATGTACTAGGGGTGGCCCAATTCGTCCGATTATGCCTTTGCGGGCAGCTAATCGGTCTGGCTTTTGTTGGACTTTCCAGCCGCGAATTGTTAGATAATTAGCTAGTTGTTTTAGGCTCGAAGAGCTCTGTTGAATGCTTACTGTTTCAGCAAGTGCAAGTTTGCTTAGTTGACGCGGTTTGCTGTAATCAATCCAACGAAAAGCTGCTTGCAAAGAGGGCCATTGTCTGCGCCAACTGCAAACCATTAGCGATAAGCCTAACCAAGCTAGTAAAGCCAAGAACCAACTACTGGTGTATACATGATTCAACTCAAGGCGAAGGAGTAATGGACCATGTAAGAAGCCTAGGAATGGGTGAACTTCATAAAGCTGAAAATATTTCTGACTAGGTTCTCCTTGCGGGATTGCAGTGCCTAGTGCGCTTGCAATTGCGATTAAAAGCAGCAAAACAATGGCGACTCGTAAGTCAGATATCCAAGCGAGAATTCGTTTGAAGATTGTCATTAACTTCAGACCCAGCGAGCTATAAGGGTCAGTAGGCCAATGGTTAGTAGAAGAAGACCACTAAATGTTGGGATCCATTGGCTAAATGGTTTTAAAGCTACAAAATTTGGGATGGATGCAGCTACTGTCCCGGCAATAAGGAGTGGTACTACTTGACCGGCTCCAAAGCAGATTAAAAGAATTATTCCTGTTATGGGATTTCCAGTTTGAGCGATCCAACCAAGAAGCACAGCTAAAACTGGTGTACTGCAAGGTGAGGCAGCGAGCCCAAATGCTATTCCTGCAGTGATAGGTGCTAGGGATATAGGGACTTTCTCTTGCCAAATGTTCGGATTAGGACCCGAAGGAAGTTGAATCCTCAAAATTCCCAGGAGGTTTAGTCCCATCAGAATTGCTATTAGTGCAGCTAAAGTTGGTATGAGAGAAGGCACTTGTCCATAGATACGTCCTAAAAGACCACTAATGCTGCCAAGTAATACCAATGAAAGTACTATTCCACTGCAGAAAGCAAGACTTCTTTGAAAGGCACTCTGGGTGTTATTGAAGCCAGATAGATAAGCAACAGTTATTGGTAGTAAAGAAAGAGAACAAGGCCCAAGACTTGTGAGCAACCCTCCCACAAAAACTATCGCAAGTGTTAAAGGACTTGGGTGATGTAATGCATTGCTCAGCAATTGCTCGCTAGTGCGTGCTAAATCAGAAATTGCGAGTTCCAATACAGGGATGATTTGCGCCGGCTTTGCCGGATCAATGACTAGTCTTCTTTACACTATCTAGTCCTGAACCCTACGTCGTTGTCGTTTATCTAATAAACCAGTTGATTCTAGTGAGCAACGTATAAGCAAACCCGCAAGAAGTAGACTGGAAAGCAGAGAATTCCCCCCATAGCTCACCATTGGTAGTGGTAAACCAGTGGTGGGCATTACTCCTGAAGCAACAGCCACATTCATAACTGCCTGGCCAACTAACATCGTGCTACAACCAATAGCAACTAAGCGTGATTGATTAGTTTGGCATCGAAGCGCAACTCTAAGCCCTATAAAAGCGACAAGCATTAGGAACAACAACATCATCACTGATCCGACGAAGCCAAACTCTTCGGCAAAAACTGCATAAATGAAATCTGTACTTTGAATTGGTAAATATTGCAGTTTTTGAGTAGATAATCCATATCCTTCTCCGAACCAACCTCCCGAGCCAATCGCTAGAAGGCTTTGCACTAGCTGATAACCATGGCCTTGTGGGTCTTTCCATGGATCTAGAAATGAGATAACCCTTAATCTTTGATATTCATTGATAAGTATGCTTATAGTTCCAAGCAGTGCGCCAGTAATTGCAGTTCCAATTAAACTACTAAAGTTAACTCCTGCTGCTAGGGCTATTAGCCATAGCAAAATGCCAATTAAAGCAGCTGTACTTAGATTTGGCTGTTTAATTATTAGTAGCAATAGAGTAGTAAATATTCCTAGCCAGAGTATTTTTTGGTCAATGTTAATTCTTCTCCAGTGAGAAAAAAGATTTGCTGCTTGTAGGATGACAAAGGGTTTGATGAGTTCAGATGGCTGGAGTTGAAGTGGACCAATAATTAACCATCTGCTAGCCCCATTAAGGGTGCTACCAAAAAGTAATGTTGCAGATACTAATAGACATCCTATGCATACACTAGGGCCTGCGAGTTTTAACCAGTTCCGAAGATTGGTTGAGATTGCAAGGTATAAGAGACACCAGCTTGCGGCCATCCAGAGCAGTTGTCTTTTGATGTAATAACCACCATCTCCCATTTCTCGACTAGCCACCCACCAACTTGCTGAACCAAGAATTAATAACCCTGTTAGGCTCCAAAATGCTGTTAAAGAAATCAATAGGCGTGACTCGGCTGGCCAAATCATCCAAGGCAGAGGTAAGAATTTTTGCCAGAAGGTATCGGTTGACATTTCATTGGTCTTACTTTTTATGGGTGTTCTATGTCGTTTTTGGCGACTCCCGGCTGTAATTGCGGTGGGGTTGCCCAAGAGCGAAGAATCCTAATGAATGAATGTACCTATTGAGACGTCAATGAGCTGATTTGCCAAGTCTTCTGAATAACATCGAAAATTACAAAAAATCTTTTACCATCGTTAGAATATGAAGCCAGTAAGTTTTTTGATCAGTGAATATTGTTTCCTGACATAGAGTTCTTGGTTCTATTAGCCTTGGTTATATGATTATCCTTAGGGATAATTTTAACGGGCTAATTGATAGCCTAACTTTGAGATTGGTCTAAGCAAAATGGTATTAACTGTTTTTACTTTTCGACATGACTTCTTTCGATAACACTTCAAATTTTGTTCAAAAGGCTGTCAAATCTTTTTATGATTATTTCCCATACCCAGCAGACTCTTTAATTGACTCTGCTCCTCCTGGATATAACTGGTGGTGGTCTGTAGATGCTGTTTATTCTTTTTTGACAGGGTCTTTTTTGAACGCTGGCTTTAATGGGAGGGTGATTCGAATTCTTGATGCAGGTTGTGGTAGCGGCGTCAGTACAGATTATCTAGCACATCAAAATCCTGGTGCTGAAATCTACGCAGTGGATATATCAGAGGGTACTCTTGAAGTTGCACGCGAGAGGCTTGAAAGGTCAGGGGCTCTTCTAAAGGCAAATGTAAGGTTTGAAAACCGTAGTCTTTTCGACCTTGTAGGAGAAGAACCATTTGATTATATCAATTCAGTAGGTGTTTTGCATCATTTGAGCAACCCTAAAAAGGGATTAAAAGTATTGGCATCACTTCTTAAGCCAGGTGCATTCTTACATCTTTTTCTTTATTCAGAATCGGGACGAACCGAGATCAATCGTATCAAGAAGGCGCTTAAATTAATGGGTTCAAGTAGTGATTCTGCGGGGGTAGAGTTAGGAAGAGAGCTTTTCTCTCAATTGCCAAGTTCAAATCGTTTAAGGCTTGATTATGTCAAGAGATGGGAAGTGGAATGTCAGTCAGATGCAAATTTTGCAGATATGTATCTACATCCTTATGAGATTAATTATACGCTTGAGACTCTTTTTGAGTTAATCGATTCATCAGAGCTCAGGTTTGTGAAATTCTCTAATCCACAATTATGGAATCCTGAACGTTTTTTGAATGGTAAATTATTGGATAGAGCTAGGGCTTTGTCTCAGCGAAAACAGTGGCAGTTGATAGAAAATCTTGATCCTGATTTGAGTCATTTTGAGTTTTTTCTTGTTCAGGATCCATTTGAAAAGGAGGAATGGTTAGAAGACTCAGATTTACTTGCCTCAAATGCCAAGCGAAGTACTTGTCTTTGGGGTTGGCCTAATAGGAATTTATTGGATTTCAAAATGGATAGATTAGAACTTTCTCAGGATGACTTTGACTTGCTTAAAGCAATAGATATTGCATCGGAGGGCACATCGCTTGAATTATTGCCATTGTCTTGGAATCCAATCAGGATCGCTTCCGTCGCAAGAGGTCTTCACCAAAAACAGGTTCTTTGGCTTTCTAGAAGTTGATGTTCAACCGCGTGATAGATTCCGCGGGCACAAAGATTACTTGCGCCCTTGCTGGTATCCCCGCTGATCCAGCCTGAAACTGATCCACCTAAGGGAGGTTCAGTTTTACAGGAAAATCTGGAGGATGACGGCCTCAGCAAAGAGACTTCATTGGAGTCAAATTCTTCTGGGGGTCTAATTACTGCTCCTTCAGTTGAATATGCGCAATTTCAGGGACGTTTGTTCCTGACTACTGCGGTTGTCTCCGCTTTTTCTGGAGTGGTAACAACCATTTTCTTTGGAATCCATTCAGCCAGCAGCTTGTTGGTTGGTTCTTTATTCGGAGTTCTTTATCTGCGTCTTTTAGCGCGCAGTATTTGGAATCTCGGTAAGGTTTCGAAGAATGTCAGCAAGATTCAACTTCTTGTGCCTGTAGTGCTCGTGCTTGCAGCTTCAAAGTTGCCTCAGCTTGAATTACTACCTGCCTTTATAGGTTTCTTGCTATTTAAGCCTTCGATGATTTTTCAGCATCTACTAGAGCCCTGAACTCGATTAGATCCTGATTTACTTCAAATGCCAGTATCTGGCTCACTAAAAGCAAAGTCGCTATAGCGGCACCTAATTTTCAAGCCTGATGGGTTCACTGACATTATTTTTGCCTTTTGCCGAATTAGAGGTAGGACAACACCTTTATTGGCAGATTGGGAACCTAAGGCTGCACGGCCAGGTTTTTATGACCTCATGGATAGTGATAGGTGCTCTGCTTGCTCTTGTTGTAGTGGGTACAAGAAAGATGGAACGAGATCCACGCGGAGTACAAAATCTTCTTGAGTTCCTTTGGGATTACATACGTGATTTAGCAAGGACTCAGATAGGAGAAAAGGTTTATCGAGATTGGATGCCCTTCATAGGAACTCTTTTCTTGTTCATCTTTGTTAGCAACTGGGGCGGTGCATTGATTCCATGGAGATTAATTCAATTGCCTAGCGGTGAGCTTGGTGCTCCTACTGCTGATATCAACACTACAGTTGCTTTAGCTCTTCTTGTCTCACTTTCTTATTTTTATGCTGGCTTAAGTAACAAGGGTTTGCGTTATTTCGAGTACTACGTACATCCGACTCCAATAATGCTGCCTTTCAAGATTGTTGAGGATTTTACTAAGCCCTTATCACTATCTTTTCGTCTATTTGGAAACATCCTTGCAGACGAACTAGTAGTTGCAGTGTTGGTATTTCTAGTGCCATTGGTTCTACCTGTCCCAGTGATGTTCCTTGGCCTTTTTACCAGTGCCATTCAAGCTTTGATTTTCGCAACTCTTGCTGCTTACTACATCGGTGAAGCTGTTGAAGAGCATCATTGACGAAAACCTGGCTTAGCAAGTCCTGATCCCACGATCTGGCAAACTCCTTGCGCGAAGGTCCGTTTATCTCGGGCCCATCTAAGTTCTTCCTAGATGTCCCTTTCGCAGGTATAAACTCCCGGTCCAAATACGCGCTCTTCCAGCGCCCCACATTTTTAGTTCAACCATGGATTCCATTACCACCGCCGCGTCTGTTGTTGCAGCTGGTTTAGCTGTAGGTTTAGGAGCAATCGGCCCCGGCATCGGTCAGGGCAGCGCTGCACAGGGTGCAGTTGAAGGCATTGCTCGTCAGCCAGAAGCTGAAGGCAAAATTCGCGGCACCTTGTTGCTCTCATTCGCCTTTATGGAATCTCTCACCATCTATGGCCTTGTGGTCGCATTGGTGTTGCTTTTCGCTAACCCATTCGCGGGTTGATCCTTAGGGGCTTGTCAGATCTCGAATCTGGTTAGGCATTTGCTTGTCCATGTTCGAGATCTGTCTAGGAGGTCTTTAAACAAGACTTCTTTCTCTAATTTTTCGACCGCTTCGCGGATTGATTTAAACGTCTGCACCCTTGCGATATGACCAGCTTGTTTCTGTTCGGTGCCACTGAGGGAGGTCTTTTCGACTTCGATGCCACTCTCCCGTTAATGGCGGTTCAGGTGGTACTCCTCACCTTCATTCTTAATGCTCTTTTCTTCAAGCCTGTTGGAAAGGTTGTTGAGGAGAGGGAAGATTATGTGAATATCAGCCGTGCTGAAGCAAAGCAAAAGCTGGCCGATGTTGAACGTCTTGAATCTGATTTAAGAGAACAGCTTAAGGATGCCCGTCAGGCTGCTCAAAATTTGATTCATGAGGCTGAACAAGATTCTGACAAGCTTTATCGAGAGGCTTTGGCATTAGCTACTGCTGAAGCAAATGCTTCAAGAGAAAAAGCTCGACTTGAGATTGATTCACAAAGAGAGTCAGCACTTAATCAACTCAAAGTTGAGGCTGACAATCTTGGTCAAATGATTGTCGAACGTTTACTAGCTGCGAAATGATGTTTCATTCAGTTCTTGCTACAGGAGGCTTTGGCCTAAACCTCAACTTGTTTGAGACGAATGTTCTCAATTTGGCAGTGGTTGCTTTTGGTCTTTACAAATTCCTTCCAAATTTTCTTGGTGGAATGCTTGAGCGACGGAGAACATCCATTTTGGTTGACCTTCAAGATGCAGAAGAGCGTTTGAAGTCTGCCAATGATTCTTTGGATCAGGCCAAAAAAGATCTTGCTAATGCTGAAAAAAAAGCTGAAAAGATTAGGAAAGATTGCAAGGCTCGAGCAGAGGCAATTCGTCTAGACAGTGAAAAACGCACTGTCGAAGAGATGGCTCGCATTAAGCAAGGAGCTGCTTCTGATCTCAATGCTGAAGCGGCTAGGGTGAGTACACAACTTAGGAAAGAAGCAGCTCGTCTGGCGATAGAGAAAGCACTAGCAACTCTTCCTGGCAAACTAGATGACAAGGCTCAGGAAACGTTTATTGCACAATCTATTAAAAACATGGGGAAAGCCTGATGCCTCTTCTAAATACAATTACTACTCCATATGCGGAAGCTTTCCTCCAAATAGCTGAAAGCCGTAAGGAGGTTGATCAGGTTGTTGCACAATCCAAAATGCTTCTTCGGCTTTGGAGAGAATCTCCTGATTTAAGCCAGGCAATGTCTTCACCAGTTCTAGAGGTTGAAGCTAAGAAAGCTGCACTGGAAAAAATATTTACAGATGAAATTACCCCTTCCTTTTTAAATTTGCTTAAGCTATTGGCTGATAGGCAGCGAATTGGCTTCTTGGATTCTGTTTTAGAGCGTTTTCTCGAGATATACCGAGAGGATCGTAATATCGCTCTTGCGACAGTTACCTCCGCATCCAAAATCAGTAAAGAACAACAGGCTGATCTCCTCAAAAAGGTTCAATCAATTGCTGGAACCGACAAGTTGGAAATTAACCTTGAGGTTGACCCTGATTTAATAGGAGGCTTTGTGGTTAGTGTCGGATCCAAGGTTATTGACGCAAGCCTTGCGGGGCAGGTTCGACGCCTAGGGCTATCGCTGGCCAAGGTGAGTTAGCTCTCTTTAACCACCTCCTCTGCGCTCCTCCTTTTCTTTTTACAACTCTTTCAACTGCAACCTATTCTCATGGTTTCAATCCGCCCCGACGAAATCAGCTCGATTCTTAAACAGCAAATTGCTGACTATGACAAGTCAGTATCTGTTAGTAATGTAGGAACTGTCCTCCAAATTGGTGATGGAATTGCTCGCATTTATGGCCTTGAGCAGGTCATGGCGGGAGAACTGGTTGAATTTGAAGATGGAACTGAAGGGATTGCGTTGAACCTTGAAGATGACAATGTTGGTGCAGTGCTGATGGGGGAGGGTCTTGGCATACAAGAGGGAAGTACAGTTAAAGCAACAGGGAAAATAGCTTCAGTTCCAGTAGGTGATGCGACGCTTGGTCGAGTAGTCAATCCATTGGGGCAGCCAGTAGATGGAAATGGAGAAATCTCGACAAATGAGTCACGCCTAATCGAATCTGTTGCGCCAGGAATTATTAAAAGAAAGTCTGTACATGAACCAATGCAGACTGGCATTACCTCGATTGATGCCATGATCCCAATTGGTCGTGGACAGCGAGAGCTGATCATTGGAGACCGTCAGACAGGTAAAACGGCTATTGCCTTAGATACAATTATCAATCAAAAGGGTGAAGATGTTGTTTGCGTTTATGTAGCAGTTGGTCAGAAGTCAGCATCAGTAGCGAATGTAGTTGAAGTACTTCGGGAAAAGGGAGCACTTGATTACACAGTAGTTGTTAATGCTAGTGCTTCTGACCCAGCTGCATTGCAGTATTTAGCGCCATATACCGGAGCTGCTATTGCTGAATATTTTATGTATAAGGGAAAGGCAACTTTGGTAATTTATGACGATTTAACTAAGCAGGCTCAAGCCTATCGTCAGATGTCACTGCTTTTGAGACGTCCACCAGGACGTGAAGCATATCCAGGAGATGTTTTCTATCTACATAGCAGACTTCTTGAAAGAGCCGCAAAACTTTCTGATGCGATGGGTAAAGGCTCAATGACAGCATTGCCGATTATTGAGACTCAAGCAGGTGACGTTTCGGCATATATTCCTACTAATGTCATTTCTATTACTGATGGCCAGATTTTCTTGAGTTCTGATTTGTTTAACTCAGGATTGCGGCCAGCTATTAACGTAGGTATCTCAGTTAGCAGAGTGGGTGGGGCTGCTCAGACAAAAGCTATCAAGAAGATTGCTGGTACGTTGAAATTGGAATTGGCTCAGTTTGATGAGTTGGCTGCTTTCTCTCAATTTGCATCTGACCTTGATGAAGCTACTCAGAAGCAACTTGGTAGAGGTAAAAGGCTAAGGGAACTTTTGAAGCAGCCACAGTTTGCCCCACTAAATCTTGCTGAACAGGTTGCGATAGTTTATGCAGGCGTTAAAGGACTTATTGACGAGGTCCCTGAAGAACAGGTGACACAGTTTGCCAGAGAATTACGTGATTATTTGAAAACTAATAAGGCAGACTTTATCTCTCAAGTTCTCAAGGAGAAAGTTCTGAATGAAGACGCTGAATCAACGCTAAAAGAAGCTATCAATGAGGTAAAATCCTCGATGATTGCCTCTGCAAATTGATACTTAAGGTTTATTAGGAGAACATCATCACATGGCCAATCTCAAGGACATTCGAGACAGAATAGTTTCTGTCAAGAACACTCGAAAAATTACTGAGGCTATGCGTCTCGTTGCTGCTGCCAAAGTTCGCAGAGCTCAAGAACAAGTGCTGAGAAGTAGGCCTTTTGCTGATCGTTTGGCACGTGTGCTTGAAAATATTCAATCTAGAATGCGTTTTGAGATAGCAGATGCACCTCTGCTCAAGACTAGAGATGTTAGTAAAATTACTCTTCTCGCTGTTACTGGAGATAGAGGCCTTTGCGGTGGATACAATTCCAACATTATTAAGCGAACTGAGCAACGATATGCGGAGTTGAAAAGTCAAGGATTTGCCCCTGACCTTGTTTTAATTGGCCGAAAGGCAATTACTTATTTTCAGAATCGATCAAGTCAATACACAATTCGTGCGACATTTACTGACTTAGAGCAAGTTCCAACTGCGGATGATGCTGAGTCAATTACTAGTGAAGTTTTAGCTGAATTCCTTTCACAAAGTACTGACAGAGTTGAGGTTATTTATACCAAGTTTATCAATCTTGTTAGCTGCAACCCAGTTGTACAAACTCTTCTCCCTTTGGACCCTCAAGGTATTGCAGAAGCTGATGATGAGATTTTTAGGCTTACAACAAAAGATAGTCGACTTACAATTGAGAAAGGAGCTGGGCCAGCCAATGAGCAGCCTCCACTTCCTTCTGACATCGTTTTTGAGCAGAGTCCTGAACAATTGTTAAATGCATTATTACCTCTTTATTTGCAGAATCAGCTACTACGTGCATTACAAGAATCGGCGGCTTCAGAACTGGCAAGTAGGATGACAGCAATGAACAATGCAAGTGATAATGCAAAAGAGCTTGCTAAATCATTGACACTTGATTACAACAAGGCTCGACAGGCAGCTATTACTCAGGAGATTCTTGAAGTAGTTGGTGGTTCTTGTGCTTGATAATTTATTTTGCTTCTAGACTTAACAATAGTTTCTTCGGATTAGTGGAGTGAATTTGGATATATTGCAAATGGAAATTTTGTGGCCCAAGGAAATTGATGTAAGTAATCTTCGTCAATGGCTACTAAAAGAACTTATGAAGTATGGAGAACCTTTGCGCTGGGCGATTACAAGCATTGAACATGCCGATTGCGAGGAATCTTTATTTGAACGTAAGCTCAAGATTGAGGCAGTAATAATGACTTCTTCTGCTTCATCAGATGGCATTGATTAATGCCTACCTCCGCTATATCTCATCCCATTGGGGGCGCTTTACCATTTCCCACTCTTCTTATAATTCCCTCAGGAATAGGATGTGCAATTGGCGGATTCGCGGGAGATGCTATTCCTGCAGCTCGGCTTCTAGCAGCGGCGAGTGATTGCTTAATAACTCATCCCAATGTCATGAATGGAGCATCTCTTTATTGGAGTGACCCCCGTATTTATTACGTTGAGGGTTATGGCTTGGATCGATTTGCAGCTGGCCAGATTGCTCTAAAGCCAGTTAGGCAGCAAAGAATTGGCTTGATTTTGGATTTAGCAATAGAGCCTCAGTTAATGAGAAGGCAATTGCAGGTTGCAGATGGTTGTCGCGCAACTTTGGGGTTGAATATTGGCCCAGTTATCACTACAGACTCGCCGTTGGGAGTTGACTTGATTGAAGGTCCTAGCGGTGCTAGCTGGGGCAGGTTGGCTAGGCCCGATTCATTACTTCGGGCTGGTGAGCGTTTGCAGAATGCTGGTGCTACAGCTATTGCGGTGGTTACTCGATTCCCTGACGACTCAAACAATGACACTTTAAAGTCTTATCGTCATGGGAATGGAGTAGATGCTTTGGCTGGTGCTGAGGCAGTTATTAGTCATTTGTTGGTACGTCATTTAGGGATACCTTGCGCCCATGCTCCTGCCTTGGAGCCTTTATCAATAGATGATCAGCTGGATCCTAGGGCTGCTGGTGAGGAACTTGGCTATACATTTTTGGCTTGCGTTTTATTAGGCCTTAGCCGCGCGCCTGATATGACACCTTTGAACCCTTACACAGAGAATGGTTTTATTTTGGAAGAGATCATAACTGTTGATCAGATTGGAGCTGTTATTGCTCCAGAAGGCGCGTTAGGTGGGGAGGCTGTTTTGGCTTGTATTGAGAGAGGTTTGCCTCTAATAACAGTTGCTAACCCTGGTGTACTTAATGTCTCGTTGGAAGCTTTGGGGATTAAAAAGGAACAGAAAGAGTTAAGACGAGGAAAATTTGTATGTGCAAAAAACTTTCCAGAAGCTGCTGGTTGGCTGATGATGTTGCGAGAAGGAATTAGTTGGGAATCAGTTCAACGCCCATTAAATAATCTTAGCTTTTTAGATTAAATAATTCGATTTTTCAGTTTATAGATGCTTTGTTTTTTATGCTTTTAGCGTAGGCATGCCATCGGATGTCTTGGCGTGATATCTAGAGCTTTTGCTACTCCAGGATGACATACATTACCTTTGATTGTATTTAGTCCTGAGAGTAATTCAGGACGTTCTATGACAGCTTCTTCAAGGCCTCTCCCTGCAATGACAAGGATGTATGGCAAAGTCACACTTACGAGTGCTTCGGTAGATGTGAAAGGTACTGCACCTGGCATATTGCCTACTGCATAGTGTTGAACTCCATGGATCGTCACAGTTGGGTTGGTATGCGTCGTCTCGACACTTGTGGCGACGCATCCACCTTGATCGATGGCGACATCAACTATTACTGAGTTGGTTTTCATCCCTTTGACCATCTCATTATCTACGAGCATGGGTGCGCGGCCGCCTGGAGTGAGGACGGCGCCGATTAAAAGATCAGCCGTTGGTATCAATCTTTCTAGAAGTCCTCGACTACTTACGACACTTATTAATCTTCCACGTCGGTCTGCCTCAAGATTTCGTAGTCGTTCAGGTGAGCGATCTAGAAGCATGACTTCTGCATCCATTGCCGCTGCCAATCTGGCAGCATTCCATCCGACCGTTCCTGCCCCTAGAACAATTACTCTAGCTGGTCTAACCCCTGTGCATCCTCCGATGAGCACACCACTGCCCCCATGTGGTCTTTCTAATAAATGTGCACCTACTTGGGCGGCGAGACGACCTGCGATCTCGCTCATTGGTGCGAGAAGTGGTAATGAGCCATTCTCCATCTGTACAGTTTCGTAGCCAATACCTGTTGTGCCGGCTTCTAGTAGGGCTTCGCCAACTTTTGGGTAGGCGGCAAGATGTAGATAAGTGAATAAAACCATGTCTTTTCGAAGAAAACAAAACTCTTCTTTTTGAGGCTCTTTGACTTTTACAACTAGGTGAGAAGCCCATGCTTCTTCCCGGTCAACAAGTCTTGCTCCTGCCTTTGCGAAGGCAGAATCGTTAATCCCTGCTCCTGCTCCTGCTCCTTTTTCAATACGCACTTCCAGACCTTGGGTAACAAGTTCTCTTACCCCGTCAGGTGTAAGAGCTACGCGTAGTTCATCTGCTTTGATTTCGGTTGGGACCCCTATACTGGCTATAGGGGTCGAAAAAACTGAGGACGGCATGTATGGCAGTAGTTAAATTAGTGGTTATTGTTTAAGTGGAGTCTGACTAGATTATTGTGATCTTGCTGCAATAGGTTTTCTCCATCCACTCCCAAAAGCCTGAGTACTTACCTTTAGTAGGGGCGGAGCCTGATGACGTTTGAACTCTCCTTTTTGAAGTAGCTGTTGAATTTTTTTGATTAAGGATGGGTCATGGCCTTTTTCTATTAATTCCTCGGCATTTAACTGTTGTTCTATGAGCCCTTTTAGTATGGGATCTAATAGGTCGTAATCAGGCAAGGAATCACTATCGAGTTGATTTTCCCTTAGTTCGGCACTGGGTGCTTTCCTTCTAATTGCGCTACCAATAATTTCTTCATTAGGGGGTAGTCCGAGCACTTTTCGGCAATCTTTTGAAGCTGGGCTATCTAACCAGTCGCAAATTGAAAAGACACTAGTTTTGTAAATGTCTCCAATTACAGCTAGCCCACCATTCATATCGCCATAAAGAGTGCAATAACCAACCGCGAGTTCTGACTTATTTCCAGTAGAGAGCAATAAATCTCCCTGCTGGTTGGCGAATGCCATTAATATGGTTCCTCTAATCCGTGATTGAAGGTTCTCAGCCGTAATACCTTCGGGTACATTTCCTAATGCCTCATTTAGTGAGTCGTCAAAATTTCTCATGATAGAATGAATTGGTATTATATGACTTGTAACACCAAGTCGTTTTACGAGTGCCAGTGCATCATCTATAGAGTTTGCTGAACTCCAAGGCGATGGCATTAGTAAGGCAGTTACATTTTTTGCACCTAAGGCTGCTGTCGCAATTACAGAAACTAAGGCTGAATCAATTCCACCACTTAGACCTAACACAGCACTTTTAAAGTTGCATTTAAGCGAGTAGTCTTTAACTCCTAAGACGAGAACATTAAATAATTCTTCTAGCGGCTCATTGCTATTAGTGACGAAGCAATCTTTAGATGAGCAAGTATCCCAAATTGCGAGTGCTTCTTTACAGCTTGGCAATTTTAGTGCGAGGTGAGCATTACTATCTAGTGCAAAGCTAGACCCATCAAATACTAGTTCGTCGTTTCCTCCTACTTGATTGATATATATCATTGGACATTTAAGCCTTCTTGAGGCTTTTGTAGCTAATTGTGCCCTTAATTTACCTTTTGAATTAGTGAACGGAGAGGCTGAAAAATTAATTAGTAGATCAATGTTGTCTGAAATTAGTCTTTCAATCGGGTCAGGCCCTGTTAGTTGACCTCCTTGGAGCTCTTCTTCAACCCAAAGATCTTCACAGATGGTTAGACCTACTTTCCATGAATTATCTCTACATTTAAAGTTGAGAATAGATGGTGATATGGCTGGACGGAAGTAGCGTTTTTCATCGAATACATCATATGTAGGTAGTAGTTGCTTGCGAGCAACTACTCGCCACCTTGTATTGTCAATTAATGCGATTGCATTGAAAAGTCTAGGAATTTTCCGATCAGGAGCTTCCTCTGCTATACCAACTAGTATAGAGATGTGTGGGGCTTCCTTATTCAAAAAACTCACAAGTTGATCTAGGACTTGGTTCTGTTGCTTTATTAGAGAAGAATGCAAAAGTAGATCCCTAGGTGGGTAACCCCATAGGGATAGTTCCGGAGTCAATACAAGGTCAGCATTCTTTTGGACCGATTCTTGAACGGCACTGATGATACGTTGACCGTTCCCTATTAGATCCCCGATGAGAGGATTGAGCTGAGCCAGTGCTAAACGCATTAGTAATTGCTCTTGTTTAGACCATAGAGAGTGCTACTTTTTAGCACTTTTAAGACTGCTGTAGGAATTTCATTGGGGTTTGGATTTTTGCGTATGTTTGAGCTGGCTGATGATGGGATGCTTAGAGGTAACAATTCGATTCGGCCACCAAGATTCTTAATGGCTTGAATATCATCTTCTCTTAAAGGCCAGCCATCTCGTGGTGCGATACCTAAAAAAGCTTTATGTAGGACTTTTCTTGGATGTAACCAGGTAGGGATTTCACGTGTTAAATCGCTACCTACCACAAAAACTAATTTAGCTTCTGGCCATCGCTTGGTAGCAAGATCAAGAGTACCGATGGTCCATGGACTACTGAGTTCTTGAATCAATTCTAAGTTTGGATTATCTATGCTTTCTACAAGGGCATCGAGTAGTTTTGTACGCGTTTCTAGAGAGGCGATGTGTTGTTTTTTCGGGTTGTCACTTGCCCAAGTTATTACTGTAGGGAAAAGAGTTAACAAACCTTTTAAAAGAGCTTGATGGCCAAAGGTTGGAGGATCGGCGCTTGTCCCAAAAAGAGCGATGGATCTTTTTTCTAGTTTCACGGAAGAAGAGTTTGTAGCAAGCGAGGGTCGTTGATTGGCATCACAGGCCATTCCCTTAGCCATCTTTTGACCTTTGGGTCGCTTGCAGCTAAGTGGAGCAAGATACAATTCGGCTGATTTTTGTTCCTTTTGTCTGTTCGGAATAGCTCTCGAGCAGCTAGACGCCCTGTCAGTTTTGTTGTATGAATTGCGATAGCGGCTTGGGCGATGGCTATTGGTGCTGTAGGTGCAAGTGTTAAACCAGCACTCATAGGTGCCGCAAAAAGCAATACTTGTCGTAAGACACTTAGTAATAATTGAATGCCAATTTGTGTACCTCCAAGGAGAGCACTGTATCCAGATAATTTCTTAATCAGTTGCCTTGCGCTCCCTTTACCCATTTTTATTCCGTATAAATTGCTGAGTTGGATCACAAGTGCCGTGTCACAGGCTATCCCTCCAGCAAGATCAAGGACTATTAGAGGATTGGCTGCTACACCTGAGGCTTTTAAAGCAGCAAAGCTACCAATTAATCCTTGAGCAGCTGATTTGTTGTGACTGAGTCGCCTCTGCTTTACGGTTTTGTATAGGTTGTCAGCTTGACGAAGACTGTTTAGTACTAGGAGTAGTTCACCTTGACTATCTAGAAAATTTATTAAAGCTACTTTCAGAGAGCCAATGTTTGGTGGAATTGGATAACTACGTACGCGACCATCAATTTGCACTTTGGGTTGTCTGGGTGCAGCAGATACTACATGGAGTTTGAGTTTGCGAGCTTGTGGAGGTAGACGACGTCGAATACTTTCAACTAAGGCAGCCTGCTCAATTTTTGACCATTGATCAGCTCGGTTAATGACTAGGAGAATTGGCTTGCCACTTAAAAGAAGTTTTTGTAATGCGATTGACTCGACGCTTGTTAGATCACTGTCGAGAACTAGTAGAACAAGATCTGATTGAAGAGCTACTCTTGCCGCTAGGCGGGATCTCCCTAGAGGAGCTATCTCGTCGATCCCTGGAGTATCTAAGAGCTCTATTTTGCCTAGGCCAATTATCGGCTGTTCCCAAGTAACTGCTTGTAATCGACGAGTGGAGCCATGCGCCACATTCGTAGCAAAGATTTGACTCCCAATTAGAGCATTGGCGAGGCTTGACTTTCCTACTCCTACCCTTCCGAAAATCGCTATACGAATACGCTTTTCTTCTAGTCTATTTATTTGCTTATCTAAATTGATTATTTCACCCGCTAATTGACTTTGCTCTCGGTTGGTAAGGAAAAAGTTGTTTCTCCAATGACGTAGAAGAATTCGACATCTGTCAGTAGTTGATGGTTGAGAACTCATAGAAATCATTTTTTAGAATCTTTTCTCCAGCCCGCTAGTACAGCTAAGACAGCTTCTGCACCTATTAAGCCAACAAATCCTCCGAACTCATCAACTACAACCCTTACTCCACTTTTATTCCCACTAAAGTTATTTAGGAGTAGGTCTGCACGAATCATTTCTGGTACAAATTCAACTTTTTCACTTAGCTCAGATGCTTTGAGGGCACCTTTCCCTTGAAGCAGTTCTGTAAGGAGACGTTCTCTACTTGCAACGCCAAGTACCTTATCTACTTCTTCCCCAAGGACTACCCACCATTGTGCGGAATTTTTTAAAAGGCTTGAGCGAAGTGCCTCTAGATTCGCTGACCCATCAAGGGTAGGAGCTGCAACGCGTGGAGTCATTAAGTCACGAGCAGTTAGGTCATTGAGTTGGAAAACTTTTGCGATCATGGCTGCTTCATCAGCTTCTATTTGTCCCTTTTGCGACCCAAGCCTTGCTAATTGTCTAATTTCATCTTCGTCTGTGCTGATTTCGTTTTCGGCTGTTATGACTGGTAGGAGTTGTTCCAGCAAAAGTACAAGAGGACGCATTAATACGCCTAGTAAGTGCAGTACAGGAGCACTTGCTAGAGAAACCTGAAGTGCTAGTCGGCTACCAATCGATTTTGGAAGTATTTCTCCTAAAAGAATCACTAGAATCGTTAGCACGAATGAAAAAAGCGGTAATACAAAGCTACTAACATTTCTTTGTTCAAAAACAAAAGCTGCGTAGCCTCCCAGCATCAGGCTGCCAAATATATTGAAACTGTTATTGGCAATAACAAGAACAGACAGGGTTCTGCCAAGTCTCTGTCGAAGCTTCGCCAACCTCCTTGCTCCTGTAACTGGCTTGGGTCTTGCTGCTAGTTCATGGACCCGTAAAGGATTTACAGTTAGTAGAGCCGCTTCTACACCTGAGCACAAGGCAGAACCGATAACCACTATTAGGGTCAGCAATGCAAGGACTAGTACGTCTGTGCTCATACTTGGGGCTTCGTCTGGAAGTTTTGAGTGTTGAGGAACTTAGCAATTATCACTAACTTGGTCTAAAAGTACCTTTTTCTATATGTCTGAAATGCCGCAGGGCGTACTCATTTTTGGTATTCATTTCCGTATTAAGGATTGCTAGTAATCAACCTAAGTTGAAGTACTCCATAGATGCAGATGTCATTAAGTGGATTCTGTATCCATACTGAAGCTCTATAGGTGATTTGGCTTCTGTCGTGATTGATCTCATTACTTACACCAAGCGGCGAGAGCGCTTTATGGCGCTTTTAGGAGACAAGCTAGCAGTTATACCAGCTTCTTCGATGGTTGTTCACCATTCAGATTGCGACTATCCCTTTCGTCAAAACAGCGATTTTTGGTATCTCACAGGATTTGATGAGCCTGATGCAGTTGCAGTTTTTTTGCCTAACCGCCTTCCAGAAGAAAGGTTTATTCTTTTTGTAAACCCTAAAGAGCCTGCATTTGAGGTTTGGAACGGCGCTCGCTTTGGTGTTGAGGGGGCTATTGAAGAATTTGGAGCAGATTTTGCATACCCGCTTCATGAATTTCCGAATCGACTACTTGAATATTTTGAGGAAGTTGAAGGAGTTGTTTTTCGGATAGGAAAGCATCCAAAGATCGAGCCTCTGGTTCTTAAGGCTTTGGCGACGTATCTAGATGGGGCTCAGCGTAGTGGGAACAGAGCACTATCGCTTGAGGCGCCTTGCCCAATTTTGCATAAGTTGCGGCTAAAGAAAGAACCAGAAGAGTTGCCACGAATGAGAGAAGCAGCTCGCATTTCAGCCGAGGCACATGAGTTAGCTCGGCAGGTAACTCGTCCAGGTATCAATGAACGGGAAATCCAAGCTGTCATTGAAAAATATTTTTTAGACAAAGGAGCCAGAGGCCCTGCCTATGGCTCAATTGTGGCTGGTGGAGACAATGCTTGCATTCTTCATTACACCGCAAATAACTCTTTATTGAAGGATGGCGATTTGGTTCTGATCGATGCTGGATGTTCTTTAGTTGACTATTACAATGGAGATGTGACTAGAACTTTCCCTATAAATGGGAGATTTAGTGGAGAGCAGAGGGCTCTTTATGAGGTTGTCCTTGCTGCTCAAAAGGCAGCTGTTCAAGAGGTTGCCCCAGGCAAT
>QCJH01000008.1 GCA_003216155.1 Prochlorococcus sp. AG-409-A19 | reverse complement strand
AGAGATGGATTGAAAGGTTTGCGCAGGTTGAATTCAACTTTTGAAATTTATATGGCTTCTTGAATTAATTGCAGGAGGAGATTATTGACTTTGTTTGGTGATTCGTCATGAGGACAATGTCCTGCTCCAGCAATTACGTTTAGAGATCTAATGCAGTTAATAGATGAGGCCCAACGCTCGGCTTCATTTAAAGGTTCCCAGGGATCAGCTTCCCCCCAAATTAGATCCACTGGTACTGTCATATCTGCCATTAGGTCAGGAGCCAGATGGTCATCGAAGATGTTTATGAATCCATGAAAGGCTTCAGACGCGCCTGAACGCTTGCTTGGTGTTCTTAGTAAGTTTATTAGGGATTCATCTACATTTGCCCCACTGGGATAGGCTTGTTTGAGAACCTTTTTGATTACAGAAAGGTTTGCTGCATTACGAAAGAGATTGCTACTTAACCAGCGCTGCTTGACAAGAGCTTTAAGCGAGGGTCTGACCCATTGCATCCATTTAGGCTGCTCTTTGAGACGCTTGTCATCCATAGTTCGTTGCGCGCAGTCGATTAGGACAACACCACAGCATGTTTTTTTGAGATGTTGGGCTGCTCTAAGAGCAACTACTCCCCCGATAGAATTACCAATTAAAAGTACGCGAGATTTAATTACTTCATTACAAAAATCTTCTACTTGTTTTGCCCAGTTATCAAAGTCATAAACAAATTCACCTAAGTGTTGAGCTTCTCCTCGAAGCCTTGCGCGAGGTTGGCTGCTTTCACCAAAGCCAATGAGATCGATCGCATAGCAGGGTTTGATTCTGCCAAGTACTTGTTGATTATGACGCCAGTGCTCTTTGCATGCTCCAAAACCATGAATGAGCAAAGTTGCATGAGATGGTGAATGGTTATTGGATGTGGCGAGATTCCAAGCCACATCCATATTTTGCCAGGACCAGATTTGACTTGTAGGAGTATGCAATTTTTAGACTTGCAGAAATTGGGAAGGGTTTCAGCGGTGACTTTTAGCACTTCACGTATGGTCTTGTATATCCTTTGAATGGCTATAGAAAGCTTTGGGTGTATAAACACAGCATATTCTTTGTTGTCATTGTGGATTCATTTACTGTGGATTAATTGGTAGATGCCGCATAAAGGGGGGCATTTGATCAGGATCCTGAATGCTGGTTCTGGATTGCTTTTGGTGCTTTTCCTAACTATGCATCTCTACGGAGTTGCCATGGCTCCTTTAGCACCGAGCATATTCGAAGCCTATGCGACCAATTTGCATAGGTTGACATTTTTACCTTTACTAGAACTGGGCTTATTGGCGACAGCGTTAATACACATTACTTGTAGTGTGATTAAGTCTATAAAAAATCGTCAAGCAGGGAATAATGCCTCATTAAAAAGTCGCCGAGCTAATGTCTTTGCTTCATTAGCCGCTAGAAGTCAGGCTTTAGGCGGATTGACGTTATTGTTTTTTTTAGTACTTCACCTTACGCAGTTGCGTTGGCCTAGACCAGCAGAAGGTGGCGAGTTGGAGGCATTACAAGTTGTATTGACGCAGCCAATAAATAAGGTCATTTATTTGGCTGCGTCTATCGCTTTATGTTTCCATCTATATCATGGAGGTGAAGCAGCCCATAGGAGTTTGGGATTGCTAGTGCCAAGGAATGCTTTTTTTATTCGTCATGGTTTTCGTTGCTTTGCTTTTGTGATTGGGGGAGGTTTCATCTTGGTTTTGTTGTTGTTGTTATATCCGGAGTTGGTTCGATTATGAGTATTATTGAGGACTTAACTCTGCCATCAGGCTTTGTTCATACGGCGTGGGCTCGCACTAGAGCATCATTGCCCGATATTAGCGAGAGTCAGAAGAGAAAGCTTCGAATACTGGTTGTTGGGACTGGCTTGGCTGGTGCCTCTGCAGCTTCAACTTTGGCTGAGCAGGGTTACCAAGTTCGTGTACTGACCTACCATGACAGCCCACGAAGGGCTCATTCGGTAGCTGCTCAAGGTGGGATAAATGCTGCCAAATCTTTGAGTGAGGATGGAGATAGTGTCAATTGTTTATTTGAAGACACTATGCGCGGTGGTGACTTCCGAGCTCGAGAGGCTGGTTGTCATCGCCTTGCTGAGATAAGCAGTGCAATTATTGACCAATGTGTAGCTCAAGGAGTTCCCTTTGCACGTGAATATGGAGGCAATTTGGCAACTCGGAAAATGGGAGGTGCCTCTGTTAGTCGAACGTTTTATGCACGTGGTCAGACGGGACAACAATTGTTATATGGGGCTTATCAATCTTTAATGAGACAAGTGGCCACTGGTCGAGTTGAGTTGTTATGTCGACGTGATGTTTTGGAATTAGTGGTTATCAACTCAGTGGTAAGAGGCGTGGTATGTCGTGATTTATTAAGTGGCTCACTGGAAGTTCATACTGCTCAAGCAGTATTACTGGCTACTGGTGGATATAGCAATGTCTATTTTCTATCGACAAATGCACTGAAATCAAATGCAACGGCTATTTGGCGCGCTCATCGTCAGGGAGCGATGTTTGCCAATCCATGCTTTACACAAATTCATCCCACTTGTATTCCTAGCGGAGATAAATATCAAAGCAAACTCACCTTAATGAGTGAAAGTTTGCGAAATGATGGTCGAGTTTGGCTTCCTTCTGCACTTGGCGATGTGCGTGCACCTAAGGATATTCCTGAATTAGAGCGTGATTATTTTCTTGAACGGCAGTATCCAGCATATGGGAATATGGTTCCTCGAGACCTTGCTTCTCGCCGTGCATTAGAGCTTTGTAAGTTGGGATATGGTGTAGGCCTTTCAGGACGCTCAATCTACTTAGATTTACGTGATGCAATTAATCATCAAGGTCAAGAAGTTATTAAGCAACGGTATGGCAATCTTCTAGAGATGTACGAGCGTATTACTGGGAAAAATCCTTATGAGCAACCCATGTGCATATTCCCAGCACCCCATTACACAATGGGAGGATTATGGGTTGATTACAACTTGATGAGTTCACTGCCTGGATTATTTGTGCTTGGCGAGGCAAATTTCTCGGAACATGGAGCTAATCGACTTGGAGCTAGTGCTCTAATGCAGGGATTGGCTGATGGTTATTTCATTGCCCCAATTACTGTGACAGCTTGGCTGGCAGAAAATGCCGTAGCTCATATTCCTGAAGAACATGACTCTTGTCGCTCGGCACTTCAAAGAGTTTCTCAGCGTATTAATGCCTTGATGGATGTTGGAGGACCAAAATCAGTTGATGCATTTCATCGTGAGTTGGGATGCATCATGGCTGAGTATTGTGGAATAAGTCGCCATGCAGATGGACTACGAGCTGGCATGGCAGAAGTCGCACATATGGAACAACGTTTTTTTTCTGAGGTACGTATTCCTGGCAATAGAGAAGGTCCTAATCCAGAGCTGGAAAAGGCGTTAAGGGCTGTTGATTTTTTTGGTCTTGCTCATCTGATGTTGCGGGATGCTTTAGCAAGAGAAGAGTCTTGTGGAGCTCATTTTCGAGAGGAGTATCAAACCCAGGAAGGAGAGGCTCTTCGCGATGATGATCAGTTTTCACATATAGCAGCTTGGGAGTATATCGAAGGTGCTGAGCCAATTCGTCATGTAGAGCCTTTGACATTTACAGCACTTAAACCGAGTGTCAGGTCATATAGATGAGTCGTACACTTTCCTTGAATTTTCGAATATGGCGTCAGCAAGGACCAAATGTTAAGGGTTCTTATCACACTTATTTGCTTGAGGATATTTCTGCTGACGTCTCACTTTTAGAGGCCCTTGATCAGCTTAATGAAAAGTTGATTAATAAAGGTCAGCGACCAGTCAATTTCGAGCACGATTGCCGTGAGGGGATTTGTGGAAGTTGTGGATTTCTTGTTAATGGGCAAGCCCATGGAGCAATGGCTGCGACAACAGTTTGCCAGCTTTATATGAGACATTTTGATGACGGCTCTACTTTGGTCCTTGAACCTTGGAGAGCAAGAGCTTTTCCTCTGATCCAGGATTTGGTTGTGGATCGTTCCGCTTTTGATCGATTAATTGAAGCAGGTGGCTACTGTTCAGCGCAAACAGGGAATGCTCCTGATGGCAATCAAATTTCCATTAGCCAAGAACAGGCGGCTTCTGCTTTTGAGACAGCTACTTGCATAGGTTGTGGTGCTTGCGTAGCTAGTTGTAGGAATGCATCGGCCAGCTTATTTGTTGCAGCTAAGGTTTCTCATCTTGGGCAGTTGCCTCAAGGTCAGATTGGGAGTAAGGAAAGAGTGGCAATCATGCAGAAGAGAATGCTGGATGAGGGTTTTGGTAGTTGTAGTAGTAATTTGGAGTGTGAGGCTTCTTGCCCAAAACAAATTTCAGCTGATTGGATTAGCTGGATGAATCGCGAAGTACGTTGAGCTCGGACTGTAGATAAGACTCATTTTAGTAGGTTTATTTGGTAAAGCGTCTCCTCTAAAGTATCACTGGCCATTACGCTTGAGAAGCGTTGGGGATGATCTTTGTCTATACAGCTGTTTAGTGGAGCAAGGATTGTTGATGGCTTGGGGTGACAGAACTGCACCACGCTAAGTCGATCATTAATGTAATTTTTGGGAGCTAACACTCTGTGCCAACCCGTTGGGATACGGCCATTACTTAATCTTTCAAGCATTAACCCACTATTAATAATTACTTGTCCTTTCGAAGCGGTCATATTTACCCAAGCATCTTCAACTAATACCTGTAGTCCTGGGGCTGTGGCTTTAGGTAAAGCAGTAATTAGGTTTATATCTCCATGAGCTGCTGCCCAGATATGTTCTGTGCCTGGGGCTCGATTCATGGGGGGGTAATGGATTGCCCGAGTAAGAGTTGGAGCATCTTGAACGACACCATTAAAGAAGTCTGGGTGTAGATCAAGACCTGTGGCGATGATGCGCAGGAATCGACGTTGTAAATCAGCAATGCACAAATGAAAGGTTTTTAATACTTGAGTGATCCCGGGGATTACGGCTTCTGGAAGTATTTGTTTGGGATAGAGCAAAGGGAACTTGCTTCTTAATGGATGCTGTTTTGGTAGTGGCAGACTCCAGTTGAGCATTTCTTTCCAGTCAGGAAGCTTTTCTCCTGCAGCTGTTTCTATGAGAGTTTCTGTATAGCCTGTTTGGCCACACGCTTTAGGCATGCTGAATTGTCTCTTGTGCATGAGCTCAAGAGCAAAGAATTGATTCAGTAATGCATACGCTTCATCTACCAGATCGGAGGAGAGATCGCATTTTGTAACTACAAAACCAGTCTTAAGGCTTTGCATTAGTCCATCAACTACGGCTGCTTGTTGAAATGTGGTGCCTTGTTCAAAGCTGAGGAGATCTACATCGAGAATTGCATGGTTCATATCAAAACTCTGACTGTTAATTTAGTTACATCATTACTTGACTTGTCAAGGGGAATGGGACTCAAGCACAAGCATTAACGAGTCTGGTTGATGTCTTGTATCTGGACCATTTGATGACCTCAATTTTATTTAATTTGATATTTAGCTTGCATTGTCATACATCTATTGTTAATGAACTGAATAGGATTCTATGGTGATTAGATCTGTATTTAGGGAAGCAAAGGTACTTGAAAAAATCATGGAATTGAATTTCTATCTATTAATAATGGCCAGCCCTTTTCTGTTATTGATCTTTTTTATTGTCAGTAAATTCTGACTTTCAAGAAGATCTTTGCTCTCAATAGATTGCTATTCTTAAGTTGATAAACTTTCCTTTGATTCGGAAAATTACTTTCTCTGAGGCAAATTTAACGGTTTTACGTATATCCCTTCTGGATTGGTTTGAGGCAAATGGACGGCATGCGATTCCGTGGAAACTCAAAATTGATGGAACTCAGCCAGATCAAGGTGAATTAATAGACCCATATCCGATTTGGGTGGCTGAGGTCATGCTGCAGCAAACTCAATTGAAGACAGTTTTGCCTTATTGGAAAAAATGGATGAAGACTTTTCCTAGTCTTGCAGCGTTAGCAAAAGCCGACCAACAAGAAGTCTTATTGCTTTGGCAAGGGCTCGGTTATTACGCGAGAGCCCGTCGACTCCACCAATCCTCCAAGATTTTATTGAAATCACTAGGTACTAAGAAGTCGTTAGATCCAACTGCATGGCCCAAGGATTTAGAGAGTTGGATGGCTTTACCAGGAATAGGAAGAAGCACTGCAGGAAGTATTGTTTCGTCTGCATTTGATTCTCCCAGCCCGATTTTGGATGGAAATGTAAAAAGGCTTTTAGCTAGATTGATTGCAAGTCCAAAATTGCCTCAGAGTCAGCTGAGGCAATTTTGGATATTAAGTGAGCAATTATTAGATCGTAAAAGTCCTAGAAATTTTAATCAGGCTTTAATGGATTTTGGGTCCATAGTATGTAAAGTCAAAAAACCAATTTGTTATAGTTGCCCTTTGAGAAGTTGTTGTAATGCCTACTATTTGGGGGAACAAACATTTTTCCCAGTGCAGGAGCAAAGCAAAGACAAGGCCTGCCAATTAATTGGTGTTGGGATTGTTATTAATGATTCTGGACAGGTTTTGATAGATCAGAGATTAAATCAAGGTTTATTAGGTGGTATGTGGGAATTCCCTGGTGGTAAACAAGAGCCAGATGAGAATATACAAGAAACAATTGTTCGTGAACTTCAGGAAGAATTGGGAATCCTTGTAGAGGTTGGAGAAAAACTAATAGCTATTGACCATTCTTATAGCCATAAAAAGATGCATTTCGAGGTATACCTATGTCGATGGCTGGCAGGTGAACCTAAGCCTTTGGCTAGTCAGCAAGTGAGATGGGTTTATCCAGAAAACTTGGAAGATTATCCATTTCCTGCAGCTAATGCTCAGATGATTGCAGAACTCAAAAAATATCTTCTTAGAGACAATTAGCTAAAGATTTAGTAAGTTCAAGATATTTGTATCGTTAAAGATGTCGGCGATGAATCCGACCAATGCTTTATTGCCTGAGGTGATTTGTATTGGTGAGGCACTTATCGATCGCTTAGGTCCTGTGGGTGGAGATTCTGTTTTGGGAGGCCCTGTCGAAGATTGCTTGGGTGGGGCACCTGCAAATGTTGCTTGTGCATTGGCCAGACTTGGTTCAAAAGTGGCTTTTATAGGTTGCCTTGGAGATGACGATATTGGGGCAAGATTTCGGCAATTAATGCTGAAAAGACGAGTCAATATTCAAGGATTGCAGTTTGATCCAACAAGACCTAGTCGGGTTGTTCTGGTTCGACGTGATGATCAGGGAGATCGCTCATTTGTGGGGTTTTCTGGCAATACAGGTGATGGTTTTGCTGATCAGGGATTGGACCCTCTTCTCGTGAAGAAAGTTTGGCCTTTGATTAGTAGAAATGCCAAGTGGTTATTGATTGGCTCTATTCCCTTGGCTTCATCAGCTTCTTCGGAAGCCCTCTTGTGGAGTGTAGAAAATGCTTTAAAAAAAGGAATTTCAATAGCTTTTGATGTTAACTGGCGCCCAACCTTTTGGGATTCAAGTTCTGCACCAGATGGTGGACCAGATCAAGCTACTCGTGAAGCAATTAAAATGTTATTTGAGGGAGCCTCATTGCTAAAACTGGCTAATGAAGAAGCAATTTGGTTTTTCGATAGTGAAGACCCTTCTTTTATTTCTCAATCCTTACCTAAAGAGCCTGATGTTGTAATTACTGATGGAGCAAAGCCTGTTAGATGGTTAGTGAATGGTTTTTGCGGTGAAATGGAAGTTTTCAAGCCATTATCTGTGGTTGATACGACGGGTGCTGGTGATGCATTTACTGCTGGATTGTTGCATCGAATTATGCAAGTTGATGGCTCATTAAAAAAGCCTGCTTTATTTAGTGATTGTATTAGATTTGCGGCAGCTTGTGGTGCTCTTGTGTGTGGAGCAGCTGGTGCGATTGAACCACAGCCATCTGAGGATGAGGTCTTGGATTTTCTTCACCAACTTGTCGGATGATTTAGTTGAGCCAGTCTGCCTCCATTAGGGAGATGAGAAATGTTTAGATGCCAGGCTTCGGGGATTTGTATCCCTAAGCGTTCAGGCCATTCAATTGCCATAAAAGCGTTAAGGGCTTTTGCTTCTTCATCTTCTTGCAGAAATAATTCATCAGCAGCTTTTGGCCTTTCTAGTCTGTATAGGTCGAGATGGATTAGAGGTGGTGTCCCTTGTGGATAGTGTTGAGCAAGAGCAAATGTTGGGCTTGTAATTGGTTCATTGATTCCAAAGGCTAAAGCTATGCCTTTGATGAAAGAGGTTTTACCTGCTCCTAGTGGACCCTGAAGCAACAGGATCTTTCCTTTAGAGAATTGTTTGGCCAGGGTTTTGCCGAGGGCAATTGTGGCTTCAAGATCTTCGAGGATCCAGGGTTCATCTGTAGATTGCATTTCAAGCGAGCCCGAAGCCTCGGCGATTTCGCGGAGATTCAATTTCACAGTTCCCTCTAGGAAGCTTTCAACCATGGTGGCAGTGTCGACATCCTCTGTTTCGTCCAACACTTCTTGTGACTACATAGTGGCCGATTTAGGGCTGGCTGATTTTGGTCGTAAGGAATTAACTATTGCAGAAACAGAGATGCCAGGCCTAATGGCACTTCGGAGTAAATTTTGCGATGAAAAGCCGCTGAAAGGTGCCCGTATAGCAGGCAGCCTTCATATGACAATTCAAACAGGTGTCTTGATTGAGACGCTTGTGAGCTTGGGAGCAGAAGTTCGTTGGGCATCATGCAATATTTTTTCTACCCAGGATCATGCAGCTGCTTCAATTGCGGCTAGTGGTGTTCCTGTTTTTGCTAAAAAGGGAGAAACTTTAGATGAATATTGGGCTTATACACATCGCATCCTTGAATGGCCAAATGGTACTTGTCCAAATATGATTCTTGATGATGGAGGTGATGCTACTGGGTTGGTTATTCTCGGCAGTAAGGCAGAAAAGAATTCGCATATTCTTGATAAACCAAATAATGAGGAAGAAGAGGCTTTGTTTGCTTCTATACGTTTAAAGTTATCTGAAGATAATTGTTTTTATTCTCGAGTTAAATCAAGCATCCAAGGCGTTACTGAGGAAACGACTACTGGTGTGGCCCGCCTTTATCAGATGCAGAAGAGCGGGGAGTTGCCTTTCCCCGCAATAAATGTCAATGATTCGGTGACTAAAAGTAAATTCGATAATCTTTATGGCTGTAGAGAATCCTTGGTTGATGGGATTAAGCGAGCTACTGATGTAATGGTTGCTGGAAAGATTGCACTAGTTATGGGCTATGGGGATGTTGGGAAGGGGTCTGCTCAGTCTCTTAGAGGACTTGGTGCAACTGTCATGATTGCAGAAATCGACCCTATTTGTGCTCTTCAGGCTTCTATGGAGGGTTATCGAGTAGTACGTCTTGAAGATGTTGTTAAAGATGTAGATATCTTTGTTACTGCGACAGGTAATTTTCAAGTTATTCGACATGAGCATCTAATTCGAATGAAGGACGAGGCAATTGTTTGTAATATCGGCCATTTTGATAATGAAATAGATGTTGCATCTTTGAAAAAATATGCTTGGGAGAATATCAAGCCCCAGGTTGATCACATTACTTTGCCAAGTGGGAACCGCATTATTTTATTAGCAGAAGGTCGCTTAGTTAATTTGGGATGTGCTACAGGCCATCCAAGTTTTGTGATGAGTAACTCTTTTACCAATCAAGTTCTGGCCCAAATTGAGTTATTTACCAAGGGTGTCAATTATAAAAATGCCGTTTATGTTTTACCAAAACATCTAGATGAAATGGTTGCTCGATTGCACCTTGCCAAGATTGGAGCAATCCTGACGGAGCTTACTGCTGAACAGGCTGATTATATTAATGTCCCAATAGAGGGACCTTATAAGCCTGAACATTATAGATATTAGTGATTTTGGATGTCTATTTGTTTGTATTTTCATCCTGACTGTTATACAACAGAGGGGCGTCAAATTGTTGGCAGGCATGTGGCAGGTGAGTCTTTTCTCTCTAGTTATTTAACTTATGGCTCTTCGCGTAATTTGTGGATACAAGTAGAGAGTGATGAGCATGCTAGGGCATTCGGTCATTTTGCTTCTAAGTGTTTGCGTAAGGACCCTATTAGGGTCATAAAAAGGTGCAATATTAGTCAATTAAAGAAGCCCGGCTGCGTTTTTTTGCCTGGGCCTAATCTTGCAGAGTGGGCAAATCACCGAACTATTTATGGAGATAATCGTTGGAGTCTTTGTGGCATTACTCATACTACAGCTTCAGATTTGGCAATGGATGCCATCTCGGGACTATTGCTATCCCCTGTTCAGTCATGGGATGCTTTGATTTGCACTAGTAGTGCTGTTCATAACAATGTAAGCCGCATTCTTGAAGCTCAGGGAGAATATCTTTCTCAACGATTTAGATGTCAGCGTTTCCCTCTACCTGAGTTGCCGATTATTCCTTTGGGGGTTAATTCCTCGGCTTTTCAGAGTTCAGAAGTCATGCGCAAGGATGCAATTCAAAAGCTTGGGATCCCTCACGATTCATTGGTTGTGTTGTATGTGGGCCGCTTGGCTTTTCATAGCAAGGCAAATCCTTTGGCTATGTATCGTGCTTTAGAGGTGGCTGCTAAGCATGTAAAGAAGCAGGTAATTGTCCTCGAGTGTGGTTGGCATGCAAATAACAACATTCGAGATGACTTCTCAAAAGCTGCAAGCTTGCTTTGCCCAACTGTTGAAGTACGTAATCTTGATGGCCGTCAACCTGCGCAAATTGCTCTTGCATGGCAGGTCGCCGATGTTTTTTGTTCTCTTGCCGACAATGTTCAGGAAACTTTTGGACTGACTCCTGTAGAAGCAATGGCCGCAGGGATTCCTGTAGTAGTTAGTGATTGGGATGGCTATCGAGATACTGTGAGGAATGGATTAGATGGTTTTAGAATCCCAACTGTTGCCCCTTCTCCAGGATGTGGGGCCTATTTGGCTGAACGCTATGCACTTGGTTTAGATAGTTATGACAGGTATTGTGGCTACACTTCTTCTTTGATCAGTGTTGATGTAAGAGAAGCGGCAAAAGCATTCATGAAATTATTTACTTCTTCTGAGTTAAGAAAGAAAATGGGTAATTCTGGGAGAATGCATGTAACACATAAATTTGATTGGCGAGTGATCATTCCAAAATATGAGGAATTGTGGAATGAAATGACTCTGAGACGTAAGTCATCACATGAAACAACTACATCACTAAAGCAGCCATGGGCTGCTCGTATGGATCCTTTTTATGCTTTTCAGGCTTATCCAACCACTCAGCTTTTACCTAAAACAAAAGTTGCCCTTATGGAAAATAGTTTTGAGAAATCACTGAAGCTTTTTTGCTCTTATAAGGGTTTGGCAATGGTTGATTTTGCTCGTGAGCTGATGATCCCTGATAATGAAATCGAAAAACTTCTGGGAATATTGATTAATGGGCCTTTATCTGTCGAAAGTCTCTTCAAGTTTTTAGATACCACACATTTTTCTTCTGATAAGTTTTTAAGGTCAATTTCCTGGTTGATGAAATTGGGAGTGATTGAAAATGTTGCTATTCCAATTGTTAAGGATAAAAATGATTGACTTTTTCGTGCAATGGTTAATCCTTATTGACTCTTCTAGGCTTTGTATATCCTTAAGCGATAGTCTAATAAAAACAATCTTCATTGATATGGCTTGGCACTTTCAGTTGTCGGGAACTTCCGAAATCATGTTTTCTGAAGTTTATTAATTATGGGTTTAAGTGATCTTATACAGAGTTTGCCTGAGCTTATTGGTCAGGCTGTAGCTGCCAATCAATGGATGGGGTACTTCGCGATATTTGCAGCCATGTTTTTAGAGAATATCTTTCCTCCAATACCTTCTGAATTAATAATGCCACTAGGTGGTTTTTATGTTCAGCAGGGACAGTTGCATTTTTTAGAAGTTGTTTTGTCTGGTTTGTTAGGCACATTGCTTGGGGCATTGCCTTGGTATGGCATTGGCCGGCTGATCAATGAAGAACGCTTAAAGGATTGGCTTAGTAAAAATGGTAAATGGATAGGTATTAGCCCTGAAGAGTTAACCCGTAGTCGAAAATGGTTTAGTCGCTATGGGACTTCTCTTGTCTTTTGGGGACGATTAGTGCCTGGTATTCGTACTTTGATTTCTGTGCCTGCAGGAATAGAGCTAATGCCATTTGTGCCCTTTCTATTGTGGACCGCTGGCGGTAGCTTGATATGGATGCTGTTACTTACTTTTGCAGGTGTTGTCCTTGGCGAAAGCTATAACAATGTTGAACTGTGGATTGACCCTGTTTCTAAGTTTGTAAAGGCAGCATTATTTTTAGGCCTATTGTCAACAGCCTGTTGGATTACAGTTAAGATATCGCGTAATTTCTTACAACGGAAGTGATTAATTGGCTGACGAATGGTTAATAGAAACTAGAAAGGTATTGCATCATCAGTGGGTGAATTCTTAAATCCTCCTGATTCTGTTTCACGTTTTGAGCCAAGAAGCTCTAATCGATCAACCCTTACAACTGGTTTAGTTCTTTCTTCTCCTGAGCTTCTGTCAGTCCAGCGGTCAAGTTTGAAGCTTCCTACCACTCCTATGAGCGAACCTTTCTTGACATAGTCTGCTGCAACTTGGGCTTGTTTACCCCATATTTCTAGGTTGAACCAATCAGGCTCATCATTTCGGCTTCTACGGTTTACAGCAATAGTTAGGTTCGCGACAACACTGCCAGATTCGAAGTAACGAACATCCGGATCTCTGCCTGCTCTACCAACGAGGTTTACAGAATTAATTCCCATGTGTGTGATTTTAAGTGCGATTTAGCAAAATGATGACTTTCTTTCAGAGTAAATCCTTGTTAGCAGTACCACCCTTTTAGTTGGATTGAGCTAGTGAGTTCGCTCTATTACCACTATGATTCGCCGACTTATACATTGAACCTGTGTTTTCGGAGTTTTTTAGTCGATTTAAGTTTTCGCGCGACATAGGAATAGACCTTGGCACCGCCAATACCTTGATCTATGTGTCCGGGAGGGGGATTGTTCTACAAGAGCCTTCTGTTGTAGCAATGGATTTGGAGGAAGGTGTCCCTTTGGCTGTGGGTAATGACGCCAAGTTGATGCTTGGGAGAACCCCTGGAAATATCAGAGCAGTTCGTCCTCTTCGCGATGGGGTGATTGCAGATTTTGATGCTGCAGAGCAGATGTTGAAGAGTTTTATTCAAAAAGGTAGTGAGGGACGTGGAATTATTGCTCCACGATTGGTAGTCGGGATCCCTAGTGGTGTTACTGGTGTAGAACGTCGGGCTGTGAGAGAGGCAGGTATGGCAGGCGCACGAGAAGTTCATTTAATAGATGAGCCAGTTGCAGCAGCTATTGGAGCTGATCTTCCTGTAACGGAACCTATAGGAACAATGATTGTCGATATTGGGGGAGGCACTACTGAGGTTGCTGTTCTTAGTCTTGGTGGAACTGTCTTAAGTGAGTCGATTCGCGTTGCAGGAGATGAAATCAATGATTCGATTGGTACTTATTTAAAGAAGGTTCACAATCTTGTTGTTGGCGAGAGAACCGCTGAAGAAATCAAAATTCGAATTGGCTCGGCTTTCCCTGATAATGAGTTTGATAAGCAATCAATGGATGTCAGAGGATTGCACTTGCTTTCAGGCCTGCCCAGATCTATTCATCTCGAAGCTGGAGATTTGCGTGAAGCTATGGCAGAACCTCTGAATGTGATAGTAGAAGCAGTTAAACGCACTCTTGAACGCACTCCACCTGAGTTAGCTGCAGATATTGTTGATAGAGGCATAATGCTTGCTGGTGGCGGGGCAATGGTTCGAGGCATAAGCGATCTAGTAAGTCATGAGACGGGTATATTTACTCACGTCGCTGAAGAGCCTCTGTTGTGTGTTGTTAAGGGCTGTGGTCAGGTTCTGGAGGATTTCAAACGGCTTAGACGTGTTGTTGATACTCCTGAATTCGCACGTTCTTCCTTGACGGCTTAAATCATGGGGGATGCCCCTTGGTCGTTTCTTTTTCCTAGGTGGAGATATTTGTGGCGATGGAAGACTTGGAAGCGTTTTATTCCTTGGCTTCTTTTACTTAGTTCTTTTGGTTTCATACGTTTGTCGAAAGGAGCAGCATTTTTAGATTTTTATGCGTTTGTAACTAGGCCATTCTGGCCTGGCCCAGCTCAACGTGATTGGCTTCAATCTGGTTTTCTAATAGAACAAAATGCCAAATTAATACTGCTGGAAAAAGATAATCAAAGACTTAGGCGTCTGCTTGCGATAGAGCAAAAGTCAGAGAAAACGAGAAAATCTGCAGCTGTAATTTCTAGAAGTTCTCGTGGATGGTGGCATAAATTAGAACTATCAAAAGGTCGAATTCATGGGATAAAAGAAGGGAATGCTGTTCTTGGTCCAGGAGGGTTACTTGGACGAATTCACAGTGTCACTCCAACTACATCTCGGGTTCTATTACTTACTGCTCCCAGTAGCAAGATAGGTGTTTGGGTCCCTAGAACAGAGAGTCATGGTTTGTTGATTGGGATGGGTACAAGTAGGCCTCAATTACGTTTTATAGATAAAGATCCAAATGTCATTCCAGGAGATCTAATTAGCACTTCTCCTGCGAGCACTTTGCTACCTCCAAATGTTCCTGTGGGGGTTGTTCAATTTTTAGATATAAGAGCACAGCCTTCACCTAATGCAGCTGTTCAGTTAATTGCTTCTCCAGAAGCGATCGATTGGGTTCAGGTACAGATTCGCTGATGTCAGGTATCAAACTTTATAAAAGACCTCTTTGTTGGTTGTCTGGTCTATTTGTTCCTTTTTTGTTTCTTGCCGAGCCTGCTTGGCTCAGAATTTCTGGCATTGGCCCATGTTGGGCAGTTTTGTGGTTGTTGCCTTGGGCCTTAGAGGTTGGAGTCTTTTCAGCAGTATTTTCAGGTTTTTGCTTGGGTTTGGTTCTTGACGGACTCTCTTTGGGTGGAGCTACACAAATACCTGCATTGATCATTTTGGGATGGTGGTGGGGCCATTTGGGGAGGAGTGGACCACCAATTGAACGCACCCTAAATATTGGACTTTTAGCATGGATAGGTTCATTAGCAGTGGGTTTGAGTATTTGGCTTCAAGTATTGATTTTCAATTTCCATCCCCCCTTGAATTGGTTAAATGGATGGGGGTTACAAACTTTGATGGCTCAATCAATTTTGACCGGCCTTATTGCACCAATGATTGGTTCTTGGCTATTAATCTTTTGGAGAAGAGTGTCTCTCCTAGGCAAATAATAGCAAGGCTTATCATAATATAAAACCTGTAAGTTTAATCAAGCTTTGTTTTGATAATTGTGTTAAGCACTACATTTTTGATTGCCTATATTTAGGTTAAAAGAATATCTTCAAAGGCATTATTTCTTTGTAGTTTCTTTTACTTGGTTTTGAGATTTTATGTATAGGATAATATTTTTCAGGTTAAATCTTAGAGAGGCTGACTTTCTACTAAGTTTTATTTGAAGTTAAATTCATAACCCTGCCTCAATCGTTTGACTTAATCCAAAGGGTTTTCTTGATTCTTCAAGGCTTCTTTGGCTAGCACTTGCAGCCAGGCCGAAATATGAAGGAATCTAATTTATGGCTATAGGTATAAATTACTATCCATGCGACTTAAATTGAGTCAAAATAGGTAATAATACCCTTTTAAATCTTAAAAAATAAGAAAGAGTCTTCTTCCTCGAGCCTTTTAGCGGCTTTGAGCTTAGGGCGAAAGGTTATGGTTGATTTTCTTAATGAGGAATTGCTCATGAAAGGGGGAGGTCCATCGCAGCTTCAAAGCATTGATGGAGCTGATATACGAATCCCCTCTTCGCCAAAAGCATGCATCTTGGTTGTAGATGATGAACCTGCTGTATTACGGGTCTTAGTTACAAGGCTTCAGTTAGCTGGATATCAAGTTATTTCGGCTCAGGATGGTGAAGAAGCGCTGGAGGTTTTCCATAGAGAGTCTCCAGATCTTGTTGTTTTGGACGTAATGCTTCCAAAAATGGATGGTTTTGCAGTTTGTAGAAGACTTAGAGCTGAATCTTGTGTGCCCATTATTTTCCTAACTGCCTTAGAAGCTATATCTGAACGTGTTGCAGGTTTAGATCTAGGCGCAGATGACTATCTTTCCAAGCCTTTTAGTCCAAAAGAGCTTGAAGCACGAATTGCGACAATCCTCCGCCGAGTAGGCCCTGGATCTTCTACTGCAGAACCGAGGGATTTGCCTGTTGGTCAGGGAGTCTTGCGAGTAGGAGACCTGGTTGTTGATACCAATCGGAGGCAGGTCAGTAGAGCTGGAGAAAGGATAGGCCTTACATATACAGAATTTAGTTTGTTAGAACTGCTTTTCCGTGAACCAGGTCGAGTAGTGCCTCGTGCAGAAATACTTGAACAGTTGTGGGGTTATCCCCCTAGAAGGGCGGCTGATTTAAGAGTTGTGGATGTATATGTCGCAAGATTGCGTGGAAAGCTTGAGCCAGACCCACGAAACCCAGAATTAATCCTCACAGTGAGAGGTATTGGCTATTCCTCTCAGCGCATAGGTGAATTCCCAGTGCCTATAGCCAGTTAAATAAGTCATTGATTGACTGGTAAATATGGTTGATTGGACGGCAATATGGCCGGCGTCTGCTAATTATTTGTCTTGTCTGACTTGCGTGAGATCCGTCTGGATAAGGCGAAGGCTTTAAAAGATCTTGGGAACGGCCCTTATGGATTGCGTTTTGAAGTAACTCATCAAACTGCTTCCTTGCAGGCGGAGCACACTGACCTTGAAAAAGGGCAGGAAAGAGCAGTTAATGTTTCTGTAGCTGGTCGTGTCATGACCCGTCGTGTGATGGGGAAGTTGGCATTCTTTACACTTGCTGATCAAACAGGAACTATTCAGCTTTATTTGGAGAAGGCAGCTCTAGAGAATGCCTCTTTAGCTAATCAGGAGAGCCCTTTCAAGCAATTAACGAATCTTGTTGATGCTGGAGATTGGATTGGTGTTAGTGGCATCTTGCGACGAACCGATAGAGGGGAATTGTCAGTAAAGGTTCATGAGTGGATGATGTTATCCAAATCTTTGAAGCCATTGCCAGATAAGTGGCATGGGTTGGCAGATGTTGAGAAGAGATACAGGCAAAGATATTTAGATCTCATTGTTACGCCTCAGTCTCGCGAAACTTTTAGAAAGAGAGCTTTGACGGTTAGCGCTATCAGGCGTTGGCTAGATGAAAAGGACTTTTTGGAAATAGAAACACCTGTATTGCAATCTGAGGCGGGAGGTGCAGACGCTAGGCCATTTATTACTCATCACAACACACTTGATCTTCCTCTCTACTTACGCATTGCCACTGAATTGCATCTCAAGAGACTTGTAGTAGGAGGATTTGAGAAGGTTTATGAGTTAGGAAGAATCTTTAGGAATGAAGGAGTTAGTACACGTCATAACCCCGAATTTACGTCAGTGGAGGTTTATCAGGCTTTTACTGATTACCTCGATATGATGGAACTTACACAAAGTCTTATCTCTTCAGTATGTGAGCAGATCTGTGGCTCAACAATAATTATTTATCAAGGCTTAGAGATTAATTTAACTCCTCCTTGGCGGAGAGCAACTATGCATGAGTTAGTAAAGGAGTCAACAGGTATTGATTTTTTCTCTTTTGGCAACAATTACATTGAAGCCGGCAAAGCATTGAATGCATTTGGTTTAGAAATACCTCCGAAGGCAGATAGCGTAGGAAGATTATTGAATGAGGCATTTGAGCAGACCGTCGAAGAAAGTTTGATACAGCCCACCTTTGTTCTGGATTATCCTATTGATATATCTCCTTTAGCAAGAAAGCATCGAACCAAATCAGGCTTAGTCGAGCGCTTTGAACTCTTTATTGCAGGCCGTGAGACTGCTAATGCTTTTAGTGAATTAATTGATCCAGTTGATCAACGTCAGAGGCTTGAGGAGCAACAGCTAAGGCGTCAACAAGGTGATTTAGAGGCTCAGGGGGTTGATGAGGATTTTCTGCAGGCTCTTGAGGTCGGGATGCCTCCTACAGGGGGCCTTGGTATAGGGATCGACCGCTTGGTCATGCTGCTTACAGATAGCCCATCTATACGCGATGTCATTGCATTTCCATTAATGAGACCAGATCTTCCGATACAACCCTAGATGTTTTGAACCGTCACAGTGGATAATTGTCCTAGTGGCAGGTCCTGTTCAGATGAGTGGCGAGCGCGTAGGTTTCCGCTTCAAACACACCGATGCGGTGGTCAAGCGCAATCCGCAAGGCCGTTCTCGGCGTGGCTGGGTAATGGAACCAGTGGAACAGACAACGAGTCGTGGGACAAAAATGCCCGCGTATCGAATCCGCTGGCGGGATAGCGAAAGACCCGAAATCGTTTTGCAACACATGCTTATTGCGGATCCAGATCCAACTCCTCCTCCGGAAAATGTGAGTCTTGAACCGCCTTCTCCGAAGTGATGAGCTGGGTCAGTTATCTAACCCACAGTTTTGCTTGAGCTGATTTAGCTCTTGTTGTGCTTCGAATTTGGCCCAGTCTTCCTCGAGGCTTGAAAATTCTGTGTTGGATTTTTTTGATAACCCAACTATTTCAGTTTCAATTTTTCTAAACCGCTTTCTTAAGCTCTCAAGGTCTGCCCATAGCTTTCGCCCTTCCTCCATCAAATTTATTAAATGCTGCTCAGCTCGTTGATAAAGGATTATTGCTTCTGCTTCCTTAGCGCGCTGAGACCTAATCCTCCATTCTTTAATTGTTGTAGCTAGAGCGATTAATTGCCGTTTTTGCTCTTTGGCTTGTGCTTTCAGTTCCAATTGCTGCCGCGTTAGCAATTGGAAACGATCTTTCTGATATTGCTCTTTTAAAAGTACTTCTTGATCTGGATTTGAACGAATGAATTCTGAAAGCCTTTCTTCAAGGCCTTTTTCCAGTTTATCTAGCCAATTCTCACTCATTTTGTTAATGGAGCGCTAGTAATCTTTGGAGATTCAATTTCTTGCTTTAAGGGTGTGATGGCCGCTTCTTTGGAAAGTAGAATTAATTGAGTAAGTCTGGCAATAGCCCCTTCACCAATATCAAGTTCGCTTAGCTGTTCAAATGTCTTGTTGTAAAGGGCATCTAGTGCATCGATTAATGCTTCCCTGGTTTCTCTAATTGTTTGCCGCTGCTCAGCCCTACTCATTTTGAGTTATCTTGCTATGTATGGATTTCTAGTGCATTTAGATCGGCTCTGGGAAATGAATTGAGAACTCTTCAGCTTCGAATGGACTAATAAGTCTTAATATTTCTCGTCTTATTTGTTAATGCAAGTTTTTTGGTCCGCTTCTCTGATCAAGAGGCTTTGGGTTGATGTATATAAACTTTATAAATGCTAACAAGGAAATTTATTGCTAATGATATGTCTCGCATTGTTCTTGTTGGTTTTGAAGAGAAACTTTGGCTTTGTTTTTTTGCATTCTCGTACTATTGGATTCATGGCTGAAACCTTTGCTAAGTAATGCTTTGGTTGTCTTGAGGGATGACGAATCTTTCTGAGCTTTGTCTTCAGTTCTGGTCTTTCTATGGCTTTAAACTTTAGTAGATGTTTGTCTTGCAGGGCTGAAGTCATTAGATTTAGAAAAACAGTTTTTGTTCTTTGAGTTTTCTTGGTTGAGACATTTCGCTTGCTATAAAAGTTCTCAGGTAGGAAGTCTTTTCTCTAGTATTCAGGGGAAATCCCTTTATGTATATATATGTATTTAAAGCCAGAGGTGACTTGCTTTTAGAGCAAGTCAATTTCAAGGAAATTTGTTTAGAGAATAATCAACATTCACCTATTCATATTATAACCTTTAACAAAGCACTGCTTGTGGCGGCCTTGCTATTTTCTATTAAGAAAAATCAATAGGTAGATAGAGCTTTCTTGACCTCTCGATCCGCTTGCTTTCGCTTCTCCTCTTGACGTTTGTCGTGAAGTTTTCGTCCCTTACCTAAGCCAATTGTGAGTTTAATCCATGAACCTTTTAGGTGAAGATTGAGAGGGATAAGAGTCAAACCCTTTTTATCTACTTGACCTCGAAGCTTATTAATTTCCTTTTTATGAGCAAGTAGTTTTCGAACTCTTAGTGGATCGTGGTTGAAGAAATTTCCTGCATGACTATGTGGGGAAATATGAACGTTGTGTAGTTGAAGCTCCCCTTTACGGATTAGGCAAAAGCCATCACGAAGATTTGCTTGTCCAGCTCTAATTGATTTGACTTCGGTACCTACTAATTCAACTCCTGTTTCAAGGGTCTCGATAATTTCGTATAGGTGCCTTGCTAGGCGATTGTCTGCTAGAAGCCGGTTTGCTGCAGCGCGTGCTGCGGCAGTCGCTTTATTGCCAGTTTTTTTGGCCATATGTGTTTAGCGATGTTCCGACCTTATCCAATGGTCGTTACTCTTCCAACATGGCAATTGTCTCTTCTATTTCTGATCAGGCTGATTCTCAGCCCCCAAACATAAGAGTCAGGTTGGTAGATGCGGCGTCTTTACCGGAGGAGCGTATTCCTTCACGAGAAGATGGGATGAGACCATGTCGCTTTGCTGAATATATTGGCCAGCCA
The DNA here is from genome assembly GCA_003216155.1 of Prochlorococcus sp. AG-409-A19. The sequence continues at coordinate 39,541 of QCJH01000008.1, read as the reverse complement.
GTTCTTAAGGAGGTTTTAGGGATTGCTGTTCAGGCGGCACTTGGTAGAGGTGAAGCCTTGGATCACATTTTGCTTTATGGACCGCCAGGTTTAGGCAAGACGACGATGGCTTTGATTCTCGCGGCTGAATTGGGTGTGAAATGTCGTATTACTAGTGCACCAGCTTTAGAGCGACCTCGTGACATCGTGGGATTGTTGGTGAATTTGCAACCGCGTGAGTTGCTTTTTATTGATGAGATACATCGGCTGACAAGAGTTGCGGAAGAACTTCTATACCCTGCGATGGAGGATCGTCGTCTTGATTTAACTGTTGGGAAGGGAAGCACTGCTCGAACTAGAGCAGTGGATTTAGCACCGTTTACTTTGGTAGGAGCCACTACACGTGCTGGGTCTTTAAGTTCTCCTTTAAGAGACAGGTTTGGATTGGTTCAACGTCTTGATTTTTATGGATTAGATGATTTGCAATCGATAGTTGAGCGCTCTGCAAGGCATCATGGCTTGTCTTTAACGCTTCGGGCCTGTAGGGAGATTGCTTGTAGATCTAGAGGTACGCCTAGGATTGCTAACCGTTTACTTAAGCGTGTATGGGATTTTGCAACTGTGCGCGGTGGAATTTCTTTAATCGATGATTCTTTAGTTGATGCAGCATTAAGCCTGCATAGAGTTGATTCCCGTGGTCTCGATGATAGTGACAGACGTTTATTGGAATTATTAATTAATGTTCATGGAGGTGGGCCAGTTGGTTTAGAGACTCTTGCAGCTGCTCTTGGAGAAGACCCCGTGACCCTGGAATCAGTAGTAGAGCCCTTCTTATTGCAGATGGGTTTTTTGCAACGTACTCCTAGAGGACGTGTTGTGACTTCTGCTGGACGGTGTCATCTTGGCTATGAGAACGGTTAATTCAATTAAGCGACAGTTGATCCGGATTCAATTTGTAGTTGTCATATGCGTGTTTATTTTTATTTGGCTTTTTAAACCTTCAAATCTTGCGGCAATTGAGCCTTTACAGCCTCTTTATGAAAAGGCACTTTCTGCCAGTAACAATGGGAACTTTATTGAAGCGCAAAAACTATGGGATCAGTTGCTTGATATTTATCCAGATAATCCGGCTGCTTTGAGTAATCGAGGCAATATCAGGTTGGTTTTAGGCGATCCTAAAGGTGCGATCTCTGATCAAGATAGAGCGATTGAGTTAGCTCCTTTAGAACCCGACCCTCATTTCAATAGAGGGACAGCTGAGGAATCCCTTCAGCAATGGGATGCAGCCGCACTTGACTATTCATGGATTCTTGAACGTGATCCAGAGGATGCTTCAGCTCTCTATAACCTTGGAAATGTAAGAGCTGCTCAAGGGGATTGGATCAAGGCTGAAGCCTTATACAACAAAGCTGCGTTGGCTAGACCGGCTTTTGTAATGGCTCGTTCGAGTATGGCTTTGTCGGCTTATGAACTTGGAGAGTTGGATCAAGCTGAGGTTGAATTGCGAAGGATTATTAGACGTTATCCAATGCTTGCTGACGCAAGAGCTGCCCTCAGTGCTTTGTTATGGAGGAAAGGTTCTTTGGGTGAAGCAGAGAGTAATTGGGCCGCAGCTGCTGGCTTAGATAGTCGATATCGTCAAAAGGAATGGCTTCTAAAAATTCGGCGTTGGCCTCCACAACCTACATCTGATCTGATGGCATTTTTAGCTCTTGAAAGTCCATGAATCCTTTTAAGTGTTGGCCTGAGAGGCTAGATCTGGCTTTGCCAGAGTTGCTTGAGTTACGACGTCATTTGCATGCTCATCCAGAGCTAAGTGGTCAGGAGCACCAAACTGCAGCTCTTGTAGCTGGAGAGTTGCGGCGAATAGGTTGGCGGGTACGAGAAGGTGTTGGTCGTACTGGTGTGGTAGCGGAATTGGGGCTGATTAATGGTCCTGTTGTGGGGTTAAGAGTTGATATGGATGCATTACCAGTCGAAGAACTTACGGGATTGCCATATGCTTCAAGGCAGCCAGGCATCATGCACGCCTGTGGACATGACTTACATACATGTATTGGATTAGGTGTTGCAAGGCTTTTGTCTGCTGAAAAGAATCTTTTGACAGGTGTCAGGTTGTTATTTCAACCAGCAGAAGAATTAGCTGAAGGTGCATGTTGGATGAGAGAAGATGGAGCTACAAAAGGATTAGAGGCTCTATTTGGCATTCATGTTTTTCCTGAATTGCCTGTAGGTAGCGTAGGTATTAAAAGTGGCAGTTTAACTGCAGCGGCAGGGGAGCTGAAGATAGAGATCATAGGAGAAGGTGGACATGGAGCCAGACCACATCAGGCCGTTGATTCCATTTGGATCGCATCCAAGGTGATTAGTGGTTTACAGGAGTCAATTAGTCGACGCTTAGATGCATTGCATCCAGTAGTGATTAGTTTTGGGAAGATAGAAGGAGGGAAGGCTTTTAATGTCATTGCTGATCGAGTGAATCTTCTAGGGACTGTTCGTTGTTTGGATTCTTCCATTCATGACAAGTTGCCACTATGGATAGAGGAGATTGTTAAAGCTATTGCTTCTAGTTTTGGTGGGGAGGCACGTATCACTTATCGCTGCATTACTCCGCCTGTATATAACGATCCGCAATTGACTTCATTGCTTGAACATTGTGCAAAAGAACAGCTTGGACCTGACCATGTTTTTATCTTGGATCAACCTTCTCTGGGTGCAGAAGATTTTGCTGAGCTTTTGAAAGGTGTGCCTGGCACGATGTTTCGTTTAGGTGTTGCCGGTGAAAAAGGATGTGCACCATTACACAATGGTCAGTTTTCTCCTGAAGAGAGCAGTATGGAGGTTGGCATCAAAGTCCTAACCGCCACAATGATTTCTTGGATGGAAAAACGTTCTAGAGCTTCTAATAATTAGTTATGAAACGCCTAGGCCACCCTTTTTTATCACTGGCTGCGCCTTTTTTGATTTTGCTTGCTCTTTTTGGCTTATCTCAGCGTAAGAGTAATGAAAGGCTTCAGTCCTTGCCTTCATTAATAGTTGGCTCTGGCTTAATTATTAGTGGCGCTCTCGGACGCCGAAAGCGTCGCAACCATCTCCTGATGGCCTTACGTAGGAAAAATCAAGAAGAGATTTGAAACCGTCTGAATTGTTTTTATGTATTCACTGTTAACAAATTGATTTTGCAGCTGGTTTGCTGAAACTTCGCTAAGTTTCAAACAACACTAGGGGTGCCTTGAAAGCTTTGGCTTGACGGCTGAGATCACACCCTTCGAACCTGATCCGGTTTAAGCCGGCGTAGGGAAGTGAATAAGTGTGATCTCAGATTTGGCTGACTCCTGGGCTTGCCCAATTGCCTTTTAGATCATGCGAACTTCCTGGTTGGCTTCCCGTAAGGCACAATCCAATGTTTCGCAAATGCATTTTGCTCGTCAGGGGGTTGTGACTGAAGAAATGCTGCATGTGGCAAAGCTTGAGTGCTTGCCAGAGTCACTAGTGATGGAAGAAGTGGCTAGGGGAAGGATGATCATCCCAGCCAATATTAATCATCCAAATTTGGAGCCAATGGCCATTGGGATTGCTTCTAAGTGCAAAGTGAATGCAAATATTGGAGCTTCTCCTAATGCTAGTGATGTGAACGAGGAGTTACAGAAGCTTGAATTAGCAATTAAGTATGGAGCAGATACTGTTATGGATCTTTCTACTGGAGGAGTTAATTTAGATGAGGTTAGAATCGCAATTATTAACGCTTCGACAGTGCCTATTGGCACCGTCCCTGTTTATCAGGCTCTTGAAAGTGTTCATGGATCTATTGAGAAGTTAAGCGAAGATGATTTCCTTCATATAATTGAGAAGCATTGCAAGCAAGGTGTTGATTATCAAACTATTCATGCTGGTTTGTTAATTGAGCATTTGCCAAAAGTCAAAGGTCGCTTGACCGGAATAGTTAGTAGGGGAGGAGGGATACTTGCACAGTGGATGCTCTATCACCATAAGCAGAATCCATTGTTTACTAGGTTTGAAGATATTTGTGAGATCTTCAAAAGATATGATTGCTCTTTTTCATTGGGAGATTCGTTACGTCCGGGTTGTTTGCATGATGCTTCTGATGATGCTCAATTAGCAGAACTTAAGACACTTGGTGAACTAACTCGACGTGCATGGAAACATGATGTTCAGGTCATGGTTGAAGGACCTGGTCATGTTCCTATGGACCAGATTGAATTTAATGTGCGTAAGCAGATGGAAGATTGTGCCGAGGCGCCTTTTTATGTCCTTGGACCTTTAGTTACAGATATTGCTCCTGGTTATGATCACATTACAAGTGCAATTGGAGCAGCTATGGCTGGCTGGTATGGCACCGCAATGCTTTGTTATGTTACCCCTAAGGAACATCTTGGTTTACCTAATCCTGAGGATGTTCGTGAAGGTTTAATTGCTTACAAGATTGCTGCTCATGCCGCAGATATTGCAAGAAATAGACCGGGAGTTAGAGACCGAGATGATGATTTGAGTAGAGCTAGATATGCTTTTGATTGGAATAAGCAATTTGAATTATCTTTGGACCCCGAACGAGCACGCGAATATCATGATGAAACATTACCCGCAGATATTTATAAGCAGGCTGAGTTCTGTTCTATGTGTGGCCCTAAGCATTGTCCAATGCAGACTAAGATAACTGATGAAGATATAGAAGGATTGGAGGAGATTTTAAGAGAAAAGCCTTCTATTAAGCTTACTGCTTAATTATTCTTTGGTTCATTTCGAGAGCAAGCTTTATGTGTTTTAGATCATTGCTTATTATTAATAGAATTTGTCTTTAGGTATCCGTCTCCTTAAGTGATTCCTTGAACCAATTAATTGTTTTGTCAAGGCCTTCTTCAAGAGCAATTGTGGGAGACCAGTTTAGTTCTTTCTGAGCTAAAGAAATAATAGGTTGTCTTTGTAGAGGGTCATCCTGTGGTAAGGATTTTTCTATTAATCTTAGGTCTGGATTGATTTTTTTACGCACTAATTCTGCCAGCTGGCGTATTGTAAACTCACCTGGATTACCAATATTTATAGGGCCAAGATGATTGCCATTCATCATTTTGACCATGCCATCAATTAAATCGTCTACATAGCAGAATGAACGTGTTTGACTTCCATCACCATAGAGTGTTAATGGTTGGCCTTTAAGGGCCTGGACTATAAAGTTGCTTACAACTCTGCCATCATCTGGGAGCATTCTGGGGCCATAAGTATTAAATATTCTCATGACTCTGATCTCTGTTTCATGCATTCTGTTGTAGTCAAAACATAATGTTTCGGCTATTCTTTTGCCTTCATCGTAACAACTTCTGATCCCGATCGTATTCACAGAGCCTTTATAACTTTCTGGCTGTGGGTGAATTTCTGGATCGCCATATACCTCGCTTGTACTTGCAAGTAAAAGTCTTGCACCAACTCTTCTCGCTAGGCCCAGCATGTTGTAAGTTCCTAGGAAACTTGTTTTTGCTGTTTTAATTGGATTGAATTGATAATGTACTGGCGAGGCAGGACATGCAAGGTGCCAAATGCGATCGATTTCTAGTTGGATTGGCTCGGTCACATCGTGACGAATTAGCTCAAATAAGGGATGGCCAATCCATTCCTTTAGGTTTTCTTTTCTTCCTGTAAAGTAATTATCTAAGCAGATGACTTCTTCACCTGCAGTCATTAAACGATCAACCAGATGGGACCCTAAGAATCCAGCGCCTCCTGTAATTAGATTTCGATAAGGTTTTTTAGTTCTCATTTTTTGTTTTTTAGACTGGTTTATTGATTAATTGAAAATATATTTTGAAGATAATTATTTTTACATAACATTGAATGTTTTCCCCCAGACCTTTCCATAGTTGAGAATTTCTATAATGAAGAATTTAACTCGTTAAGTTTGTGGGATTTTCCTTGTGCTTTTAGGTTGGCACCCACTGCTTTGAAATCTTGCTGGAAAATCCAAAAAGAAATCTCTCAATATTTTAATCAAGATTCCTTTTTGGATTTCCGGGCAATTCAAATTATTGAATGCCTTCTGTTTTTCACCCTAGGAGGCTTTTGGATTTCGCAACAACATTTTCTACTGTAAAGCCAAATTTCTCCATACAAGTTCCTCCTGGTGCAGAAGCTCCAAAGCGATTCATAGTTACACTGTCACCATCGATGCCAATGTATTTGTGCCAACCGAATGATTCGGCTGCTTCAACAACAATTCTCTTCCTCACTGAATCGGGAAGAACTTCTTGTTTGTATCCATCACTTTGTTCTTCAAATAGTTCTATGCAAGGCATAGAAACCACTCTGACTTTTTGGCCTTCTTTAGTTAATTGCTGGGCAGCTTGTACACATAAGTCCAGCTCACTTCCTGTTCCAATTAGTATTAAATCTGGTAAGCCAGAGCAATCTTCTAAGATGTAACCTCCAAGAGCAACTTTTTCTATAGAAGAGTTAGCTTGGTTCGCCATGCCTTGACGACTAAGGCATAAAGCACTTGGGCGCTTTCTATTTTGCACAGCTAATTTATATGCGCCACTGGTTTCGTTCCCGTCACCAGGCCGGAATACCAGCATATTTGGAATTGCCCTTAGAGAAGGAATGGTTTCAATTGGTTGGTGAGTAGGACCATCTTCTCCTACTCCAATTGAGTCATGAGTAAGTATGTAAATGACACCTAATTCACTTAGTGCCGACAGCCTCATTGAGCCGCGCATGTAGTCGGCAAAGACTAAGAAAGTCCCTCCGTAAGGAATGAGCCCACTGTTGTGGTAGGCGATTCCATTGAGGATTGCTGCCATAGCATGTTCTCTTACTCCGAAGTGCAGATAGCGCTTTTCAGGTGTTTCCGGTTGAAAAGATCCTGTTTCACCTTTTATGTCTGTGTAATTGGAATGAGTTAAGTCAGCTGAACCTCCTATTAGTTCCGGGAGGTTTGGGCCAAGTGCACCAAGACAGATCTGAGAATGTTTTCTAGTTGCTAGGCCTTTGTCATTTGGTGAATAGGTGGGCAAGCTATTGGACCAATCTTGTGGAAGTTCGCCACGCAGCATTCTTTCGAATTCATTCGCTTCACTTGGGTATTTAACTTTGTAATTAGATAAGGATTTGTTCCATTCTTCTTCGAGAGATTCTCCTCTTTCGATAGCCTTGCGGTATTGATCATAAGCCTCTTTAGGTACTTCAAAAGGCCCATAATCCCACCCTAATTGTTTCCTTGTCAGATCTGCTTCTTCTTCCCCTAGTGGGGCACCATGAACCCCAGCTGTGTCACTTTTATTGGGGGAACCATAGCCAATTGTAGTTGAAATTTTAATTATTGAAGGTTTATTTGAGACTGATTTAGCAGTTTCAATTGCTTCTGCAATGGAATTAACGTCAGAGTTTCCATCAGCCACATGTTGTATATGCCATCCATAAGATTCATAGCGTTTCAGTACATCTTCAGTGAAGGAAACATCAGTTCGACCATCAATAGTGATTTTGTTGTCATCGTATAGGGCTATTAATTTTCCTAGCTTTAGGTGTCCAGCAAGTGAGCAAGCTTCTGAAGCGACACCTTCTTGGTTACATCCATCACCCATGATCACGTACGTGTAGTGATCTACGAGAGTTGCATCAGATTTATTGAATTTTGCGCCTAGATGAGCTTCAGCAATTGCTAGCCCTACTGCATTGGAGATTCCTGCTCCAAGCGGGCCTGCGGTGACTTCCACTCCTGCGGTCTCAAAAGTTTCTGGATGACCGGGTGTTCGTGAGCCCCATTGCCTGAAATTTTTGATGTCTTCAATAGAAACTGATTCGTATCCAGTGAGGTGTAAGAGCGCATAAAGCAGCATGCAGCCATGACCAGCAGAGAGAACAAAACGGTCTCTGTTGAACCATTGTGGATTTTTGGGATTGTGACGAAGAAATTTGTCCCAAAGGGCATAACCCATTGGGGCGCATCCCATGGGCAGCCCTGGATGGCCGCTATTGGATTTGTTTACCGCATCGACGGCGAGCATCCGAATGGAGTTGATGCAGAGCGAGTCAAGTGAAGCGGGCGCAGCGACCATGTTTCTCAAAGGGGATTTAGGAATTCTGAATGATTGGTGTTGAAGGATGCTTGTTAGGTCATTTTTTGGAAGGCGAGACAGACGTTATGTCCACCAAAACCAAAGGAGTTAGATAGCACTATGCCTAATTGGCATTCTCTTGCAGTGTTAGGAACGTAGTCCAGATCACAGGCAGGGTCAGGATTGGAATAATTAATAGTTGGTGGAACTACCCCGTTTTGCAGGGCTAGAACACACGCAACAGCTTCAATTCCACCAGACCCTCCAAGCAGATGGCCAGTCATTGATTTTGTTGAGCTAACAGGAATTAGTTTCGCTCGATCTTTGAAGACGCTTTTGATTGCAGCAGTTTCATTGCTGTCATTTGCAGGAGTGCTTGTTCCATGCGCATTGATGTAATCGACATCGTCAAGATTGATTTTTCCATCATTAAGGGCTTGACGGATTGCTTCGGCCCCGCCGACTCCTCCTGGAGTAGGGGATGTGATGTGGTGCGCATCACAGGTTGTGCCATAGCCCACGACTTCTGCATAGATTTTCGCTCCGCGAGCTTTTGCAGTTGTAAGGCTTTCGAGAACTAAGACACCAGAACCTTCTCCGATGACAAACCCGTCTCGCTCGGCATCAAATGGCCGACTTGCAGTGATGGGATCGTCATTTCGGAAAGAAAGGGCTTTCGCACTTGCGAAACCTGCTACACCCAAAGGGGTAATGCTGGCTTCAGCGCCTCCACAGACCATTGCATTTGCCTTTCCAAGCTGTATCAGGCGAAAAGCATCACCTATCGCATTTGAGCCAGCTGCACAGGCAGTAGCAACGGCTGAGCTGGGCCCCTTGGCGCCTAAGGCAATAGCAGCAAGCCCAGTTGCCATATTGGGAATCATCATTGGCACCGTGAAAGGGCTTACCCTCCCTGGCCCTCGATCGGCAAGTACATGAGCTTGGCTTTCCATGGTGAGTAAGCCACCGACTCCTGAGCCAATGATTACTCCAATCTCATGAGCATTGGTTTCGTTTATGCAAAGGCCTGCATCTAAGAGAGCCTCCTTAGCTGCTACGACACCAAATTTGGAGAATCGATCCCATCTTTTGGATTCCTTTGGTTCAAGGATTCCTTTGGGATCGAATCCCTTTACCTCTGCTGCGAAACGGCAGGCATGAGCCGAAGCATCAAACAGAGTGATTGACGCAACTCCGTTGCTGCCGGAAGTTAATCCATGCCAATAATCATTGACAGTATTGCCAATAGGCGTAATCGCGCCGAGGCCAGTGACCACAACGCGATGCAGGCTTTCGACCATTGTGTTTCTCAGGTCTGTTTGTCTTCGATGTACTTGACAGCATCACCGACGGTGGCAATACCTTCGGCAGCTTCGTCAGGGATTTCAATATCGAAGGCCTCTTCTAGGGCCATAACAAGCTCAACGGTGTCGAGGGAATCGGCACCTAAATCGTTTTGAAAATTTGATTCCGGCTTCACTTCGCCGGTATCAACACTGAGTTGTTCTGCAACGATTGAACGTACTTTCTCGAGGATCGCTTCCTGGGACATAGCCGTGAAGACGGGACGCCGCATCCTACGGCTCGCGGTGGGGAGTTAACAACGGTGACGGGAGAGACCACTTTGTGTCTCATAAGCACCATTGCCGGTTAGCTTCTGTACAAGCCTTTTGTTCCGGATCGGGCTCATGTCCCACGCTGTCAAGATCTACGACACATGCATCGGATGCACTCAGTGCGTGAGGGCTTGCCCTCTAGATGTACTAGAGATGGTCCCTTGGGATGGTTGTAAAGCTGGTCAAATTGCTGCATCCCCACGCACAGAAGATTGTGTGGGGTGTAAGCGATGTGAAACTGCTTGTCCTACTGATTTCCTGAGTATCAGGGTTTATCTAGGGGATGAGACAACTCGTAGCATGGGCCTGGCTTACTAAAAGCTTTTCAGGCCCCTAAAACATAATTAGGGGTTATTTTTAATAACCCCTAATTATGTTTGCCCGGCTTTTGCCGGGCTTTTTAGATGTGCGGCATCGTTGCAGTCATTGGTTCTCGAGAAGCAGCCCCTCTGCTTCTTGATGGATTGAGGCAGCTTGAATATCGTGGATATGATTCTGCAGGCTTGGCCATTGTCAAAGCGCATGCAGGAAACAGGAGAGGTGTGCTCACTTGTCAGAGGGCACAAGGAAAGCTAATTAATCTTTCAAAGTGTGTTGAAAAGTATGGTGCACCAGGTCATTTAGGAATAGGCCACACTAGGTGGGCCACGCATGGCAAACCAGAGGAGCGCAATGCGCATCCACATTGTGACGGATCTGGTGCAGTCGCAGTTGTTCAAAACGGAATTATTGAGAACCACCGCGCTTTAAGAGATGTTCTTGAGTCACAAGGAATTAATTTTGCTTCAGAGACTGATACAGAAGTAATCCCTCATTTGATTGCAGGTGAATTAAGTCGGCTTAGGTCTGTGGGTAATACCCCTAGTGCTTCGATGTTGCTAACAGCTGTGCAATCTGTTTTGCCAAAGTTGCAAGGTGCATATGCAATGGCTGTTGTTTGGGAAGAGACACCTGGTGCATTAGTGGTAGCACGTAAGCAGGCACCATTAGTTATTGGTTTTGGTGAAGGGGAATTTTTGTGTGCGAGTGATACGCCTGCTTTGGCAGGCTTTACTCGGACAATTCTTCCAATGGAGGATGGTGAAGTTGCATTGTTGACGCCATTAGGGATAGAGCTATATGACGAGTTAGGAGTAAGACAGCAAAGAAGCCCGTTATTTTTAAGTGGAGTTGACCATGTTGCAGATAAGCGGGATTTTCGCCATTTCATGCTTAAAGAAATCCATGAGCAGCCTGAGACAGCTGCGTTATGGGTAGCTAGGCATCTCCCGTCAGGCCTTCCTGACGAGAACCCAATTGCCTTGCCTTTTGATGATTCTTTTTACGAAGGGATTAAGCGAATACAGATTCTTGCTTGTGGGACAAGTCGACATGCAGCGATGGTTGGGGCATATCTCTTGGAGCAATTTGCTGGAATTCCTACAAATGTGTTTTATGCGAGTGAATTTAGATATGCAGCTCCACCACTTGAACCTCACACTCTCACTATTGGAGTAACTCAGTCTGGAGAAACAGCAGATACCTTGGCAGCTCTTGCAATGGAATCGCGGAGAAGAGATGCTTATGGCGATTCAGCATTTAGATCTCGTCAATTAGGGATTACTAATAGGTTGGAGAGTTCTTTATCTCGCCAGGTCTCTAATATTCTTGATATCGGAGCGGGCATAGAAGTTGGCGTTGCTGCTACTAAGACATTTCTTGGTCAACTTTTGGCTTTTTATGGACTTGCTATTGCTTTTGCCGCGAGAAGTGGGAGTCGTTCTACCAAGGAAATAATTAACCTGATAAATGAGTTGCGAGTTGTTCCTAGTCAATTGAGACAACTTATAGAAAGTCATGATCACCTTTCGGAGGCATTGGCTCATCGTTTCGCAGAGACTAAAGATGTGATTTATTTAGGCAGAGGAATTAATTATCCAATTGCTCTCGAGGGTGCATTGAAATTAAAAGAAATTAGTTATATCCATGCGGAAGGATATCCTGCAGGTGAGATGAAACATGGTCCTATAGCTTTATTAGAAGCGCATGTGCCAGTAATCTCTATTGCAATGCCTGGAATAGTTTTTGAAAAGGTTTTAAGTAATGCTCAGGAGGCTAAAGCTCGAGATGCTCAGTTGATTGGAGTTGCGCCTGAGGGACCTGATACGGATATTTTTGATGCATTATTGCCAGTTCCTGAAGTAAGTGAATGGATCAGCCCCCTTATAACTTTAGTCCCAATGCAGTTACTTAGTTATCACATTGCTGCTCATAGAGGGTTAGATGTAGATCAACCAAGGAATTTGGCGAAAAGTGTTACAGTTGAATAGCTTATTTAGTTATTATTTTCCCTAGTCTTCCATATCTATCCTCAAAACGTACGATATCATCCTCACCAAGATAAGCGCCACTTTGAACTTCGATTAATTCCATAGGCATTCTTCCAGGATTTGTAAGCCTATGTTTGCAGCCAAGAGGGATATATGTGCTTTGATTCTCGCCAATTAATTGTGTCTCGCCGTCTTTTTCTATTAATGCTGTGCCTTTGACAACTATCCAGTGTTCGGCTCGATGATGGTGCATTTGTAGTGAAAGGCTTGCTCCCGGCTTCACTTCAATTCGTTTAACTTGCCAACGACTATCTTCGACAATTCCTGTGTAGTGGCCCCAAGGACGATAGATTTTTCGATGGGCCTTCCCTTCAGGGCGCCCATCTAATTCTAATTTTTTCACTATTTCTTTGACATTCTGAGCCTCCTCTCTATTGGCAATTAAAACAGCATCGTCAGTTTCAACTACAACAAGATTTTCAATTCCTAGACCAACTACAAGTCGATTCTCACTTCTTAGATAACAATTTTGACTTCTTTCTAGGATTACTTTTCCTCTCAAGACATTCCCTTCGGGATTTTTATCGGCTGTTTCCCAAAGTGCACTCCAGCTACCAACATCACTCCAGCCTGCATTTAGAGGTAAGACACTACCTAACGAAGTTTTTTCCATGACCGCTACATCTATTGCCACATTTGGGCAATTAGCGAAGGCTTCTCGCTCAAGCCTTAAGAAATCAAGATCTTGCATATCTTGTTCAAGAGCGGCACGGCAAGAGCTGACTACTTCTGGTGAAAGCCGTTCTAATTCGCTCAGCACCGCACTTGCTTTGAACAGGAAGATACCGCTGTTCCATGTAAAGCGTCGATCAGCAAGAAATGTTTTGGCTGAATCCAGATCAGGCTTTTCGACGAATCTGGCAATGGGTAAGGCTTTTAAATCTTGGTTAGATAATGCTTCCGACGCTTCTATGTATCCATAACCTGTTTCAGGGGATGTTGGAACTATTCCAAAAGTTACTAGTCGTCCTGTTTCTGCTGAGACTCTGCCAGCCTCTATGGCCCTACGGAATTGTTTCGCATCACGTATTAAATGGTCTGCAGCTAACACAAGTAAAAGAGGGTCTTCTCCTCTTTCAGTGGCTTGAAGGGCCGCTACAGCGACAGCAGGAGCAGTGTTGCGCCCCATTGGTTCTAAAAGTATTGCCTTTGGATCTACTTCGATTTGCCGCATTTGCTCGGCAACAATGAAGCGATGATCTTCATGGCATATCAACAAAGGATCAGCTAAACCCTTGAGGCCTTGTAAACGTCTTTGTGTTTTCTGAAGCAAGGTTTCTTCGCCAGGGTCGCCTAAAGCCCAATATTGTTTTGGGTAACTTGCTCGTGATAGGGGCCATAGTCTTGTCCCGGTTCCTCCACACAGAATTACAGGAATTAGGGGTGTGAGGGTCACAGCACATTTCTTCTGTTAACTAAGAATCGCTTAAAGAGCTTCCTCTTGTCGATGCTCTAAAGCTCAAGCAGTCCTGGTGGTGGTGTTATTTGCAACCAGCCTTCATGGAGATTTACTTCAGGAACAATTTCGTAAACGAAAGGCACTAGAACTTTTTGACCTTCTTTAAGTTGAATTTCAAGGAGATCATTTCCTGCTGTATATAGGTTCTTGACTGATCCGATAGCCATCCCTTTGGGCTCAAGCCTTGCTTCGAGCCCTATTAAATCAAGTAAGTGGAATTCTCCTTTAAGAAGGTTTGGTCGATCGCAGGCAGGAACCAACAACTTCGAGCCAATCAGCTCTTGTGCGGCGTCTCGATTATTGACCCCTGCAAAGTGGATTACAAAAAGTGTTTTGCCCGGTAACTCTCGTCCATTCAATAATTCTATTTCTTTTGGCTCTTCAGCTCCTGACTGAATCCATCTTTTGCCAGGCTTGGTAAAGCGTTCAGGGAAGTCACTGCTTGGCTTGACACGTACTGCTCCTTTTAAGCCTTGGGCGGCAATAAGAGTCCCAACGTTGAGCCATTGCTCTGCATAGGTCATGTTCGAAAGCTATTTGTGGAGATAATGGGATTATGAAATTTGAAATTTGATCTCATGGCTGCTGAATTAGCCCCTATTTTGCCTGGTTCTACTGTGCGAGTTCAAGATGCTTGTTCCATATATAATGGTTATAGGGGGTTTGTTCAGCGAATTAGTGATAAAAATGCGGCAGTGTTATTTGAGGGAGGTAATTGGGATAAGTTAATAACTATTCCTGTAAAGAATTTGGTTTTAAGTTGAGATCACTGGCTGCAATTAATCATGTATATTTTGTATTTTTTCTTCTTGTAATGTTTCCTTTAACTCTGTCTCATTGAGCTTTTCTAGGGCATTTTGTGCGGATTTTTGTTCTGCATCTCTTCGTGAGCCTCCCCATCCTTGACCGAGTTGTTTCCCTTCAATATGTACTTTGCAAAAGAATCTATTTGGGTCACCATGTTTAAAGCTTCTTTCTTCAATTTGATAGACAGGCCTTTGTAAGTTTCTCCCTTGACTCCACTCTTGAAGTGCAGATTTGTAATTTTGCAAATGCGGATCGGACAAGATCTTTTTACTTTCTTTGGTCCAATGTGGTGTAAGCCACTGGTGAATTGGATCTAGATTGCCCCAGCATTCGTAGATTGCTCCAATAAGTGCCTCTGTTGCATCAGCTTCAAGTCTTGAACGTGCTGAGGAATCCTTTGCTGCATTTGGGCCAAGAGTTAGTAGTTGCTGAATATCAAGTCTCCTGCCCAATTTTGCTAGCCATTTGTCACTGACAAGTTGTGCACGTAATGCTGACCTTTCTCCAACATTCATCTTAGGGAAGTTTCTTTCTATAAATTCTGACGCAGCAAGCCTTAGAACAGCATCCCCAAGAAATTCAAGGCGTTCATAGTTGAATGAATGCTTTGCTGATGAATGAGTTAAGGCCTCATTCAATAAATTAAAATCAATTGATTTATTTTCTTTATTGGGCTTAGTAAAATTGGAGGAAAGGTTGAGGCAATGAAGTAGATCTTTTAGTTCTTGAAGGCGATTATTGGAAATAGTATGTTTTCTCACAGGTGAGTTTGTCTATAGATTTGTATTGAAGTCGGATAATAATATTTTGGGGTTTCTTTTAATTATTGATTACTTTGCAAAAGTGATTTTGGAGAAAGCAGGTTATAAGCCGGGTTCTGTTCACCACTTTTTTGGTGGTGGGCGATCATCTATCTGGGACTGACGTTACCTACAGCCTCTAGCGGCGCATTTAAACGGAACTAGGCAATATGGCCAGCATAGTTCCTTGGCCTTGCTCCCCGCCGGGGTTTACCAAGCCAGCACCTCTCGATGCTGCTGGTGCGCTCTTACCGCACCTTTGCACCCTTGCCTGTGCTATGGGGTTGCCCCCAGAAGCCATCGGCGGTGTGTTTCTGTGGCACTCTCCTCACGGTTGCCCGCACTGGGCGTTACCCAGCAAGCTTGGCCATTTGGGAGCCCGGACTTTCCTCAACCGAGTCATTTGCTGTCAAAGGACAGAAATTGCTCGATCGCGATCACCTCTCCTGCTTTCGGAGTCCATAATGCTCCTTGAGGGTAATTCCTTCAAATGGGGCTGTAGCTCAGCTGGATAGAGCGACGGTTTCCTAAACCGTAGGCCGTGGGTTCGAGTCCCGCCAGCCCCGTCAAGGGAGTATTTTTTAAGCCGGTACTACATCTGGTGGACTGGGCAAACTTCACACTGCCGCTAGCGTGCATCTAGTGAAAGAGTCTCAATGACCCAGCTTCACGATTTGCGCCTTCGCCTGCTGGTACAGCAGGAGAGTGAGACTATTGCTAGTTCTCAGTCAACTGACCTTGATCTTTCGGTAGTACAGGCACGTTGTCTTTGTTGGTTAGCTCTCTTAGCAGAAGCTCATGAAGATCAGGCTAGTGATGCTGAGCGTAGAGGGGACACCGAGCAAGCAATGGGTTGGTTTGCTGATTCGATGCGTTTACGCGATGTCATTCAGGTAGTTACGACAATAGAGATCCCTTTGCCAGAAAGCACTGATGATGCTGATGATGACCAGTTTTCAGAAGAGCATTCTTTTGGGGCCTAGCTAGATGGCATGATGGAATTTGAGCTAAAGGGACTTAAGTGCCTGAACAGCCCTGTCAATGCCCAGACTGTCAAAGGTTTTATAGGGAACATGATCGGTTGATTCGAGAGTTCCCTACCTTGCGCCAACAGCAGGAGCTCAATTGGGCCGCCTTGCAATCATTTAGAACGCTTGCTGGGCGAGTCCTTGAAGACCTGCAAAAACAACAAGGGTCAAGAACTAATGAAATATCAGCACAACCAGCAACATCAGTAGGGGGTGTGGAAGAGCCTATTGATGCTATTCAGCAAGCGATTGCAGATTTGGAGAATATTAATGCACATCTTTTTTCAATTGAGGCACTCATGGAGAGAATATTTGATGTCAGGGTTCCTGAGCATGTAGAGCAGAAATTCAAAGAGCATGCAGGAGAGCTTGCGCCAGATCCTTTAAATGCAGATCGCTTGCGTCTTAATCGCTTATTACACCAAACACCAGATCTTCCAGATAGAAATTGAGTTATACTATTACTTTGTTTATCAAATACGGTCGAGAGCTTTAATAATATTATTCGGTTTTTATTTAGTATTTAGTTCACGTCACATGTTATTTCTACAGGAAGTGGTTCAACCTTCCAAATGGTTTTGCAATATTCTCTAATTGATCTATCTGAAGAGAAGAATCCTGATCGTGCGGTATTAAGTAGAGCCATTCGATTCCATTCCTTAGAGTTTGCCCAAGCACGATTAACATTATCTTGAGCTCTTAAATAATCCACGAAATCAGCCATTACAAAAAATGGATCATTTTCTTTTAAATTATGAAGTAATGGTTGAAATAATTCACTATCACCATTGCTGAAATGACCAAGCTCAATCAAGCGCAGAGCTTCGGATAGTTCAGGGATTGAATCTATAAACTTCTTAGGTTCATAACCCTTCTCATTTAGGCGCATGATTTCTGATTCCGTATGACCAAATAAGAAGAAGTTCTCTTTGCCAACCCTATCTCTTATCTCAATATTAGCGCCATCAAGGGTACCAATTGTTAGGGCGCCATTCATTGCAAATTTCATATTTCCTGTCCCCGAAGCTTCTTTCCCTGCAGTAGAAATTTGTTCTGAAAGATCAGTTGCTGGATAAACTTGTTCTCCAAGTTTGACGCTGTAGTCAGGGAGGAAAATCACTCGTAAACGACCATCCATATCAGGATCAGAATTGATTGTTTCTGCAATTCCATTGATGAAACGAATAATAAGTTTCGCCATGTAATATCCAGGGGCTGCTTTCCCACCAAAGATCACAGTTCTGGGAGCAATTCCTTGAGCTTTCCCATTTTTGATCCGAAGGTATTGAGTGATTACTTGCAATGCATTTAAGTGTTGGCGCTTGTATTCATGTATTCGCTTCACTTGGACATCAAAAAGGCTTGAAGGGTCAACTAAAACTCCTGTCTGGCGATGTATGTATCCAGCTAATTTTCTCTTGACAGAAAGCTTAGTGGATCCAAATTCGTCTAAGAACCCCGAGTCACTTTCTTTATTTTCGAGTTTAGTTAGTAATTCCATATTTGTGATCCAATCAGGACCCACTTGTTCATCAAGTAGATGAGATAGCTCAGGATTTGCTAATGCAACCCATCTACGTGGCGTAACCCCATTAGTTACATTTGTAAATTTTTCAGGCCAAAGCTTTGCGAATTCTGGCATTAGTTGCCGTTTAACTAAGTCTGAGTGAAGTGCTGCGACTCCATTGATATGGTGCGCTCCAATTGTGGCTAAATGGGCCATTCGAATTGCTTTGCCACCATCTTCATCAATGATTGATAGTTTTCGCTGTATTAAGTCATTACCTGGATATCGAAGTCTGATTTGCTGTAGGAAGCGGCGATTTATTTCATAAATAAGTTCTAGATGACGAGGAAGCAAACTTCTAAAAAGATCTAGGTCCCATTTCTCAAGGGCTTCAGGTAGCAAGGTGTGATTGGTATATGCAACTGAACGCGATGTGATTTCCCAAGCTGTTTCCCAATCAAAGTGCCGGTCATCAATTAACAGTCGCATAAGCTCTGCTACTGCAATTGCAGGGTGAGTATCGTTTAATTGAACTGTCCAATGTTTTGGGAAATCTGAAATTGGCAGGCCTCTTTTTTCTAGGCTTCTCAGCATGTCTTGTAGTGAACAGCTGACAAAGAAATGTTGTTGCTTGAGCCTAAGGCGACGACCCTCGTCAGTACCGTCATTCGGATAAAGGACTTTAGAAAGCGTTTCAGAGGCCACTTTTTCTTCTACTGCCCCGTAATAGTCGCCAATATTGAATGCATAAAAGTCAAAGCTCTCTGTCGCATCAGCTCTCCATAGACGAAGACGATTGCAGCTGTTGACTCGATAACCAAGAACCGGCACGTCATGGGGGATCCCTATTGCATGTTCAGTTGGTATCCAACGCGATCGATAGTTTCCTTGATTGTCGGTGTAATTTTCGGTATGGCCCCCAAAACCAACAAAGCAAGCTTCATCAGGTTGGGGTAGTTCCCAAGGCCATCCCCCTTTGAGCCATTTATCTGTGACTTCTACTTGCCAACCGTCTCTAATTAGTTGATTGAAAATTCCAAATTCATATCTGATTCCATAGCCTGTGGCAGGCACTTGCAGACTTGCAAGTGATTCCATATAACAAGCAGCCAGGCGGCCTAGCCCACCATTTCCTAGTCCAGGTTCTTCTTCAACTTCAATAATGTGGCTGAGTGATTCGATCCCAAAACGCCGAAGTGCTTCTTCTGCTTCTTTTTGAATACCAAGGTTTAGAAGATTATTATTAAGCTGAGGTCCAATTAGGAATTCTGCAGAAAGATAGGCAACTGTTTTTTGTGGTCGTGCTCGAATAGCTTCAAGACTTGCCAGATAACGAGTCATCAAACGATCTCTAACGGCATAGCTCAATGCCATATAAAGGTCATGAAGACTTGCTGTTGGGGCTAGTTTGCCAAGAGTGAAAAAAAGGTGTTCTGTCATGCCATCGAATACGGCATCAGCATCTATTCCAGCTCGCTCGGGATCTGCATAACATCCTGGAGTTGGGAGGCGAAGGTCAAGGGGTTGGGATCTGCTCATTTGGGATAGGGATTTTTAGAGATTGGTTTTTTCCTTTTTAAAGATTTAGGTATGAGGAACATTCGAATAAGACTTTGGTCCTTTATTGGCAAGCTTGATCAGAAAAAGTGGTTAGTGAGCTGGTTGGGCATGCCAAAAAATAGATGTACAAGAATTGGGAAATCTCTTGCTTGATTTGCGCAGGGCTCACAGTGGATTTCTCAACCAATAGATTCGACTGACCTTAGCGGCACTTTTTAAGTAGTTTGAGCAGTAACTTCAGATCAACACCGTGCGCCAAATGGTTGGTTTCAAGATCCAAAATTTGGAACCTGACTTCCCGTTCATTTATGTTCCTTGGGAGGATTCTAAAAAGTAGAAATTATGCTCTTGAATTCCATGATTGCAGTGCTCAGCACTCATGATGTAGAGGTTGCTGAAACTCTGATCGGGGTGATTAATTTCCTCATGATCTTTCTTGCAGCAAGAGCCTTGGCTGAGCTTTTGGTCCGTCTGCGCTTACCGACGATCGTTGGTGAATTATTGGCAGGTGTCTTGATAGGTGCATCTGGACTCCATTTGTTGATGCCGCCAAATACCACTGCTCAGTTAAATCATGGATACGTGAATTTGATTAGCTCATTAGCTTCGATTCCTCCGGAAGCTGTACCAGATCTTTATTTTGAGACTTTTCCTTCTTTGCAAGCCGTTGCGACTCTTGGTTTGTATGCGTTGCTATTCCTAACTGGCTTGGAAAGTGAACTTGAGGAGTTAGTAGCGGTCGGGGCCCAGGCATTTACCGTCGCTATGGCTGGTGTGGTCCTCCCTTTTGCTTTAGGCACTTTGGGGTTGATGTTCCTTTTTCAAGTTGATTTGATTCCTGCGGTTTTTGCTGGTGCTTCTATGACAGCAACAAGTATTGGCATTACAGCAAGTGTTTTTGGAGAACTTGGCTTCTTAAAAACTCGTGAGGGTCAGATAGTTATTGGTGCCGCGGTTTTGGATGACATCCTTGGAATCGTTATTTTGGCAGTTGTTGTTGCGCTCTCTACTGGTGGTTCTTTAGAGATTGCTCCAATTGTCAAGCTGGTGTTAGCAGCGACTGTGTTTGTTGTTGGTGCTATTGGTTTAAGCAGAACTGCTGCACCTGCTTTCGATTGGTTGCTTGAACAGCTGAAAGCACCTGGGGCTGTAGTTGTGGCTTCTTTTGTAATTCTTGTTCTGAGTTGTTTCGTTGCTACAGCAATAGGTTTGGAGGCGGCTTTGGGTGCATTTGCGGCTGGATTAATACTTAGTAGTTCTAAAAACAACCATGCAATACAGCAGTCTGTTTTGCCCCTTGTCTCTTTATTTGCAACGATCTTTTTTGTGCTAGTTGGAGCTGGTATGGATCTTTCGGTCATTAACCCGCTTGACCCTGCAAGCAGATCAGCACTTGTTGTGGCTGGATTTTTGTTGGTAGTAGCAATTTTGGGCAAGATTGCTGCAGGTTGGTCCTTTTTAATTGATAAACCGACTAATCGCCTTGTAGTAGGACTAGGAATGATGCCTCGTGGTGAGGTTGGTTTGATCTTTTTGGGATTAGGTACAAGTGCTGGATTGCTGACTCCTTCTTTGGAAGCAGCGATTCTGTTAATGGTTATTGGTACGACCTTTTTGGCACCAGTTTTACTTAGGCTTGTTCTACGAGATAAGACCCCAGGTGGTGGCAATTCAATCCCAGATGAGGTTGCTGCCAATCCTGTGGGTTTGATTTAGTTTCAGATCTTTTAAAAGAATCTTTTCTCACATCGCTAATGGACAATTCAATGGGTAGCTAACTAACATCATCCTTCTTCTTCAAATTGCTCCCCTGATGCCTGCCCCAGCAGCTAAAACGAATGCTTCTTGGAGCTATCTAGGACATAGTGTTCATTGCGTATGCAGTCTTCCTGGGGATGAGGCTGTTTTGGATGGCGGACCTGCGATCTTGCTAGTCCACGGATTTGGAGCTTCAACTGACCATTGGCGGTACAACATTCCTGTTCTGTCTAATACCCACGAAGTTCATGCTTTAGATCTTCTTGGTTTTGGTCGTAGTGCTAAGCCAGGAGAGCTTAATTATGGGGGCTCGCTTTGGCGTAAACAAGTAGTTGCTTATGTTAAAGAAAAGATTGGCAGACCAACTGTTTTGGTCGGTAATTCATTAGGGGGATATGCAGCGTTAGCAGCAGGCTCTGATTTGGGCTCTGAAGCGGCTGGGGTAGTTTTGTTGAATGCAGCTGGATATTTTAGTGATGAGAAAAGTGCGCCAAAGAGTTGGTTTGCTAAGGCAAGGCAGACTTTCGCAGGGGGCATACTTAAGGATCCTTTAGTACAGAGATTGATATTTGAGAATCTTCGTAAGCCTTCTACTATTCGTCGAACTCTTAACCAGGTTTATATCGACCGCACAAATGTTGATGATTTTTTAGTGGAAGCAATTAGAAGGCCTTCGCTGGATCCAGGTGCATTTAAAGTCTTTAGAAGTGTCTTTGACACTAGAGGCCCGCAGGGTCAACCTCTTGATGAATTATTTAAAGATTTGCAGGCTCCTCTTCTTTTGCTTTGGGGAAATCGGGATCCATGGATGAATGCCGCAGGGAAGCGCGCACGTTTTCTTAAGAATGCCCCTACAGCTACTAAAGAAGTGATTCTTGACGCTGGTCATTGCCCTCATGATGAAGTGCCTGATCAAGTCAATGAAGCATTATTGGAATGGTTGTCTGATAATACAAAATAGTAATTATTTTAGAGTTAAGTAGATTGTTTTTATGTCAATTAGATTCTCTCATAATGAAAAGCCATACTCTCATTGGGAGTATTTTGAGTTAGAAACTGGTAACAGATTAAGGATTGTTCCTAAGAGAGGAGGCTTGATAACAGAATGGTTGTGTAATGGACGTCAAATTCTTTATTTTGATCAGAATAGATTTCAAGATCCATCTAAAAGTGTCCGAGGCGGTATCCCAGTTTTATTCCCAATCTGTGGAGGCTTGCCAGATAAAGCATTGCCTTTATTTGGGGCTAAATATGGCTTGGCTCAGCATGGTTTCGCAAGAGATGTTCCATGGGAAATAGCTCTATTGCCAGATAGTGATGGAATATTGCTAAGCCTTAGTGATTCAATTCTAACGCAGGAGAGCTATCCTTTCTCTTTCCTATTAGAGATGAGGGTAAAAATGCTTCTAAATGCATTAGAAATTAATATCACTATATATAATAAAAGTAAAATATCTATGCCTTTTAGCTTTGGTTTGCATCCTTATTTTCAAGTTCGTGATCTTTCAGAGGTTCGCATAGAGGGCTTACCTGAAACATGTTGGACTCATTTGAGTAGGAGTGAAGTAGAAACTGCAAAAGAATTGAAAAATATTTCTCAAGGCGTTGATTTTCTTGCACAGGCTAATGGACCTGTCACTTTGGTTGATCTGTTAACTGGTGACAGTTTAAAACTCGATAGTCAAGCTCCATTGGGTTTAACAGTTGTATGGACTGATCCTCCTCGCCCTATGGTTTGCTTAGAACCTTGGACCAGTCCTCGTGAGGCTTTAATAAGTGGGAATAGAAAGATCAGTTTGTTGCCAGGGGCTCATCAAAATCTTATTTGTAGATATGTATGTAATTGATTAACCAGCTATTCCAGGTAATCGTCCTCTGGACAATTGACCTTTCGGATCAAATTGATCTTTAATTGCTTCTATTAATGGTTTCGAGGGTGCGTCAAGCCAAGCTAGTAAACGTTCATTAGAGCTTTGAGGTTGGTTGAGAATTGTGATTTGTCCTCCGAATGATTGAATGCGTTTTCTGAGAGATTTTATTTGCTCATTCGTCGATATATTCTGAGTCCCACATGAAATTTCTTGCCAACCATCACCAACGCCAATACCTGCTGCAATTCTCCACTTCCAGTTTTCTAAAGAATGCATTTCTTTACTGCTAATAAGTTTGTTAAAATTCTTTGGTGGTAATACAATGCGTAATAGCCATTGAGAATTTCTAGCGTCAATGTTTGGGTATGCAAGGTCTAAGTAGGGACCTTCCCAGTTAAGATTTTCAGGCAAAAGCTTATTATTTCTGGCCAGTTTTTTAATATTGTTTAGTTGATCTTTTACTGCTTCGGTACTGACGCTTGCTATACCAATCTCAAGATTCCAGGCATCTTGTGCTTCCTTTGACCAATCGAAATATTCAGGGGTCAAATTAGAGCGCATGATTTTCGCTCTAAAGCCTTCTAGATCTTTAGTTGAACCTAATATTTGTAGCCGTCCATGAGCAGGACGAATTGGTTGAGTGCGTAAGGTTATTGCTTTAATAATTGCAAGACTTCCCCAGCTGCCACACAGCAAGCGCATGAGGTCGTATCCAGCAACGTTTTTAACTACTTTGCCGCCTGCGTTAGCCTCTACACCATCAGTACGTAGAACTTCTATTCCTATAAGTTGATCCCGCACTGCTAGATGTTTTTGACGCAAACTGCCAGATAGTCCACGCGCTATTAGCCCACCAATAGTTCCAGAGTTATTTGGATTTGAGCTTGTCTCGCAGCCCCATGGCCAGTCGACAGGTAACCATTGCTTTTTTTTTGCTAGGGCAGTTTGCAGTTCAGCGAATGAAAGACCACTTTGGACTGTGATGGTGAAATCATCGATGGAATGATCAATTATTTTTGTTAGCTTTTTTAGACTTAATACTTGATAAGGATCAGTAAGTTTAGGCCCCCAATGCAGCCGAGACTGATGCCCAGATGGGATGTAAGGGACATTTTCTGAATGCAAATCAAGTAGAAGAGATGTCAATTCTTTGACATTGCTCGGTGTCAGGTTGCTTGGAGTTTTTTGAGACTTCGTTTTCACGGCACGATGGTGTCATGAAGATCGTAGTTTTTGATGATGATCCCACTGGTTCTCAAACGGTGGATAGCTGTCCTCTGTTGCTTTCTTGGGATGTTGACGTGATAAGAAAAGCTTTGAGACACCCTTCTCCTCTGCTTTTCTTACTTTCTAATACGCGGGCTTTGTCACCTGAGGCCGCGGCACAGCGTAATCGTGAAATTTGTCATGCTTTAAAAGCTGCAATCAAAGCGGAGGGCATAAGTTTTGAGGACATTGTTTTAGTAAGCCGAGGTGATTCGACACTGCGAGGTCATGGGGTGATTGAGCCCATGGTTCTTGAAGAGGAGTTTGGGCCTTTTGATGCAACTATGCACGTCCCTGCCTTTTTTGAGGGTGGACGTACCACCGTGAATGGGACTCACTTGTTGAATAGTCAGCCTGTTCACAAAACTCCTTTTGCTCAAGATTATTTGTTTGGTTACAGCACAAGCAACTTGTCTGAATGGTTAGAAGAAAAGAGTCGAGGGGCTATTAAGCAAGGAAATGTCCTACGAATTTCTCTTTCACAACTTGATCAGGCTGCTACAAGTGCTTCAGGAATGGACGCGCTTTTATCTTGGCTTTTGTGTCTTAAGCAAAATCAACATGTAGTGGTAGATGCAGAGCGATATGAGCAATTAGAGATTTTGGGAAAAGCCGTGCAAAAATTAATTGGCAAGAAACGATTTCTATTTCGCTCTGCTGCAAGCATGATAAATGGTTTATTAGGTATTAAATCGAAAATCTTGAAATTAGATAATTTAACTTTTAATAATCAGACGTTTAAGGATATGCCAGGGATGGTGATGGTTGGATCTTATGTGCCATTAGCAAATAAACAGTTGGATCTCTTGCTTCAATCTTTTGCTTGTGAGGGAGTGGAATTAAATGTTGATAAGATGGCTTCTTGTTTGAATTCAAAGACAAGCCTTGCGCTTTTAGTTGACTTTGAAAAGTACTTGGCCCTGAAAATTGAGGAGATATTGAGCAAAGGGAATACGCCTGTTGTTTATACTAGTCGTTGGGAGAAGATATTTTCTTTGAAATCTGAGAGATTGATCTTTAGTGAAAAGTTGGCTCAATTTACGGCACGTTTAGCAAGGAGGTTAACTCCTCGTTTGAGTTATTTAATAAGTAAAGGTGGAATTACTACACAAACTTTATTGACTCATGGATATGGATTGAACTCTGTTTACTTGGAGGGGCAGATATTACCTGGCTTATCTTTAGTCAGTGCTTCTTTGCCTAATGGATTTCGAGATTTTCCTATAATTACTTTTCCTGGGAACCTGGGTGATTCTGATACCCTTTTAGAAGCGTGGCAATTAATTGATACTTGCAGATCTTGCTAGTAATTCCATAGGGTGGGATATTTGAAACCCTTTACTGGCATGGGCTCTCAATTGCAATGTGCATCCAATGTTGGCACTTGCGATTAGTTCTGCTCCAGTTCCGATTAAATCTGCAATTTTTATTTGACCTAGCTCGGCAGCTTCTTTAGGTTGCACCAAATTATAAATTCCTGCGCTTCCGCAGCAGACTCCAGCCTCTACAGCTTCGTGAATAGTCAAGTGGGGTATAGCTTGTAAAAGCTTCCTAGGCTCTTTTGCAATTCCTTGCCCATGAATCATATGACAAGCATCATGGTATGCAATTCGAAAAGGGTTTGAGTCATTTGATGGCAAGCCATTGTCGTGATTTAAAGGTTTAAGATTTGCCTGGAATTCTTCGGTAAAACCTTTAATAGCTAAAAACTCATGTACATCAAAAATAGGCACCTGAAAATTTTTATTTTGGTTAATTAAGTGATCATAAGATTTCATTGTATGGCCACAACCTGATGCTGCCACTAATACAGCTTCTAAAGGCTTTTGGCCACCTGGCTTATTGAAACCAATTGCAGAATCGAAACTTTTTACAAGAGACTCTGCCAATCTTTTTGTTTGGTTGACCATCCCTTGATGATGCGTTACTGCACCACAACATCCCTGATCTTCTGGTATGACTACTTCGAAGCCATTAGCTTGAAGCACTGCAATAGTTGCATGATTTACTTCAGGGTCAAAGCAGCGTTGTACACAACCAATGACAAGTCCTACTCTTCCTCTTTGATTACTTTTAGCAGGATTGAGTATTTGAAATTGATCTTTGAAGTTTGCAGCTGGAAGCAATGGAAGAAGTGTCTCCATTGCTTCAATTTGTGGCCCTAATATTTTAGTAAGCCCGATACCCCTACAAAACCTTTGAAAAGAGGTCCCTGTATATGGCCTGAGAGTCTGAAGAATGGCTCTTAATCTTTTTGGATAGGGCAGTACATTTAATAAGAGTTGTCGGAATGTATTTTGGCAAGGCTCTCTGAGATTCGACTTGTTAAGTGTTGGTCGCGTAGCTTCTATTAGTTGGTCATAGCGTACACCTGATGGACAAGCAGTAACACAAGCAAAGCAGCCAAGACATGAATCAAAATGGCTGGCAATTGTTGCATCCATTTTTAGCTCGCCATTTTTAATGGCTTTTAAGGTATGGATTCTCCCTCTTGGTGAATCCATCTCGGTGCCCAGGACCCTATAACTCGCACAGCTGGGAAGACAAAAACCACAGTGCACACATGGGTCTTCTATGGAGTTTGAAGGATATTTTTTGATTTGCTTTGAAGACTCTTTCATGAGATTAATATAGTCATTTTATCTAGATAGAGTTAGTATTTCGATTTGTAAATTTCTTTTGATAAATGAAAATTTATTTATGTAAATAGAGCAGATATTCATGACTTGAGCTTAATAATTTTTCCTTCAAGAAAAGTTCTCTATTATTGCGTTGGCAAATTCACTGCAACTTAGGGGTGTAACTGGTGGTTCCATAAGACGAGCTAAATCATAGGTGACTTTTTGATCTGCGATGGCTTTGCTTAGGCCTTTTGTGATTAGGTCTGCTGCTTCTTGCCAGCCAAGAAATTCAAGCATCATTACTCCGCTTAGGATTAATGAACCTGGGTTAATACGATCAAGCCCAGCATGTTTGGGAGCGGTACCGTGTGTCGCCTCAAATATGGCAGCTTTGTCTCCAATATTTGCTCCTGGAGCCATTCCTAGTCCGCCAACAATTGCTGCGGCTGCATCAGATATGTAATCCCCATTCAAGTTAAGTGTCGCAAGAATTGAGTATTCATGAGGACGTGTTTGGATTTGCTGGAAAATGCTGTCCGCTATTCGGTCATCGACGAGAACCATATTTTTCCATTTCCCATCTCCATGACTTTCTCCAATTGCATTTAATACATCTTTAACTTCTGAACAAATGGTTTGCTTTTTGTCAGGTGTTAGTGATTCGAACCCTGGATCAATCATCTTTGCGTTGGCTTCGATAGAGAGACCAGGGTTTGATTCAAGGTTTGTTAGAACCCAACTCTCTCGCTCTGTAATGCATGTGTTGCGGAACTCTGTAATGGCCAGTTCATAGCCCCAGTCACGAAAGGCACCTTCGGTGAATTTCATGATGTTGCCCTTGTGTACAAGGGTTACATGTCTTTTCTTACCTTCGAGCCTTAGTGCATGTTGAATTGCTTTTCGGATGTGTCTTTGACTGCCCTTCTTACTTACTGGTTTGATCCCTAAACCTGAACCGTCAGGGATTTTGCGATTTCCTAGCTTCCCGTTTGCTGGGATGACTTCTGAGTTGAGGTGTTCGCGTAGTTTGATCCCTATAGGGTCATTTGCTTCCCATTCGATGCCCATATAGATGTCTTCAGTGTTTTCTCGATAAACGACCACATCTAGTTCTTCTGGACGTTTATGAGGACTGGGGGTACCTGCGTAATACCTGCATGGCCTGACGCATGAATAAAGATCGAAAATTTGACGAAGAGCCACATTTAGAGAGCGAATACCACCTCCAACTGGAGTTGTCAAAGGGCCTTTGATTGCTATTCCATAGGTCCGGATAGCCTCAAGCGTGTCTTCGGGGAGATATTGATATTGTCCATAAAGCTCACAGGCTTCATCTCCGGCAAAAACTTTGAACCATTGGATTTGTCGTTTATTGGAATATGCCCTTGCTATTGCTGAATCAAGCACTTTTTGAGTAGCTGGCCATATGTCCACTCCTGTTCCATCACCTCGAATGAAAGGGATCACGGGATCATTAGGTACAAAAGGCTCTCCGTTTACGAATTTGATTAAGTTGCCTTTACTAGGAGGAACTAGTTTCTTGAAATGGGCCATAAATAAAGCTCGATTTAGATTTGTTCTTAATAGGAGCCTATGACTCAATGGTGGGTCTAGAGAAAGTCATGCGTGGGTTACCTTGAAATCCAAGAGATTCCCCTGATTTTTGCTTTTTTGTGGTTCTTGCCAAGAACGTGACACAACCTGCATTCGATTTAGATCCTGACACCGCTGGTATTTGGGTGGTAGCTGCTTGTTTCAATGAAGAAGCAGTGATCGCTCAATTTATTGAGCGAGTGGTTTCTCTTGAGGGAGTGAGTCGCTTAGTACTTGTTGATGACGGTTCGGTAGATGGCACGGTGAAACAGATTAGAAATTACCAAAAGAAGATCTCATTAGAAAATGATAATTTTTCTGTGACACTTTTGGAGTTAACTCGCAACTTTGGGAAAGAGGCAGCCATGCTTGCGGGTCTTGATTATGCAAAGAGTAACTGTGAAGCTGTGGTTTTAATAGATTCTGATTTGCAGCATCCTCCTGAGCTTGTTCAAGAGATGGTGGCGGCCTGGAGGAATGGGGCAGAGATAGTTACTGCAGTTAGAGATGATAGGGATCAGGAATCACTTTTAAAGGTGACTACGGCATCATGGTTTTACAAAGTATTTAATCGCTTGGTTGATTCAATTCAACTTAAGGAAGGTGCTGGCGATTACCGACTATTAAGCGCACCTGTTGTTTTGGCTCTAACAGAAATGCGAGAATTCAGTAGGTTTTCCAAAGGACTAGTGCCTTGGACAGGTTATCGCAGTAAAGAAATTAGTTATCAAAGAGTTGCTAGATCTACTGGAAAAACTTCTTGGAGCCCTTTAAAGCTTTGGAGTTATGCATTAGATGGAATCTTTTCTTTTTCAGTATTGCCATTAAAGATCTGGAGCTTTCTTGGCTTGACTGTCTCAATTATCAGCTTGTTTTATGCAGTATTGATTGTTTGCCAAACTGTTCTTAATGGAGTTGATGTTGCGGGATATGCATCTTTAATTGTTGCAATATTATTTCTTGGCGGTATCCAATTAATTGGGATTGGTGTTTTAGGAGATTACATAGGAAGAATTTATGTTGATGCCAAGTCAAGACCTCATTATTTCATAAGAGCTATTCATAAATCTGACCGTTGAGAATTTTCCAGGCTTTTAATTGTCTCCCATTCTCTCTTTCGCAATGGGGAAGAAAAGAATTTAAGAGACAGTGGAAAATCTAATAAAGTTGTATTTTTTTCTTTCTGCTTAAGTGAGTCTGAAGGATGAATTAACAATAAAGGTATTGTTTGAGTTGGATTGCATGAAATTCTCCTCAGTCCTTCTCTAAACCTTATAAAAATAGAGCCTGTCATGTAACCAGAAAAAATTACGCCTGCAAATCCAGAATTGGTTTTTATTTTTGCTTTATGGATACGAGGCTTTGCAATTAAGGTAAGAATTTGTAAGATTAACCACTTTAATAGTCCCCCATTAATGAGTGCTTTTTGCCAGTCAATTAATGAAATGCCAGTTGGTATTGGTTCTGCTGTGGTTCTAATCCATGTAATTTTTTGCTGCTCTGAAATTTCTAATATTATATCCAAAACAATTGGCACAAGATGTATATGTTGATGGCCATCAATAGAAATTGACTTATTGCCAGTGAGCCTTTTAAATTCTTCGACTTGAGCAAGAATTTCCAGCTTTAATTGTTTCCGTAAGTTTTGCTTGGCTCTCATTCTGATTGGCAAAAATGATGCGAGAAATAACTTTCCGAAAGAGATATTAAGCTTTCCTTGGTTATTAACAAGATCTTTTATCTTTTCTCTTGGAGATAGACATGGACCTTCTGTTAAGCAAGCATGTAAGGAGAGCTTAAGTCTTGGATCCTTTTCCCACTCTTTTATTGCACTTTCGACTGCTTGTCCATTTACCAGAAGGCTAGCGCTATCTAATTTACACTGACTTGATAGATCTAGTATAGCATTGTTTGTTGAATCCGTAAGGCCAAGATCATCAGCATGGAGATAGGGCAGGTGAAACTTAGTGCCAAAATTACGTTGGCTATGTTTTGCAGCATTTGACCAGATTATGAAATTAATAAAGGTTGGTGTAATGACAAGAATTACTTTCGTCAGATAAAATTCTTCCCATCCTTTTAGGGTTAAAGGCAAACAAGCACTGACTATTATGTTGACTAGGAATTGTATTATGAGCCAGCGGCGACTAAATCTCTTACCGGAAGTCTCAGCCCTAAAAGTGTAAACTGAATGACCCAAATAACTACATATTGATGCGGCGAGAAAACCCAAGAGGTTGCTAAGCCATAAAGGTAAGAACCGAGTTAATATTAAAAGTGCAACTCCATGCACAGATGCCGCGCCTATTCCTACAAGACCATATCGCTTGATTTTGGTTGCTATTTTTCTTGTTTGCATCTAAAAAATACTTTTTGCTGATGGGAGGCCTGGGTGAACGCTGCTGATCGAAAACACAACCTTGCCTTCCTAAATTCTTTGGCTTCTGCCATTACTTTAGTGCGCCAACATTTCCCAGCAGCAGCTGTAAATCTCACTCCTTGGAGGGATGACCCCGAGACTCGTAGATGGTGCGAGAGTGAAACGTTGGACTTTTCTTTCCATTTCCCAGGGTGGAGTCCCAGATTGCAATGTAGAAGTTTTCTTGTGCAACTGAGATTTAGTGCAGAGAATCTTGAGGATTCTCCAAATCTAATTGGTGTCATGGTGAGAGGAATGACTTTTGAGGGTGAGCGTTGGCGTTTAGCAACTATTGGTGATTGGGAGCCAATAGGAACTCACCTTCCTGAACCTCTAGAGATGGCTAAATTAAAAGAGATTTGCAAAAATCTCTTTGAGATATTTTAATCATATTTGATTTGTTTTTGCTTTCTCTACTAATTAGATTGTCAATATAATCTTAAGGCGATGTTTTTATAGATATTAGGTTAAAGATGTTTAGCTCTTTGAATGCACGTCGCAAGATTTTGACTATTATATATTTTATATCCTTTATGGCTTAGCTTATAAAGATCTCTTGACCTCTCTCAATAGCAGCATTATTTATGAAAAATGACTCCAAGTTATAAAGACGTTTTTTTAATTTTCTCCTGGATTAGGGTTCCCTGGGTCGGGAGGTATTGATGTTTGATCCTTTCCTGCAGGAATTGCATTCAAGCATCATTGCCAGAGGTGGAGAAGCATTGGAGGTCCCTTATGGGCTTGGAGAGTGTCGATCTGATAGAGGTAATGGCCTTATTCAGAGTTGGCTTTGGAAAGTACCTGGTTTTCGTCGTTGGCGTGTTACTCGCCTAGATGCTGGAGAAGCACTTCAAGTGCTTAACTCTGTTGCATATCCAAGCTATACAAATGATCAGCCTTTGATGGGTGTTGACCTTTTATGGTTTGGCAAGCGAAAAAAGTTAGTTGCAGTACTTGACTTTCAGCCATTAATTCAGGACCAGACTTATTTTGATCGACATTATCAAGGTCTTAAATCACTTCAAGGCCGTTTCCCAGAGCTTTCTAGTGAAAAGACTATGCGTACATTTGATCCTCATCAGTACTTTTCTCCTTGGATGTTATTTTGCAGAGCTGGTTTGAATGAGGCTGCCATTTCTCTCCCAACCGCATTTGCCTCATTTTTAGATTGTTATTGGCAACTTTATAATCTTACGCTTAAGAAGCCCTCGTTAATATCAGCTAAAGAGGTTGAAAGACTTCAGGTTGATTATGATATTTATAATGCTGAGAGAGATCCAGCACATGGATTATTTTCTAGTTATTTTGGGAAGGAGTGGTCTGATCTTTTTTTGCGAAAGTTCCTTTTCCCTGGGAGTTCAGTTGGTAAACTCCCTGAAAGGTAGAAGAATTAAATTTTATGGGTTTTGATAGAGAGACAAGCATAGATCCTATTAAAATGGATCAATGGAGATGGTCACCATTCCTTAATTACGCTATTCAAGTATTAAGCCCTCTGGGGATAGAATCATATCCTATGTTGCCAAAGTTTCTGCAGGTTGAGAGAAATTTTGGTTCCAAATCAAATCTATCAAATGCGATTACTAATACTTGGGCTTGCAAAACAAAAAAACTAAAGCAAGTCCGTGCTGCTTGTGTGGATGCGGGGACGTCAGCAGCTGTATTGAATTTGGTAATAAACCCATCTCCAAGCTATGACCTACCTTTCTTTGGGGCTGATTTAGTGACATTGCCATCTGGCCATCTTTTAGCTTTGGACTTTCAGCCAGTGCTCAATAATGATGCACATCATTTGTCATTGATAGTTAATCGTCTGATCCCTTTATTTGATCGTTGGCAAAGTCATTTGCCAGATGGTGGGCCTATTCCAGAGGAGGCAAAGTCCTTTTTCTCTCCAGGATTTCTTTGGACTAGGCTGCCACTAAATAGTGAATCTGATAAGTTGATTAATAGTGTAATCATGACTGCTTTTCGTGATTATCTAGACCTTTACATTGAATTAGTCAAGGAGGCTGAACAAGTAACAGCTGAACGTTTTAATTTATTGCTAGATGGGCAAAAGCGTTATTTACTTTATAGAGCCAAGAAGGATCCAGCTAGAGGAATGCTAACAAGATTTTATGGAAGTGAATGGACAGAGTCTTATATCAATAATGTGCTCTTTAGCATTTGATCGACTTTTTGCTTGTTGAAGTCTTAAATTGGTTTTTTTGGATGAAAGATGCGCAAACGCCTTTTATTTGTATGCTTAGGCAATATTTGTCGCTCACCTGCTGCAGAAGGTGTTTTTTTGGACTTGCTTCAGAAAAGGCGTTTACAAGATAAGTTTTTGGTTGATTCCGCAGGTACGGGTGGATGGCATATAGGAAATCCTGCAGATTCACGTATGCAAAATGCCGCTCAACGAAGAGGCATTAATTTGCCCAGCAGAGCAAGGCAGATTCAGATGGAGGATTTTGATAATTTTGACTTGATTTTGACTATGGATGATGAGAATTTGGCAGTTGTTCGCAAGATGGCTTTAGAGTTAGGACCTAAAGTGATAGCAGAGATTCGACCAATACTTCAATATTCAAAAAGTGGTCTTAAAGAAGTCCCTGATCCTTATTACGGGGGAGATAGGGGTTTTGAGGAAGTTTTGGATTTATTGCAAGATGCTTGTGAAGGCCTTTTAGATGCAATTAGTACTAAAAGGTAGTCCAGACTTCATCAGGTACTTTTAGACGGAATAGTTCTATAAGAGCTTCGATAACATCTTCTATGGTCATTTCATCAGTGATTACTTCAATTGCATCCTTAGCAATTATTAAAGGCGATATTTCTCTAGTGCTATCAATTTTGTCTCTTTCTTTGATTTGTGCTTCAAGTTCTTTGAGGCTTGGGGCTGGAAAGCCACGTTGGTTTAAATCTGCTGCCCTTCTTCGAGCTCGCTCTTCAGAGCTTGCAGTTAAGAAAATCTTTAACTCAGCATTGGGGAAAACAGCGGTACCTATATCTCTACCTTCTGCAACAATTCCTCCAAGTTTCCCTATCTCTTTTTGCTGCGCAGTTAATGCTTCGCGAACTGCGGCTTGTGCAGCAACTGTTGACACTAATGATGTAATTTCTGGTGTTCGAATTGCATAGGTAACGTCATTGGAATTAATAAGAACTTTCTGATCTCCAGAAGTTGAATTTTCTAGTTCTAGCTTTAGCCCTTCAAGGGCTTTTCTCAATTCTGATTCTTGTTTAAGGTTCACACCTTCTTTGTGGATCAACCAAGCAACTGCTCGATACATAGCACCAGTATCGAGGTAGAGCAGCCCAAGTCTTTCGGCAAATCTTTTAGTGACTGTACTTTTCCCTGCGCCAGCAGGACCATCAATGGCAACGATTGGTTTGTGATTCATCAGAAAAGTATGATCAATTAGGCGAGTAGAGCCAGAGTGCACTGCAGCAGCTAAGAGGCCAAGATTCTGTTTGGCTTTTGTTGGTTGAAGAGTGAAGGGATCTACGATCTCTAAATACTCCACACGTAAACCATCATGCTCTAATTCAGCATGAAGCTTGTCTAAGTTAATATCTTTTTTGTTTTGAGCATTTAATGCAGTCTTGGCCATTAGGCGAGGTAAAGTAATTGCTTTCTCCCTTTCCGAAGTACTTAGATAGCTGTTGCGAGAGCTAAAAGCTAGCCCATCTAAATCACGAACTGTTGCTACACCGTATACACGGATTTGTGTGCTAAAAGTCTTAATGAGATGACGAAGGATTATTAACTGTTGCCAGTCCTTTTCACCTAAAATAAGAATATGAGGACTTATTAATTCCAATAATTGCTTCATTACTGTGACTACTCCATCAAAGTGGCCTTTCCTATGAGGCCCGCATAAATGCTTTGTAAGTTTCGTGGGAGCTTGAAGCATTAAATGTGAATTTTCTCTTGTCGGGAAAACATCATTTGTTGTTGGCGCCCAGATTGCATTAGCCCCTGCTTTCTGTGATATTTCACAGTCATGATCGAAATTACGGGGATAAGATTTGAAATCTTCTTGAGGACCAAACTGCAATGGATTGACAAATACACTTACAAGTACTGATGTAGGCCTTGAAAAAGTTAATTTTTTTGCAGCGTTTATTAGTTCACTATGACCTCTGTGTAGAGACCCCATAGTTGGTACGAAACAAATCTCAGATTTCTGACTCTTTAGCCAGAGATGCAGTTCGGCTTTTGTTCTTAGTATTGAAAAGGCCAGTGGAACACCTCGAAAAGTATTTGAATAAAGTGGATTGTCATAAGCTAAAGGTTATAAGGAAGGCTATGTTGCATAGTGTTTTAGGGAAATATTCTTTGAGATGAATGTTTCTTTGAATACGAAATTGATTTCTTGCAGGATTCTTGCGGAAATTTAGCCCCAAATTCTGATCAGCCAGCCTATAAGAACTCATGGACTACAAAACATCTGGGGTTGATGTGGAGGCTGGGAGGGCCTTCATAAAAAGGATTAGATCCAATGTGGAATCTACACATCGAAAGGAGGTTATTGGTGGATTGGGAGGGTTTGGAGGGTTGATTCGCCTTCCTGTTGGAATTTCAAGGCCAGTATTAGTAGCGGGTACAGATGGAGTTGGTACAAAACTAGAGCTGGCTCAGAAATATGAAAGGCACTATGGAGTGGGATTGGATTTAGTCGCGATGTGTGTTAACGACGTAATTACTTCTGCAGCTGAGCCTCTTTTTTTTCTTGATTACATCGCCACTGGCTCCTTAGGACCTAATCAGATGGCAGAGGTGGTTAAAGGGATAGCAGAAGGTTGTCGAGTCAGTGGATGTGCGCTTCTTGGAGGAGAAACAGCTGAGATGCCAGGTTTTTATCCTTCAGGGAGGTATGACCTTGCAGGTTTCTGTGTGGCTGTTGCTGAAGAAAATAATTTGATCAATGGCAGCAAAATCAAAGCTGGTGATCAAATTATTGGTGTCGCCAGTAGTGGGGTGCATAGCAATGGCTTTAGTCTTGTCCGTCAGGTATTGGCAACTAGGGATATTGACGAACAGACCACTTTTGGGAGTAATCAATCCCTTGTGATCGATACCTTATTAGCTCCTACAAAAATTTATGTTCAATTGGTTAAAGCTTTGATTAAGGCCGAAATCTCTCTTCATGGTATGGCGCATATAACTGGTGGTGGTTTGCCGGAGAATCTTCCTCGTTGTTTGCCAGAAGGAGTACATGCATTTGTTGACAAGCAAAGTTGGAGATGGCCAGAGATTTTTAAATGGCTACAAACTGTTGGCCAGATTCCTGAAAGAGATCTTTGGCATACCTTTAATCTTGGTGTTGGATTTTGCTTGATTGTCTCTGATGAGGCCACTACTGATGCTCTAGAGGTTTGTGCTGGACTGGGGTTTGAGGCATGGCCTATGGGTTGGATTGATTCCGGAACTGGTCTTGACGGGAATGCTTTGCAAGGGTTGCCTCGTTGAAATGCAAAAAGAACTAGTGAGTTTCAGCATTGGATAATGCTTCGGATTTCTACGACCTGCGCTGAGAATCACATTGAACTAACTCTCGCTATTAATATCCTTAGAAGCAGGCCGAATTTTTCGGTAGCAGCGTCGTCACATTTTTACTTCGATGCCTTTTGATAGTCCACAACGCTCAACGCGCAGGCGTAGTTCAGCTGGCCCAGTCCCTCCAAGACGCCCTATGGGCGCTGGTCTTGACAATGGTTCCCATCGACAGGGAGCAAGACCGACTTTTTTAACGCTTAGAGATCATGGCAAGATTTATGTGGCTGATATGCCAAATCTTTCTGATGGGCAATTGGCTCATATAGGTAAAGAGGCTGAAGAAGTTCTTCAGAGTCTTGAACGTCGCATCACTGATCTTGAACGTGAAGTGGGTAATGGGTTTAGTGATAGTGACACTTTTATTAAGGCATCAACAAAACGTGACGTGACACGTCGCTTTATTCGTGCAATTCATGATGAACAAGATCATCGACGTAATAATCCGGCTTTAAGAACTGCCGCGGCTGAATCTTTACCGCGTACTTTTTTAGAGGTGGCTAGACATCGGTTGCCAGGCTCAACTTTTGATTCATTACTTAGAGAAGCTCTTGCTGCTTGTGCTCCCGATGAGAAGCCTCAGCCGCCTTCAAGTTCATCTCCCCCTGAGTCAAGATCTGCTTCCGAGATTCCAATACCTCCTGTGAAAAAGGTCATTCCTATTAGGTCTTCTTCAACAGGGATGCCAGTAGTGGTTAGTCCAGATCCGGATTCACCCAATTCAAGTAGTGCTTAGAACTTTTTTGATACTCTTAGAAAGAGATTACAAGTTTTTATAAGACATAGGACTATTCGCTTTTATTTAAAATCTTTTTTCTGGTTTGCAGCAAGCGAAGATTGGCTTGTTAGGAAGCTTTTCGCCATATTGATTGAACTCAGTACCTATTAGATGACATTTTTTCTGCTGATTAAGCGTTTGCTTCAGCCTTGATAAAGCTGGTCTTTTACGGTCTAGTTTTTGTTCCCCATATTTGATTTCGCAAATTTGCACCTGTCCTATGGCACTTGATGGGTGCAGGAGAAAGATGAATATTAAAAACCGAAGGCCTTCAATAAGAGCCAACTTGATTTTTTTCAAGTGGTTGTTAGAAGGCCTACATGGGCTGGGTTCAATTCGTTCTTCCATAACACATGCTTAGGTACCTTCCTAATGGCTAATGCTATGAGAGCTTTTTAATTGTTTGCTCCCGAAGTCCAATGTTGACATTTGAATTTCTTGGCTTCATTGGGCGCAATGGCTATATTCCAAATTCGGCAGAAGCCACCTTCCATAGGACAACCACCAAAATTTTTGCAATTGAGACACTTTGGAGGGGTAAATGGCATATGTATGGGCCCAAATACCAATACCTCTGGTCTATCACAGCACAAGCCCTTTGTACTTCTTGAACAGTAAAAAAGGGCTTGCCCTATTGACTATTCAGAGGATCATGGTTGAAAACAGGTCTGGAATGCATGGAAGATGAAAGTTGGAAAGAGCAATACAAGAAGTGGAAAGTTGGATTAAAACCTTTCCAAATAAAATTGCTTGATGAAGGTGCTCATAGTCAGTCCCAGGCTTGGTTGCTGAATTCCATGTGGTGTGATTGGAAAGATATGAAAAAATTGAAGGAGACCGAACTTCCTTCGTTGCTGTTTTCTTGTGAGAATGATCCCTGGGCAGATTAAGGAGGTCAGATTGGAGGATGTATCCAGTCTGCTCAATGCTCGGAGTTTATAAAAGCTGATGAAATTCGATTTATATATTTTTTCAAGGTAGTTGAAACTTAAAAAAGAAGTCTTTTTTCTTCAGGAAGACAACTTGTTGGATGGCCAGACTTGATATATGAGAAAGATCATTTTGCCTGAAACAATCAGTCCTGGACTTAATAGGGGCTGTGCGACTAAATTGATTATCATGCAAAATTTGGAACATTCATCAGAGAAACATGGAGCCATGGATCTTTTGGCTCGCTCGAGATTCATGATAGAAGTCTCAAAGGGTTTGAAAAAGCATATTGGACTTCTGGCTTTTTTTAAGCACTTATTCCTTAGTTAACCTTTGCTTGTTTGACTTTTGGTTATTTAAAATGCTAGTAGAAGGCGCCTAAAGAATAAGCTGAGACTCCTTTTGCCCTGTTGAGTAAAACCTTGATAATTGCTAAATGAATGTTGCTTGCTTTTATTCCTGATCAAATGGAAGCAAAATGAATCAGAAGAAGTAGGAGAGAAATAAGCATTAAAAAAGTACTCTTGCTAAATAACGCTGATTGCATTTTCTAATATTTAAAATGATACCAGAAACTATTTTTTGCTAGAATATAATCTTCAGGTTTGCTGCTAGAATAATAATAAATAGCAATCGAATCTCTTGAAATATCTTCTGGTAGCTTCATTGGGAATGGGTGTCCATGAATGCTTTTATGATCTGTATTGAAAATAACACTTGTATTCATTTCTGGAGGAATCTTTTTTCTCAGCTCTAACTCTGATTTATTTTTTTTGACAAGTAATAGATGCCCTTCCCAATCATCCTTCCAGTTCTTATTAAGGAATATCAAAAGATTTAGTCTTCTATATAATTTTAGGTTCTCGTGCCAATTGAAGTCTGTATGAAGTTTTAGAAATCCATTGTTTAATGTACTGTGCATTCCTCCTCCTAGTAGATAAGGGTCTGGTATTAATCCTGAGATGCCTGTTAAATATTCAAGAAACCTAATAAAAATAAATGAATTGCAAAAATCAATCAGTCTTGCAGTTTTGGGAGGTAGCTTAAAAAAACTTCCACATGTTCTCTTTTCAAATCCAGCACTCATGCTGTGTACTTCCCAGTTTTTAAATTCTCTAAATTCATTAGATATAGATTCAAGAAATTCTTCTTCCCAGAGATCTTTGAAAATAATGTGAGGGAATGGATCTGCATTTGAATATATATTCTTACATCTTGGATCATTCATTAAATGAGATATTTTCTTGGTATCGATTATTTTTGTCAATGACTCTAGATTTTTGTTTTCATAGTATTTTCCCTCTAAAGGAGATGAACTTTCTGACATTATTGTTGTTTTTAATTCCTCGTTCATTAATATATTAACTCCCAAACATACTTGAGCTTGATTTTTATAACATTTATTCTTTATCTATATATTCAAAGAGAATATACATGATGTGCTATTTCACGGAAAACCTTGAGAATTTCAACAAGCCAGATTAAAATTGGCTGGACACCCACTTCCTTGCCTTTAAAAGTGATTGAAACTTTCTATACCCCTTACATGGAGATAGCTTTAGGAAGGGT
>QCJH01000007.1 GCA_003216155.1 Prochlorococcus sp. AG-409-A19 | reverse complement strand
AGTAATTCCTACTAAGCCATCAAAATCAGTTTCTAAAAAGGATCGTGATAAAAGAGATAAGTTGTTCACTGTTTCTATATCAGTGAACACGGGAAAAATTGTTGGCTGGGTTTCTATTGGTGTAATTGCGTCAACCATATTGCTTTCAGCTGTCACTTTGATTGCCCGCTAAGTAGAAGTTTTTACCATATCTCTTTTTTTGTTTCAGAGGTGCCCCTTTATGAAGGGGTAGATCGCTGTATTACCTCTGAATCGCTGCCATTTGTCTTACGCGTGAAGTGCAAATGCCTCAGACAAGTGAGTTATTCGTGGAGCAAAAGCGGACGCCCACTTTCTTCTTTGGAGAACCAACCTCTGGTGCCTGAGATCCCTTCCCTTGGTTGAGGCCGGGCTCAATGCCCTCGCCGGGACTTGAACCCGGGACCTCTCCCTTACCAAGGGAGTGCTCTACCGCTGAGCTACAAGGGCATGTGGAAGGTGGGCCGGGTTGGATTTGAACCAACGTAGGCAGAGCCAGCGGATTTACAGTCCGCCCCCATTAACCACTCGGGCACCGACCCGTACCACACCATCAGACATTATCAGTAGAAGGCCTTTATGAGTTGAATGGATTGGAGAGACTTGTGGGGATCGATACGATCGAATTAACTCTTTTGTTTTCTGGGATATGCGTTTGCTGCTAATTAACGGGCCGAACCTGAATCTTTTAGGTCGGCGTGAGCCAGGTCTCTATGGGGCTAAAAGCCTTAAGGAGATTGAGAATGACCTTCAAATCAAGGCTGATGCTGAGGGAGTTCTCCTTGACTGTTTTCAGAGTAATTTTGAAGGTGCACTTGTAGACCGCATTCATCAGGCAATGGGAGAAGTTCAGGGAATCCTTATCAATGCGGGTGCTTACACACATTCGTCAATTGCTATTAGAGATGCTTTGCTCGGTACGGAAATTCCTTATGTGGAATTGCATTTAAGTAATACCAAAGCTAGGGAATCTTTTCGGCATGAGTCTTATTTGGCAGATAGAGCTGTTGGAGTAATTAGTGGCTTTGGGGATATGAGCTACAACCTTGCTTTTCAAGGTTTATTGTCTTATCTAGGTAATTTGAAGCAAAGTTAATGAATATATTAACTCCAAAGATAGATGAGATGACTATTATTAAATGGTTAAAGTTCCATACAAATACTGCCTGGCTTGATCAGGCAATTGCCAACCCACTTGAGGTCCTAATTGATCATGCTCATTGTGAGCGAAAAGCTGCAGGTGTGGCTTTGCAATTGATGTTTCGCTATTTATGTGAGCCTGGACTTTCAGAAGCTCTTAGCCCATTAGTAAGAGAAGAATTAGAACATTTCGAGAAGGTCCTTTGTTTGATAAAGGCAAGAGGTAGATACTTAGAGCCTTTGCAAGCTCCACCTT
This sequence comes from Prochlorococcus sp. AG-409-A19, assembly GCA_003216155.1. The sequence goes on along the minus strand of QCJH01000007.1, from coordinate 70,143 downwards.
ACGGAGCACTTTTGTCAAAACAGGTTAGGAAACCAGAGCCTCAGCGCATGTTAGATACTTTTCTGATATCAGCTTTGATTGAGGCTAGAAGTCATGAACGAATGTCTTTACTCGCTACTCATAGCCCAGATGTAGAACTTAGAGAATTATATTCAGAGTTACTTTCTAGTGAAGCTCGACATTTTGGGCTTTATTTGAGGCTTGCTAAAGAGCGCTTTGATTATGAGATAATTATTAATCGCTTAGAAGAGTTGTCGGAAGTTGAGTCTTCAATCCTATCTAATTTGTATTCTCAACCACGTATGCATAGTTAAACAAATGCTTTCTACGGACATGAGATGAATTTGCAGTTTTTGGTGGTACTAGGTTTGTTTTCCTTCATTAGAGTGAGATCTTTATTTAGTATTCACCTGGACTATTCGCGATTTGGAATGATTGTTAAATGGATATAAAAGTGGCATCTCTTTTTTCAAGTAAAGAGGCAGGCTTAACTCTTGTAGGGGTGGGACCTGGCGATCCCTCCTTGTTGACTCTTGCTGCAGTTGAAGCAATTCAGTCGGCAACTTTAGTGGCTTATCCAATTGCCAGGATTGGGGCTAAAGGGATGGCACTATCAATTGCGTCAAAATGGATTGCCAAAGAAAAGAAGTTATTACCTTTACATTTTCCAATGGTGGAGGATGTCTTTGTTAGAAAATCATCTTGGAAAGAGGCGGGTGAACAACTTGCAGCGGCTGTTTCAGAAGGGCAGAGAGTGGTTTTCCTTTGTCAGGGAGATGTTTCTTTTTTTGCAAGCAGTTCTTATGTGTTGCTGGAACTAATAAAAAATCATCCTAAATGTCAATTGAGACTTATTCCTGGGGTCACAGCCCTTTCAGCTGCAGCGGCTATAGGTGGTTGGCCTTTGGCTTTACAGAGAGAGCAACTTTTGATTGTGCCAACTCCAGATAAAAAAAAGGCTGTGGAGAATCTTCTTGACGAAAGTGTGTCTTTAGGGAGAGTTCTTGCCTTAATTAAATTAGGCCATCGTTGGAATTGGATTAGGCCATTGCTGGAAAAGCGAGACCTTTTGAATAACGCTTTGTTTGCTCAAAGGGTGGGCTTCTCTGATGAGCTGGTTGTTAAAGCTTGCGATATTTCCGCGAGTGAGAAGCCTTACTTCTCTTTGCTGATAATTCGTAAATCTTGGCCAGATGTTATACCTTGAATTGAGAATTGTAAAATAGGAGTATTTAATGTTCAGGTCCTAGTTATTATTAATCGATTCTAAGTCTTTGTAGTGACTGAAATCGTTTAGCCTAAATTTGTTATCCCTTCCTCAAGTATTTTCATTGCTTTTTTAGAGGTTTGTGCTTGTAAAAGTTGCTTTCGGAGTCGCGTGGCCCCTTGGAAGCCTTTGCATGTCCAGTTCATATGCTTTCGTGCTATTAGAAGACCATGTTCACCTTTTTTGTCAAGCAGCATTAGCAAATGCTCTCTTGCAATGTTCATACGTGTTAGTGGGCTTGGAGTTGTTAAAATCTTTTGACCTTTTAGAGCTGAATTAATTTGACCAATTATCCAGGGAGCACCCAGGCTCCCTCTGCCAATCATTAAACCGTCAGCTTTAGTGACTTTTAGGCATCGAAAGGCATCATCAGGGTTGTTTATATCTCCATTGGCAATTAATGGAATGTCAAGAGCTTCCTTGACATTTGAGATAGTAGTCCAGTCAGCAATCCCTGAAAAGCCTTGCTCTCTTGTACGGCCATGCAAAGTGATTAGTTGTGCGCCTGCTTTTTGGAGTTTGAGTGCAAATTTGATTGGATCAGCGGAATCCTTGCACCAACCAAGGCGTGTTTTTACTGTGACAGGAATGCTTACTGATTCTGCAACTTTGCTTACTATTTTTGCAGCTAATTCTGGATTCCTTAGAAGACCACTCCCACCGCCTTTTTTAGCAACTTTCCTAACGGGACATCCCATATTGATATCTATCAGGAAAGCTCCTGCAGCTTCAGCTTCGCGAGCTGCAATGGCTATAGCTTCTGGACGGAAATCGAATAGCTGAACCCCTACAGGCCCTTCCTCTTCGGAAAGCCTTGCTACTTTTTCAATCCCATGTCCCAAGTTAAGACTGGTGGCACTTACCATTTCTGTAAATAGCAATGCATCTGGAGCCCAACGTCTTACCAAACTTCGGAAGATACAATCACTTACTCCTGCTAATGGGGACAGCATTACTTGGCAAAATAGTTCTCTTTTTTTTCCGTTACCTGGAAGAACAAGTGTTTTTTGGTTTTTTTCCATGGACATATTTTGGTACGTAATGCTTCTTGTCTTTTGAATTAGAGATTACTTTTGGTAAATGACTTCTTTTGAGGGTGGCAATTCAATATGGCCTTTGAGCAGGGTTTTGCTTAGAGAGATCATTAATGATCGGATTAGTGACACGTTTGTGGCTGGGCTGATTTGGGAAAGACTTGGATATCGGCCAGCAGAGAAATCTTTTTTAATTTGGGAGGCAGGACCATGTACACCTTTGGAATGGCTGAAGGAGTTCCCAACGGCACCTCAGATAATTTCTCAGAGAAAGGCTTCGGTTAAATTGACAAGGTCTATCCCTAAAGAATTTAAGCAACTATTAAAGAAAGAGTTGGACTTCTCTGGGTATCGAATAGGTGAGTTGTACCCAAGGAAAACAAGGCGAGCAACTGCTGTGAACTGGTTACTTGCTTGGCTAGCTATTCGTGAAGAAGCACTGCTTGAAGATGGCCCTCTCCCTAAAATCTTGGAACCTCCTGTTGACCCCTTAACCGGTCACCCAGGAGATCCTGTAGTTAAATAAAATAAGAATTGATTTCTTCGGAAATCTTTTAGCAAGGAGTGTTAGTTAAATAAAATCGATTTAAGTGCTTTTGACTCTTATTGAGGTTGATATTTTTTTACCTAGTAATCAAAGATTGAATTTTTAGAGGATTGGATTTGTGCCCCATGATTATGTAATGTCGTTATTCTTGAGAAGGTCCTAGCAGGTGGCGCGTCCGGTAGTTGCCATAATCGGCCGCCCAAATGTTGGCAAATCAACTTTGGTGAACCGCCTTTGCAAAAGTCGCGAAGCGATTGTTCATGACGAGCCTGGCGTGACTCGAGATCGTACATATCAGGATGGATTTTGGGGAGATCGAGAGTTCAAGGTTGTTGATACAGGGGGATTGGTCTTTGAGGACGACAGTGAATTTTTGCCAGAGATTCGTGAACAAACAAATTTGGCGTTATCCGAAGCCTCAGTAGCTTTAGTAATAGTTGATGGTCAGCAAGGCATTACTGCTGCAGATGAAGCGATAGCAGAGTGGCTGCGAACACATCAATGTCACACTATTGTTGCGGTTAATAAATGCGAGTCTCCTGAACAAGGACTTGCTATGGCCGCAGAATTTTGGCGACTTGGACTAGGTGAGCCTTATCCGATCTCTGCAATCCATGGATCTGGTACAGGAGACTTGCTAGATCGGGTAATTGCGCTTTTGCCACCTAAGCAGAATGAAGGTGGGGAAGAAGAAGATATTCAAATGGCAATCATAGGTAGACCGAATGTAGGCAAGTCGAGTTTACTTAATGCTATTTGTGGAGAGCCTCGTGCAATAGTCAGTCCAATCCGGGGAACCACTAGAGATACTATTGATACTAGGTTAATGCGAGAAGGGAAGTATTGGAAGCTAATAGATACTGCTGGTATTCGTAGGCGAAGGAGCGTTAACTATGGTCCGGAGTTTTTTGGAATAAATAGAAGTTTTAAAGCAATTGAAAGAAGTGATGTGTGTGTTTTGGTTATTGATGCCATTGATGGGGTGACCGAACAGGATCAGCGCCTTGCTGGCCGGATTGAGGAGTTTGGGAGAGCTTGTCTACTTGTTGTGAATAAATGGGATGCGATTGAGAAAGATTCCCACACCATGACAAGTATGGAAAAGGAACTTCGATCAAAGCTTTACTTCTTGGATTGGGCGACGATGTTGTTTACTTCAGCAGTTACTGGCAAGAGGGTGGAAAGTGTCTTTGCATTGGCAAGCTTGGCAGTTGAGCAGCATCGACGTCGTGTGAGTACTTCTGTTGTTAATGAAGTAATTAAGGAGGCATTGAGTTGGCGTAGCCCGCCTACTTCTAGAGGCGGGAGACAGGGAAGGCTTTATTACGGGACTCAAGTGGCTAGTAGACCACCTAGCTTTACTCTTTTTGTAAATGATCCAAAGTTGTTCGGAGACACTTATCGTCGTTATATTGAGCGTCAGTTGAGAGAAGGACTCGGGTTTGAAGGCACGCCCTTGAAGCTGTTTTGGCGTGGTAAGAAACAACGCGATTTAGAACGTGATTTAGCACGTCAACAGACTCTCTCTGATTGATTTATGGATTGGTTGCGGCAGGTACCAATAGGGCAATACGTAGCAGGTCGTTCTGGCTGGTTACGCCGATTAGATCCAAGATTGAAGTTTGCTTGGGTAGTGATGTTTCTCGTCACACCTGTCTTGGCTAGCTTGATTTGGAGGGTGGGATTAGTTGTTGGTTTGTTCCTTATAACTTTGGTGAGTTCTCTCCCAACAAGGATTTGGTTGCGACCATTTGTTTTCCTTGTGATCTTGGCTTCGTTTGTTGGGGGCTTGGCGATGTTTTTGCCTATTGGGGATCCTTCTGCAACTTTTTCAGTACGTCCTGAGCAAGAGTTACAAGTCCCGAACCTGAACTCTGGACAGGCTTGGGAACTTCTTCGGCTTGGACCCATTCATTTTGGCTTCATTGATTTTGGACCATTAGTGATAGACCGACGGTCAGCTGAGTTGGGACTTAAAACTTCGACTTTGATTTTTACAGTTATCCATAGTGTGAATTTGATGCTATTAACCAGCCCTCCAGAAGATCTCGTATGGGCTTTGAGTTGGTTTATGAGCCCTCTTGCTTTTTTTGGCGTCCCAGTAGATCGAATTAGTTTTCAGTTACTTTTATCTCTAAGATTTTTGCCGTTAGTACAAGAGGAACTTCAGAATCTCATTCGCTCTGTTTCTATAAGGGCAGTAAGTTTTAAGAAGCTTGGACTAAAGGCTTCTTTCGGTTTGGTTCTTTCAGTAGGAGAACGCCTCCTTGCCAATATTTTGTTGCGAGCTGAACAGGGCTCGGAAGCTCTTTTAGCTAGAGGAGCAAGGTGGTTAGGACCAGATCAATTCAGGACAAAGATTCTTGTAGAAGCAAAATCTCGTTCGCTAAATATAAGTGCATTTATTTTGTTATTAATGGTTTGTAGTCTTCGTGGGAAGTACGGTGCTTTATAGATGATTGGCTGCTTAAGGTGAACACTGAGCGCTATCTCAATCACCCTACTTTTGGAATGCTCTACCTGGTCTCTCCAGCAGGAGAAGGGAGAGATGTGTATGCAACGTTATATGCTCAAAGAATGTTTTTCTTGGTGACAATGCAGCCTAGGGGAGCACAGTTTGAGGTTATTCCATATCAGGACGCACGACATCATGCTGAATTAAATCTTTCTCGTTGTCGGCGTGATGCATCAGATGAGGAAAATTCATGGAAGGAGTTATTTCATCAAACCTTCATTTGAAAATGTTGCGACATAGATGGCAGAGATTTAGCAATCAATTGCCTGAAGGAGTTCATTTGTTGGCAGTAAGTAAAGGCCACTCTGCATCTTCGATTCGTGAGCTCGCTGGGCTTGGGCAGCTGGATTTTGGAGAAAGTCGATTACAGGAGGCGTTGCCAAAAATCGATCAATTGGCTGACATTAAAAGTCTTCGCTGGCACTTTATTGGTCGTCTTCAGGCCAATAAAGTGAGGGCTGTTGTAAGAGCTTTTGAGATTATTCATTCAGTAGATTCCAAGGCTTTGGCTGAAAGGATCTCAAGAATTGCTGGGGAGGAAAAACTCATTTCTGAAGTGATGCTGCAGGTGAAGTTTCGAGAAGACCCAAATAAAGGTGGATTTGATCCTGAACAACTTATAAATATTTGGTCATATTTGAAATCCCTAACGAACTTAAAGATAATTGGTCTTATGACGATGGCTCCAATGAGATCCACACCTGAAGAGCGACTGGAGCTTTTTAAAGAATGTCGCTTATTAGCTAATCAACTTGCTTTGAAGGAATGTTCTATGGGTATGAGTGGAGACTGGCAGGAGGCTGTTAAAACTGGTTCGACTTGGCTGAGGGTCGGTTCTGTTCTGTTTGGGAAAAGACCTTCAGACATTCAAAGTTCTAATTGATAGGACAAAACCTGTGTGAGAGCCTTGCCCCTGGCAGCCTTTAACGCTATTTAGGTAATAGGTAAGTAGTTTCCTTACAAGAGACTCTCCTATCGGCTTTAGTCGATTATTTCCCACGTCTTCCTCAGAGGATTCACCGGTGTCGCTTATTTCCCGTCTTCGTTCTGTCGTCGCTGGAGACGACTATCTCGACAGCGATTACGATGAACTTGATTATGAAACAGGTGACGAATTCGATTCTGATCAAAGTAGTCGCCGAGCCATAGGCGGAGAACTTGCCCCTGTAACAGGATCAACTCCTTTTGGTCACGGGGATGGATTTTCTGGTTCTAAGGTCGTGGGGATGCCTGGGATTTCATCGGCGGCATCAGAAGTCAATCTTATGGAGCCTAGGAGTTTTGATGAGATGCCCTCTGCAATTCAGGCTTTGCGTGAGCGTAAGACAGTGATACTTAATCTCACAATGATGGAGCCTGATCAAGCTCAAAGAGCCGTGGATTTTGTGGCAGGAGGAACTTTTGCTATCGATGGTCATCAAGAGAGGGTTGGGGAAAGCATTTTTCTGTTTGCACCAAGTTGTGTCACGGTGACTAATTCAACTCAAGAAGAAGCATCTGCTTCAGCTGTTGTTAGTAGGGAACCAGAATCTATGGCAACAGAAACCACTTCTGCACCTACTCCTGCATGGGGAGACAATCAAGCGGGAGCTTTGTAGAGAAACCGTGTCTATTTCTTTAGGTGTAATTGGTCTGGGTCAAATGGCTCAGGCTTTGGTTCTTCCATTGTTAGAAAGAGGAGACTTTGCACCTGAACATGTTTTTGCTGTAGTTCGTAGTTGTCAATCCTTAGATAGACTTTCAAGCCAATTACCTCGAGGTCTTGGCTTAGTAATTGCCGACGATTCGAGTGCCGCTCAAGTCTGGTCAGCTCCCATACAAATTTTGGCAGTAAAACCACAGCAATTAAATACTGTTGTTGATCAAGCCTCTGAACATCAGTCTTTCGAAACTTCTTCGAGACCAGTATTAATTTCATTGTTGGCTGGTGTTTCTTTAAATCGATTACAGAATTGTTTTCCGACGCATGTATGTGTCCGTGCAGTTCCAAACACCCCTTCACTTGTTGCGGCTGGCCTTACAGGAATCTCTTGGGGCGATCAAATAACAAATCAGCAGAAAGTCTCAGTAAAGAAAATTTTTTCTCCAATTAGTGAGTTATTTGAGCTGCCAGAGTCTCAGATAGATGCATTTCTTGCCCTTACTTCTTCTGGACCAGCATATGTAGCAGTAATGATAGAGGCACTTGCGGATGGTGCTGTTGCGGCTGGATTACCTAGGAAAATTGCATTGCATCTTGCTGTGAGGACTTTAGGTGGAACTGCATCGCTTTTGAAGGAAAAGCAAATGCATCCTGGTCAGTTGAAGGATATGGTTGCTTCTCCAGGTGGAACCACAATTGCAGCGTTGCGCCATCTTGAGAAGGCTGGTATTCGTTCCGCATTGATTGAAGCTGTTTTAGCAGCAGCAGATCGAAGCCGCGAACTCGCTTAGAGTTTTATGCGGCCAAAGGTGCTAGGCCAATAAGTTTGCCGTATAGGTTTTCTAGAGAGTCGATATTTCTGCTGAGGGTATAACGATCAAGCACTCTTTCTCTTGCACGTTTCCCAAGTTCAGAGGTTAGTACTGGTTGGTCTCTGAGTACTGGTAAAAGAGTCCTTAATTGAGTAGTTACTCCTTGAGTACTTAGGACAATTCCTGCTCCATCTTTAAGGACTTCGCCATCTGCGCCAGCATCAGTAGCGATACAAGCTGTTCCAGTGGCCATTGCTTCAAGAAGAGCTAGAGATAAGCCTTCAACCAAGCTAGGTAGTACGAAAACTTCAGCACATTGAAGTAGGGCAATTTTTGTATTGAGGTCTGATTCATAGCCCCACCAGGTCACTTTGTTATCAATATCTGTAGCCGTATTGTGTTCCAAAGTAGCTCGGAGCGGACCATCGCCAACTATTACTAGACGGCACCCTTTAGGTGTCTCAAGGCGCCAAGCACGAAGTAATGCCTCAACATTTTTCTCGGTAGCAATACGACCCATATAAAGAAAAATCCTTTCAGGACCAAGCTTTTCTTTAACGGCCTTCAGCATTGGACTTGCTGATTGGGATTTGGCTGGAGACCAACATTTGGGGTCAACACCATTAGGTATGACAGCAATGCGGTGTTTTCTGACTCCTAGTCGGGCAAGAACTTCTGCCTGAAGTTCGGAGAAAACAATTACTTTGTCGTAACGGGCCAGTGCTGGCGCATAGAGTTGGTAGGTTAACTGTTGGGTACCTGCAGTGAGATTTCTTATGCCTGCATCAAATGGGGGATGAAAGGTCGCGACAAGTGGTACATCTAGTTGTTGACAGAGTTCTGGAAGTCGAAAATCTAGTGGCGAGAGAGTAAGGCTGGCGTGCACTAAGTCTGGCTTAAGTCTTTCAAGTGACTCTCTGAGTTCACGCTGTGCTCGAGGAGAAGGGATTGTGTAAACCTGAGACTTCACAAGATAAGGAAGGCTTACTTCTGGATCGTTAGCCAGAAGGGAAGTTTTTGTGTTGCCTGGTTCACTAGGGTTGTCAAAGTGAATGAAATTGATTTGATGCCCTCTTCCCCTAAGGGCTTCCGTGGTGCTTAGCCCATAGGTGACATTGCCGCAGAACGGTGTCTTTTTTCCCAGCCAGGCGATGTTGTGCCCCACCTGCTGCATTTCACAAGCCGTTGTAGCAAGCTAGCAGTGTCGCCAAGGTCGTTCTAGTAAAGCTGCTAAAAGTGCTACTAAAGCCAGTAGCCAGAGGACAGGGATAAGTCCGTACTTGCTAACAAGAGCACCTGCCATTACTAACGGGAGACTAAGTGCAACATTTATAAGATTGTTTTGTAAACCAAAAACTTTTCCACGTTGGGTTTCAGGGGTGTCTTCTTGAAGCGTAGTTTGAGCTGGGATTGCAACAAAAGCAGCCCCAAAACCAAGTATTCCGCATAGGAGCAAGGTTATGCTCAATTCTCCACGTATTTGACCCATAAGGAAAAGGCTCCAGGCAATTGTTCCTAGCCCTGTTGCTGCTAATCGGTGTCTTCTAAAACGATGACCTATTTGCGCTACAACAATGGCTCCAAAAGCCATTCCAAGACCACTTGTGGCTAGAAGAGTTCCAAATCTTGTAGGCCCTAAACCTTGAATTGAAGAAGCAAGGCTGATAGTTAGGACATATAAGGCGGCCAGAAGGCTATATAGGACTACAAGATGCACCATTGCCCCTCGGACAGTAGGCTTTTGTTTTAGTACTTGTATTCCTTCACCTATTTCTGCCCAAACGGTATCTTTCGGATTGCAATTTACATTTTCCTTGAGTCGAATACTGCTTATAGACAATGCTGCAATGCCATAACAGAATGGAAGAAGTAGGAATTCTCCTCCTTTAATTCCAATTGAGAGAAATGACTGATTAAGTATCCGAAGAATTGGATCTCCTAAAGCAAACCCAACAATAGTTGCTCCCATACTAGTTGCTTGATATAGAGAGTTTGCAGCTAGAAGGTGTTCCTTGGGAACTAAAAGTGGGATAGTTGATTGTTCTGCAGGCGCAAAAAATTGTGTAAGTATAGATTCTAGGAATGTCATTCCTAGTAATGCCCAGTATCCCCAACTAAGTCCCATCAAATGAGGACCATTTAATAGACAAAAAGGAGTGAATAGGACAAGAAGCGCTCTTAGTCCATTTGATGCAACCATTACTCGACGCTTGGGCCATCTGTCTGCCCAAACACCAGCAAAAGTTCCAAGCACCATTGCTGGAATAGTGTTTGCTACGTATATGCCTGTTGCAAGAAGTGTGATCACTTGCGCACGTGTTGCTAAATCCATGCGAATTGCAGCAGCTACTTCGGTTAGGGCGCTATTGCTTTGTAAGTTCCCGCTAACCCAATATTGAGCTATTAGATAAACCATTAGGACTATGTAGAACTTATCAGCGAGTTGAGAGAAAATTTGTCCTATCCAAAGCTTGCGAAATTCATTTAGTTGCAGTACAGCATGTAATCCACGACGACCTTCGGGGTTGTTGCCTGTTCGGATGGTTGGTTCTTGGGTTTTAAAATGGAAACCGCTCAAAATCGTTCTAAAATAATTGTTTTAGTTTTTAGTTGAGGCTTTGAGGTTTATGGCTTCTCGCAAAACCTTTAAGGAACTCACGTTGTTGTGAAGATGTGTTCTAATCCAGCATTCGACTATGTAAAGCAACCTTAGCCAAACTTCAATCGGACCCATTAATTCACCATTTTGGCGAATTGGTAAAGATGAATGAAAAAGTCGTTGAAGTAAGGCGAGTTCTGAAGGATTTAACTCGATTACTGAGTTCGCTTTAGGACCTATCGCAAAGCCCTCCTCCGGCAAAAGGCTACAGCGCCAATTCCATTGGCCTATTGGTGGATTTAATGGTGAACCACTAAGACAGCAATTTTGTAAAGGCAATGCATACCCGCCAAGAGCAAGAATATGAAAACAGGCTTGCACACTACAAGCGAGGACTTCCCTTTTAGGAATTTGTTCTTCTTGACTTAGTATTTCCAGCCTTTCTAAGTGCATTAAAATTGTCTTAAGTAGTCCAGGGATTGGGTCATTGAGTGCAACTAACATTAACGTGAGTTCTGCAAGGGCCTGAGCCGCTGCCAAAGTCTCTAATTGTTTCCCTAATCTATTGAAACTATGTATTACTTTTACGTGTCTAACTCTTGAGAGATTTCTACTCTTTATTACTTCAAGCGTTAGTAAGGTCAGTGGGGTCGCTGCAGATAGTTTGCTGTTTGGCCTTCTAGCACCAGGAACTGCCAGTCTAGTTAATCCTTCTTGATCGCTCAATATGGTCAAAAGGCGATCATTCTCTCCTAGATGACTCACTTTGAGAGATAGACCATCTAGTTGCCTATTCTTTTTCAAACTTTGCCTCTTCTTAGAGCCTTCATTAATTCAGGCCCTTTACTTGTGCCGAGAATTGATGCTCCTGCTTCTAGAACTTCTAAAGCTTTACAGGTTGTTTGTATCCCGCCTGCTGCTTTTATTGCGCAACGACCTCTTACAAGTTTTGTCATTTGATAAATATGACTTGCAGTTACTGCTGGCCCGAAACCATTGCCAGTCTGAACACCACTTATTCCAGCATCTACTGAAGCATCAATTGCAAGGGGTAGAAGAGGCTGAGGAAGATGACCCACATCTAATATCACTCTTACAGGTAATCCTAATGAGCAAATTGACTCTAGTTCTTCAGCAAACTTCTCGATTTGATTCTCTTTTAATGCTGAAAAGTTCGGGACAACATCTAGTTCCTCTGCACCATGGGAGGCTGCCCATTCAGCCTCTGCTTTTTTTAAGTGATTAGGGATTGCTCCGAAGGGAAATGCAATCACAGCAATTAGTCGAGTTGAGTTTGAAGAGCCAAGCCGCTTTCTAGCTGAAGGAAGATTAATAAGACTTGTACAAAACCCAGAAAATCCGAAGCGAAGAGCAGCGTCAATATTTTCGTTGAGCTTATCTTTTGGAATATGGGGGTCTAGTTGTGCTTGGTGAATAAGCGGAGCTAAATCAGGTAGGTCTTCTTTTCTTGAGGAGTTAGTCATGGAAATTATTTTTGATTCATTCTTTAGCTTGGATTAACCCATAACCACCATGATTCCTTCGATAGATCACTTGTAGTTCACCACTTTCTTTTTCACGAAAGAGATAAAAATCGTGGTCTATAAGATCCAACTGGTTTCTTGCTTCATTAACGCTCATAGGCAGCATTTTGAAGTATTTGCGACGAATCCCTGGGTTAGGGAGGTGTACCTCCTTGCCCTGAATAAGTGATCCGTCAACAGAAGATTCTTCAATGACTGCTTCAGTTGTTGGTGTGATTGATGCTCGATGACCTGGACTATGGTGATGGTCGCTATGACGTTCTTTGTAGCGGCGCAGCTGGCGTGAGAGTTTGCTGGCAACTAAGTCAATGCTTGCGTAGAGATTTTCACTACGTTCTTGTGCTCTGATGATAGTCCCACTTGCAAAAACGGTAACTTCTGCAGTCTGAAGAGGAACACGAGGATTTTTGGCCACAGAAAGATGAACATCAGCTTCTTGAACCATTTCAGCAAAATGATGGACTGCTCTTTCTAGTTTTGACTGAGTGTATTCGCGAATAGCAGTTGTTATTTCAAGATTTCGACCATGGATCAGCAGCTTCATGGCATCCCTCCGGTGCCTATTGATATGAGCAACTTAGTTAAAACGGCCTCATTAGAACAGCTTTCGCAGGCTTTTCTTTTTGAGCCAAATCATTTGGTTCCATTTGAGATTGCCTGGAATTGGCAGCGCACTTGGCAACGCAGAATGCTTTTTGAAGCACATCTACCTGAAGCGGTATGGCTTTTGCAGCATGAAATTTGTTACACGCTGGGAAGAGGTGCTAGTGAGAAGAACCTTTTGTTTAACCCCAAAGACCCTTCGTTCGAGTTACACCGAATAGATCGTGGTGGTGAAGTGACTCATCATTTGCCAGGACAGTTGATTGCTTATCCAGTTCTTAACCTTCATCGTCATAAAACCGACTTAAATTGGTATTTACGCCAATTAGAGCAAGTTTTGATTGATGTTCTTGCTCTTTTGGGTTTAAAGGGGCAAAGGATTCAAGGCCTCACAGGTATTTGGTTGGATGGTATTAAGGTCGCTGCAATAGGTGTGGGATGCCGGCGTTGGATCACTCAGCATGGATTAGCATTGAATATTGATTGTGATTTAGAAGGTTTTAAGGCCGTTGTGCCCTGTGGTTTGGTTGGTCATTCAGTTGGACGTTTAAATCAATGGATACCAGGATTAAGGGTGTGCGATGTACAACCTCTTTTAAGAAATTGCATTGCGGTGCGTCTAGGCTTGATTTTCGAGAAGAAGGATTGCTTTGAAATCCCTTAAGGATTTGTTTCTGAAGAGTTAGTAGTGATAACTCTGAAACTATCTAAAAGGAATGTTTTGGCTTTAGAAAGTACTCAGAGATTCAGAAAGATTTTGGCGAAATCCTTTTGGCGTTCGCATCCAAAAGAAAAAGCAGCTCTGGCTAAGCGCAAATTTTTGGATGAATTTGGCCGTGTAGATCAGATATGGCCTTGGCTTGCTTGTAATTATGGGCAGGTTCTTGCCTTAGAGGCTCCGTATGCAGCTCATCCAGAAAAGCATTCCTATTCGGAATTGGCTGAGCGAATTTCAACAGCTGCGGTTTCTTTTCATAGCTTTGGGATAGAGAAAGGAGATGTGGTCGCCCTTTTTTCTGAAAATAGTCCTCGTTGGCTTGTGGCAGATCAAGGGTTGATGAGAGCAGGTGCGGCAGATGCTGTCAGAGGCGCATCTGCTCCGGTAGAGGAACTTCGATACATTCTTGAAGATTCTGGTGCGGTGGCTCTCGTAATACAAACAGCTGAACTATGGAGAAAGCTTGCAGTTTCAGAAAAGCAGCAAAGAAACCTCAAGCTTGTTCTTCAGTTAGAAGGGCCCCCCTCAGAAGGTGTAATTGGTTGGGAGGAATTTATTTCTGCTGGTATTGGGAAGCGAAAGTTGGATCCCATGCAAGAAAGGGGTCCAGCTTCCGCAGCCGCCTCAGTGGCAACCATTCTTTATACCTCTGGGACTACTGGCCAGCCCAAAGGTGTGCCATTAAGTCATGCAAATCTTCTGCACCAAATGAAGTCACTCGCATGTGTTGCGTTCCCACCTCCAGGATCTGCTGTGTTGAGTGTTCTCCCGATTTGGCATGCTTATGAGCGAAGCGCTGAGTACTACTTTTTTTCTTGTGCTTGTACCCAGAGTTATACAACTATTAAGCAGTTAAAGATTGATCTCCCGAAGGTCCGCCCAATTGTGATGGCCACAGTTCCTAGGCTTTGGGAGGCAATACAAGGTGGTTTTGAAGATGCTTTGAAGGGAATGCATCCATGGAAGCAAAATCTTTTAAGAAAAGCTCTTTCAAATAGTTCTGCTCAAAGAAAAGCCTGGAGAAAGTTTCGTGAATTACTTTTAGAACCAGTAATGCCTTTAGACAGGTTGTTTGCTTTGTTAGAGGCAGGGTCTCGTTGGCCTTTACACGCTCTGGCGAAGGTTATTTTGTGGCCTAAAGTTTTAAAACTGCTATCTGGCGGAAGGCTGAAATATCCTATTAATGGTGGAGGTGCAATAGCCCCTCATGTTGATGAGTTTTTTGAGGCTGTAGGGGTTGAATTGCTAGTTGGGTATGGCCTTACTGAAACCAGCCCTGTTGTTAGCTGTAGGAGGCCATGGAGAAATATTCGTGGAACTTCCGGCCCCCCTTTGCCTGAAACAGAGTTTCGGATTGTTGACCCTGAAACGCTTGCTCCGAGAATGTTTCGTGAGCGTGGACTTGTTTTGGTTAAAGGTCCTCAAGTTATGTCTGGATATCTGGGTAAGCCTGAAGCCACTGCAAAAGTACTAGATAAAGACGGTTGGTTTGACACAGGTGATTTAGGAATGTTGTTACCTGATGGTTCTTTAGTTCTTACCGGAAGATCTAAAGACACCATTGTCTTGAGTAATGGAGAAAATATTGAGCCTGGTCCTCTGGAAGAAGCTCTTGTCTCATGTGAACTTCTTGATCAGGTGATGTTAGTTGGCCAGGATCAAAGGCAATTGGGAGCTTTAGTGGTGCCTAATTTCTCGGCAATTTTTCTTTGGGCCAAAGCTAAAGGCGTAGATGTATCTGAAGATCTAGGTGGATATCCTGGCGATGAGAAAATTAGAAAGGCTCTCCGTGGAGAGTTGAATAAAGTTCTTGCTAATCGTTCAGGCAGTCGTGGGGATGAGAGGATTGCTGGGCTAGCTTTTGTAGCTCCTTTCACTATTGAGAACGGATTACTTACTCAGACTCTGAAGCAGCGACGTGGAAAAATTGCAGCTAGGGATGAAGGTTCTATTGCTGCTATTTATGGCTTATGACCAACAAAGATGGTTTTTTAGTTGACCAGAACGGTTCTGGCTGAGACTCTTAATGCCGATGCGATTTTTTTATGCCTGACGGCAATTCTTCTTTATCTATTAAGCGTTCGATCAATGTTCGTGCAGTAGTAACTCCTGCTTGGAAAGAGGAGGCAGAGAGGGAGTTAAGCAATGCAATTTCTACAGCAGATCAGCAGTTGGCTCAGTTGGAGCAGGAAGGACAGCAAGTGGTTGATGAGGTACGTAGTCAGAGTGCTAATCCTCTTGACCCTCGAGTGCAGGAGCAGGTCGCTCAAGTCCAGCAGCAGGTAGCAGCTAAACGTGCTGAGCTCGAAGAGCAGAAAAGAAACTTGCTTCAGCAACAGGTCCAAGTCCGCGATTTGGAAATGGAGCAAATTGTCGAGCAAGGACAGATCGAAAGTTTTTGTGACTTAACAGTTGGGGATAATTTAGTTAGCAAAATGCAAGTTTCTGTTCTTGTAAGGGATGGAATAGTTGAAGAGATTCAGCAGGGTTGATTATCTTTCTGCCTGCTTGGACAACAGGTCTTTAAAATTGTCTTAACTAAGCCCATTTGGAGAAGGCTTTGGCAACACACGACATATTTATGCCTGCCCTGAGTTCCACTATGACGGAGGGCAAGATCGTGGAATGGCTCAAGGGACCTGGTGACAAGGTTGGACGTGGTGAGCCAGTCCTGGTAGTGGAATCTGACAAGGCAGATATGGATGTTGAGTCTTTTCAGGATGGCTATCTTGCTGTGGTGTTGATGCCAGAAGGTAGTACAGCGCCAGTAGGAGAGACAATTGGGTTGATTGTGGAAACTGAAGAGGAGATTGCTGTAGTTCAAGCCAAATCTCCTGCTTCTCCAGCGAAGGCTTCATCTGAGCCCATAGTGCAGCCGAAAGTAGATGTAGCGCCTGAGGTTGATCCCTTTAAAGCAGATGGTGGGACAAATCAAAGTTCTTCAGAACCCGTCCCCTCCCCATCATCTCTCCCGGTTGTTAATACAGGTCGGATAGTTGCTACTCCGCGCGCGAAGAAATTAGCCCTACAGAGGGGGGTTGATTTAGCAGCAGTTTTTGGGACAGGCCCTCATGGCCGTATCCAGGCTGAGGATGTAATGAGGGCAATAGGAGAACCAATTAGTGTTCCTTGGATAGCTGAAAGTAATGCTCCTGCTTTAGAAACCAGCATTTCTGAAGCTTCGAGCTCTAATAAAAAAAATAAATCAAAAACAACGTTAACTTCGCCAGGACAAAGTTTTGGCAAGCCAGGAGAAACGGTTCCTTTTAATACTTTGCAAGAGGCTGTAAATAGAAATATGGAAGCAAGTTTGGTGGTTCCATGTTTCAGAGTTGGATATTCAATTACTACAGATAAACTTGATTCTTTTTATAAGACAGTTAAACCAAATGGAGTAACTATGACAGCCTTACTTGCTAAGGCTGTTGGAATTACACTTGCTAATCATCCTCAAGTAAATGCTTCATGTAGTCCTAAAGGTATGGTTTATCCAGCACAGGTAAATGTTGCAGTGGCAGTTGCAATGGAAGATGGAGGATTGATTACACCAGTTCTTCAGAATGCAGACACTACAAATCTGTTAGAGCTTTCTAGACAATGGTCGGATTTGGTGAAACGCTCTCGAAGTAAGCAGTTAAAACCTGAGGAATACAGCACTGGTACTTTTACCCTTTCAAACCTTGGAATGTTTGGAGTTGATAGATTTGATGCAATTCTCCCACCTGGTACTGGTGCAATCCTTGCTGTTGCTGCATCAAGACCAACTGTTTTAGCCAATAAAGATGGTTCGATTTCTGTTAAAAGGCAGATGCAGGTAAATTTAACTGCCGATCATCGGCTGGTTTATGGTGCTCATGGGGCTGCTTTTCTTAAAGATCTTGCTGATATAATTGAGAATCGTCCAGATACACTTTCTTCTTAATTAAGAGCTTTTAGGTATGTAAAACTTTTTCTTCATTTGTTTGTTTTCTGCTTCATCTTGCTCTAATTAAATTGCTGGATCCTCAAGACTCTTTTCTCAGTTCATATGACTATAGGCTTGATCCTAAACAAATTGCACAAGCCCCGGTTGAACCTCGTCATTCTGCAAGATTATTAATTGTTGAAACAGAGAAGGAAGACCTTTCTGCATCAAGACATTTAAAAGTATGGGATTTTTTGAATGAGTTGAGGTCAGGAGATTTGCTTGTAATGAATGACACTCGTGTGTTGCAGGCGAGGTTACGAGTTCGACTTGCTGGTGGTGGATTAGCAGAGTTGTTAGTGCTTGAGCCACGAGGGGGAGGTTGTTGGTTGTGCTTAGCAAGACCAGCAAAGCGTTTAAGGCCAGGAGATAATTTGTGGTTAGAAGCGCTTGAGCAAGATCCAGTTAATTTAAAAGTCATTGATATTGATCAAGAAACCGGGGGTCGTCTGATTCAGTTTCCTAGCTCTTATGAGAATGCTGAACAGATAGAACCATTGCTACTTCGTTATGGAGAAGTT
The DNA here is from genome assembly GCA_003216155.1 of Prochlorococcus sp. AG-409-A19. Next base: position 52,377 of record QCJH01000007.1, on the reverse strand, counting down.
CCTTTGCCTCCATATATAGAGAGGCATAACCCGAATGATGCAGAGCGTTATCAAACTCGTTATGCAGTTCGACCTGGGGCAGTGGCAGCTCCAACTGCTGGTTTGCATTTAAGTGATGAGCTTCTTGAAGCTCTTAATCAAAAGGGCATTGATCAGGTGAAGGTAACCCTGCATGTAGGGCTGGGTACTTTTCGACCAGTTGAGATTGAGGACTTGTCAAAATTGCAGCTTCATAGCGAATGGGTTGAGGTTAGAGAAAACGTCGTAAAGGCTGTTGAGGACTGTCGTAGTCGAGGTGGAAGGGTTATAGCAGTAGGTACTACTAGTGTTAGGGCTCTTGAAGGAGCAGCCTTATTGGGGAATGGACGTTTAAAGGCTATGAGAGGAAATGTTGATCTGGTTATAAGACCTGGGTATAGATTTTTAGTGGTTGATGGTTTGTTGACTAACTTTCATCTGCCGAAAAGTTCCTTATTACTTCTTGTTAGTGCACTTATTGGAAGGAAAAGACTAATAGCCTTGTATAACAAGGCTATTAGTCTTAATTATCGTTTTTTTTCATATGGAGATGCAATGTGGATTTCCCCAAATGTAGTTTTGCGTGAAGCCTGCCCTCAGGCAGGTTCAGGCTTTTGAATGATTCCAGTAGGAACAGACTCGAAGAGAACAGAAGAAAGGTAACGCTCAGCCATATCAGGCAGTATGACCACAATTGTTTTGCCTGCAAATTCTTCTTTCTCTGCTAGGCGAACTGCGGCAGAAACAGCAGCCCCGCAAGAAATGCCAACTAAAAGTCCTTCTTCTTGGGCTAAGCGTAATGCCATTTCTACAGATTCTTCATTGGTTACTTGCTCCACGCTGTCCACTAATGAAAGGTCGAGATTTTTAGGAATAAAGCCTGCTCCTATTCCCTGGATTTTGTGAGGGCCTGGCTTTATCTCATCATTATTTAGGGTTTGAGTAATGACGGGGCTATGTGTAGGCTCTACAGCGACGGAAGTGATTGATTTACCTTTTTCTTGTTTTATATATCTGGATACTCCGGTGATTGTCCCACCAGTACCTACACCAGCAACTAACACATCAATTGAGCCATCGCAGTCATTCCAGATTTCTGGACCAGTGGTTTTGAAATGAATTTCTGGATTTGCAGGGTTTTCAAATTGCCCTGGCATGAAGTACTTGTCAGGAGAACTTTCTACAATTTCTTTCGCTTTTGCAATTGCACCTGGCATGCCTTTTGATGCTTCCGTCAGAACTAGTTCTGCGCCTAAAACAGCCATGACACGTCTACGTTCTATAGACATGGATTCCGGCATGGTGAGAATTAATTTGTACCCACGAGCTGCAGCTGTAAACGCAAGAGCAATTCCTGTATTCCCTGATGTTGGTTCTACAATCACATGATCTTTATTTAAAACCCCTCGCTTTTCTGCGTCCCATATCATGTTGGCTCCTATACGACATTTGACGCTATAGGCAGGGTTACGACCTTCAATTTTTGCCAGAACAGTCGCTTTTGCATTTTTGGTGACTGAGTGAAGTTTCACCAGAGGAGTGTTGCCAATGGCAAAACTGTTGTCGTCGTAAATTTTGGACATGTGTTGATTTGGGGTGATCTAATAATTAGCCGGAATTTAGTTGGATTGGTGATTGTTTTTAATTGATGTGATGTCGATGAAATGAGATCCTTGACTTAGGCCTGCATGGCCAGATCAAAATTCCTCCAAAGTTTTTCTGGGTCTTCTAGCCCTACTGATACCCTCAAAAGGTGCGAAGGAACCCCACATTCTTGAGCCCAGCCAAGTTCTGTGTAGTGAGCTAGCAACACATATGGACAAACTAATGTGAAGTTTGTGCCAAGGCTGGGACCTTTGCAGAGGCGTAATGCGTCATAAAACCTTTTGGTTTTTTCTAACCCTCCTTTTAGCTCGAAAGAAAGCAAGCACCCATGTCCGCCATCTGGACGCATAAGCTTTTTGAAGTTTGTGCATTGTGCTGGGTGAAGAACTCTTGCTACTGATTGGTGATTGGAAAGTCTTTGGGCCAATAAATCGCAAGCTTTATTCAGTTTTTGCACGCGGAGGTGTACATCACGACTTACTTCCTCTAGGGCAACTGCATCTGCATCTGCAAGTGGGGCGGTCGATTCTGTTAGCAAACTAGTCAATGTGCTTTTCCATTTTGACTTGGGATTGATAACTAGTGCCCCAGCAAGAATGTCACCTCTACCAGCGAAGCTTTTTGTTAATGAGCTAAAAACCAGATCTGCATATAAAAGGCAGTCAATATTTATTGCAGAACCAATAGTGTCATCTGCGATGACTGGTATTCCACGAGAATGAGCCAGGCTTGCTATTGCTGGTAGATCAATACTTTGTAGCATAGGATTGCTGGGTAATTCGACTATCACTGCTGCAGGCTTTTTCTTGTCCAGTTCTAAAGCAAAATTATTGACATCTGTATTGATTACAAGACTGCTTCCTTCAAAAATGACTTGAGGGAGTTTGAGTACATCGACATAAGGGAATCCCAATTGCAAAGCAGCTCTTCTTGGAAAAAGTTTGGTTAGTGCTTCTAGTGCATTATTTAATGCTGCCATACCTGAAGGATGCAGCGTCACAAGATTAGGATTGCAATTATAAATTTTAGCTATACGAATTCTAAGAATATCTTTTGCATTCTTTCCAGCTAAAGAAGTTGGAGCTTTTTCTTTCTGTAGTGCTATAGCAGCGAGTCGAGAAGAGGCACCTATTCCAGTATGTTGCCAAAAAGCTTTAGCAGAAGGAGTAGCTTTTTCGTCTGCTATTAGGCATGGTAGACCTAGGGTCTGTTTGATTATTGTTTTCGCATGATTTTCCTTGCGATTACAAAACTCTTGTGCTTTTTTTGCCGCAGTTATTGTGGGGTATGGCCATGCACTCCCTCCATGAAAGTTACTTCCTGAAAGAGCTTTGTAGGAAACTTCTGAGACTAATGGATTAAGGCCAAAACGCGGGTAAATCGCTTGTAATTTATTTAGACAAGAAGGTAGTTTCTCTTCATAGTTAATTACGTCTTCCCAGCGTGGTAGGGCAACTGAGACTGCATGAGGACTGTCTGGGAGAGCTTGGCCAAGATCGCGTTCTCTCCAACAAGGATCTTTTAATAAGTCGCGCTTGTTCACTGCAGTTGATCGAGTGACTTCTTGAGATCGTCGCTTAGATCGACTAAGTCCTCACATCCCAAAGAGAGACGGATTAATCCTTCATTAATACCTAGTCTTCTTTTTGTAGAAGAATCTACGGCGGCATGGGTCATTGTTTCTGGATGACATATAAGACTTTCGATTCCACCAAGGCTTTCTGCCATTGTGAAATATTTAAGGCTTTTACAAAACTCATAGGTTTGTATTTGGTTGGTTTTTAGCTTTGCCGTAACGATTGCACCACCAGCATTCATTTGTTTTATAGCCAAAGCTTGTTGAGGATGATCTGACCTAAAGGGATAGCGTACCCAATCAACCGATGGATGTTCTGCTAAGAGTTCAGCAATTGCATTGGCATTTGAGATTTGTTGATTGAGACGAATTGGGAGTGTTTTGATCCCACGAGTTATAAGCCAACAATCAAAAGGAGAAGGCTGTAGGCCAAGAGCTTTTTGCGCAAATTTCATTCGCTTATCCCAACCCTTTTCGTTACAACAAATTGCACCACCAAGAGCATCTGAATGCCCATTTATGTACTTGGTGGTACTTGTTAATGAGATTGTCGCCCCAAGCTGCAGAGGCTTTTGCAAAAGAGCTGTTGCAAATGTGTTGTCTACTATTACAGGGATATCCTTTTTAGTTGCGACTTCACATATTGAGCCTATGTCAATAACCTTAAGCATTGGATTGGTTGGACTTTCTATCCAAATCATTGAGGGATGCTTTCTTTCTATTTCTAAAACTGCAGAAGATTTGGTGAAATCTACCCAAGAAATATTTACTCCAAACTTGTTGAAAACCTGTTCAAATAGCCTTACTGTGCATCCGTAAAGGTTCTCTTCACATAGCACTAGGTCTTGAGCTTGTAAAGTAGATACTACAGCGGTAATAGCGCTTACTCCAGAACCGAAAACTGTTGAGTAATTACTACCTTCAATTGATGCCAGTACTGATTCTAAAATACGAAAGTTTGGGTTGCCTGAACGTGTGTAGTCAAACCCTTCTGGATTCCCATGAGCGAAGGTTGCGCTAGGGAAGATAGGTGGCATTACTGTTCCGGTATCAGAAGCAAAGCTTTCTCCATGATGGATAGCTCGGGTATTTAGGCCAGGCATACGGCTCTTGTTTGGTTTGGCTGCCACCACACTGTTAAGAAGATTTCTATTAGGCTAAGGAATTAGTAGGAAGCTGTTGAAAACAAGCAAATTTTGAATAGATTTGGACTTTCTACTTTATGTGAGATGTATCCTGGTAGCCATAAATCGATTTATTAATTTAGGTATAATAATTGACTGTGAAACTAACTAATGATAGCCGTAAAGAATCAGAAATTATATCTTTAATAAGACGGGGTAATTATTGCAAGGCTTTACAAGAATTAGAGGGCTGGGGAAAAGGTCCTATGAGGACTTGGTATGAAGCCTCTTGCTTGCTTGAGAAGGGCAGTTTTAAAAAAGCAGAGCTTCTGTTTCGAGAACTTCTTAAGCACCCAGGCGCATCAGACTCTGTAAAACTCAGACTAGGAATTGCCTGTCATTCTCAAAACCGCTTAGAAGAGGCAGTTCAAAATTATTTGCCATTAGTTAAAAAAGGAACTCAATGTCAATGCTATGAAGATGCATTGATTCAATATCTATTTGCTTGTATTGACTTAGGTATTGCAGAAAATGCTTTGTCTTTTTTGGAGAAAAGATCTAAAGCTCAACCTTTAGGTTCTAGGGTAAAGTATGTGCGTGGACTTATTAATTTAAGCCTCGGTAATTTTGAAGAAGGGTGGAGTGATTTTGAGAATAGGTTAATGCCAGAATATTCATCAAAGATAAGACTTCCTTTATGGCAAGGGGAACAAGTATGTAGCCAAGCTAGAATTTTACTTCTGTTTGAAGAGGGCCTTGGTGATGTTATTCAATTTATTAGGTTTGCTCCACTACTTAGGAATGTTTTCTCGACGGTTTCTGTTGTGGTTCCTCCTTCTCTTCTTCGTCTAATGAATGAGTCAAAAATATTTGACAGTGTTTTTACATTAGAATCATTAGATATAACAGGCCTAACACATATATTGCCTGTCCTTTCTTTGCCTTATTTATTTCGCATCTATAACCCCTCTTGTTTTCATAAAGAGCCTTATTTGAGCTGCTTACAATCTGATTATCTCTTTTGGAGGAATTGCATATTTAGGGATAAGAAGAAACCTTTAATTGCCATAAATTGGGAAGGGAATATACAATTGGAAAGTTTTAGAAGCTATCAAAGGGAACGCTCTTTCTCTTTGAAGGATTTGGAAGGGATCAATGCGCTAAATAAAACCCAAGTTGTTTCAGTCCAATTTGGAGAATCCAAGAACAAAATATTTGAATCTGAAATAAATGAACTATTAATCAAAGAACAAAATCTCTTTTATCTTAAAAGGAATGATTTAATGACAACAGCGGCTGTCATAATGAATTGTGATCTTCTCATTAGTAATGATACATCATTGCTTCATTTAGGTGGAGCAATGGGGGTCCCAACCTGGGCAATCCTTAAACGTTATCCTGCTTGGCAGTGGGGCAATTCAGGAGAAGATAATAAATGGTACCCTTCTGTTAAATGTTTTCGTCAAGATAAGCAGTTCCATTGGGATGAAGTAATACGGAATGTAAATCAATGCTTGGAAACTTGTTTGAGCCCTGATGGCTTTAGTTTTAACTAAAGAGACTCAATCTTAAATAAAAAGCCTAAGTCTTATGTCTTTCCTTAGTACTTGAGAAAAACCTTTGTTTGTAAAAATCACTGAACTAAAAATTTATTTGGTATTTATTTAGTAGTCTAACGCTTCTAGATAAGGTGCCATAGAGTTTGAACTTATTTTTCAGCCAACAACAGTCGAAATCAAGTCGCTATTACCTGTACTGGTTAAGTAGTCACTCATCTGAGTAAAACTTTGGTAGTTGGCATATTGGATATTTCCATCGCCGTGGTGCAGAGATCGTAAATAAGCTGTTCCATCATTAGTTCTCCAATACACCTCGTCGGTTCCATCACTATCAAAGTCACCACCAACACCAAGGCTTAAGTTGTCGGCCCAAAGATCATTTTGAAAACGGGTTTGACTGTCATGATCACTTCCTTTTTCTATTTCTCCACTGAGTACAAGAGGATCGTTATAGATGCCAACAACTCTTGTTCCTCCACCTTCTCCATGATCGCTGTAATTGGTTTTTCCGGTAGTTGGGTCAACTTCTAAGGAAGCCCATCTTCCACTGATCTTATTAGTGAAAACCTTTTCCTTTACTCCATCACCATTGAGATCAACCTCTCCTTTATATTTATATTGACCTTCTGCATCTGAAGATGCTCCAGCATGCAAAGTACCGCCAAAATCCTTAATCTCAGATAACTTATAGTTTGAATCAGTTGCCAATCCCAAATCGGCAATATTAGTTGAATTCTCGATAGTTGCTAGAACATTTTCTAGTTCACTACTAGAAGTAGAAGTAGAAGTAGAAGTAGAAGTAAAAGTAAGCTCAGATGCTACCAGTGAATATTCTCTATCTCCGAGAATTGATAGAGATGAGCTCATTACAATCTGCCATTTATTATCAGACCCAGGTAGTTGGATGCCTGTTGGGTCAAGATAGCTCTTTGAAGTAGGGGCTAAATTGTTTTCTTTGATTTTCCAGCTAATTCCATCTTGCGAGGTCCCTATATAAATCCCCTGTGGTTGATCTGGAATTGTTACAGGCGAGGAAGACATTATTGCTATCCAATCATTATCCTCCGCTCTTAAAACCTCAAAGTCCACATATCCCCCTTCTACTCTATTACCCGCGTCGACGCTAAAGTTTGTTCCTTTTTCAGTAGTTGAAGTTGCACTGATGATAACTTCATTGGCTAGTGTTTTGGCTTGAGTGTCTGATTTGACCCAGTAAATTCTTACTCTTCCATCTGGAAGAATAACTGAGTCTGGTACACCCCAAGCTTCATCATCGCTGTTTGAGATGCCTGTTGATGAGGCTTCAGACAGGCTTAATCCATCTTCTGATATTAATGCCGTATAAATTTCATGTTTACCGGAATTAGGTTCTACCTCTACGTAATAGGCTCTACGATTTCCTTCATTCGTAGTGACGATTGTTAGGTCTTGTATGAAATTAATTTGCCCTTGTTTTGTTAATTCAAGATCATTAGACATTCCATCTACTGTTACCCCTCCATTGGCGGTGTAATGGAGTTGATATGTTTCACGACTATTGTCCCCATCATTCTCTAGGTGTGGGCTAACACCCTTAGAACCAAGTTCTTGAATATTTCCTAGGGTCCAAGTCATTCTGTAGGTGCTTTTTAGATTTCTAGAGACTCTTTGCGCTCTTGTCAGTTCTTTTTATGGAGCTTTTATTAAAAAGAAGTCTTTTTGACTAGAGAGGCGAGATTTGCTTAAAAGTTTTCTGAAAGATTCTCAAGTGATAATTGATTATGCCAGTAAACCTTAGTTAGAGAAAGGGTTTCTTAAAAACGATTTTAAAAGTTATTGATTAAGCAATTTATTGGTTTCTTTCTTTCAGCCAACAACAGTCGAAATCAAGTCGCTATTACCTGTACTGGTTAAGTAGTCACTCATCTGAGTAAAACTTTGGTAGTTGGCATATTGGATATTTCCATCGCCGTGGTGCAGAGATCGTAAATAAGCTGTTCCATCATTAGTTCTCCAATACACCTCGTCGGTTCCATCACTATCAAAGTCACCACCAACACCAAGGCTTAAGTTGTCGGCCCAAAGATCATTTTGAAAACGGGTTTGACTGTCATGATCACTTCCTTTTTCTATTTCTCCACTGAGTACAAGAGGATCGTTATAGATGCCAACAACTCTTGTTCCTCCACCTTCTCCATGATCGCTGTAATTGGTTTTTCCGGTAGTTGGGTCAACTTCTAAGGAAGCCCATCTTCCACTGATCTTATTAGTGAAAACCTTTTCCTTTACTCCATCACCATTGAGATCAACCTCTCCTTTATATTTATATTGACCTTCTGCATCTGAAGATGCTCCAGCATGCAAAGTACCGCCAAAATCCTTAATCTCAGATAACTTATAGTTGGAGTCTTTATTTAAATCCAGCTTGGGCAATTCAGTCCACTCTTCAATGGTTTCCACATAATCCTCGATTTCATCTTTCTTCTCTTCATCGTCATTTTTGATAGTGATGTTAATGCTCCCATCTTTATCTACCCCAGAAGCTAAACCATTCACTTCTGCAGTGTCTTCGCTTTCGCTAATGGCAAGAGAAAAGGTTTCATCAATCTCAATATTTGTGTCTTCAATTGTTTCCACTGAAATGGTCTTTGAAGTTTCTCCAGCAGCAAATGTAATGCTACTAAAGGCATGAATCGGGTTGAAATCTTTATCACGATTAACTACTGTCCCGTCAGTGGCTGAGCCAGTACTTGTTTTGTAATTAATAGTATGTGAATAGTCAGTATTTCCTGTTCGTGAGATAATTATATTTGCAGTATCACCTTCAGTTACCGTGATATCTGCACCTACTGAATAATAGGAAATCTTTGAGGAGGAATCTTGATCATTTCCTTTAGAAGTATCAACGATATTTACTTTTTTAGTAGAGCTAACCTGAAGATTCCTGGTTGCATCAGTAAATAATTTTATTTCTAAAACTTCTGAACCTTCTGTTTTCATATCATTGGCAACCGTATGAGCAAAGTTAAAGTTGCCATTGCTTTCAACAATCCCAGACCCGCTTAAGGATGATCCCGTAATAAAGTCTTGAGTATTAATTCCGTCGCCTGAAATTGACCAATAAAGAGTTGTCCCTTGATTAACATTTGAAGTGATTACATTGGTTGTAAATGTTTCTCCTTCATTAATGCTTGAGCTGGAAGTTGAAATTGAATAAGACTCAGTATCTGACGACTCTTCATCCTCTGAAGCCTCATCATCATTTTTGATAGTGATGTTAATGCTCCCATCTTTATCTGCCCCAGAAGCTAAACCATTCACTTCTGCAGTGTCTTCGCTTTCGCTAATGGCAAGAGAAAAGGTTTCATCAATCTCAATATTTGTGTCTTCAATTGTTTCCACTGAAATGGTCTTTGAAGTTTCTCCAGCAGCAAATGTAATGCTACTAAAGGCATGAATCGGGTTGAAATCTTTATCACGATTAACTACTGTCCCGTCAGTGGCTGAGCCAGTACTTGTTTTGTAATTAATAGTATGTGAATAGTCAGTATTCCCTGTTCGTGAGATAATTATATTTGCAGTATCACCTTCAGTTACCGTGATATCTGCACCTACTGAATAATAAGATGTCATTGGTAAAGTTAAGAAACAATACTTGATTGAAAGTAATTGTTTTGGTTTGGTTTGACGATTACTCTAATATATCTCTAGGTCATCTAGGTGATGCTCTCGGCCATTTTAGGATTAAGGATTTTATTTGCTTGCCCAAATACCTCTTTCTGGTGAAAAGTCGTTGAGAGCGGGTAACGGACCTTGTTAATTAGAGAATTAGCTTTAAGCCAACAAAGCTGGAGGAGAATTGGATCCCCAATAGCTCCATTGTTGATTGTTCATGGCAGTGGCCGAACCATCGCCAGTCGTCATGCTTTGGATTTGGTTAACGGAAAGATCACCACCGGTATAGACCGCTTCTAAAGCTCCGTTGGCATAGATGCCAACGCCACTGACTCCATGAGCAGAAGCATTGGCAGAGAAGGAAAGCCCAGGAGTAAAGACTCCAATGATTTTGATTTGATCGTTGGCATCAAGTCCCTCAATGATGTCGGCCTTTTCCCCGTTGGGGCTATTACCAGAAGTGCCGTACCACCAATTGGAGAGATGTTGATCGGACTTGATGGCAATTAAATCAACCGCACCATCTTTCTCGGATTTGTAAGTGTTCCACCCGAAGTCACCGTGAAGCTCGTCGGCACCAGCACCACCGTCGATGATGTCTCGTCCGTTTCCACCGTGAATCAAGTCATTGCCATTGCCACCATCGAGGACATCCCAACCCCCGAGTCCTCGAAGAGTGTCAGCCGCGTTGCCGCCATCGAGAATGGAACCATTTTTGGCATCCAAACTGCGATCATTGGCTGCGGGGCTTTGCATGGCTTGAGTTAAGCCACCATTAGAGGAAGCTTTCACTACACTAGTGATTTCAATTTTGTCGGACCAGCTACTCGCGGTGATATCTAGATAAGTATTAGAGACGTCAGTTTGTTGTACTGATGAAGTGGAAGATGAGTACCAATTCCCGACAACATCTGAGGCTTTGGAGGAAGAGTATAAATTGTAAGTAGTACTTGAAGTAGTAGAAGAACTTGAATCAGGATTTAATACTTGACCAAAGAAATTTTTCCCATCTATATAACTGCCAGTAGTGGTGTCGTTTGGTGCCCCCCATAAAACATTAGGAAGGCCATCTGTCTTGTATGGATCAAGCAATTCTCTTCGGATTTCTCTATTGCCACTTAGTCCTGTTGTTGTATATATATGAGTTATTGCACACTCTCTAAATCAAATCCAAACCCTCCATAATAAGAAGGTTCATTGTCTGGAGCTATGTCTCCATACCTGTCCGTAATCCATTGTGGATATTCATCAGCTGAAGAATATGCGTATATCCCCTTACCATCAATAACCTCTACCGCTTCTTCCCAACCTAAAGACGAGTACCAACCTGTTGAAGGCAGATATTCTTTCTCGCCGGTGTTCCAATAAACACTTGTTTGATAACCAGGGTTCCAGAATCCATTCTCAGTAAAATAGCCTGGTCTCCAGTATTGATTTAGGTATAGAGCTACTTTTTTACCATTATATTCGGCTATTAACTTGCCCCCTTCTCCATATAGCTTAGTGTTCCCATTGTTATCTATTTGCATAAATCCTTCTAGCTAGGTCGCCTAGCTTGCCTAAGCAGCGAAATGTGAGAGAACCTTAGCCCATAGATTCCCTTAATATTTCTGCTTGTAGGATCTGCTTGATAATCATGCGCTGGCTTTTAAGAAACCAAGCCTTGATTTGGAACGTTGGCATAGGCCTATGTATTGCGCTTGGTTTGGCTCGCTATTTGATGAATTAGCGAAATTCAGTGGTGAAATTGCTTCTTTTTTAGCCAACCACCGTTGAAATCAAGTTGCTATTGCCCGTACTGGTTAAGTAATCACTCATCTGGTCATAGCTTTGGTAATTGGCGTATTGAATATTTCCATCGGCATGGTGCAGAGACCTGAGGTAGGCGCCTCCGTCATTGGTCCTCCAGTAGACCTCTTGAGTTCCATCGCTGTCGAAATCTCCAGCAACACCAAGGCTTAAGTTGTCCGCCCAAAGGTCATTTTGAAAACGAGTTTGACTATCATGATCACTACCTTTTTCTACCTCTCCACTTAATACAAGAGGATCATCATAAATACCTACAATTCTTGAAATACCACCAGAAGCATTGTCATTGTAATTAGCAGTATTTGTTGACCAATCGACTCCTAATGTTGCCCAACGACCACTCTCTTCATTTGTATAGATTGCCTCTTCTACTCCATCATCGTTTAGATCAACTTTACCTTGATATTTATAGCTCTCTCTAGTTGATTTTTGGCGCTGACCTCCATGTAAGATGCCATCATAATCTCTAATTCCCGCAAGCTTATATTCCTTACCTATCTCAAACTCTAATGTCTTACTTGTACTGAACTCACTTATCCCATCAATTAATTGTCCAATTTCATTTGCGTCATTAATGCCTACTACTTTTGGATTGAATAGGCCTTTTGAAATTGATTGTTCCCATGAAACATTACCTCTAGTTTTGAATTTAGATACTAGTTCTGAAATAGTGTTAGATCCTTGTATAGTCAAGTCGTAAAAGTCTATGTACTCTATGCCACCTCTTTCGGTAAGACCATCTACAATTATTATAAAATCGCCGTCATACCATGAAGCAGCAACATGTCTATTTTCTACCGTAAATAAATTTTGAATTGAAGAGGAATATTTTTTTACAATTAACTCATCTCCTGAATCTTGAGACCCGTCCGCAATGATAGTTGAGGACCAATAATTTACTGTGTAAGTATCATTACCTTTGCCTCCAATGCTAATGGAAGGTACTTCCCAGGATACTCCTCCAGAATAAATATAATCCCAAGAAGTTGCTTTAATAGAATCGTCACCCTCTAAAGCTAAGTATGCATCTGATGGAGTTATAGATACTGAATTTGTTGCAGAAGTGCCATAGGAACTTTTGTAGTCACCGATTTTGATAGACACAGCAAGCTGTAAGACCTCTCTGAGTCTAGATTGTCTAGATGGTGAATCTGTCCTTGAGCTTGCTTTTGTTTATGTGGAATGAATGTGTGTCTAATGAATTAGTGAAATTTAGTGGTCAAAAAAACCCCAGATTGAAGATCTGAGGGGTGAAAAAGTTTGCATAAAGTTTGCACGAAGATACAAACTTTCGCTGAAAACCCTTGCTATGACTGGCTGTTTATACCTTACGTGAGTAGTGCTCAACGTCGCTGAAAGCTGTTGGTATGACTAGGTGGGAACGGTGGAAAGAGGGTTTGTGAAAAGTTTGTCTAATTTGAAGCTGCCATTTTGGAAGTTGAGCAAAACCCTGATGAGGACTGGATTGTTGCTTGATTTCATTTAGGCAGTAAATCAGTCGATCATTCGCCTTTGGCGTTGAGGTGTATGGAAGAGAGTCCCGATGGGGGGATGATTTGAAAGCCTTCCCAAGGGTTCTTGCCCTAACAGTTTTCACTCATATTCTTGGCGGACCGCAAGACCGTTTTGAAACCCCAGTGGTGGACAGGGTTTCTAAAAAGTTTGACTGAAAAGTTATGGATTTAGTGGTGAAATTGCTTCTTTTTTAGCCAACCACCGTTGAAATCAAGTTGCTATTGCCCGTACTGGTTAAGTAATCACTCATTTGGTCATAGCTTTGGTAATTGGCGTATTGAATATTTCCATCGGCATGGTGCAGAGACCTTAAATAGGCAGTCCCATCATTGGTGCGCCAATAGAGCTCTTGTGTGCCATCACTATCGAAATCACCACCAACACCAAGGCTTAAGTTGTCTGCCCAAAGATCATTTTGAAAACGGGTTTGGCTGTCATGGGGACCGCCTTCTTCTACTTCTCCACTAAGAACTAAGGGATCGTTATAGATGCCGACAACTCGGGTATTGCCTCCAGCACCGTAGTCATTAAAGTCCCTGGTACTGCCAACAGAAGCCCAACGTCCGCTGGATTGATTGGTGAAAATATCTTCTTTGACTCCATCTCCATCTAGGTCAGATTGGCCTTGAAATTTGTATTGATCTTTGACTGAATCGCCTGCTCCTGCATGCAGATTGCCATCGAAATCACGAATGCTTTCTAATTCATATTTAGTGCCATTTAAAAATGTAGTGCTGCTGCCACTGCTAATAGTAGTAGTAGTAGTAGTAGTAGTAGTGGTGGTGGTCGTAGTTGTAGTTGTTGAAGTTGAAGTTGAAGTTGAAGTTGAAGACCCTAAAGATGTATCAGAAATGTTTACAGAAGCTGTTGCTCCAAGTTGCTGAGTTCTATTGGAATCGCTATAGATCTTGATAGCTAAAGTTTCACTTCCTTCTGTAGTTGAATCATTAGATAATGTATGGGAAAAACTCAATTTGCCAGAAGCATTGATACTTCCAGAACCAGTTAATGAACCAGAAGAAAGATCTGAACTATTGATCCCTGTTCCACTAAGTTCCCAATAAATAATAGTACCAGTAGAGACTCCTTGAGTTGTGACTGTACTTTCAATAGATTCTCCTTCATTTGTAGATGAAGTTGATGCTGAGAGTGTATACGAACTATCATTATCAGTAATGCTGACAATGGCAGTGCCATCGCTAATTTGAGCAGGTACAGTATCACTACTAGATGCTGTAAGTGTTAGCCCAAAAGTTTCAGTTGACTCTACAGATGTATCTTGAATTGTGCTAATGCTAACTGTCTTAGAAGTTTCTCCTGCGGCGAAAGAAATTGTGGTATTTACAGCATCATAATCAGAACCTGATGATGCTGTTGTGTTAGATGAGACTAGGCTTAATGACTGTGATGACTGGCTTCCACCAGTTCTAGAAATGGTTACAGAGCCTGTATCTCCTTCTGTAATTGTTACATCAGAAACTGAAAAGTATGAAAGTGGAACCTCCGCTATTCCTTGAGTAATCTGGCCTTGTTTGTTGGTCCAATCATCCCAATATCCTGTAATAATCCCCACAACTACATATCTTTCTGTGGGTTGATTATTAGGTGTGCCTGGAGCCCAATTAGTATAACTAGAAGATTCGCCTGATGACCAGACCCATTGACCCTGGACAGAAGTAGAATTCAAGCCTATATAATAACCATAGCTTGCAGATTGCATGTAAGTTTCAGTTATATAATCACTTTCTGAGGAATCATTAATTGTTACAAGGTTGCCGCCCAAGCTTTGCGCAGCAGATTCAGCTGATGTCCAGCTCCCTTGCCCATCGCTACCGCTAATGAGAGCGTAATAACTATTGCCTCTTGTCGACCCCACGTTTATTAATGAGTGAGAATTTGAGCTATCAATCTACTCCCTCTAGATTGTGTAGCTTTGATCGCGTTTGGCTCGCTATTTGATGAGTTAGAGATATTTGATAGCTAAATAACAACCTCGGAAGTCGCCTCCCCTCCCGCCGCCCAGAATGTAGATCCGAGGGGTGAAAAAGTTTGCCGAAAGTTTGTCTTAATTGACAAACTTTCGCCGAAACCCATTGGTATGACTGGGCGTCTACGCCTTACGTGAGTAGTACTCAACGTTGCTGAGATCGATTGATATGACTAGCTGGCAACGGTGAAATCAGGGTTTGTCAAAAGTTTGTCTAACTTGAAACTGCCATTTTGGAAGTTGAGTAAAACTCTTTTAGGGACTGGATTGTTGCTTGATTTCATTTAGGCAGTAAAACAAGCGATCAATCGCTTTTGGCGTTGAGGTGTATGGAAGAGAGTCCCGATGGGGGGACGATCCAAAAGCCTTTCCAAGGCTTATTGCTCTAACAGTTTTCACTCAAATTCTCGACGGACCGCAAGTCCGTTTTGAAACCCCAGTGGTGGACAGGGTTTCTAAAAAGTTTGACTGAAAAATTATCGATTCACCGTGAAATTGCTTCTTTTTAGCCAACCACCGTCGAAATCAAGTTGCTATTGCCTGTATCGGTCAGATAACTGGTCATCTGAGAGAGGCTTTGATAATTGGCGTATTGAATATTTCCATCGGCATGGTGCAGAGACCTTAGGTAGGCCGAGTCATCATTGGTTCTCCAGTAGACCTCATCAGTTCCATCGCTATCAAAGTCTCCACCGACACCCAGGCTCAAATTATCGGCGTAAAGATCATTCTGAAAACGAGTTTGGCTGTCATGAGGCCCACCTTTCTCGACTTCTCCAATGAGGACTAAAGGATCGTTGTAGATACCAACCACTCTTGTTCCACCACCTTCTCCATGATCGCTGTAGTTGGTTTTACCAGTAGTTGGATCCACTTCTAAGGAAGCCCATCTTCCACTGATCTTGTTGGTGAAAACTTTCTCTTTGACTCCATCTCCATTGAGATCAACTTCTCCTTTGTATTTATATTGACCTTCTGCATTTGAGCTTGCTCCAGCATGAGAATTGCCACCGTAATCTTTTATTCCAGTGAGCTTATAACTTGATCCCTTAGTTAATTCTATCTCGGGTATTGGGGTCCACTCTTCGATGTTGGCTATAACTTTTTCGAGGTCATCAGTTGAATCTGATGACTCACTAGATGTATTTGTTTCTTCTGTATTAGAGGTTGAACCTATAGATGTGTTTCCAATTATTATACGGCCAGAATTTGCAACCAAATTTAATCTATTGGAATCAGAAAATATCTCGATATCCATATGCTCATAATCATTTAATCCATCTATCTTGAATGTGTCTGTAACACTAAGCTCTCCATTCTTATCAATCATTGCTGAACCTATTGATTCGCCTGAGACAAAGTCATTTCCATTGACATCGCTCAATGTATACAACACATAGCTTGGTGAGAATCTCCAATAAAGCCTTTTCCCTTCTTTTTCACCGGTCACTTTCACTTTAAAGGTAAAACTATCCCCTTCCTTAAAGGTATCAGATTTAGATAATTTTCCATTTAAATTATTATATACATTTAAAGTATATTCTTTCTTCACTGTTGTTGCATTTGAGGCGTTTAATAGTTCTTTTATATCCCATGTCTGATAGGAACCTCCACTGTCTTTTGCGTTTATCCTTTCTATTGATATCAACGTATCTACATCTCCATTTAGATTGTTTTTAACTCTGTAATTTCCTTCTGAAAATGTAAACTCTAGATCTTCAACTTTGAAGTCGTAAATGGCAACATCATTTCCACTCCGCCCTTCAATATGGTCATCACCTGAGCCTCCCATGATCCTGTCGTCTCCAGAATCTGCATAAATAGTATCGTTGCCACCTTCTCCATAAATAATGTCATTGCCGCCATGACTTGCAATTATATCGTTATACTTAGTCCCATAAATTGTGTCTGAACCTCTCAGCAAGATCTTTTGAAACTCATATGGATCTTTTAAAACGTCAGATACAGTGACATTCGCCTGGGTGTTGTTGCTACTCCCCAATGTCCCATAGCTTGTATAAAGAGAGGTTATTTTCGATCTTTTATACCTACTTTCGGATGAGTAATCGAAATCACCATAGATATATTGATAGTAAGAACTAGTTCTCCCTTGTGTTCTTATCGTCCCTTTGTGGAATATATAACTTGAATAATATTTAGATTTACTAGTGTCTATATCAATCTCTGGAATTGTAGTTCTGATAACGCCAATTTCTACAGGGAGTTTGTATTTTCTATAATCTTCTATTGCCAAAGCTCTGCTCCTTTTAACCCTCTAATTCAATCAGATCAAATTACTAGGCAATCTAGATCATCTGATGCTTTTTCTACATCTTGTATTAGTTCCCTAGTCAGAAGCAAATGAGCTTTTCTCGATATTCAAGACCCCCCACTGTCTGAGCAGGGGTTTAAAAAAAGGAGGAAAGAGTCAAAGTATGCGGCGTTTAATACATGCACCTCTAACCAAGCCGAATTTACGGGATCATGCGCTGGCTTCTTAGACGTCAAGCGGTGAGTTGGAACGTCGGAATAGGTCTATGTATTGCGCTTGGCTTGGCTCGCTATCTAATGAATGAGTGAAATTTGTTGGCCAAATAAAAACCCCCCAGATTGAAGATCCGGGGGATAAAAAGTTTGCCTAAAGTTTGTCTGAATTGACAAACTTTCGCTGAAAACCCTTGCTATGACTGGCCGTCTATACCTTACGTGAGTAGTATTCAACTACTAATAGCTCGTTTATTTCAAGGGCTACCCATTCTCTTTCACATTTGCCAGTTATTTTTGCTGACATTTTGGACTTGTCAAATTCCAGGTGAGGAGGAACGTTCGCAAGCCCAGGGAATTCCAGATTGGCTTCTGCAAGTTTCTTACTTCCTTTGCGTTCTCTGATGGCGATGAGATCACCGGACTTGCATTGGTAGCTAGCGATATCTAAGACACGTCCATTTACTGTGACGTGGCCATGGTTAACGAGTTGACGTGCACCCGGGACTGTTGGTCCGAACCCAAGGCGAAAACAGACATTGTCAAGCCTATTCTCAAGAAGTTTGAGTAAGTTAGTTCCTGTTGAACCTTCTTGTGCGCGTGCTTTTTTGACATATCGCACTAGTTGTCTCTCAGATATTCCGTAGTTAAATCGGAGTTTCTGTTTTTCTTCTAGTCGAATTGCGTATTCAGAGCGCTTGCGACGGGCTTGGCCGTGCTGACCTGGCGGATGTGACCGCTTTGCGGCCTTCCGGGTGAGACCTGGGAGGTCTCCCAAGCGCCGCGTGATCCTCAAGCGAGGGCCGCGGTATCTAGACATAAGTTGATAGATGAGAGGACAATAGTGCTGTCGACCAGTCATGCTGGGATAAGAGCCCCAATTACCGGTGCGCCATGCACAAGCTAAATATTGTATCCGGAGGCATTCTTTCAAAAATCAACAAGTCCCTTGGATCTTTTTTTCTTTTTTTGATTTTGATTTATCGGAATTGGCTTTCACCTTTGCTTGGACCAAGATGTCGATTTATTCCTACGTGTAGTGAATATGGGTTGGAGGCTATTACTCGGCATGGGCCTTGGAGAGGAAGTTGGTTGACCATAAGAAGACTCTCGCGTTGTCATCCCTTTACTCCTTGTGGTTGTGACCCTGTTCCGGATTGATGGCTGTTTTTCAATTGGTTCTTTACACTCGTAAGGGCTGTTGTCTTTGTGAAGGGCTTAGACAAAAATTGATTCCTCTTAAACTGAGTCAGTTAAATCCTTCGCTTGAACTTTGTGTTGTTGATATTGATGAAGTTGATACACCATCAGAAATCAAAGCTCTTTATGACTTGGAGGTTCCTGTTTTAGTTCTGGTCGACAAAGCAACCAATAAATTGAAGCAGTTACCTCGTGTTTCGCCTCGTTTAAAGGGAGATGGCCTGCTGAGTTGGTTAAAAAAAAGGATTTGATAAATGTCTTTGACATCATTAGAAATTTCTTATCCAAGGCCTTGGGCATAAATGACAAAATCACTTCATGCCTTACTTCGATCAGCTGGCCTGGTTGTACCAGCTGGGCTAGCTAATCCTGACATTAGAAGTATTAGCTGTGATTCCAGGTCAATAACTGAAGGAACTTTATTTCTTGGCGTGCCTGGAGAAAGTGTTGATGGAGGTGTTTTTTGGGCTGATGCTCTTTATGCAGGGGCGGCAGCAGCTGTAATTGGTTCAAAGGCCATAAGGAATAACTTACCTGGCCCTAATGATGTTGTGGTTATAGCTCCAGACCCAGTTGAACATTGGGTGGGGGAACTAGCATCGGTTTTCTGGGGTTCCCCTTCATCGTCTCTAACTTTAATTGGAGTAACAGGTACTAATGGCAAAACAACGACATCACATTTGATTGAGCATCTAAGTGGGGCTTTGGGTAAATCAACAGCCCTTTTTGGGACTTTGGTAAATCGTTGGCCCAATCAGAGTGTAGTTGCGACACATACCACAGAGTTTGCGGATAAGTTGCAGCGACAGCTTGCAGAAGCTGTTCAAGCAGGGGTTCAGTTGGCTGCGATGGAGGTAAGTTCACATGCTCTTGCGCAGAAGAGAGTTGCTGGATGTCGATTCTCGGGGGCGATTTTTACAAATCTCACACAGGATCATCTCGACTATCACAATTCAATGGAGTCATATTTTGAGGCCAAAGCAAATTTATTTGCGACTCCACTTCTGCAAGCAGGGCAAAATCGTGCGGTGGTGAATATTGATAATCCATGGGGAGCTTTTTTGGCTGGGCGGCTGGGAGAGAGGTGTTGGCGCAGTTCACTTGTAGAAGGTGAAGTAGAACGTTCTCTTGCTGAATTGACCATTACTGATTTGAGGATTAAAGACGAAGGTGTCATAGGTAGGTTGATCAGCCCATTAGGAGAAGGTGAATTCCAGTCCCCTCTTATTGGCAGCTTTAATTTGATGAATCTCTTACAAGCTGTTGGGGCTCTATTACAGCAGGGCTTCTCATTACCGCCTTTACTTGAAGCGATCTCCGAATTCCGGGGAGTACCTGGCCGTATGGAAAGAGTTGAATTATCTGATATTGAAACTTCTGAATTGCCAACTGTTTTGGTTGATTATGCACATACACCTGATGGATTAAGGAATGCGCTGATTGCCTCCAGGGCGTTTACTGATGGACAATTGGTATGTGTATTTGGATGTGGAGGCGATCGTGATCGAGGTAAGCGTCCTCAAATGGGAGCAATAGCAGCTGAATTTGCGGATAGAATAGTTGTTACTTCTGACAATCCACGTACCGAGGACCCTAAGAAGATTGTTGCAGATATTTTAACTGGAATACCTTCAAAAACTTTGATGAACATCGAGGAGGATAGAGCTTCGGCAATTGAGATGGCGATTTCTCAGAGTAAGCCCGGTGATGTGATCCTATTGGCAGGTAAGGGTCATGAAGACTATCAAATTATTGGATTACAAAAAATACACTTTGATGACCGTAAAGAGGCTATTAAGGCCCTTAGGAGTCGGAATAACTCTTGATTGAACTGTAAATTAATTTTGTATTATTAATTTTGAGACTTCTTTGCGTAAACATTCTATCTCCCCTCTATTAGTGGTGATATGTACGCAGGCTCGTAGGCAGACTGGATCTTCAATATCCCTAATCCAAATTCCTTGTTTGCCGAGCTGTTTGACCAACTCTTTAGTTGAAGATGTGGTGTTACAAGTAAAACTAACTAATCCAGCAGGTGGAGGCTCTCTTAATATTGTATCAATATATTTGATGTTATTCAATTCATTCCAAAGATGGGCACTTAGTTGACATATTTTTTCTAGCCTTTTATTAATTGGGCAATCATCTTCTAAAAGCTTTAGCGAGCATCTTAGTCCAGCCAAAAGTGGAACGCATGAAGTACCTATTTCGAAGCGACGTGCATCTTTATGAAAAATATTAGCATCGTTTATTTTGTTAATATCTTCGCTGATTAGTGTTCTCCACCCAACAATTGTAGGGTTTGCTTCTTCTAGAACCCTTTCTGAAAGTGCCACTCCTCCAAGGCCCTCTGGTCCACATGCCCATTTATGACCAGTAAAAGCATAAATATCAGCATTTTTAGCTGCTTCTTTTATACAAATTTGGCAGAAGCTTTGGGCTGCATCAACTAGAAGAAAGGGTCTATTTGGATGTGTTGCTAATATTGATGCTATAGAAGAGATTGGCATTATCTGACCCGTATTCCATAGAATGTGTGAGATAACTACCAATTTTGTACGCGGCCTAATACTTTGCTCTAAAGACTCAAGAACAGAATTTTTGGTAATTTCAGCAGAATTTTTTCCATGCCTTATTTGTTTTACAGGTAAAATGTCTATAGAAAGTTTTTTGCGATAAGCAATTTCATTACAAGCGGCTACAACGCCTGGATGTTCACAATCGCTAATTAATAAACTATCCCCTGGAGAAAAGGGTAGTCCCCAGAGGGGAAGAACACAACCAGTGGTTACATTTTCGGTTAGAGCTATTCGATTGCTAGGGATATCACATAGTCTAGAAAATTCCTTTCGAGTTGAGTTGATTTCCTTTGAAATATAAGGCCATACATCTCCTGTAAAAGGCCCTAATTCTTGTATTGTTTGCCAACTACTTTTAATTGCTTCTAGGGAATAATAAGGCAGTGGACCTTGACCTCCATAATTGAAATAGTGCTTGTTGGAAAGTGCGGGCATTAATGACCTTAGGCCGCTCATTTTAATTGACCTACAAGAGTTACAGCATGGAACTTAATCCCTTTAAGAATTTCTCAGGGATTTTCTGAGCGATTAGGAAACCTTAGCGCTTTTAAAGCTAAAGAACTAATGGCCCATTAGGCTTTAATATAGGATATATATCTTCTATCAATGATTTTAGATTAGAGGGATTCACAAGATTTAGAACACAATTACTTATCACTACATAAATATTAGAGTTGTGAATTAAAGAATGCCTATATAGCTTTTGATAGCCTATGGTTTTAATATCATCTTTTAAAAAGTTCATATTAGAATGTCGAATCGATTCAGATGTACTTTTTTCTGCTTGATGTTTGTGTTTTAGCATGTCTTTATTGTGGCCTGTTTTAATCACTAGATCTAATACTTTGCACCTTCCCTGGCCCACTTAGCAGGTTCTTCATGCCCATAGTTTCGTTCTAACATTGCTTCAGGAATCGCTTCACGAAGCTTGGCATTAAAGGGTATAGGTGAAAAGTATGCTTCTTTTTACGAGCCATAGAACTGTAAAGAGCACCAACTGCGGGGTTTTGACTTCATAAGCTTTTTGCGACTTAATTTTATGATTAAGGGTAACACTAACTTCTTGGAAAAATTATAGATACCATTCAATTGGTTTGCTATGCGAATAAATTTATTGCTAGATATTTTTAATTATGCTCATAAGATTCCTAGAATTTGGCTTTGCGAAGTCTCTTTTGGACGAACAATTTCTTATAGGCCTCTTAAGTTGATTGTATTGTTTATAGCAGAGATAAAAATAACGCTTGCTAATAGGTGTGTGCAGGTATTGCAATCTTCTGGCTCCCTAAACCTCTGAAAATAATGCGCTGCAGAATTGCTTGATCTGTGATAGCATTTTTATACTTGTGGTAATCTTCTGTTAAAAATCAATTCTTTTTGATTATTTATTAATCATTTACCTTTGACTCTCATGACTATTTGCTTTTCATTTATATAGATGAATAAGGACCAAAGTTCCATTGCTATAGGCGTTATTGATCAAAGCCTTTTTGCTCAGATGAGAGAGATAGTCGATTCGTTTTTTGACGAGGATGAAGTGAAGTATTGCCAAATGAATCTTGCCGACTATAGAGAAATCATGCTGAATGCACAGCAATGTTTGGTAGAGAATGGCTTTCCTTCTAATTTGGTAAGGGGAATAAAGGCCTCATTGTCTAGGTATTTAGATACATCTGATTTTCTTGTTCAAAGCAGTCTTTATTTAAGAGCCTCAAGACCTCAAAAATATTCACCTGCACCAGCAGAATCTATTGGTTGGCATAGGGAATCTTTTTACGGTCAAGGAATGGAATACTCGGCAAATATATGGGTGCCTTTAAGAGGAGTAAATGATACAAATACGTTGAGATATATTCCTAAGAGTCAGGTAATTCCTGATGAGGAAATTGTTTTTTCCCAACATGATGATCCATATACTCGACAATATGGAGTAGGCCATAGGCTTGGTTTCTTGTATAAACCTAAGAGAATAATGGGAGGTGTTGATTTGACATCTTCTCAGTTTCTTGATTGTTCCTTAGGTAGATTCGCTGTTTTTTCAGGAAACTTAGTTCATGGTAATGCGATTAATAATTCTAAGAAGATAAGACTTTCCATAGACTTCAGAATCATCAGAAGTGAACATCATCACTTAACTAAGCCACGTCATTTTGCTAGCCAAAACAAACCTTATTTTGTTGACATCTGATTTTACCCGCGCTTAATAGCTTGGTGACCCAGGGTAAGATAAGACTGTCAAGGCTAATCAACCACTATCGCTTGACCTGTTTTTTTATTAGAACTATCGTTGCATGGCAATTAATGAGAGCCTTGAAGTCTTAAGGCAGAAAGTTGTATCTATCTCGCAAAGCCTTAATTCTTTAGGCTTGAACCAGGGCACATCTGGAAATTTATCAATTCGTATTCCTGGAGGCATGTTGATTACACCTAGTTCAGTGGCATATGATCAGTTAAAGTCGCAAGATATTTTTTCTCTAACCCTGTCAGGTCGACCACTCACCTTAGCTTCAGATGAGACTCTGAATAATAAATTTAGACCATCATCTGAGTGGAGACTTCATGCAGATATTTTATTGGAAAGAAAAGATATCAATGCTGTTTTGCATTGTCATTCAAAATATTCAACAGCATTGGCTTGTCAACGAATTAGACTACCTAGTTTTCACTATATGGTAGCTGTAGCTGGAGGTAATGATATTCGTTGCTCTAAATACGCTACTTTTGGGACAAAAGAATTATCAGCCTATGCATTAGAAGCTTTAGAAGATAGATTTGCTTGTTTATTGGCTAATCATGGCCTAGTGACTATAGGTTTTAGTATTGAGCATGCATTAAGTATTGCCATCGAGATTGAGACTCTTTCTAGTATATATATTAGTTCTCGCAATATTGCTGAACCATATCATTTGTCTCAACAGGAGATGTCATGTGTTTTAGAGAAATTCAAAGACATTTCTTATGGTAAAAAAACTTACCTTGAATAAAGTCATCATTCGAATCTTTATTTATTGATATCGTGTTTTATAGATGTAAGTAGTTGGTTTTCTCTATCTTCTATAAGAGCTCTTAGAGATTTAGCTGCTAGAGCTCTAGAGATGGTACGGTCGTGCAAAAATTGACATATAACTAGGTAAAGTGGCCCTGCATTGGCCTTTAGGTTGAATTCTGCTTCAAATGCTAAAAGTTGCTCTTTGGATTGACAGGCCCGAAGACTGTCAACAATTGCTTCACGGACACCCTTAGTAATCCCTTCGACCTGTGTTGTTGCAACGGTCATTGCTTTGGAGCGGTGTAGGAAAAGTTTGCCTACTGCTTTATCAATAGCCCTAACTCGGTGTTTTGCCAACTAACTTCATAAGAGACTATTTCTCTAGATGGAGATTAAAGGACTTGAACAACTTCGCTGACTTCTGGAATTGCCTCACGAAGTTTCCTCTCAATTCCCATCTTTAAGGTCATGGTGCTGCTTGGGCAGCTTCCGCAGGCCCCTTGGAGCCTTACTTTTACAACAGGCCCATCGATTTCGATAATCTCAACATTGCCGCCATCTGCGATAAGGAAAGGCCTCAGCTCATCCAAAACAGATTCAACATTTTCCTTTGTGAGGGCCATGCTTTCTTCCGTCATTGAGTTCTTTCGCATAAGTTCTTATTCAGATTAGTAAGGCAGCTCATAATCTGACTAGGAAGTCGCTTTTCGTTTTTGTACTTTTCCGAGGTGGCTGGGTCTGAATCTCGCTACGACGCAGTATTGGTAGGAGCTGGAATCATGAGTGCCACCTTGGCCACTCTGTTGAATGAATTGGATCCCAATATTCGGCTGCTTGTTATTGAGCGACTAGAAGAGCCTGGCTTGGAGAGCAGTGCTGCTATAAACAATGCAGGAACAGGACATGCTGCAAATTGTGAGCTTAATTACACACCTCTTAATAATCAAGGAAGTTTTGAAATAAAAAAGGCTTTGGCTATTAATTTTGCTTTTGAGCAAAGCCTAGAACTATGGGCATCTTTGGTCCATCAGGAAAAGCTTATTCCTAATGAATTCATTAAGTCTTTGCCTCATATAAGTTTTGTTTGGGGAGAAGAAAATTGCACCTATTTGAAAGCTCGGTATAGAGAGATGCGAAAATTCCCTGCATTTTCTTCTATGGAATGGAGTGCTGATTTTAAAGAACTTCTGGATTGGATGCCTTTGGTTATGGAAGGTCGTAGCCAGTCTGTTTCAGTTGCGGCAACTCGTGTACATCGTGGAACTGATGTTAACTTTGGATCATTGACTAAAGCGTATTTCAAGCTTCTTTCGAAAAGAGGTAATTTTGAGTTGGCTTTAAATACTGAAGTAGTTGACCTTTTTAGAGGAGATCATGGCAAATGGATAATTGATTTAGTTAATAATGAAGGGAGTAAGCAAGTTGAGGGGGAATTCGTTTTTTTAGGCGCAGGTGGTGGTGCATTGCCGTTATTACAAAAATCTGGGGTACCTGAAGCCAAGGGCTATGGAGGTTTCCCTGTTAGTGGGCATTGGTTGGTTTGTTCTGATCAAAGTCTTTCGAAACGCCATCATGCAAAGGTTTACGGAAAAGCGAAGATAGGAGCACCGCCTATGTCTGTTCCTCATCTTGATAGTCGCTGGATTGATGGAAAAAGATCTCTTTTGTTTGGTCCTTATGCAGGTTTTAGCAGTAAGTTTTTAAAGAACGGCTCAAAATTGGACCTTATTCGTTCAGTTAATCATGCAAATTTCTCGTCTATGTTGGATGTTGGGAAAAATAATTTGGATTTAGTTGGTTATCTCGTTGCTCAGTTAACCCAGAGCAACGAAGATCGTCTTAAAGCACTAGTGGAATTTTTCCCCAAAGCTCATGGAAAGGATTGGCATTTGTCAGTTGCAGGCCAGCGAGTGCAAATAATCAAGTCCACTAAACATGGCGGAGTTTTGCAGATGGGCACTGAGGTAGTCGCATCGGCTGATGGTTCTCTCGCAGCTTTATTAGGCGCTTCTCCTGGAGCTAGTACTGCAGTTCACATAATGCTGGAGCTTTTGAAGCGTTGTTGGTCTGAAAGGTTCAATACTTTTGAGTGGCAGGACCGGTTGAAGAAACTGCTGCCAAGTTTTGGTCATGATCCAATGCAACAATCCGAATCACTTGTAAATATTCGGCGGCGTAATAATGTTTTGCTAAATCTTGAATGAAGCAACTACTAGTTCTTTCATGGATCTATGAGTTTGCTGATTAGGATCTTCAAATTAGCTTTATAAAGCCCGGCACGGGGATTCCCTAGAGCATGACTGACGTTCCCGTTTCTCGCCTGAGAAACTTTTGCATTATTGCCCACATCGACCACGGTAAATCAACCTTGGCTGACCGGCTGTTGCAGGACACAGGGACTGTTGCTGGAAGAGATATGCAAGAACAGTTTCTAGACAATATGGATTTAGAGCGAGAAAGAGGTATCACAATCAAACTGCAGGCAGCAAGAATGAAATACACGGCAACCAATGGAAAGGATTATGTATTGAATTTGATAGATACACCTGGTCATGTTGACTTTTCATATGAGGTCAGTCGCTCATTGCAAGCATGTGAAGGTGCTTTGCTTGTTGTGGATGCTAGTCAGGGTGTTGAGGCTCAGACGTTGGCAAATGTTTATCTGGCCTTGGAGAATGACCTTGAGATTATTCCTGTCTTAAACAAAGTTGATCTTCCAGGATCAGATCCAGAGAAAATCAAAGAGGAAATAGAGTCGATTATTGGGTTAGACACTTCTAATGCAATTGTTTGTTCTGCCAAGACAGGATTAGGAGTAGAAGAGATTTTGCAAGCAGTAGTTGATAGAATCCCTTCACCACAAGATTCAGTTAAGGATGCAACTAAGGCCCTTATCTTTGATTCTTACTATGATCCTTATAGAGGTGTTATTGTTTATTTCCGTGTGATTAGTGGCAGAATAAGTGCTAAAGACAAGGTATTACTTATGGCAAGCAATAAGAGTTATGAGCTGGATGAAATAGGTGTAATGTCACCCGACCAAAAAGAAGTCAAAGAATTACATGCTGGCGAAGTAGGTTATTTATCTGCTTCGATAAAAGCTGTTTCTGATGCAAGGGTTGGGGATACTATTACACTTTTGAACTCTCCAGCAGATAAGCCTTTGCCAGGATATACAGAGGCTAAGCCAATGGTTTTTTGTGGATTATTTCCTACTGATGCTGATCAATACCCTGATTTAAGAGAAGCACTTGATAAGTTGCAACTTTCAGATGCGGCTTTGAAATATGAACCCGAAACTAGCAGTGCTATGGGCTTTGGGTTTCGTTGCGGTTTCCTTGGTCTGTTACATATGGAAATTGTTCAAGAAAGATTGGAACGCGAGTATGACTTAGATCTAATAGTTACAGCCCCCTCAGTGATATATAAGGTTAATATGATTGATAATCAAGAGTTAATGATAGACAATCCTGCCACCTTGCCAGACCCGCAAAAGCGTGAATCGATAGAAGAGCCCTACGTTCGGATGGAAGTTTATGCCCCGAATGAATACAATGGAGTATTGATGGGGCTTTGTCAGGAAAGAAGAGGAGATTTTGTTGATATGAAGTATATAACAACAGAAAGGGTAACTCTTATATACGAGTTGCCTCTCGCTGAGGTTGTAACTGACTTTTTTGACCAAATGAAAAGCCGTACTAAAGGTTATGCATCTATGGAATATCACCTTATTGGATATCGCAAAAATGACCTAGTGCGATTAGATGTTTTGATTAACTCTGAGAAGGCAGATCCATTAACCACTATTGTGCATAGGGACAAAGCCTATTTTGTAGGGAAAGGATTGGTTGAGAAGCTTAAGGAATTGATCCCTAGGCAGCAATTTAAGATCCCTATACAAGCTTCTATAGGGAGTCGAATAATAGCTAGCGAAAGCATAAGTGCAATGCGCAAAGATGTACTTGCAAAGTGTTATGGAGGTGACATTTCTCGTAAGAAGAAGTTATTAAAGAAGCAGGCTAAAGGAAAAAAGAGAATGAAGGCGATGGGTAAGGTAGATGTTCCGCAAGAAGCTTTTATGGCAGTACTTAAGTTGAATCAGTAGTTAAATCTTCAAAGATTCATAGAACCTCATTCTACCCTGAAATCATCTCTTTTTGATCCGGTAAGAATGTTTCTTGATTGGATTGGTCTTGCCCTTTAAATGCTGACCATATTAGTACTACAATTAGTAAGGCTCCGATTGACATTGTTAATTCTCCAACGGTTAGGCCTTTTTCTTTTTGGTTCATGATTGTGTATTTGTGCACATAGATATCTAAGCACTTTTCAATTGGCTTTTCTAGGCTTTAGTCTTTTATGTAGGTTTTTATTTTCTCTTGGTTCTTCCTTTTCTGAGAGTTGCATATAGGGATACGACCCTTTCTAATCGCTTGGCCAGGTGGGGAATTTTTATTGTTGGCTTTTATCTATTGGTTGCCTTGATTACACCTCTTTTGGTTCGGATGGGGGCTGTGCCTGACTCAAGCATCGGCCTAGATAACCCTATTTATGCTCATCCATCATTTCACCATTGGTGTGGGACTGACCGACTAGGACGTGATGTTTGCGTTCGGACTCTCGAAGGTAGTGGTGTGGCTCTGCAAGTTGTTGTTTTAGCAGTAAGCCTTGCAGTATTGGTTGGAGTCCCTTTAGGAATGTTTAGTGGTTATTTGGGAGGTGCGTTAGACAGAATTCTTGTATTGTTGATGGACACTATTTATACAATCCCAGTCTTATTACTATCAGTAGTACTTGCTTTTTTGTTAGGCAGAGGCATACCGAATGCAGCGGTGGCTTTATGCGTTGTATATGTTCCTCAATATTTTCGAGTTGTTCGTAACCAGACCGCACAAATAAAGTCAGAATTATTTGTTGATGCAGCAAGAGTAGTTGGCGCTGGACCGCTCTGGATTCTGAGAAAATATATTTCGAGAAATGTAATCACATCAGTGCCTGTTCTCTTGACATTAAACTCTGCTGACGCTGTGCTTGTGCTTGGAGGATTAGGATTCTTAGGTTTAGGATTGCCTGAGACAGTACCTGAATGGGGAAGTGATT
Source organism: Prochlorococcus sp. AG-409-A19 (assembly GCA_003216155.1). The sequence goes on along the minus strand of QCJH01000007.1, from coordinate 23,178 downwards.
TACATATGGCATTAAATGCTCTCCCTACAGGTATTTGGTGGACAGCTTTATATCCAGGACTTGCTATGTTTATACTTGTATTAGGTCTTTCTTTTCTGGGTGAGGGATTGGAAAAATGGATCAGCGGTTTTGATGGGCAGAGAAGTATTTCTTAGTTGAATTGGATCAAGGTGTTTTTTTAAGCTTCTTTTTTAACTAAATGTTTTGAATTAATTAATAGACTTCTCTCGATCTATTATCTGCTGATATGTCTCGGTGAAAAAATTTTTGTTATTCGCGGAAAACCTCAAATAATTTCTCCTCTTTGGTTTAACTTAGGGTAGGGTCTTTCTTCGATCCTGCATAATTCAGCAATTTCTGGATAAGACCATTCGAAAAGTCTTTTGAGATAAAGATCTGGCTCTAGTCCTTCTCCAGTTTTTGGAATTACTCCTGCATTTTCTCTTTGTCTCAGAGCTTCAAACAGCAAAGTTGCAGCGGCGACAGATACATTTAGAGATTGAACCATTCCTCTCATAGGAATGTATATTGATTCATCTACTAAAGATTTAGCAGATTCACTTAACCCCCATTTTTCTGCTCCTAAAACAAATGCCGTTGATTCACAATAATTATATGAGCGGAAGTCTTTTGAATTAACTTCAAGATTTGTACCATAAATTGTAAAGCCTTTCCCTTTTAAGGTTGCTATTGCAGTTTCAATATTCGGGTGGTTTTGAAGTCTTACCCATTTTTGGCTTCCTTGAGCGGTGCTATTGAATGTTGGTGTTCTGTTTTGTTTGCTAACAGCATGGGCGTCTAAGACACCTACTGCATCACACGTACGCAGAATTGCTGAAAGGTTGTGTGGCTTTCCAACTTCTTCCATGAGTACAGTCAGATTGCCCATCCGACAATTTAAAACTGCTTTTAGACGATTAAATCTCTTAGGCAACATTGGCATGTCCCAAAGGGAGTCTTTTGATTTGAGGGTATTTGAAGTTGTCTCACAAATACCATTTGGTCAAGTGGCTACTTATGGGCAGATAGCTGAGATCATTGGTTCTTATTGATGTGCGCGTCAAGTTGGATGGGCTTTAAGGCGATTGAGTTTTTATTCAAACATTCCTTGGCATCGAGTTGTGAGTGCAAAGGGGGAAGATTTCAATGAGTATTCGAATGGAGGGGTCTGACTGGTTGCAAAGGGATTTATTGATGGTTGAAGTTATTTTTGTAGATGATGAATTCCGACTGTCTTTAAGGCAACATTTATGGAAACCCAAGTCTCAAGAGTTTGAGTCCTGAAAAGGGCTTAAGCAACTGATGTCTCGAGTTGATCCAACTTTGCGTATCGTGATTTTGAAAAGTAAAGAGTCTGGGAATGTAAATCCTACCGAAATAAATATGCCAGGCCTATTGTCTAGGCTAGCTTCTTGGGAGATTTTGCAGGCTGTCTCAGCGGGTGCTTATGTAGATGTTGCTACTGAAAGAGCTTTTAGAAAATATTCTTTAGAGAGTTTTGACCGTGCTTTGGTTAAGGAAATTAGTTATGGGGCGATAAGACAGCGAAAGTTTCTTGATTGTTGGATCGACTATCTAGGCAAAGTTCCGGCTAAGAGTCAACCACCTCTTCTGCGCTGGTTACTTCATTTGGGTCTTTATCAGATTTTTCGAATGGACCGAATCCCATTAAGTGCAGCCGTTAATACATCGGTGGAGTTAGCAAAAAAAGGCAAGCTTTTTCGTCTTGCTCCTGTCGTTAATGGTATTTTGCGCTCAGCAATTAGGGCCAAAGAATCTGGGGAAGAGCTGCCTTTGCCAGAACCATATAGCTCATCAGCTTTTTTAGCTCAAGTTCATTCTTTGCCAATTTGGTTGGCAGAGCAATTGGTTATTTGGAGGGGAGCTCATGGAGCTGAACAGATTGCTATTGCAAGCAATCAATCACCTCCAATTGAAATAAGGGTAAACTGTATTCGAGCCAGGCCTGAGCAGTTAAAGAAGGATTTCGGATTAGAAGGATTGGAAGCCATTCAGATTAACGGTTTACAAGACGCATTAAAAATTATTGGAGGTGGGGATATTCGTGAATGGCCTGGATATAAAGAAGGAAAGTGGTGTGTGCAAGACCGTTCATCTCAAAGAGCATCTTTGCTTTTAGCTCCTAGGCCTGGTGAGCGGGTACTGGATGCTTGCTCAGCACCTGGTGGGAAAACGACTCATTTAGCTGAGTTAATGAATGACAAAGGAGAATTATGGGCTGTTGATCGATCAGTAGATCGATTGAGACTTGTCTCTACAAATGCACAACGACTTGGTCTGAAGTGCATAAATATTCTTAAGGCTGACTCAACATCTTTATTGGATAAAAAGCCAAATTGGAGAGGTTATTTCGACCGAATTCTTGTTGATGCTCCTTGTTCTGGATTGGGCACACTTGCTCGTAATCCAGATGCACGTTGGCGGATAAATCCTAAGCTTATTGATGAAATAGTTGATTTACAGAAAGATTTACTTGGGAGTTTATTACCCCTGTTAAGAACCGGGGGTAGAATTGTTTATTCAACTTGCACTATTCATCCCAAGGAGAATGTTGAACAGATTAAAGATTTTTTAAACTCTCATGATCAATTGCATCTTAAAGAGGAAAAGCAATATTGGCCTCAACCTGGGGAATATAGAGATGGATTCTATATTGCTGTGATGGACCTGATGAATTAACGTACTTATTTTAAAGGCGAAAATAATTGTTCGCGCTCTTATTCTAAAGTAGTCATAATCTCTATATTTGATCCTGGCAGGATCTGAATTTCTGGTAGCTCTTCAATTGTTCCCTGATTGGTTATTTGTATTGATTGCATAGAATTTATGGAAGAGTTTTTCTGCTTAGCTGATTCTGGTAAGAATGGATTTTTAGGAAACTCTTTCGAAGCAAATTCTTTGATAATTCTTTCCATAAACTCTTTCCACGCCTTGGCTGCATCACTGCTATTACTGTTCGTTTCTCGATTGTCATCATGGCCAAACCATACTGCTGTTGTCAGTTGTGGAATAGAGCCAATGAACCAGAGATCTCGACCACCTTCAGATGTTCCTGTTTTTCCTGCTACAGGATGATTCTTTAGAGAAGCTGCAACCCCGCTCCCATCTCTAACAACCTCTTGGAGCATAGAGTTCAAAGTATCTGCAACTTTTATTCTTAGGGATCTTTTCCCTTTGGGGCCATTTATCTTTCTACTCCATAGAAGTTCATTATTAGGTCCTCGAATTTCTTCAAAAGGTGTAGGTTTTATATAAACACCTCTGTTTGCAACTGCAGAGTAGGCTGCTGTCATATCCATTACAGTTTGTTCATAAGCACCTATTGCTAATGGGTAATATTGACCAAGTTTATTTTTATTCCCAACGCCAAGATTGTTGGCTATTTTTATTACTTTTTTGAATCCCACTTCCTCTAATACCTTTACCGCAATTGTGTTCAACGAGTATTTAAATGCTTCTGCCATGGAAACCTCTCCAAGGTATTTATTGCCAAAGTTTTTTGGACAGTACCCATACCAACAAGTTGGTGTATCTATGAATTTGTCTTGTGGCCTATAGCCCAGGCTAAGTGCGGCTGCATAAGGAAAAAGTTTGAAGGTTGACCCTGGAGAACGAAGCGCCTGAGTGGCCCGATTAAATTGAGTTGTATTGAAATCCTTTCCTCCGACTAGAACTTTTACCAGGCCAGTACTTGGTTGTATGGAAACTATTGCACCCTCAGAATTGTTAGGTGAGGATTCTCTTAAAACCTTTTGCGCTTCTTTTTGCCAGTTTAGATTAAGACTAGTATGAATCTTTAGACCACCTATTTCAAGCTGCTCAGCTGTTAGAAATTCGGGCAACTGCTGTGCTACCCAGCTAGTGAAAAATGGTGCAGAGCTATTGAAATATTTTGGAATAGCAGGTTTAAGATTAAGTTGTTTTTTCTTGGCATTTGATAGTTCTTCTTTTGATATAAAGCCGACTTGATACATTCTTTCAAGGACTATTGAGCGGCGTTTCAGTGATATATCTGCATTAACAAGTGGCGAATAAATTGATGGTGCAGGAGCAAGGCCAGCAATTAAAGCTGCCTCTGCCAATGATAGTTGTTCAGGGTTTTTTGAAAAGTAAACCCAAGAAGCATCTCCAACTCCATAAGCTCCTGATCCCAAATAAACATTGTTGAGATATTGTTCAAGAATCTGTTGCTTATTTAATTGTCTTTCTAGCTTGTATGCAAGAGCAGCTTCTTTAAGTTTCCTTGTTAAAGTCCTCTCTTGAGTAAGAAAAACTGTTCGAGCTAGTTGTTGTGTGATCGTGCTGGCTCCTTGTCTTACAGCTCCTTGTCTGAGGTTTGTAGCTATAGCCCTGCCAATACCCCATAAATCTACCCCTTTATGTTTATAAAATCGCCTATCTTCTGCTGCAACAAAGGCTTTTTTTAGAAGTATTGGCATTCCCCCAGGTGTCACCTTTTCACGAGTAGCTGGCCCAAGCTTTTGAATTACTTCGCCATTGCTAGAAAGAAGGGTCATTGTGCCAGGGCGACTGAAACCCTTGACAAAGCTGACGTCTGGGAGAATCGAATCTACGAGAATACTTAGAGAATTCTCAGCAAATGCAGCTCCACATCCCAGAGATAGAGCTGCGCCAATAAGCACAGCCCATTCTCGAGGGCTTCGACTCACAATCCTTGGGTGAGCGGGCTATGGCCTATTGCGAGGGCTGTTACAAGCATTCCAAGTATTAGGAATGGTTGTGCACTAGCTTGATATTTCACATCAAAAGCTAATGGATCACGTAATAGCCATATGTCTTGAAAAGTCATTTGAGGAATTATTAGAAGTATCAAAATCACTGCAGCTAAGTGTTGGTTAATTGCAATTAAAACTAAAACCATTGCTAATTGGAAAATATCAATCATTCCTGCACTTATCCAGCTGGCTTTCTTTATTCCAAAAGCTACTGGTAAAGATTGTAGTCCTAGTGCTTTATCTCCCTCTACGCTTTTGAAGTCATTAATTACGGCTATTCCTAGTCCTGCCAAGCTGTAAGCGAGGGTAAGAAAAGCTGTTGTCCATGTCAGTTTCCCAAAAAGAGCCTGGCCAGCCCACCATGGCAATGCTATGTAGCTAGCTCCAAGAGCGTAATTTCCTAGCCAGCCATTTTGCTTAAGTTTTAAAGGAGGTGCAGAATAAATAAAACTGACAAAAGATCCTCCTAATGCAAGTAAGAGAACTGAGGGAATTGAATGCTTAGCCCACATATCAAGTCCATATGCCACCCCTAATCCTGCAAGTAATAGTACCCAGATTTGTAGCTTTACTTGTGCAAGTGGAATTGCGCCAGAGGGAATAGGACGATTTGGCTCATTGATTGCATCGATCTCGCGATCGTAGTAATCATTAATTGTTTGGGTATAGCCAGCAAGGAGTGGTCCACTCATGACCATGCATGCAATAGAAGCAATTACGTCGGCAATTCGCCATTGAAAATGGCCGCTTGCTGCAGCTCCGCAGATAACTCCCCATAAAAGAGGAATCCAAGTAATTGGCTTCATTAGCTGGAGGCGGAGCTTCCAGATGCTTTTAGTTTCAGATGCCCCTTTGATTCCAAGGAGCTGGCGTGCGTCGCTCACTTATTGAGCCTCAGGAGCGACCGATTTCTTCGTTAAAGAACCAGCTGGTCGACCCATCGCCTAGTTCTATAACCAAACCAATACCTTGGCCATCAGTCATTTTGTAATCAATGACAGTGCCTCGTGGATTGTCTTTGATTTTTTTAGCAAGAGTTCCTGGGATTCGATCTTTTACAAGATCAAGGTCAATTCTGACCTTCGAACCAATTCTGCTAAGAGTGGCAGCCTGTGACATGGCCTGCAAGGCTTATATGTTGGCGCAACACTAACAGTCGCCTCTACTGAAAATCTAAATGGTTGCTCTCCGATTAATTCCTTGTCTTGATGTTGCGGAAGGCCGTGTGGTCAAGGGCGTCAATTTTGTTGGACTTAGAGATGCCGGTGATCCTGTAGAGCTGGCCTGCAATTACAGCAATGCTGGTGCTGATGAACTTGTTTTTCTTGACATTGCTGCAAGCCATGAAGGAAGGGCAACGTTGGTTGAATTGGTTCGCCGAACAGCAGAAGCTGTAACCATTCCTTTTACAGTTGGTGGTGGGATTGCCTCTATTCAGGGCATTACAGAGCTTTTACGAGCTGGAGCAGACAAGGTAAGTCTTAATTCTTCTGCTGTGAGTAACCCTCAATTGGTTTCACAAGGAGCAGACAGATTTGGAAGTCAGTGCATTGTTGTGGCTATTGATGCAAGAAGAAAATCTCAAAGTGATTTTGGATGGGAGGTTTTTGTAAAGGGAGGAAGGAAGAGAACAGGTTTGGATGTTGTTAATTGGGCTAGAAAGGTATTTGAACTAGGTGCTGGTGAAATTTTGTTGACTTCAATGGATGGAGATGGAACACAAGCTGGTTATGACTTGGATTTGACGAATACTATTGCTGAATCTGTGCCAATACCTGTAATAGCTTCAGGGGGGGCAGGCTCTCTTGATCACATTGCTGAAGCTTTTACAAAAGGGAATGCTTCGGCTGCTTTATTGGCATCATTACTGCATGATGGTGTTTTTACAGTGGAAGAAATAAAAGAGGATTTAATTCTAAGAGGTTTAAATATAAGGCCCTTAGAAAACAAAACTAGTTAACTATTTAGCCCTTAGATTTGGAAGGTGAAAGATATCTTCAGGCGAGAAATACTTTATTAAATAGATTAATTTTACTTATCAGACCAGCTATGAAATGGTAAATTAAATCAAAAATAGGGTTTGGGGTTCTGCCAATGAGTTTATTCAATCAAGTGTGGAGATAATGCTGTGAAAGCAACGGACCCTATAGAGGTAAAGAAGCTATTTAATTCTATTGCTCCAAGTTATGACCGATTAAATGATCTTTTTAGTTTAGGTCTTCATCGTGTTTGGAAAAAGCAACTAATTTCTTGGGTTGATCCTCAATCTGGAGGGTATTGGATTGATGTTTGCTGTGGTACAGGAGATATGGCGATTGAGTTGGCACGTCGATTAGGCCCTGGCGGAGCAGTTTTAGGTTTTGATGCAGCAGAAGAGCCCTTGGCCAAGGCAGTTAAAAGAGCTCAAAAGATTTCATTGTTGAATATTTCGTGGATGAAGGCAGATGCTTTGGCAACTGGCCTTGACTCGAATACTTTTGATGGAGCAGTTATGGCATATGGATTGAGGAATTTATCAGACCCTTTGGCTGGCTTAATAGAGCTTCGAAGGCTTTTGAGGAAAGGAGCTAGTGCAGGAATTCTTGATTTTAATAAGACGAATGAGGGCACTATTACTGGCCGTTTTCAGCAGTTTTATTTGCGTAAGTTAGTAGTGCCAATGGCTGCAAAGTTAGGGATGCGAAAGGAATATGCGTATTTAGAGGCAAGTATTAAGAATTTCCCTTCGGGTAAAGAGCAAGAAGAATTGGCTCTTGAAGCAGGATTTTCAAAAGCACTTCATAGGCCTTTGGCAGCAAATCAAATGGGTGCCCTGCTTTTAAAGGCCTGACTCTAAGAGGGTAAAAAGACTCATGCGGAAGAGCCTATGAATGGAGTATGAAGAAAGTATAAAGAAAAGGGATTCAGTGTCTTTCCCGCTCCCCTCTCTTATTTCCTCGATAGAGGAGTTGCTAATGGAGGTGCGTTGGCTAGATGGAGTAATTCTGATTACAGATTCTCAAATTGCTACTTTCGTTTCTTTTTCTCAGATTGACCCATTAATGGAAAGACTTCGCCTCCATCCAAAAGGTAAATCAGTATCTAAGTTGCTTGGTATGTCTCTATTAGAGTCTTTTGGTCTAGGCATCACAAAACCAGTATTGGTGTTAAAGAATGATGGCACTTTTTGGCTGGGATTGATGGGGATTTCAGGCAATCATTCTCAAAGTAATAACTTAGTTGCTCACTTGAATAGGTGTTTTAATTTAAGTACTTAAGAGAAAAACATTCTATCTTATTCAATATCAATATAATCATAAGTACAAGCTTAGGAACTTCAGGCTGACAAACAAAATTACTTTACTTAAATCAGACTAGGACTTTTTGGAAGTCATGGCATACCACTTGCTTTTCTGAAGATCTCTTATAACTTCAGAATGAACTGCACTCTAGCGGTGGAACAAGATCTGATCAGTCTGCTAAACGCAAACCTTCGAATATCACTTAAGAAGGAAAACCCTAATGAAATTGATCAAGCCACTCTTTCTCTTTTCTCTGGTGATAAGGGTAAGGCTAAACTGCTTTTAGATTGGTTTTTAACAGTTGCAGAAAGGTGTAGAGATCATGAGTCAAAGTTGAACGAAGGTCAAGTGCTGATGAGAATGTGGATGATTGGAAATGTAGATATAGTTGAAATTAATCATCAAGGGAATCCAAAGTTTTCTATGACTTTAAAAGGAAAAGAAAAAGCAAGAGTGACTAAATCCGAAGATTGGTTTAAGGTATTGCTTTCAGATAAAGCTAATGTCCTCTTATGAGCCAGGAAGCCCAGAATGTCGAAGCTTAATTGATGCCAAGGAGAATATCATTAATGCAATGAAAGCATTGAATAGTATTAATGATTTAGATGATATTCAGGAGAGGCTGAGAAAAGTATATAATGAATTAGAGGCCATGCATCAAATAAGAAGAGAAAAGGAAATGAAATAATCACCATTCACCTTCTTTCAATTCTGGCCTTGTCATTGCAATGATTAGGCCACCTATTAAACCAAGATTTACAAAAACTGCTTGTGTTTGAAAAGGCACAATATGAAAAATAATAGTTGTTGGTACCAAGAAGATTATTAGAAGTGAAGCGCCAATCTTTTGATTATTAGAGAATATAAGTAAAATTGTGCCAATTATTAGCAATACAATTGCTAATAATAATAGAACTAAAGCTATTGGTTCTGGAATACCTCTTGAAACAATGCTTGAAACTACGTTCGAAAAATTAGTTATCTTGACAGGTATAGCTATTATGAAAATAGCAGCAAGGCATGCTCTACCAAGATAATCAAGACATTTTTGAATAGAGAGACTAGGCATTTAATAAAATGATTTCATTGGTTATAACCTAGCGTTATTATTCGCATTTGGCTAATGAACTTAACTTTAGCCCAGGGTTCTTCCACATCGAACGAACTCTTTAGCTATTTTTAAACTATCTATATTAATTCTTGAATGGAATGACTTGATTTTTTTGAGTAGTTCTTGATTTGAGGATCTAGCCAGTTGTTGATTCTTTGGAGGAGGTACTTTAATCTCATTATTGAGACCAAGTGATTTGGCAAACTTCTCAGCACCAATTTTATTTGTTATCTCTTCTAGGTAAGCAATATGAAACCTAAAATATCTTTGATATATTATTCTATAATATTCCTGACGTACTTCCATCTCATATATATACCAGAAAACAATTCCAATGATTCCATGCTCAATGAATGGTTTTGGATCTAAAATATTTTTTCTGTATTTAGGACTTAGATACCATTGCCAGTGAATTGTAATATTTTGGAAATCATTCCTTTCCAAGTAGCTAAGTGCTTGGTTTTCTTTATTTCTCCTAAGAACAATTAGATTAATTTCTTTTCTTAGAGATGTGAAATTTATCAAATACTCTATAAGACCACACTTTGCTAAAGTATGATTTGATTCACAATAGTCTTCGGAATATTTAATTGATTTAAATTTCTCATTCCAAAAACCAATCACATACTTTGTCATCCCTACCTCGTTAAATGTTCTCATTGTTCTTATGTCTGGCATCTTTGTTCCAAAATCATTAAAATCTAGATATTCATGAACACTTAAAATAGAAGAATTAACCTTGATAAACTCTGTTAACCAAGCAGTTCCAGTTCTGCCTGCAGTTATGGTGAAGATAAATTTACTTGGAATCTTAAGGTCTGTATTCATTTTTCTTTACCCAAAACTGAAACATAGATCTGAATGTATTTGGATATCTCTCTTCATACTTATTCCAATTTTCCAAGCTTACTTGAGTTTTATCATTAGGGTATAATTTCGCGTATTGACTCTTGACATGGTGGGGAAGTATAAAGCCTAAAAAATCTAAGTTAAACCTGTTTAGTAAGACCTTGATGGCATTTATCGAATAACGATGCTCTTGAACATGAAAGCAGAGATCCCGACACATAGAAGTTGTATAGAAATCACTCCATTGGAAGAGATTTGTCAAGGGTGGTAATTCTTTATTGAATATACTATTTCTGAAGAAGCTTATACCCTTATTATCGGCCTCAATATTTTGGTCTGATATTATTTTCCTTGCTTTTACAACTTCTTGTCTTGCCAACTCACTATATAAGCCTAACTTTAAATACCCTGAACTCTCAAGACTATTGATTATTGCGCCTAGCCCTTTTTCAGGAGAGTGCATATGATGAAGAACTCCACTGCACTCGATAAGATCAAACTTCTCATTTAGCAATGGAAGTTGAAGTATATCCATCTCAATGAATCTTATATTTTCTATACCATACTCGTTAGCTTTTCTTTGTGCATAAGCGATACTAGAAGAACTAAGGTCAATTGCTGTAATCTCTGCATTAATATATCCTGTTGCATCGAAGATCTGTTTCCCAGTTCCACAACCTGCGATTAGGACCTGACACTTTTTCTTTTCATTTTCATTTTCATTTTCAATTCTATTAGGCTTTATCTCATTATTAATAGCAGATATTATTGTCATTTTATTCTCACTAATATATGACGTATATCTCCACCTTGGATATGGATTTTGTTCATACTGGGTTTTTACTTCTACTGATACTGAGTCGTTTATATTACCTATCTTCTTAATACTTTTGGTTATTTGCATCTCTTCTAGAGGCTCATTATATTGAAGTTCTATAAGAGAATTAAAGCTAGATGATTTCGAACTGAATTTCATTTTTTCTTTATTTAGTTGATTTAACTTATATAATGGTTTGTAGCATGCCAAGAGAGAAACATGAAATTGAGTTATTTCAGATTCTGAAATAGAATGCTCTATTAATTCAATAATGGACTTCTCATCTTCCTCTTGAAAGTAGATATATTCATTTAAAAAGCACTGTTCAGCTAAAGCCATTGTGAATTCTAAGAGTGCTTTCTGTGGTTTGAAATTAGGATTAGTTGCTTGTATACAAAGAGACCTTCTGATTTTTGTTAATGCTAATTCCCAGTTTAAACTATTAAAAGTTAGAAGCTTGAGAGCTTGAATAATCTCTTTATCATTGATTATTTGCTTGAATAATATAGGTTTTAAGTTATTTGAATCTGAATTATATATTTCTTCAAGCTTATTTTTTGATATTAATGAGTCTATTGCCCTAAATAAATCTTGATGTGAAATATCTTTTCTAAGCAGGAGTTTTTTTAATACACTTCTTACATCACTTACTGATAACTTAGAAAGTTCAGCCTCTTGCAATAATATGTTAAGTAGACAATATGACCTTTTGTTGTCAGGTGATATTTCTAATTCTTGCTTTGCATAAAATACTGCTTGCTCTAACTTCCCTAGTTCTTTTAGTATTACAGCTAGATTTATATTTGCATCATTTATCTTGGGATTAATCATGATTGCTTTTCTTGTTACTTCTTCAGCTTGCTTATAGTCTCCTCTTTCTTGTAAAATTGTTCCTAAATTTAAATAAGCATCAGCAGATTTGGGATCGATATCTAAAGCCTTCAATGTCATTTCTTCAGCTTCCTTGAGCTCTCCTTTTGATTTGAGAACTATCCCTAAATTTATATAAGAGTCATAAAGATCAGGTTTTATTTCTATAGACTTTCTTATTGAAACCTCGGCTTCCTCAATATTACCTTTTTCTTTTAGAATCAAGCCTAGGGTTGAATGTGCGTTTGCAATCTTTGGATCTAACTCTATTGCCTTCCTGGTGATTTCTTCTGCTTTTTCTAATTCTCCAATGATCAGATATAAGTAACCTAAATTTGTGCATGAGAATGCGTGTGATGGAAATAATCTAATACAATCTTCATACATCTTTAAGGCCTTCTTGATCCTTCCAGATTCTTGGCAAATCAAAGCAAAATTAGAAAGTATATCAGGATCATTTTTACCAGTTTCAAGAAAAGCTTCGTAAAAGTATTCTGCTTCCCTAGTTTTTCCAGCGATATGATTTCTTATTGCAGATTTTTTCAATTCATCAGGAGTTCGCCTATGAGAAGTACTTGCCAACTTCTTCGGTGCTTTTTTTTTCTTATCTCCAAACCCTGGCAATGTCTTTCTCCATATTCTAACTGTTTAATATATCAGGAATGATTTAGTCAGACCATATTGATTCCAGGACTAAGTAGTTTTACCTTTTATCCTTTCAACTTAATATAGTATATACGCTAAACCTTTAGTCAGTTATTGCAAAACAAGGTTATTATCTCTAAATTGGTAAATTATCATCATTTTATTTCAGGACAATATTTACACAACTCATTTTGATCATTGCTTTTTGTCTAGGGATTGCCTATCATTCTTATTATTAATATTTCCCATTAATTTTATATTCAAATGACTGATCCGAAATCGAATAAATCCATCCCTCAGTCGGACTCAATTCCTTCTGATGATTCACTTGATTCAAGCAAGAAAACAATAGCCAATGTATTAGGTTATCAGATATCAGTAAATTCAAGCACCAAAAATCCTATTTTAAGAATTTCTCTTCTTATTTTTTTGAATATTTTACTTCTTGTATTGTTTAGGCTATTTCTTAATAGGGTCTGACAGAATTAGCTTGAAAGATTTATTTTTGGATTATTCAATATCTTCAAATATAAGTAATGTAAATTCTTTAAGCTTATATGATTTTTCATGTGCTTATATATTTGAATTACTAGGATAATTATAAGTATTTACTTGGTATTAATTAGTGATTTTGGACTTGATAATAATTTCTTTAATCAGTTCCAGGGCATCTATCTTCAACTTCTAATAGAGTAATGGAATATTTGTTATTTGCCTAAGACAATATCTATTAAATTACTATTTCCCGTGTTATTTAGGTAATTCTTCATTTGTGATAAATCTTGGTAGTTTGCATATCTGATATTTCCATCATCATGATGAAGTGAGCGTAAAAATGCAGTTCCGTCATTTGTACGCCAGTAGATCTCACTTGTACCGTCCCAATCGAAGTCTCCACCAACACCCAGGCTCAGATTGTCAGCAAAAAGATCTTTTTGAAATCTTGTTTGGCTATCAAACGGTCCAAATTCCTCGACAGTACCATTAATAACTAGTGGATCCTTGTAAATTCCCACAACTCTACTTATGCCTCCTTCGCCATGATCGGCAAAATTGCGGTTTCTACCTAGACTTACCCACCTACCACTAGCCTGATTGGTAAATATATTTTCTAATTCTCCATCTAAATCTAGGTCGGCTTCCCCTTGGTATTTATACTTGTCTTTAACTGAGTCTTCGGAACCTGCATGTAATAATCCACTAAAGTCTTTTATATTTTCTAATTGATAGTCTTGTCCTAAATTGTATGGATTAGGAACTTCTTCAGACTCCACTCCCCAAACACTAATTAATGCATTTATATCATTGTTACTAAAGGAATTTGGCCATGCATCTTTATATGGGGTTCTATAGGCCATCACAGTTTCTTCTGGATAAGCACTTTCCCATGGTGAACTTATCCCCTCAAATATGTCACCATCCTCATTATTAAATGGATGTTCAAGACCAAGTGTGTGACCTAGTTCATGTATAAATGCATATCTTAGATAGCGATTATCATTTTCTAAGGCTGGTTGATTGAGGAAAATCTCATAGGACTTATCAGAAGTATTTTGATTTCGTATTGTTAATCCTAGAATAGTACCTCCATCAGTTCCAACATTGATCTCACTATCATAAAATATAGATATATCTGCATTTGATTTCTCACTTATGATTTCAAGGTCTAGTTCTATAATTTGATCTAACTCAACGATTAGTTTCTTGTAGAAATAAAGATCAGCATTATTCATTCCTACACTCCTTATAACTTGATTCCCTAGAGAGCCTCCTTGTACTTGAACATTGCCAGCATCCTCGTGCAAGTAAATTTGTATACAGTCTTTTTCGTCGGTTAAATCTCTGGTGAAATCAACCAAATCGTTGTCTATTAGAATTTCACTTGGAATCTCTCTTATCAGCATTAGTGCTCGTTTTAGGCTTGGTAATTCTGGGAGCTAGAAGCTAATTCTAGTATGTTTCATGCGTTGAAGGCTTGTTTATACAAGCCCTTTAAAAAAGACTTTATTGGAAAACGTCTTGACAAGATATTTTTGCTAATCGTTATTAGTCCAAACTTCTTGATTAGATTTCTTATTATTGCAATTGGTCCTATTGTCCAAAAAATTATTGCAAGAATTTTAAACGGCAGTTCGAAGCCTGTAGTTGTTAATATCTTTTTGATCCCCCAAAACCAAATCCCTGTTATTCCTGGCCCAATTATTATCCACAAAACCATACCTATCGCTATTGTTAGAACTTGTCTTGGAAATCGCCAGAAGAAGTAAAAGCAAATGAAATAGATTGAGGGAAAAAATAAAGCTTGCAACCCAGTGATTATTCCAGTAAGAATCTTTATATAGAAAATACTAGAAAATAGAACGCAAAAAATTGTCATTAATATAGCTTTCCTTCTACTTAACCAAGGCTCTTTACCTTTTACACCTATGTCATTGATTACTAACAGTGGCTTTGTCATTTACTTCCTTTTTAATTATTTAGTATAAAATCAAATCTTCTATCTTACATTAATTTACTGTTATAGGTTGTTTGATGAAGATTTCATAAAAGCAATCTTATTGTCCTGTTATTGATTTTTATTCTTTAATTCATATAGAACTTTTCTTATTCCATATATTCTTGGGCTAAATGAATTTAGTCTAGGATGATTAGCTGTTTTATAAGTCCCAGGTTCCCACCCGTACGTTAAAGGTGCAAGTCCTAAGCATACCACCCTAACTACGGAAAAGGGCTCACACTTATTAAACTTGTAAACCCATATATCGTTTATATTGATGTTACTTAGTCTCTCTTGTATATCTTTAATTGCTTCCTTGGTAGAGCCTATTTCTTCAGTTGTCTTATTTAAATTTTCAAATAGCATATTCTTTTTGTTGTTCATGAATTCCCTATAAAGTTTAGGGCTGTTTGAAATAGTTACTGATGTAAAATCATCTCTTGCACCTGCAATAATTACTGTTCTAGCTTGTACCGCCTCTGTTATTGCCCTATTGATTGCTATTTCGGCAATGTGATGGCATCCAAATCCTTCTGTAATAGAAACTGTGGCATCTATATCACCTACAATTAAACATCTGAAAACTGATATGCCAATATCAGTGGTCCAATCAGAAAGATAAACATTTAAGTTTGATATCTCAATTTTTGATATCAAGGATTTAGTTGAATCATAATTGATTGATTCAGTATTGATATATGCATCTCTTAAACCCTTAGTATGTATTGCATTGATCCAGCATCTCATAGCATCACGCTCTATTAATTCATATAATCCTGATAGAATCGCATCGTCTAGAGATAGGCCTGAAGCGAGTCCATTTGAACCCATAGGGAATATTCTAAGAGGTTCAATAAGAGACTCAAAATTCATCCCTATCATTGAACTAGGTAGGTAACAGGAAGAGTTGTTATTTAGAGACTTACATATACACCAACTTATCATTGTTTTATTATCTAATATTGATTTAGGTAATAATGGAAGATTATTCAGCAAAATTCTTTGGTTTGATTTGAGTTCATTCCAACTACATTGAATTGTTTCGCTTAGATTTAATCTTTCTGCAACTTCTGTTTCTATGGCTTCCATTCCTGCTGACACCGCAGATTCTATATGTGTTAAACCTTTACCTGCGCTTGCAACAATAGTTCGGGAATTTGGCCTTATTCCACTAAAAACTGGAATTCCAATATGATCAAGTCCAGTAATATTAGCTATTCTTGTTATCCCAAATCTTGTTGCATATTCTTCTATGGTATTCCAAGCTGATTTAGTATCTTTAGACCTCCAATTAAAGTTCATTATTCTAATACTCTATACGTCCATATGATTATTAGATCGACCTTGCTTATTTGAGCTGTTTTCCTCTGATTCAAAAAACATCTGTTGCATATTAATTTTTTCATTAGTACAAAATCCCTTTAAAATCTTTGATAATGAAGGAATTTCTTCGGATTTTCTATATCCTTCTATCGTAGTCAGTTTTGTTAAATAATCTTGTAGAGGTAATGATGATCCTATAGGCCCTAGTGTTTCTTTTAACCATAAATGCATTTTTAGAATTGTTGCTTCCTGATAAGCCACCTTTCTTTTAAATGTAGGGTCATTAAAATTGCATGAGTAAGGCAACTCAGTTGAATACTGCTGCGTGATCAAATCATCTAGGATGACATAAATTGATTTAATTTCTTCTTCCGATGGCTTTACATTTAATAACTTTGCAAAGCGAAGCGTAAGCAAACGATTATATGAGTCATATAACAACCTTTCTCCTTCCTTAATCAGTCCTATCCTTTTTACTAATTCATCTCCTATAAGATTTTCCCCATTTGGTTCTGAAGAAGTTAATGTATCTTTGTAATAATTTAAAGGAATCATTCCTTGATGTAGAGTCCACTTGTTTTTTGTTTGAATTTCTTGAGATGTAATTTTTAAGCCAATTTCTTTAAGGGCTTGAAGAGCATCTACTTTCTTCCAATTCACATAATTCTTTCTTAAAGAATCAATATAAGGATTTAATCTTTTATTCTGAGCGAATATTTCATATTTTCTGTCTGAAAAGTGAAATGACTTTAGTTCTTCCATGATATCTTTAATTTGCTGTTTATCTATTTCTTTATTATTGAACATTAAATCTAGTGCAAATCGTAGATTTATTAGCGGCAATGAAAGCTCTTGATAGGGTCTTTCTGATGAATAAGAAACAGCTACTTCATCATCAGATGTGCAAAGGCTACTTGAGAAGAAATCGAATATTTTTCCCACTCCTTGCATTCCATACTTATGGCATTCTGCTGCTCTTAGTGCCCCCATACTTGAGGAGCCCCATACTTTTATCCCCATATTTATTGCATATAGAATTTCTTTATGGCGAATAGATAGATGACCATGGAAAAGTCCATCTATAATTAGTATATTGCTCGGATATAATTCCTTTTCAGAATGTCTTAGGAGATTAAGTATATCGGTTGACTTTATCGGGTCACGAACTAAAGCCTTAGGGTGTAACGCTATAATTTCTTCCTTTGATAGTGTTGGCCCAGCAAAAACATAAAGCATATTTTAACTAGTCAAGGTTGATTATGGAATCATAAAGTGATTGTCTATCGGCATCAATTATCGACTCATAAGCCAATGTGGTTATCGACTTAGACTTTAGGTATTTAAATAAAATTTGTAATTGATCATTATCAAATCCATCTAGTGAATTTTCTATAAGAATCACCTTAGGATACCTTGCTAATGCCATTCCAATAGATAATCTTTGCAGCTGATTAGTAGAGAAACACTTTCCTCCTTCTGGAATGGGTGTATCTAATCCCATTCGGAGCTTATCCAATAGATTATCAAGTTCAAGGACAGTAAGAAGTTGCATGAAATCATCATCATTTTCAGTTAAAGGTCCTTCTAGTATGTCTCCTAAAGCCCCCATTGGTATATAGGGCTCATTTGCCGAAATTGCTACTTGTGATCTTAAGGATGGTATTGAATGCTGATTAATTGGGATGCCTGATAACAAAACCGATCCAGAGTTACTTTCTTCGATTGATAATAAAATATCGAATAGATCTTCTACTTTTCTTTCTTCAATAGTTTGAATTAAATTTATAGTATTTGGATTTACTTTAAATGTAAGATTTTCAAATATGGTCCGTCCTTTAATATGGTCTACTACAGAAACATTTTCTAGAGCGATAGATCCATCTAGATTGTGAGCTTTTGCTCCAGGTTTATAGCCAGCTTCTATTGGAGTAAAGACTATGGGCACAGCACGCTTCCAGTATGCCATTACTCTTACAAATGAATCAGATACAGTGTTTGCTCCTGCCGATAAATTAGTAGTGAATAAAGTCAAGGAGGAAGTATAACCTAGTAAAGGTAATAATATAGATGAATCTCCCCAATCTTCTGGTGATAATGATGACCCTATGATTATGAAACTGACTAGAAAACAAATTGGTTGGAATGCAGCTGAAAGTATTTCTATTCCAGTATCTCTTCTCCTATATGATTTAGATAGGTTTGCATATTCTTTTGATACTCCTAACCATTTATCTAAAAACTTGTTTTCAGATGCTCTAGACCTTAATTCTTGTTGAAGTAGTAAGAGATCATATGAAGCAGATGTAAGCTTGGCTCTTTCATCTAATGAGTTACTAAGTAATACCCCACCTTTTTTCGCTCGATTAACTACAAAAAAAACAAATCCAATAGTAAGAGGAAGTACACCAATTAAAGGTTCAGGAAAGTAACTGTACATTATACCCAAATAAAGGAAGGAGAATAATATTCCAATCAATGATGCAATATTTGAAGAGCTCAATAGTTTTTTGATTTCTCCTATAGTTGATGCTCTAAGCATTAGGTCAGCAGAAGAAAATTTGGAAATATTTTCTAAATCAGCTTTTAAAAGTCGATCCCATACAGATACTTGAGCTCTCTTGTCAGTTTCAGTTTCTAATTTCAGAATAAATTCTGATTGTAGATATAGTGCTCCTGTACTTACTACTGCTAGCAGTACTGCTAGTATTCCCACTTGCAATGCAAAAGGTATTGAACCTAAGGTAATTACATTTGATGCCACATAGACTGTAAGCTGGGGGAACAAAAGTTGGAGTCCCATCGCCAAGCTAGTAAACAGAGCTACGAAAATTAAATCTCTTTCAAATTGATCAAATATGAACATTAAAAACCCCCATAAATCATTCAATTTATATGGAAGTGGGGGGTATACCTCAACTACCTGTGAACACGCATTTAGGAATTCAGTTATATTTTCTAATGTATAACTTGAGTCGTTCTGGGATTCATCAAAAATATATATTCTGCTTTTGGAGAACTCATGGTGCATCACGTATGATTGATTGCCATTTGTTGATGATGCAATTAATACACCATAATCACGATTAGAATCTATTTTCTCTGGTTCTATTAATCTATATCTAATTCCATTTTTAATTAGTACATTTTTTATGTCTTTTCCTTCTGAGAGTTCGATCTCTAAATCAATTCTTAGAACACTTAATCCTTTAAGTACAGCTTTAGTCCAGTGATTTCCTGAAACAGAATGACTTTCTGTTTGCAAGGATAGTATCCTTTCCTTGTCCTCATTGTTAAGTTGAAGTGTTTTTGGGATAGAGTTATTCATTTTTATTAGGATAGATTAAAGGTTGAGGAATTAGAGAATATTTCATCGTCAATATTTGTTGTAAGTATTATAAACCTATTTTCTTCTTTCAATCTTTCAAAGAAACTCATAATTATTTCTTTGTCTAAATTAGGATTGAAGTCATCGTAAAATATTATAGGGTCTGGAGAAGCAAGTGCCCTTGCCATAGCTATTTGATTCCTTACCTTTATAGACAAGTCAGAGCCTGAGTTTTTAATCCTATGATTCATTCCCACTGAATCAGAACCGTGTAATCCAACAATTTTAGCCGCTTCATATATTCGTTCAGACGAAATTCTTGAATCAGTTAGTGAAATATTATCTGCTATATCACCATCAAAAAGTACAGGTAGAGTAGGAATATATGTACATTTATATTTGTTAGTAGTGAATGATCCCCATTTTAATTCTATTTCTCCATCATTTAGTTGATAATTTCCACAGAGTATCTTCATTAATGTAGTTTTACCTCTCCCAGGCTTTGACTTGATTAGTGTAATGGGCGTACATTTTATGACTCCTGTAATATCTTCAAACAGGTAGTTTTTGCCATCATAAGAGTATTTTATTTTATTTAGGCTAATTTGCGGATATTCCTCCTTATCAACAACAACATCTATTTTATTTGTTTCTTCCTTTAATTCTGATTCGAATAAGTCTCTAAGTCTTTCTGCAGGACTAGTTACCGATTGGTATAGTCTAAGCAATTCTGGAACTTGCCTTATACCTGATGTTACTATTCCTATGAGATATTGAATAGCAACAAAATTACCGAGGGTTAATTGTTTTGATATGATTAAAATTGGTCCAATAACAATAAGGGCTGTATTAGCTATGTAGAACGCTCCATTTGAGAATATTCCTGCAATTATTTGATATCTAGAAACTTTTTGTTGGGCATTGACGTAGTTTGTATAAAAGCCGGCCCATTGTGAAAACCTTAGGTTCTCAAGATTTGTAGACCTTACATCTCTCAATGACTTTAATGTACTTAATGCTATACCTGATTGCTTTCCATACTCTATTGACATGCTTCTATTATCACTATCAGTTTTATGATCAATCCATTTGCTAATTAAAGTCAGGGAAACAAGTAGGATAATACAAATACTTCCTAACCAGAAGTTTATGCATAGGATAACAAAGGTTATTATTAATGATTGACTGATTGCTGATAGTAAATGTATTGAATTATATGATAATGAAGTAGTAATTGTTGATGCTATTAATGGCCGGCTTGAAACTTCTTCTGAGCTTCGGTTTTCGATCCAGTTAAGAGGTGCTTTAACTAATGATTTTATCATTACGAACCCTCTATATAGGGTCGAGATATAAGTCGCCTCACTTGCAATAGTATTACTAGTATATGTAAGAAGTGCTGTAATTCCGGCTAGGGATGCAAATATCCATAGAAATTCCGTAGCTGTTGATATTTGACCTCTAAGTAATATTTGATCGATAAAATATGAGGTTAGCTGGGCTGTTGCAATGGTAGGTATAGAGAGAAGTAAAGCTATTAATGCAGCTGTTATAAGGGCATTTTCTGATTCAGCTATTGATGATTTTAAAATAGTACCAATATTCAATATATTTGGTGAAGTATATGAATTATTATCTTTAGGCTTAGATATAATCTTTAGGCATATCCCACTAAATCCTTCTTTGAAGTCCTCTGCATCAAGTTCTCTTCTTCCAGAAGCCGGATCATTTATAAAAAACTTCTTACCTTTTCTTCCTTCGTAAACAACAAAGTGATTTCTATTCCACCAAAGGAGAAATGGTACATCATCAAATTGAGGATCATTATATTTTCCTCTAACTGGCTCAAGTTTAAAACCAATTTTGTCTCCTGCATTCATTAAATCTCTGAGTGAACTACCGTCTCTCCCTACACAAGCTAGTTCTCTTAGTTCACCCAAAGTATATTCATAACCAAGATCATCTAAAAGCATTTTCAAAGAAGCAGCTCCACAATCAGCCGCTTGCATCTGTAATGTATTTTTAACTGAATGATAATTCATTTTTGTCCAGTCACTTCGCGTAAGAAAGGTAGCAGTACTGAAATAGGTCTCCTGTTTCTAATTATTGCTGTTATTTCTGCCTCAGTTCCAAGCGGAATTGAATAATCTGGCCCTTTAGAGGATGACCAGTCATAACCTGATTTTGTTTCAGATGTATTTAATTGGATTGATGCCATTGTCATGCTTGTATTGTTAGCAAATAATGAACTTGCCCGTGCAGCAGAACCTACTTTGTAAATTGCATTTTCTTTGTCTATTGGAATTGGTGAGAACTTAGAAATCACACCTTTTATTTGTCCGTAAGTATTTACATCAGCATTCTCAGGACTAACTAGTACATTAATTCCAGGTTCTAGCCCCTGAAGAGATTTTAAGGGGAATAAACCAGTGATTAATTTTGGGTTAGATAATGCTTTGGAAGTAGAGACTATTGTGACTAATTGCCCTTGGTCTACATGTTGACCAGATGCTATTAATTTTGAGACTATTGTCGATTTCCCGAGAGGCTGTATTTGTACTTGCTGAGATGTATTATAAATTGTCGCAACTAGATCACCAAGTTTAGTTCTTAATGTAGCTTTGGCTTCTTCTAATGATTGATCTTGGTCAATAACATCTCTTTCTACAGTTAAAAGTTGTTGTCTCTTTTCTGTGAAATCATTTTCAGATACTATTCCTTCTTTCACTAGTTCTTCTAAGATATTTAATTGATTTTTTAAAACATTATATATTTCTTTTGACTTGCTAGAGACTTCTGCGTGATTTTCTTGCTGTAAATTATATAACCTATTAGCAAGTCTATATTGAGTCATGGCTTGAATAAATGTAGTTGCTGCTTCTGTGCTTAAAATATATGCAATAGGCTCTATTGAGGATAGATTTACTGTCTTCGATATTTCATTTGGTTCTTTTTCACTTAGCAATGTTTTAGGCCTTTTATCCGATTCTAGGGTTAACTGTGAATATGTTTTTGCATATGTTGAGATAGTCCTAAAAATTTCCCGATATTGTTCAAGCTTTAATTTCTTATTTTTTACTTCCTCCATTTTCGTTTCGATTATAGATGAAAGTTTTAAGAGATCGTTTCTTATACTTCCTTTTATGTCTTCGCTGAAATAGATAAGCCCCTCAGCTCCAGAAGGTATTTCTCTTAGAGTTTCTGGAGCAACAAAGCTAGCATTACCAGTTACTGTGACTGGAATACGACCAAAAATTGCCCAAGCCAATAGCGATGAAACAGAGAATAGAGATGCTGCAACAAATAGCCTTAGCCTTGGTTGAATAATTTGAGTTGGTGAGCATAGCCTCTCTGGATTCCTAGAAGCTCTCTTTAAATTATTCTTGGTTTGAGGAATTAAAGTTGTCATTTGAATTTACTTGAGTTTGTATTGGGAAGGGATTTGTCTTATTTGAATGCTTTCATTATCTTTTATACTAAATTCTTTATTGATAGCTGGATAGGTAGGGAACATAATATTTGACTCATAGATTAGAAGTTCTTGTAGCAGAGAAGCCCATAATGTCGATAATGTTATTGAGGATGTATAGAAACTAGATGTAGCTGATCGTAGGTCTAGGGATGATTTAAAGCCAGCTTTATACCCCTTTCTAGTAAGACTTACTTGTTTTGATAGTAAATCTCTAGATTTTTTTGCCAAAAG